>JAGCUU010000035.1 GCA_017962665.1 Bacteroidales bacterium | reverse complement strand
GTGTCAAACAAACTCATTCGGCAAGCATTTGCAGTTGTGAAAAGTGGGGTACCGTATATCGATGGATATGTGTCACCTAACCCAATGACAACATAGGAAAGAATGTTAAATTAGTGTTAAAAGCAACATAGTACGTCCCCTTACACTTTGGCACTTGAGTTATCGCACCACAACAACACGCTTAGTCTTCACACCGGCAACATTAACCAAAAAGACTCCCGTTGTTCGAACGGCATAAGACTCGGTGGCTTGGGCCGAACGGATATGGTGCAGCATACGTCCGTTGATGTCAAAGATGTAGACCTCACGGCCTTCGGCTCCGCCAATGACAAGACAGCCTTCACTGCCATAAACATTGAAGTCCATAGCTTCCGCATCTTCGATACCCTCATTGCTCTCAAACAGGGCAATAATCGTATGGACATAGCCGAGCATTAACTCGTCTTCTACAACGCCGCTAATGTTGACATTTGGCATATTAATCACTTCGTCCTGAATGATACCGTAAACGGGGTGCACTATCGTAACATGCCATCCAACATGGTGGTATCCCTCATTTGCTGTGGCTTCCACAGAATACTGGTCACCAATCACATAATAGTATGTACCCGGGGCCGGTATAACGGTACCAGCGTCGGGATTGTTGACTCCAATAATGAGTGTCAAACTGTCAGGACTGATATTGGCCGGGCCAAAAACAGCAGTGATAGTGTATGCGTTATAGCCATCATCTATATCCACATGGTCGGTAAGTGTTCCATTAGTGCCATTCGTTGGATATGTGGCCACTTCACCATTCTCTACAAGCGTCACGGTCCACCCCATCAGTTGATAGCCGTCGTTTGGTATAGCCGTCACGCTGTACTCGTCGCCATCATAATAAGTATATGTACCAGATGCGTGGTTGGTGGTCCCCATCGCAGCATCATTAACTGCAAAGGTAACAGCGACCGAGTCCTGTGCACACAGCATCTGCGGCATAAAGAACACTATCGCAAAAACAAAAAATGATAATAACTTTTTCATAGCTTATTTTTTGATTAATAATTCCAATTAAAATAACGCTACAATCGCATATTTATTATATGGCTCCGTGGAACTCATTGCTGTCTCTGCTTTTCATGATGCAAAAACTCAGAAAAAAAAATCGCAAATTTGCGAATTATTTGAAAAAAATTTTTATTTTTGGCAACATCACGGAATTGTCAAACCATTATCAGTAAAGAATATGATACACATCGCAGGAGTAAAGGACAACATGATAGCCAACAACCTCACACCATTTATCTCCACACATCCGGGTGAGGTAATCAAAGATGAACTTGAAGCACGCGGCATTACACAACGCCAACTGTCCGAGGCGACTGGCATCTCCTATTCGGTAGTCAACGAGGTGTTGAATGGCAAACGTCCTGTTACCATCGAATATGCTCTGTTGATAGGCAAAGCGCTTGATATCGATCCTATTCCCCTTGTCAACATGCAGTCAGATTACGACATTCAGATGGTTCGTCGAAACAAGACATTGACAGCACGTCTAAACAGCATGCGAATGATAGCTGCTGTACTTTAGTTTACACATTTCACTTGCGGATATACAGGAGCCGTCCGTGATGGGCGGCTCTGTTGCTTGTTACCAGGCAAAAACGCCATTTCTTTGAAACACATAATATGCCGCTGATACCATATTGGGGGCGATGGGGAACACGGATTGGGCATCCCAGTGGTGTATTCCTCAGAATACATTTAAAATAAATTTGTGTATTTTGCAAAATACACGTATCTTTGCAAACAGAATACCACCAGGAACTCTATAAATGAAAAATGCAGCCGCATCAAATCGGCTTTCGCCTCGCAGTTCCAAGACCGGCTGGCCAGCCAGTACTACATCACCGGCAAACCTGGCGAACCCAAACGCATCGCCCTCGAGCGGAAGCTGGTGGAGGATAAGAGCGGATTGATAATGAAATAATGGTTATGGAAAAGAAACGTTTGTATTTCGATATGGATAATGTACTCGTCGATTTCAAGTCGGGGCTTGACAAAGTCGACGAGAAGACAAAAAAGGAGTATGAAGGCCACCTGGACGATATCCCAGGGATTTTCGGATTGATGGAACCGATGGAGGGTGCTGTCGACGCCGTGCACCAGCTGGCCGAGAAGTACGACTGTTTTATACTTTCCACTGCCCCATGGAAGAACCCTTCCGCATGGGCGGACAAAGTGGCATGGGTGACAAAATATTTCGATGATATCTTTCATAAGAGGATGATCATTACACACCGTAAAGACCTGTGCAAAGGAGATTATCTTATTGATGACCGTGGGAAAAATGGAACGTCGGAGTTTGAAGGCGAATGGATACAGTTCGGTGTGGGACGCTTCCCTGATTGGCCGTCGGTCGTAGAGTATCTGTTGCCGGAGAAAAGGGCGTAAACAGCCTTTAAGAAGGGGAAAAAATTGGGGCAGCCTGGTGTGCCGTCGGCTCTGCCGACTGGCATCGCCTGCGTGGCGTGCCTGCGAACACCTTAAAGAAAGAAACACCGTAGTGAGCAACACCTTTAAATTGAACCAATGAAGTGAGCAACTCGTGGCCGCCCCGCTTCACATTAAAGATGTCCATTTTATCCCTCAGAGCAGGCGTGTGACAGGTGCCTGTCCCTTGTCCCTTCATAAATCGGTATTTTTGAGGTAAAATAGTCGGTATTTTTGATATGTTTGGTTCGGTGGTTTTGAGGAAAACTATTGTATTCCCTCTACTCTCGCATTTGAATCTGTTTCCTTTAGCAAGATGCTGTTGACGGCGGAGGAGTTGTTGAGGAATTTGAAACAATCACACTGTTTATTCAATGACATTGGGGTTCGCCAAGAATTGGAAGAGTCCTATTGTCGTAATTCCATAGTCGTCAAGCATAGGCGGGTAATGTCCAGACACAATAAGTACTTTCTTGAAAAAGTCGCCGATTAACAAAAGGGAGCGCTTCTCATGCTCTTCCTTTTCTGTATCCTGCAGCTGGTAGGCCGACTGGATGTAGTAGCGGTGTGACCCCTTATTAGCAATGAAATCAACCTCGAGGTGCGTCCTTGATCCTGTTGGTGTGCGAGTCTCAATATCGCCCACATCCACCAAGAATCCGTTTTGTCTCAGTTCGTTGTAAATGACATTCTCCATAATGTGCCCCTTGTCCAATTGCCGGAATGAAAGCAGCGCATTACGAAGGCCAATGTCCTGAAAATAGTATTTTGACTGTGCTCCGATATACTGCTTTCCCCGGATGTCATAACGCAAGGCCTGCTCTACAATAAACGATTCTTCAAAATACTTTATGTATGATGCCACGGTCTTGTTGGTAATAGACATTTTTTTCTTGCTGGCAAAGGTGTTTGTCAGGTTGTTGATGTTGGTGAGAGACCCGACACTGGAAGCCATCACACGTATCAGTTCCTTGATTTCGGGGACATTCTCTATACGGTTGCGCTCCATAATGTCACGCAGATAAACCGTATTGAACAGTTGACGCAAATGGGATGTTTTCTTTTCTTCTGTATTCAACTTAAGTAGTCCTGGCATACCACCATACAGCGAGTACTCATCCCACGCATCTTGAACCGAGCCTTCGAAAGCACTCTGGAATTCAGCGAAAGATAGCGGTGCGAGGTGTATTTCATAACTGCGGCCACGGAATTCGGTGGCGATGTCGGTCGAGAGGAAACGTGAATTACTCCCTGTCACATAGGGGTCTACGTTGTCGAAGTGGAGCAGACTATTCAGCACATCAGGGAAATGGTCCACCATTTGGACTTCGTCGATAACAACATAGTGCATCTGGCTGTTGTTGCCCGCAAAGGCATCTATCTTGTCGAGGAGTTTGTCTGGGTTATGCAGGATCCTGTTGCGCCAGTCGTCCATCTTTAGGAAGAGCATATTTTCTTCCTTTATTCCCATTTCCAACAGTCGTGTACGGAATAGTTCATTCAGCAAAAACGACTTCCCACAACGTCGTATTCCTGTCACTACTTTCACGAGCCCATTGTGCATTGAACTCACCAATTTATCAACGTATTGTTCTCTTTTTACACTCATTTTATTCCAAATTTATGCCCATTATGGCTACTTTTTGGAATGCAAAGATACGACAAAAGATTAATATGGCAAAATTTTTCTTTAGTTTTTCTGTGTAAGGCGAGATGTCAAACTATCCGATAGACTGTGACAGGGTGGGTTATATATGGGTTCTTTGATCCTTATACAGTCTTTCGGTGACCATCCGGCGGTGTCGGCGAGGACAGGCACAAGAAGCTGGTGACGGCGGAGGAGTTGTTTGGGGATATCCAAAAAGGGAAACGCAATAAAAAAGGCATTTTAAAAATGCCTTTTTTTATCTTTGCTGTAACGCGATGTTTAATTTATTATGAAATGCGTTCTGTACAATTTGGCTTTGAAAAGCCTCTGGTGATAATACTAATGTTGTGTTTTCGCCTGACAACTTTGATTTTGATTCATCGTACAGTGTTGAAAACATGTTTGCTCTGTTTTCCATAGCAGTTTGTTCAAAATTAGAAAACATTCCTTCGGTTTCTGGTGTTATATGAAGCTGTTTTATATTTTGATCTACACCATATTTCGCGGCAGTATCTATAAATGCTTCGTAAGGTATTTTTGATGAACTGCCTGGTCTGTAAAATTTTAAATTTGTGTTATAAATAAATTCTTCTGTTCTTTGTGGTTGGGTGTTGCCACCGTTTCCGTTATTGTTGTTTGGTTTTACTGGTTCTTTTTCACAGGCGACAAATACAGGAACCGCGACCAACATAATGCCGGCCAGAACTTTCTTTAAATTCCATGGGTTTGAGTGTGTGTTATATGGAACAGTTTGTGTTGATTTTTTCATCTTACAACTCCTTTGGTTATGTTTATTTAATAACTCTTTCATTTTGTTGTGTTTTTATTTGTTATACATTGATTTGATTGTTCCAATATTCCGACCTCCTGCATTCGCCGCTCGATATGAGCAAAGATTTGCATGTAGGCGGGGCAGAGAAGGGTCTTGCTTTTGAAGTCGCCGTTGCGGAGAAAACCGTCGTGCAGACAGCCACCGTGACAGATGTTGTACCACTTGCATTTGGCACAATCGCTTTGGGTTATGTATTCGGCGCGTTTGTATATCTCGCTTTTCTTGATGCGAGGCAGTATCTCCGACAGAGTCTCGTCGTGCAGGTTGCCATAGGCGAATTGTCGCAAATCGTCGTCGCAGAAGCGTCCGCAGGGCATCACATCACCGTT
>JAGCUU010000034.1 GCA_017962665.1 Bacteroidales bacterium | reverse complement strand
GAATCCCTGCCAGGACACCACTTCGGGGTGTAGCGCAGTTGGCTAGCGCGCCACGTTCGGGACGTGGAGGCCGGAAGTTCGAGTCTTCTCACCCCGACAGAAGAAATCGCGGTCTTACCTGCGTTACATTCGTAAGGAATGCCACTTTAGCTCAGTTGGTAGAGCAACGCATTCGTAATGCGTAGGTCTGCGGTTCGAGTCCGCAAAGTGGCTCAAAACATTTCTTAATCAATTAATCAACAAACAACCCAAATTTCCAAGCAATGGTAAAACAATACGAGACCGTTTTCATTGTAACTCCCGTTTTGTCTGAAGATCAGATGAAGGAAACGGTTCAGAAGTACACCGACTTCTTAACCAACCATGGCGCCGAAATAGTTCATACCCACAACTGGGGTATGAAAAAGTTGGCCTATCCCATCCGCAAAAAAACGACGGGGTTCTATTATCTTATTGAATTCAAGGCGGAACCGAGCCTGATTGCCGACCTTGAGATTGCCTACAAACGCGATGAGCGTCTGCTCCGTTTCCTGACGGTGGCACTCGACAAACACGCTGTGGCTTACAACGAGAAGAAGCGCGCTGCCAAGAAGGCTGCCGCCGAGACAGTTGCCGAACCCGCCCCTGTGGCAGAGGAAAACTAATGTTCACCTATTAATTCAACGAAGATTATGGCTAACGAATCCGAAATAAAATATTTGACCCCCATAGCTGTGGAGACACAGCGCAAGAAATACTGCCGCTTCAAGAAGCTGGGTATTAAGTATATCGACTATAAAGATGCCGATTTCCTGCTGAAGTTTGTCAACGAGCAGGGTAAGATTCTGCCCCGCCGCATCACGGGTACGTCGAACAAGTATCAAAAGAAGGTTGCTCAGGCAATCAAGCGTGCACGTCACCTGGCCTTGCTTCCTTATGTTGCGGACTGTTTAAAATAAAGGAGGAAGTAATAAATGGAAATCATATTGTTACAAGATGTGGCCAATCTGGGCTACAAGGACGATATCGTCAAAGTGAAGAACGGTTATGCCAACAATTACCTTCTTCCCAAGGGCATGGCAGTCATAGCCACCGCCAGCAACCGTAAACAGCACGACGAGACAATGCGTCAGCGCGCTTTCAAGGCCGAGAAGCTCCGCAAGGATGCCGAGACGCTGCAGGCTGCCCTCGAGGGCAAGACTGTGCGCCTGATGGCCAAGGCCGGCGAAAACGGCCAGCTCTTCGGCTCGGTCAACAACATCCAGGTTGCCGAGGCTCTCAAGGAGCAGCACAACTACGATGTGGACCGCAAGCAGATTGTTGTCGACGGAAGCAAGATCAAGGGTGTCGGTGAGTACAAGGCCATCGTGAATATCTATCGCGACATCAAGGCTGAGTTGACACTCGATGTGGTTGCCGAATAAGCGCCGCAACTCAATAACCTGAAACACAAGTTTTCTTTTTCATAGTATAATTTTAGGTTGCCCTCGGCTCTCAACAGAGTCGAGGGTTTTTTATTATGCTTCCGTGACGAAAACGAGGGCTGCGCTAAGGCGCGTCGTGCAACAAAAATGCCGCGCAGGGTCGAAAATATTCTGCCAATTCCAAATAAATCGTTATCTTTGCAAATATAAACAAGACATGCCATGTGCTGCAAGGTGTTTGTATTCAAATGCTTGACATTTATGGCAGTGATGGTGTGTGCATGACAGGAGGATTATAACCATGAGAAAGACAGTCATATTATTCTTCTTAGTGTCCGTGTTGGGCGTGGCGGGATTGCATGCCCAGACAGCAGTAGGCATAAGGGATACCGTCTATGCCTGCGACCGCTATGTATGGCCGGTCAGTGGTTATACATATACCGAGGGCAGAGGCCTGACGGCGCCTGTCGACACGGTGTGCCAGGGCGACACCTGCCGCATGCTGTATCTCGTATTGGGCCGTACTGTGAGGTTGACGGTGTCAGACACCATCGTGGAGAATGATTTGCCGTACACCTACCGTGGCCAGCAGTTCTTCGATTACACGCGCAATTATCCCATCACCATTCATGCGGCTGACAGCAGGCATTGCGACAGCATAATCAGCTACAACCTGTACGTCTTTTGGAACGTGTACAGCTATGTCGACAGCACGGTGTGCGAGAATCAGCTGCCGCTGCAATGGCTGCACCGTACCTTCACGTCGGCCGGTACCCGCCGCGACACGGTGCCCAACGTTCATGGTGCCGACAGCATGCTCACCATGACATTGCGCGTGCTGCACAACAGCCGCAGCACCTACTACGACACGGTGGTTGAGCGTCAGCTTCCGTGGACGTTCCACGACCATGTGGCCACGGGCGACGAGAACGGCGTAAACATTGTAATCCCCAACGCTATAGGGTGCGACAGCATAATCAGCTACAACCTGTACGTGTACCGCAACCTGTCGCGCAGCCACGACACCACGGTGTGCGAGAGCGTGCTGCCGTTCGTGTGGTACGGGCGTCGCCTGTCGCAGGCCGGCACCTATGTCGACACGCTGCTGCGTGCAGGCATCCACGGCGAGGACTCGGTGATTACGCTCAACCTTGCCGTAGCCTATCGTCATGCCAATATCATACGCGACACAATAGTCGAGAACCAGCTGCCCAAGCGCTTCCTCGACACCGTCTTCTACGCCCCGACGCTGAACAACGAGTTCGTGATAAGAGACGGCTCGATATGCGATAGCCTGATAGTCTATTCGTTGCATGTTTATTACAACGTGTACGACACCGCCGACACCAACATCTGCAACACCAGTCTGCCCTTCACATGGAACGGCCACCGTTTCGTTGGCACAGGCGGCGCGTCGGTCACGCTCACGGCTCAGCACGGCGAGGACAGCATCCTCTGGATGAATGTGTATGTGCACACCCAGACGCGCAGCACGGTGTACGACACCATAGTTGAGAGCCAGCTGCCGTGGACATTCAACGGTCAGGTGATTCATAACGGCGGCACCTCGCTGGTGGTAATCCCCAACAACGGCGGCTGCGACAGCTTGATAATCTATTATCTCTACGTGTACCCCAACACGCACATACGTGTCGACAGCAATATCTGTGCCGACCAGCTGCCGCTTGATTGGAGCGGCATGCTCTTCACCGAAGGAGGCATCCGCAGCTTTGCCTATCCCGCCGCCAACGGCGCCGACAGCATCGTCGAGTACAACCTTATAGTGCATCAGAACAACGACATATACGATACCTATACCGCCTGCGACACCTTCGTGTGGCGCGAGGACGGGCGGCGCTACACCGCATCGACGCGCAACGCCTACGTGGCCTACACCAACCGTTGGGGCTGCGACAGTGTGGTGCACTTGCACCTCACCCTGGGACGCACCACCACCCGCTACGACGTGCAGGAGGCATGCGACAGCTACCGATGGATCGACCGCAGGGAGTACACCGAGTCGGTGCGCGGGCCGCAGGTGGTCACCACCAACGCGTCGGGCTGCGACAGCATCATCATCCTCGACCTCACCATCCACTACAGCGTGCAGGTCACGCTCGAGGTGACCACGCACGGCATTTATATCTGGAACGGCGAGATATACCGCGAGAGCGGATATATAACAGGCCATTTCACCACGGTGCACGGCTGCGACAGCACGGTGACCATCGACCTCACCATCATACCCGAGGCCATCGACGAGGCTGCCGACGAGCCCGAACTGGTAATCTACCCCAACCCCACGTCGGGCAAGGTGGAGATAAAAGGGGCTGAGGTGAGCCGTGTCGAGGTGCTCGACATCGTGGGCCGTTCGGTGGCAACCTATACCAACCGCCGCCACCTCGACCTCTCGTCGCTGCCTGCGGGCAATTACGTGATGCGTATCACCACGCCGACAAGCGTCGTGCAACGCCATTTATTGTTGAAAAAATAACTCTAAAACACTAAACAATACTTAGATGAAACGTTTCTTTTCTACATTCATTCTTGCCGCGGCCCTCATGGGCATGACGGCCAATGCAGGGAATGTCGACCGTCAGCAGGCCCGTCAGTTAGGAGCCTATTACCTGTCGGCACAGCTGGGCACCAAGTCGGTGACGCCCGAGTCGCTCACATTGGTCTACGAGATAGCCAACCCGCAGCTCAGCATCCCCGCGCTGTATGTCTTCAACCTCGATCAGAGCGGTTTCGTCGTTGTGGCTGGCAACGAGATTACCGACCCCATCATCGCCCACTCCACCAGTGGCAGCTTCAACCCCAACAACATACCGCCGGCCTTCCAGTGGTGGCTCAACCAGTATGTGCAGACCATAGCCTATGCGCAGCTTACCGCTGCCGAGCCCGATGCCGCCGTCAAGGCCGCTTGGACCGAGCTGCAGGAGGAGCGTCTGCCTTATTTCGGTACCGCCAAGGCCGTCACCATCCTGCTCAAGTCCAAATGGGATCAGGGCGACCCCTACAACCGTGAGTGCCCCATGAAAGGCAACCAGCACTGCCTCACCGGCTGCGTGGCCACCGCCATGGCACAGATTATGCACTACTGGCGCTATCCCTTCACCGCCAAGGGCCAGGCCCCCGATCCCATGAACTCAAGCAATATGGTTAACTTCGAGGAGGGTTATTACGACCAGTCCATCATGCCCGACGAGCTGACCACAAGCTGCTCAAGCGCGCAGATCCATGCCGTGGCACTACTCAACTACCACTGCGGCGTTGCCGCCCGCATGAGCTACGACACCGCGGGCAGCGGCTCCAACTCCGACCGCTACGTGCCTATGGCATTCAAGAACAACTTCAAGTATCAGAGCTCGCTCGTGCTTCTCGACCGCAACGCCTCCTATTGGAACAACTCCACGGGTACTCCCAACTATAAGGATACCATGTGGATGGATACCTGCAAGAAAGAGATTCTTGCCAAGCGCCCCATCTTCTACACCGGCTACGACAAGAGCAGCACCGGCACCCACGCAGGCCATGCCTTCGTGTGCGACGGCTACAACTCCGTCAACAAGAATCTGCACTTCAACTGGGGTTGGGGCGGCAGCTCCGACTGCTGGTGCAATGTCATCACGGCGAGGCTCAACGCCGGCGGCTATCAGTTCCAGTCCAACCACAACGCGCTGATAGGCCTCACGCCTCCGGCCGACACCGTGGCCCGCTGGTCGTCCATCAACGAGGCCAAGGACGAGTCAGAGGCACTGGCTCCGGCCTATCCCAATCCCGCCACCGAGGAGGTCAACATCCCGTGCCGTTACGAGCAGGGAGGCTCCAACCTGTTGCAGATATACGATGCGGCAGGCCGTATGGTCAGCCAGCAGCAGGTGATGCCCTACACCGTCAAGGTGACGGTGCGCGTGGCAGGCTACGCCAAAGGCCTCTACACCTACCGCCTCAACGGCACCGCCCGCAAGTTCATCGTGCAGTAGCACGTCGGATTCTGATTGTTGGAACTTTATAACGACCGAGGGGTGAGAGCACGCTCTCACCCCTCGGCTATTCTCCAAACCATTGCATGTCATATTATCCTGCGACCATGGGATAGTTGTTTTGAGATCAGGCGGTAACAAATCTCTCGGTTTTCAACAACAAGTTGCAGAGGTCCTTCTATCTCGCCGTCACGGCCGATATACTGATCGGGACGGTTCCCGAACGTGGGCTGGAAAAAAGTATGTGTATTTACCTTGTCAGTCTTCTTCATTGCCTTTTTATTTTCTTTTATTCTTCTTTATTCTTTTTTATTCTTTTCGGATTGCAAAGATACGAATATTTTTGGGAATGGCAAAAAATATTTTTAAAGGTGAGGGAAAGGGGGACCAACTTGCCCTCGACTGTAGGTGCAATGTCATCACGGCAAGGCTCAACGCCGGCGGCTATCAGTTCCAGTCCAACCACAACGCGCTGATAGGCCTCACGCCTCCGGCCGACACCGTGGCCCGCTGGTCGTCCATCAACGAGGCCAAGGGCGAGTCTGAGGCACTGGCTCCGGCCTATCCCAATCCCGCCACCGAGGAGGTCAACATCCCGTGCCGTTACGAGCAGGGAGGCTCCAACCTGTTGCAGATATACGATGCAGCAGGCCGTCTGGTCAGCCCGCAGCAGGTGATGCCCTACACCGTCAAGGTGACGGTGCGCGTGGCAGGCTACGCCAAAGGCCTCTGCACCTACCGCCTCAACGGCACCGCCCGCAAGTTCATCGTGCAGTAGCACATCGTATTCTGATTGTTGGAACTTTTTAACAACCGAGGGGTGAGAGCATGCTCTCACCCCTCGGCTATTTTCCAGACTATTTTCTCAAAAGGCAACAAGCCACAAGCGCAATCATCGGCGTTGCCATCAAAAACATCTACAAAACAGCCGAATTGGACGAATTGGCAACCTGTGCAAAAAATGCACAACTTCAAACCGAGGGCAACAGAAAGGTAATGCGTGATGTCGGCTATTACAATTTAGATGTTATCATATTTGTTGGATACAGGGTAAACTCCATTAACGCCACGAAATTCCGTCAGTGGGCAAATCAGGTTTTGAAAGACTATCTGCTGAAAGGCTATAGTATCAACCAACGGCTGGTGCAAATTGAAAACAAGATTGAGAAGCAAGGAAAGAAACTGCAGAAGCTCCATGACTTTTGACTGGACGTTCAAGGACAACCAGTTCACTGCCACCCATACATAGGGACAATACACAGGTGTACTGTCATTCAACGTCAAGGAGGTCACCTCGGACTACATGACTGAGGAGGGAGACTACCGCATGAATGGCAATGTCCTCGGCAGCGTAAGCGGGACGATGCGGCATAGCTTGCAGTTCCCCAACACATTCCACTACATCAGAGGGCGCCTCGTAGAAGCGCCCTCTTGTTTCTCGTTCTATAAATGTCCACATGCCATAGTCATTCTATCGAATAGTATTTGGGGATCTCTTGTAATTGATTGTTTTTAAAGACAAATTCCAACCAACATTTATCTGACCCCTTTCTTGGTCTATTGTCATTATCACATATGGAATTGAAATAGTAAATTAATACAATTTGGTCTATGTCAGTTCTCATTTCGTTGGGTTTACCAAACACCTTTTCGAATTCCACAATGGAATGATTAACTAAATCAGCCTCTTCAATCATGGATTTTGCTAATGCAATCGACCTCACACCCATACACCCACATGAATCAGTTTTCCAATCTTCACCTATATCTTCAATTACATTATTCGATTTGTCATTTTTTATCTGGCATGTACAAACTTTGCAAGAATTAAAAATCTGACAAAATATCAGTAAAATAAAAAACATGCTCATGATTTGTTCAATTAATGATAATGTTATTGACATCCCCGCAACCATAATCTATTGCATCTTGTACGTTTTGCGGCGAAACTCTTCTTGAATTGGGGTTCACTACCCTCTCGCCGTCTCCGTTTTCCATTGACCATCGAGTTCCATATGGGGTGTTTCTTGGAATCATAATATCAGGTCTATCTGTTGAATTACTGTGATCTTCTGTTGGATGATACAAGCCCAGTCCATGTCCATATTCATGGGACGGGGTTGTGGAATTCTCCAAATCATCTCTTGTATTAAACCCAAATGAATTACCGCCATATCCCGAAATGCCGTCGTGCATTTTGGTATAACTACTTTTACCTTTGGGCCCCCTTTCCACTTTTATGAAGTTGTTTTTGGGATCTGTATTGTTTTTTGCCAACCTTCTAGCTGTCGCTTCAGTAACAGTTTCATAAAAGATTCTAAATCTAACTTTGTAAGTTTCACCATTCAATTCGTATGTTGCACCTGCAGCATTCCATTGAGACGCAATACCAGTAGCTATAGCTCTTGATAACTCAGGTGTCGCCTGTGGACCATAGAAATACAACTTTGATGTGATTGTAATGGTTTTTGTTCTCTTATTTGTAGACGGCACCCCTGAACATCCATCTGGATCCACCAACTTTATCGGATTCCACATGCAATAGTTATAAGGACTCATTGAAGGATACTTGTCTGCCATTGGGTCGACAGAGAGCCACATGGTCATCAGTTCGTGGTCCATGTAGCGGGCGCCGTGGTGCGCCTGCCGAGCTTGATGAGGCAAGTAGCCGAAGCCGGTCTCCTCGTCCTTCTCTTTGCCGGTGAAAACGAAGGGGTAAAACCGCATGGTTTGAGTGCGGTTTACCCCTTCGGTTTTATAAATTGGATAATTCAACTTGTCTTGTTCCATTCCAAATTCAAACTCCGTTACACGATTTTGAAGCCATTATCCATTTTTTTTCCGAATCTGAGTATTTATAGTAATATGTGCAGACATCGGATAGGGCGTAGTCAATGGTTTTCCCTCTTATTTTTACATAATACAACACCACTTGAAAAATCACGAATCCGTCTTGGTTGATTCTCCATTTAAGACAAACCGTAGGGACTCCATTCTTTGTCTTTTCATATTGCTTTTTTGTTTTTTTATCGTTAAAATTCGCAATCCCAATGTTGTCTTTATCAATCCACAATGATAGATCATAATCATAAGGGAATGTATGCGCAGCTATCATATATTTTGAATTTCTGTGCGTTAAAATAACATGTTCCGAGAAAAAGTCTCTCAACGATTCGTCAATCAAACTATCTCGAACCACATTCTGTCCTTGTAATGGAGATGTCCAACAAATGAATATTAGACAAAGTCCTTCCAAAAATCTTAGTTGCTTCATATTACATCTTTAAAAGCCATACAAAAATCTTATTTAACACCCAGTTTTGCCCCCAAATCACTCCCCTTTAGTCGTATGGTCGCTTGTGTTCCCATATTGTCGTACACCGATAGTGTTTTGTCTCCCATACCAAACACATAGTTTATTTTATTTCCGGCCCTTTTTCTATCTGCTTCAGATGGAGTTTGAACCCAAGAATGAGTTTCCCCTATCTTTCCCTCAGTAAAAGTGGTTTTCCATGGGTCAACTGCATATTGTTTACCTGTTGATCTTGTACCACTTGGGTGACTATGGAATCTTATTCTGGAATCGTTTAATCCAGGGATTGGTATATCGCCTTCTTGCGGATTTCCAATATCGGATATAATATCCAGTCTTTCCCATGCATCACCTTTTTCGTTGGCATACCCTCCATATTCTCTATTATTAGCATCGATAGTCCCCCCTGTTCCGTCATCTTGAATTGCAGCATACGCTTCCGCCAGCATGTCTAATGGCAGTATTGAAATAAAATTATCATATATTTCTGAATGATTATCGAAGTATTCGGAGTTTCCGCTATGCAACAGCACTTTACATTTGGAAGTAAATAAGTCCCATGTTCCACAAAGAGCTTCTTTCCCATTTCTTATGACATAGACCTTTCCGTCTTTTTTCCCATCATTACCAAGATATCGACCATCTGCGCCATAAAAATCTCCAATCTCACGACCGTCTGGGTCCACCAACTTGACCGGGTTCCATGCACAGTATGCATATGGACTAATCGACGGGTACTTTTCTGCCAGCGGGTCGACGCTCAGCCACATCGTCATGAGTTCGTGGTCCATGTACCTTGCACCGAAGTAGCCGTAGCCGGTTTCGGCATCCTTCTCTTTCCCGGAGAAGACCGACGGGGAAAATGGCACGTTTTTCATGCGTTTTCCCCCTTCCGTTTTATGTGCTGATGTGATCAATTATTTGTCGTTTTTTTCTCCCAATTGATACAGCCTCCTCCATATATGTTTAGATATTAGTGACGGAGTCGGTAGAAATTCTATAAGATGATGATAACATTGGTAGTAATTTCTTCCATATAGTTCCCCCACATCGTATGTGGCATTTAACATGGCTGTATCCTCGTCAGAAATTTCATCCCACGCATGATAATAGTTATACCCTTTGATATATACCGTTATTTGGGAGTTGTCGTAATATGCATAACGAATTTTTCTAATAATGTATTTTTTCTCACCGATTGCGTATATCTCTGAATCATCAAGAGAGATGATGTCTTTTATTCTTGTAAAACGACGTACATCTCGTGATGTTGCACTATCTGCAAACATTACAATTGCCGGGTCACAAAGCATAGTGGCTCGGCTGTATTCCACGGAATCAATATTAAAAAAATATTCTATGGTTTTTTCATCAACAACATAATATTCCGAATAATATTGC
The DNA here is from genome assembly GCA_017962665.1 of Bacteroidales bacterium. Lineage (GTDB taxonomy): Bacteria > Bacteroidota > Bacteroidia > Bacteroidales > P3 > Colimorpha. The sequence goes on along the minus strand of JAGCUU010000034.1, from coordinate 2,621 downwards.
GCAATCAAACCATATCTATACCGATTATAGAAATAAGGGACATTCGGGTCTATTTCTTTCAATAAATACCCCGTTGTTTCTTTGTAATCAGATTGAGCGCGTACGCAACTTGCAAGGGACGTAACTATTACAAGAAAGGCAAGGACGGCAAGCCTGCAGTCTCCTTTTGTAAATAAAATAGAACGATGATTCTCCACCATGTTTACCAAATCTCTCTATTATAATTATTTATTAATACGCCTTTTGACCCGCTGTTGTCAAGGCCCGCAGATTTCCATACCCGTTTAAAAGGCTCTATGGCATTGCGTCGAGTTGCGGGGTTTTTATCCATTAAATCGTCAACAATCGTTGGTGCAGGCTGCTTTGCTTCCGGGTAACGGTCTGCCAATCCGAAAATATGACCTATTTCATGTTTTATTGTACCCTGCATTTCGGATGTGCTGTAAAATGTGAGATCATATGCATCCGGATTATTACCCCGACTATGTAGACCAAGATTTGCTTTAAAATACTTATTATTTTCAACCACGGCATTACTTGCGTAATAATCAGGATCATTTATGAGAGAATTGCCCAATGGATCATTCTTCGCCGCGTCTCTAGGGTCATCGCAATCAATATATCTAAAATCGAACTTAACCTCATAACCAGCCACTCCTAATAGCTCATCTTCCATTGCTTCCAAGATATCACTTTCCCAAGAACCCATAGCTTCCTTAAATCCATTAAGGAAGATGTCCGCCTCCGAACCTAAATTCCGCCTATTATAATAAAAATTCCCTCTTATGGTAACGGTTTTATTTTTGTCATCTTTTACTATTTCCACATCTTTTCCATCAGGATCCACCAATTTTACGGGATTCCAAGCACAATAGGCGTAAGGACTAATTGACGGATACTTGTCCGCCATCGGGTCGACACTGAGCCACATGGTCATGAGTTCGTGATCCATATAGCGGGCGCCGAAGTAGCCGTAGCCGGTTTCGGCATCCTTCTCTTTCCCGGAGAAAGAACAATGTGCGGAATTTATTGAAGCACTTCGTTCATAAGTGGTTCCTGCAATTCGCATGATGTCTTTTTTTGAAGGAACAACGTCAAAATACGCCATCCCGACACCTCGCTCCAGCGTCGAATCACATTCCCAATATACGGTGTGCTCCACTTGTATCTTGACTGTCTATATCAGTTGCAAAATTACCAATTTTCTACAGATTGAACAAATATTTGTATCTTTATGTTTCGAATTTAACAAGAAAACACAATATAAATACTTAAAACAATGATTGTTAAGATTAATTCTAATTTTCTGTTTTCCGTGAAAAGAATCACTGAATGATGAAATTTGAATGTTATATTTGGCAATTATGAAACAAATATTTTTTTTCCTTGTGATAATGTCGCATGCAATAGTGACTCCTACTTTTGCTCAAGACTGTCAATATCCAACAACACTATTGGTGTCAAAAGTGACAGTAACAAGTCCTATGATTCTTGAAGCTATGGATACCTGTTTTGAGGCAATAACAAGATGCCCATTTTATCAAGACAATATCCCTTCACAAGTCGTAGCAGTGTTTGACACACAAAGAAGCCTGTATAGATTTAAAATTTGTCCACAAAATAATATAGAATCAAACATTGAATACTTAATGTTGAAGAAATATAAATCTTCTGACTGGATTCCCTATTATTGCAATTATAATGGGGTTGAGTTCTTTTTTCTTGTGGAAGATTCAACATTATTTGGGTATGAGAAGTCGGTGGAATATATACCATATTATCCAGAAGCAAAATATTATGCTCTTACAAATGAAAAGGACAGCATAAACTATGAAAAAATAGCCTTTCTGGCAGAAGATATAAATGCCTATGTTTATTGTAAAATTGAAAATGATTCGAGCCTTTATTACTCAATTAGCTCCTGTCCGTGTCCTAATATTATCGACTTCCCCATTCTTATTGATGCTCCAGGCAAACGCATCTTCCTAAATAACAAACAAAGCGGTGCCGAAATGAAATTAGATACTACGACGAGAGGACAGAGAGTCGGTAACCATTTCGACAAAAAATGATAAAAACAATTGTTAATTGAGCCGACCAGCACATAAAACCGAAGTGGTAAACCGCACGAAAAACGTACAGTTTCACTTTGCCGTTTTCTCCGGGAAAGAGAAGGATGCCGAAACTGGCTACGGCTACTTCGGCGCCCGCTACATGGACCACGAGCTGATGACCATGTGGCTCTCCGTCGACCCCATGGCGGACAAGTATCCATGCATATCCCCGTATGCTTACTGCAACTGGAATCCCATAAAACTGGTAGACCTGGATGGCAATGAAGCCATTGATAATGATGACTGGTATATTAACAGCAAAGGAGAGGTGAGGTGGTTCAACAGTACAGCCGAAACTTATACACATGAGGGGGAAGAATACCAAAGGGTGGGCAAGACTGCATATATGACAAATTGCGATGGAGAATTCGTATATGGCGACCAATACGGTAATACCCACTCCTCTAAACCCTTGAGGGAGGTTTCTGTTACAGAAACCCTGACTGATTTTGAGCGCACCATGAGGAATCCTTTGGTCCAAAGCATCCATCAGAGTGCAGCGGATTT
>JAGCUU010000033.1 GCA_017962665.1 Bacteroidales bacterium | reverse complement strand
TAATAACGGTTAAAGGTTAAAAAAAGAGAAGTTAAAGGGAGATGGTGTGGAGTTAAGGGGAGTTAAAGACAAATGTATCTGCTCTGATTGTATTGTCACTTTAACTTCCAGCGCAAAGCGCGATAACTTCCCTTAACTTCTTTGACTTCCCATTGTAACGGTTAAAGGTTAAAAAAAGAGAAGTTAAAGGGAGATGGTGTGGAGTTAAGGGGAGTTAAAGACAAATGTATCTGGTCGAATTGTATTGTCCCTTTAACTTCCAGCGCGAGGCGCGATAACTTCTCTTAACTTCTTTAACTTCCCATTAATAACGGTTAAAGGTTCACGGTTAAAGGTTAAAGAATTCATACTTCAACAATTAAGCAATTAAACAATTAAACATCACTATTCACCAAACACCAATCCATGATTGGAGTTTGGTCTATTTAGAGAAATTATATATCTTTGCATCTGTGCCGCTTTGTGAAAACAAAATAGCAAGAGTATAATTTTCAGATAAATAAACAATAAAAAACATCTTATTATAATGGAAAAACTCATTATTACCGCCGCCATTTGCGGTGCTGAAGTAACAAAAGAACAAAACCCCAATGTTCCCTACACTGTTGAAGAGATAGTGCGTGAAGCCAAGTCGGCTGTCGACGCCGGCGCAGCCATAGTCCATCTGCATGTACGCGAAGATGACGGCACGCCTACCCAGAGCCACGTGCGTTTTCAGGAGTGCACCGAGGCCATCCTGAAGGCTTGCCCCAACGTCATCCTTATTCCCTCTACCGGCGGTGCAGTGGGCATGACCCCCGACGAGCGTCTGGACTCCACCAATACCACTCCCATTCCCGAAATGGCTACCCTTGACTGCGGTACCTGCAACTTCGGTGACGATATTTTCGACAACACCATGCCTACCATGCGCGCTTTTGGCAAGCGAATGATTGAAAAAGGCATCAAGCCCGAATACGAGTGTTTCGAAATGGGACATCTCGATACCATCCTCACTATGGCACGCAAAGGCGAGGTGCCTGGCAACCCCATGCAATTTAACTTCGTCCTCGGCGTCCCGGGATGCACCCCTGCAACCGTCGACAACCTCTGCTGGCTTGTCAAAAACATTCCAGCAGGCAGCACATGGACAGCTACCGGCATTGGACGCCATGCCTTCACACTGGCAGCTCCCGCCATCGTCATGGGCGGCAACGTCCGCGTCGGTTTCGAGGACAACCTGTACCTCGAGCGTGGCGTACTCGCCAAGAGCAACGGTGAACTGGTCGACAAGGTGGTACGCATGGCGAAACTGCTCGGCCGTCAGGTAGCCACCAGCGACGAGGCCCGTGAAATACTGAGTCTTAAGAGGAAGTGATAATTGATAATTGACAATTGAAAGACTGAAACTTTATTTATACAATGAAAAAAACATTCATATTAATTGCCATTTGCGCCCTTACATTGGCCGTCAATGCGCAGAGCATGACTCCCACCGAGGAGATGATGCGCCAGTTCCGCACCACCATGCAGAAACGCGATTTCTCGCAACACCGCTACGCCAACATTCCTCTCAGCGACCAAGTGACGCCCCAGACCAAGTCGACCAAATCCATGCCCGACGGCCGTGTATGGTTTCCCGGCGAATGGGAAGAGGTGCAGGCTATTGCCGTCACCGTCAACTATGACCACATTCCTGCCACGGCACAGGGTAGCGGCTATTGGATTGCCGACCCCGTTTTGACAGGTTATGCCTATTACTACAAATACAGTAGCGGCAACTGGAATCATATCGGCGGTGGCCCTTACAAAAGCACTGTGGACACCACCTCGTCTTTTGGTAATGTATTCTTCTACCTTATCGATGCCATACAGATGGGCGGTGCAGAGGCATGGGTCCGCATTGAGAGAATTGAGGACTCGAGTGTTGTTGTCCGCAAGCTGCAACGTATGGGACTGCGCCACAACAACATCCGCTACATAGTAGGCCCCGGCAACTCGATATGGTATCGCGACTGCGGTCCCATCTGCTTCTACTACGGCAACGACGACAATGTCGGTATGCTCGACTTCACCTACTATCCCGGCCGTGCCCTCGACGATTCCCTGCCCACCCTCATCAGCCAGCAATACGGTCTGCCGAACTATATAACCCGCATCGAGTGGGAAGGCGGTAACTGCCTTGTTGACGGTGCCGGTATGGTCTTCTCTAGCGACGCTATCTATGAAAACAATACCGACAACACCGGTCAGCTGATTTGGGACGGACAAAACCCCAGCACCATCAGATACTCGCAGATCAGCCCCATGACTCGCGCACAGGTGAAGCAGGGACTCCACGACCTGCTGGGACAACGCGCCACTCATATCCTACCAGCCTACCGCTATGACGGAGGAACAGGCCACGTGGATCTCTACGCCGACGCCTGGGACGAGAACGGCTTTGTCTTCTCCATCATGCCCGACATATACAGTTCGTGGGTCGACTACCAAACCGGCCAAAAGAACATCGACTCGCTCTGTTCTTACCTGACCATACACGACCGCAACTATTACATGATGGGCGATATCCCTTTCCCCGGCAACGACAACGGTGGTAACTTCACCAGTCAAAGACAATACAACAATAGTTACACGCGTACCTACTCCAACCACACCTTCGTCAACAACGTCATCATGCAGCCCTGCTTCTCGGACGTGGTCAACGGAATTCCCGCAGCCGATTGGGACCGCAACAACATCGAAGCCCTCAAGTCGGCATATCCCGGCTATACCATCTACCCTGTCGATGTGCGCGGATTTGACGGTAGCGGCGGCGCCATACACTGCATCACAAAGCAGATACCTGCTGAAAACCCTGTACGTATCCTCCACAAGAACCTTCACGGCGTTGTCGCCATCGACACTATGAGCGCCATCCCTGTCAGCGCCGTCATCACCAACAAGAGTGGCATAGCCCATGCCGAAGTCATGTGGCGCGAAGCTGGCAACACCGATTGGAGCACCATCAATCTCACAGCCAACGGCAACCGCTTCAACGGCAGCATGCCCTGCATAAGCGACACCCTTCAGCACGATATAGAGTACTACATCAGCGCCACCTCCGTCAACGGCAAGACCATCACCAAGCCTATGACGGCAACCCAAGGCGGATACTACACCTTCTCCTACACTAATGGAGGTATTGTAGACAGCAGCAACTTTGACTTCACAACCGCTCCCATGCCTGCCGAGGACATCACCTTCGTATTTGGCGAAAACTGGGTAGTGGAGGATACCACCGCCGTGCGTGAAATTCACGATATAGTAGGCATAAACACCATGGATCTTGAGGAGCAGTTCGGCCAGTTCTATCCCAATCCAGCCAATGCAAATGCCAACATACGCATCAACCTTGGCGACGGTGCCAAGATGGCTGTCAGCATTGTCGACATAACCGGTCGCACCGTACACAGCACCGAACTGATGAGTGCCGGAAACATTGTCTTCACCATCGACGCCAGCCGTCTTGCACAAGGCATCTACCATGTTGTGTTCCAAAGCAAAGAACAGCGAATTGTCCGTCGACTGGTTGTGAAATAATGGAGTATATTGACTTCCATACACACCGAAAGACTGCGGAGGGTGTCATCACCCCCCGCAGTTTTGGTATCCACCCCTGGCGTGCCGGCGAAGAGGGCGCGACTACATTCGAGACCTTTAGGGAGGCTTACGCCAAGCAGTTCGAGGAGGCCGAGATTATAGGCGAATGTGGCTTGGACAAGGTCTGTACGTGCGACTGGCAGGCACAGCTGCGGCTGTTCGAGTGGCAGACACGCATAGCTGACGAGCTGAAGAAGCCAATGGTGATACACTGCGTGCGCGCCTTCAACGAGCTGCTGGAGCTGCGCAAAAGGCATAAGGATCGTATCTGGGTGGTGCACGGATATACAGGCAATGTGCAACTTGCCGGGCAGCTTTTCAGGGCAGGCATCTGGGTTTCATACGGCGCAGCCCTGCTTAACCCCAAGCGGCAAAACGTGCGCAACTACCTAAAAGACACCACCTATCCTTTTATGCTTGAGACAGACGACAGCGAGACCGGCATAGAGGCCGTATATCGGGCTGCCGCGGAAACACTGGGTGTAGACATTGAGAAGCTATCAGACACAATAAAACAGAACTACAAAGCGTTATTCGGACAATGAAACCAATATCAGGCATAATAACAACCCTCAACGAGGAGAGCAACATAGAGGAGGCTATACGCTCACTGCAACAGGTATGTGACGAGGTTGTGGTGGTAGACTCTTTGAGCAGCGATCGCACCTGCCAATTGGCGGAACAAGCTGGAGCAAAGGTTGTAATCCAGCCATACCTTGGAGACGGAATACAAAAAAACGTTGCCCTGAATCATGTGAAAAACCTGTGGGTTCTCAGCATCGACGCCGACGAACGGCTAACACCTGAATTGGTTGACTTCATTGAAAAAACCGATTTCGAAAGTACCACATACGACGGTTTTGCGTTACGACGCCGCAACTACGTCGGCAGCCGTTGGATAAAATGTTGCCGCTGGTATCCCGACTATCTGGTACGTCTCTATCGCCACGACCGTCTGCGTTTCTGCCCCGTCAAGCAACACTCCCATGTCCCGACAGAAAACACCTTACGTGTGAAAGCCGACCTGATACACTACCGTTACAAGAACTGTGGGGAACTCTTTGCAAAGCCAGAGAGGAACTACAGTTCCCGTGGGGCAAAAATACTCTATCTCAGCGGCAAGAAGGTCCACGCATGGTCCCCTGCCGCCCACGGTATTGGTGCTTTTCTTGTGAACTACTTCCTGCGTGGAGGCATTCTTGGCGGCGTAGACGGACTGACGCTGACACTATCCATTGCCCAAAACAGCTATTTGAAATACGCCAAAGTGTTGGAATGGCAGAGAGACGAAAAGGTGCGAAGCCAAGAGAATTTTGAAAAAGTGTGGTGAGTGAGATGTATGATGTTTGAAGGATGATGTATGATGTGAGATATTTGATGTCTTTAACCGTAAAACGTTAGCTTTTACTAAAAAAAATGCCAGAAAGAAAGATAAACACCCCGGGACTTTTCGACCAGTATACCTTTGAGCAGAAACAAAGACTGTATGAAGCACTCACCGAACTCTATTCGGAGAACAAGCGAAGCCTTTTCGACCGTTTGGTACAGCATCGCACACGCCATATCACAGTGGTGCTGGAAGACATATACCAATCGCACAACGCCAGTGCCGTTCTGCGGAGTTGCGACTGTTTCGGTGTGCAGGACGTGCATGTCGTAGAGAACCGAAACCTGTTCAATCCCGCCGGCGACGTGGCTGTAGGCAGCAGCAAATGGGTGGACTACTACAAGCACCGCGACATAAAAGAAGCATACAACCATCTACATTCAAAGGGCTATCGCATCATCGCCACCCTCCCCCACGAGAACGACACTATGATTGGCGACCTTGACCTCAGCAGCCCAGTGGCACTGGTCTTCGGCACCGAGCTGACAGGATTGACACAGGAGGCCATCGAAGGAGCTGACGGATATGTAAAAATACCAATGTATGGATTTACCGAAAGCTTTAACATCTCCGTATGTGCGGCACTGAGCCTTTTCAGCACCACGGAACATCTGAGGCACACCCCCGGTCTGAACTGGCAACTCAGCGAAGAGGAACAACTGACCCTTAAACTGTACTGGAGTCTACAAGTGATACGCGACGGTGAGAATGTTTTTAGGAACATTGAAAAACAAATAGTGCAATAATATTTAGTTTTTCTCAGATTTATTTGTTATCTTTGTATCTCTGAACCAAAAGAAACAAACATTTTAAATTATTAAAAATGAAAAAGATATTCGTATTTGCCATTGTAGCTTTACTATCACAATCAGTACTCTTTGCCCAAAGCGGAAAGAAAGTATCGGACAAAGATGTTCCTGAGCGCTATGTCAAAGACTTTGAGAGATTGTCAAACGGCGTGAAGAATGTGGATTGGCGTTTTATCGACACTCTCGTCTATGACGCCAACTTCGTGAACGAGAACGGCACCAAAACGGCATACCGTTTCTCACCCAAGGGTACGGAAACCCGCTGGTATGTGGAGGAGAAATACTATCCCCATACAATAATCAATGATATCCAAGCACGTCATCCCGGATATAAAGTCAAAGAGCTCTACACCCTGATGCTCAAAAACAAGGTCACATACCAAGTCCTTGTCGGCCAGCGCAAAGGTCTGTTTACAAAAAAATGGAAACACATGCGCATCATGAACTATGAGACCGACGGCAAATTCATTGACGAGATAGAGTTTTGATAGAAAACTGACGTAATGAAAAAAGTTCTCTCACTATTAGTCATTGCAGTACTGTTGGCGAGTTTCTCCTCGTGCAACAGGAATATGCGTAGAGACGTCAAAAGACTGGTACACAAAACAGAAAGATGTTTTTCAATGGTTGACGGGAACAACACCGTCACCGATGAGGATACCGCCGCCTTTAATGAATGCTACAACGAGATGATGACTCTTATGGAGGAGAACCAGAATAATTACTCTGACCCAGTCTCAGCCCGCAAATTCGACGAAATGTTCAAGGAGGAGATTCACAAGAGTAATCTGAGTCCAAATGTAATTGAAGTCTTTGACCAAGTATATGCACTTGGCAATGATGAATAGGGAACTGCCTTGAAAATCCGACATTTCATAGCGGTAATCGTACTGGCATTGGCGGTGGCAACCACCATGCCGGCAATGTCGCAATCGAAATGGGTCTACCAGTTAGGCTTGGGAGGGACACTCAACAGTGGCAACATCAACAACATAGGCTTTCGCAACACCGGTTCTATAGACCGCAACGACAGCGTGCTTGCATTCAGCACCAGTTACAGGTTTCTGTACAGCGAAGAGAACCATGTCACCACCAATATGGGTCTTGACGGAGGCATGAAACTGGACTATATGCAGTACGACAGGTGGTCACCGTTTTGTGCTATGGAATTCATATCCAACCATTTCAAAGGATATGATTTTAAAATCAGTTTTTTAGCCGGAGCCAAATACCGTATCTATACCATTCCTGGACGATGCGACTATTCCATCAGTGCCGCTTTGGTAGGCGACTATGCCAACTACCACATTACCGATCCCATTGCCGACACATTAGACAGGGTACTTATGCGCATCTCGCTACGCGGCAAGATTGTGCAGCGCATAGGCGAAAGCACCATGCTGAAACATATGACTTTTTACCAGCCTTCTATAATTGACTATAGCGACTTCATCATCAGCAGCATCACAAAGGTAGAGAACAAGCTGAACTCACACCTGTTTCTCGATATCATATTTGAATACGACTACCGCAGCGTTGTTCCTGAAGAAAGATCACGCTATGATGTGGCCACAGAGATAGCTTTAAGGTTAAAATTTTAATCACTAAAAATATACAATTATGAAAAAAATCACATTATTAGTTCTTGCAATAGCGATGTTTGCCGGAATGAAAGCCCAGGGTGTACAAGAAATCACAACCCAATTTGGAGAATTTACGGTGACCGCATACACAGTGACACTAAAGCAAGACAAAGACCTTGTCAACAATGCAGTACAACAGCGTCTGAAAGACTCCGAACTGAAAACCGGCAAAGAAAATGGATATATTGCTGTTCTCAATCAGACTTTCACTGAAATATATGCACAACCGATAGACTTTTACGCCAAGGTTGACGAACAGGGAAAGAAGAAAAACCGCGTCACCGTAGTGACATTCTTCGCCAAATCGCCAAATCTTACTATTAGTCAGAATGAACTAAATCTCAACGTGCAGCGTTTTGCTGAAAGTTTTTCCAGATATGTTGATAACTACGAAGCCAAGCAGAACCTCGCTGCAGAGGAGAAAAACCTCAGCAAGGCACAGAAAGAGCAGTCCAAAGCCGCAGCTGCCGTGGAGAGCATCGACAAGAGCATAGCCTCCGACAACGAAAAGATTGCAAAGAAACAGGCCGAGATTGAAAAGCTTCAGAAAAAAATCGAGTCACTCAAGAACGATATCGAGAAACTCAACTCCAGCATAGAGAAGAAACAGGACAAGAAGAGCGACGCACAAGAGAACCTCAAGAAAGCAAATGACGCTGTACAATCAACAGAAAACGACGTAGAGCGTTACCGCCAACAGGCCAACTAAAAGGTTATTCCGAATAGTCGCCTCTCGAAACCACCGTTTCGAATCCTATTTTACGAATCCTCTGTTCTGTACAGGCTCGGCATTCAGCTGCCTCTTCGCCTGTACAGATTTTATTGTCATATATGGAATAGTCCTTGCGATGATCAACGGGAGAAAGATTAGGCATAACAACGTTAGCGCCGAACTGTATGCCCAGTTCTCTTCCTCGCGGATGCAATGTACCCAAAGCCGTTGTTGCCGGCAGCAGCACCGATGGGTGAATGAGCCTAATGACTGCAAGGAGTCGCAGGGTAGCTGCCACCGTACCTTGAGGCATCTCGGCAAAAGGTGTGTCGTGTGCCGGAATAAAAGGCCCGATACCTACCATTTGAGGTTTGAAACCACGGATAAACTGGATATCGGAATAGATAGTGTCTATAGTCTGGTAAGGAGAGCCCACCATGAATCCGCAACCCACCTGGTAGCCTATATCCTTCAAGGTTTGGAGGCATTCCATACGATTTTGGAACGACATATCCGAAGGATGAAGCCGCGCATAGTGTTCCGGAGAAGCCGTCTCGTGTCTCAAGAGATAACGGTTGGCTCCGGCATCAAAGAGCGCCTGATAGCTTTCCTGGCTACGTTCACCGAGCGATAGGGTTATTGCACAATCAGGGTATTTCTTTCTGACAGTGCTGACAATGCGGCACATTCTTTCGTCGTCGAACCATCCGTCCTCACCGCCCTGCATCACAAAGGTACGGAATCCAAGGCGATAGCCCTTCTCACAGCATTCATAAATCTGCTCGTCAGTAAGGCGGTAGCGTACCGCAGTGCGATTGCTGCGTCGCAGTCCGCAATACAGGCAGTCGTTTTTGCAGTGGCTGCTAATCTCAATCAGACCACGCATGAAAATCTTGTTGCCAAAGCGTTGCGTTGCCACTTCGCGGGCAGAGCTGCGCAGATACTCGATGCTTGCCTTGTCGTCGGTGGCAAGGATAGCCTCCAGCACCTCTTTTGAAATATCGTGCGAGAGACGGATATCATCAATAATGCTACTGTGCGTTTCCGAGAGATTCATGTAGGTGGTGTGCTATTGCCGTACTATTCGAGGTCACGGCCATGACAGTTCTTGTATTTCTTACCACTGCCGCAAGGACATGGGTCGTTACGTCCCACCTTTTTCTCGACATGTACAGGCTGCGGCTTTTCGCGCGGTGCTGTACGTTGGGCTTCAGGAGCTTCAGAACGGCTTGTACGCAGGTTGCGTTGGTTGCTGGTAGGCTGGTGTCCCTCTTTCATGTCGCTGTCCTGCTTGACAGGCAGACTGGCACGGCTGAGGAAGGAGGCAATCTGGCGGTTAATCTCGAGAAGCATCTGCTCGAAGAGGTTGAAGGACTCGAACTTGTAGATAAGCAACGGGTCTTTCTGTTCGTATGAGGCATTCTGTACAGAAGTCTTGAGGTCGTCGAGTTCGCGAAGATGTTCTTTCCACATGTCGTCGATGATGGCGAGGGTGATGTTTTTCTCAATAGAGAGCTGAACCTCGCGACCGCCGTTCTCGTAAGCTTTCTGTACCGGACAAACAACATTCATGGTTTTCACGCCATCGGTGATGGGGAACACCACATTGATATAGCGTGTGTTGTCATGGATGTTTTTGATGAAGGGATAAGCCAGTTCGGCAAGGTGCTGCATACGCTCACGGTAGGCATTGTAAGTGAGTTCGTAGAGTTTTTGAACCATTTCGTTACCGCGTGCATTGAAAAGTTCACGTTCAGTATACGGCACGTCAAGAGCGAAAACGCGTATCATCTCCATTTTGAAACCCTCATAGTCGTGGGCGGCATCGGCATCGTTATATAGCAGTTCGCATGTATCGTAAAACATATTGGAGATGTCGATGCTAAGGCGATCACCATAGAGTGCGTTGCGGCGTTTGTTATATATGACGGTGCGCTGGTTGTTCATCACATCGTCATATTCCAGCAGTCGCTTACGCATGCCGAAGTTGTTTTCCTCGACCTTTTTCTGTGCACGTTCGATTTGTTTTGTGATCATCGAATGCTGAATCACTTCGCCTTCCTGCAGACCCATGCGGTCCATGATGCTGGCGATACGTTCAGAGCCGAAGATACGCATCAGGTTATCCTCGAGAGAGATGAAAAATACCGAGGAGCCCGGGTCTCCCTGACGACCGGCACGTCCACGGAGCTGACGGTCGACACGGCGGCTTTCATGTCGTTCGGTACCAATGATGGCGAGACCTCCACGATCACGCACATCACCCTTAAGCTTGATATCGGTACCACGGCCAGCCATGTTTGTCGCAATGGTCACACGGCCAGGTTCACCTGCTTCGGCAACGATATCAGCCTCTTTCTTATGCAACTTGGCGTTTAGGACATTATGCGGAATATTGCGCATCTTAAGCATGCGGCTGATAAGCTCGGAGTCCTCGACAGATGTCGTACCGACAAGCGACGGGCGTCCTTCTTCGCGCATACGGACAATTTCCTGAATGACTGCGTTGAGTTTCTCTCGCTTCGTCTTATATATCATGTCGTCCATATCCACACGGGCTATAGGGCGGTTGGTGGGTATGACGACGACATCGAGTTTGTAGATGTTCCAGAACTCACCAGCCTCGGTCTCAGCGGTACCGGTCATACCTGCCAGTTTCTTGTACATGCGGAAGTAGTTCTGAAGGGTGATGGTGGCGTAGGTCTGCGTAGCCGCCTCGACCTTGGCGCTTTCCTTGGCTTCGACAGCTTGATGCAGTCCGTCGCTCCAACGGCGGCCTTCCATGATACGTCCCGTCTGTTCGTCAACGATTTTCACCTGTCGGTCCTCTGTGAGGACATAGTCAATATCCTTTTCGAAAAGGGTGTATGCCTTGAGCAGCTGGTCGACAGTATGGACGCGGTCGCTCTGTATGGCAAAGTTGTTGTATATCTCCTCTTTTTTCTTTGCCTTTTCATCAGCTGAGAGGCTGGTACGTTCCAGTTCGGCAATTTCTGCGCCCACGTCGGGAAGCTGGTAGAAACGGCGGTCTTCGCCAAGATCGGCAAGGAACTCCATACCCTTTTCGGTAAGCTCCACAGTACGTTGTTTTTCGTCGACAACAAAATAGAGCTCGTCGTCGATGATATGCATATATTTGTTCTGTTCCTGCATGTAGAAGTTCTCTGTCTTTTGCAGGAGGGATTTCACGCCAGTCTCGCTCATGAACTTGATAAGAGCCTTGTTTTTGGGAAGTCCGCGATAGGCACGGAGGAGAGACATGGCACCATGCTGGTCGGGTTTTTGATCCAAGTCGTTGCTCAGCTCACGCTTGGCGTCGGCGAGGATGGTCGTCACGAGCTGGCGTTGGGTGTTATACAGCTTTTCAATTACCGGCTTGAAGCGGTCGAACTCCTGATCTTCACCCTTGGCGGTAGGACCGGAAATGATAAGAGGGGTGCGTGCATCGTCGATAAGCACCGAGTCAACCTCGTCGACGATGGCATAGTTATGTCCGCGCTGAACCAGTTCATCAGGGTTGCGGCTCATATTGTCGCGCAGATAGTCGAATCCGAACTCGTTGTTGGTACCGTATGTGATATCGGCATTATAGGCAGCCTTGCGCTCCTCGCTGTGTGGTTCATATTTGTCGATGCAGTCCACCTTGAGACCATGGAACTCGAAGAGCATGCCCATCCATTCTGAGTCACGCTTGGCAAGGTAGTCGTTCACTGTAACGACATGCACACCTTTGCCCGGCAGAGCGTTGAGGTAGACAGGCAATGTGGCGACAAGTGTCTTGCCTTCACCTGTTGCCATCTCGGCGATTTTGCCGCTGTGCAGCACCACACCGCCGATAAGCTGGACATCATAGTGGACCATATCCCATGTAATCATGTTGCCACCAGCCATCCAGCTGTTCTTGTAATGGGCTTTACCTGCGTCGTCGATATCCACATTGTCGCGTTTTGCCGAGAGGTCGCGGTCATGGTCGTTGGCAGTAACCACCACTTCAGTGTTTTCTGCAAAACGGCGTGCCGTCTCCTTAACCACTGCAAAGGCCTCTGGGAGGATGTCATTTAAGACCTTCTGTGTTTTATCGTATGAGGTTTTCTCAAGCTCGTCAATACGTTTGTAGATTGTCTCTTTCTCGTCTACAGGCATATCATACTCTTCTTCAATGCGTTTACGCAATGCAGAGAGTTCCTTCTCTTCCTCGTTTATTTCATCTTGGATACGTTTTTTGAATTCTGCCGTCTTGGCACGGAGATTATCGTTATCCAATCTCTGTATGTCAGGGTATACCGCAAGGGTCGCATCAAGGAAAGGACGGACCTCCTTAAGGTCACGTTGAGACTTGTTTCCAAACAGTCTACTTAAAAAGTTAGCCATTTTATATTATTGCATTATTATTTATTACACTATAACTTAAGGCGTTGCACAACAGAATGCACAACGCAATAACATGCAAAAATAACAAAACCCAAAGAAATGTCAAAAAATATTTTCAAACAAGAGGTTCTATCTCCCTTTTCGGACGATTTTACTTATCATCATCTACCCACATCCTCACAGTATTTCCCTCCTTGTCGATATAGCCTTGTTTGTTGCCAATAGACACCCATGCCAAGCCACCCCAGAATTCGCCTGCATGGTCATATTTCTGCTCTATCACCATTTTACCGGTCTTGTCTATGAAACCGTATTTTTTCTTGCCGTTGACTACCGAAGCCACTGCGGCCAGCCCATCACTGAACCTGCCCACCTGCTCATACTGTGGTTCAATTACAATATTGTCGTTGATATCCACAAAGCCCCACGACTGTCTTATCTTCACTGCCGCCAGCCCTTCGCTAATCGGTGAGACAAATGCGTATTGTGGCTTTATGAGATAGTTACCCTTTTTGTCTATATATGCCCAATTGACGGCAAACTTGCTAAAACCGGCATTTACCCTTGCCATACCGTCCTCGAAAGCGGTGGCTTCGGCGAATTTAGGTTTTATGACGATTTTCCCTGACTTGTCGATATAGCCGCTTTTACCGGAATGCCAGTCTCCTATGGTGACAATAGCCAAGCCATCCTTGAACAACCCCACATCGTCATATTGAGGTTCAATCACTATCTTACCCGTCTTGTCAATAAATCCCTGTTTCTCTCCCACCTTCACAGGAGCCAGACCTTCGCTGAAAGACCAGGCCATATCGTACTGTGGCTGTATCGCTATCTTTCCGTTTTTGTCTATATAGCCCCACTTGTCGCCAATCATTACTGCCGCCAAACACTCATTGAAATCAGATGCCCCTCTGTATTGCGGTTCACTTACCGTCCTGCCGTTCTTGTCGACATATCCATAATAGAACTCATCCCATTCCTCATCCCCGTCTCCCTTAACCACTGTGTTCCATACCATCGCCATACCCTCCTGGAATGATCCAGCCCCGTCGAACTGAGGCTTCACGACCATGCGTCCGGACTTGTCGATAAAGCCCCATTTATCTTTATACAAAACTGCCGCAAAACCTTCGATAAAGTTTGCCGCTGAATTATATTTTGCAGGAATAACCGTCTTGCCCGTCTTGTCAATAAAACCCATCAGCCGATTTTCAATATAGATAAACAAAAAATCATCATCGGAAGCGCCTCTGCCAGCCATTTTGAAAGAGAGGCTGCAGAACGCTATGACAACTATTGTCGCCGCAAACAAAAAAGGAAAGTTTTCTCTTTTCATATCTCAATATTTTAAAGTACAAAAGTACCACTTTTTTTTCTATTATTTGCGGCAATTGTCTTTTTTTGTAAATTTGCATGTTTAAAAAAATATTACTATTAATACTATCTTACTATGAATAAGGCAATTAAAAATATTGCAATTTTATCTTTAGCCCTGCTGTTTGCCTCGTCGTGTGGCAAAGGCGACCCACGCAAAAAAGGTATTGATGCCGGCAAAGCCGCCTGCGAGTGTTACAAACTAGATGGACTGGAAGCCGTTGAGGGATGTCTGAAAAAGATAGAAAATGACAACCAGGAATTTCTTAACGACACGGCCTACTGCAATGCCATGGAAGAGCAATTGCTTAAATGTGTCAGCGATGGGGTTATCGACATCGTCAAACCGATAAAAGAGGTCACGAAATAAATGCGATTCCATGTGAATCAGACAGATTTTTAAAAAGTCAACAAGCCGCACAAAGATGAACGAAGATGTCTTCATTTTTTTTGAGGAACTGCAGGCGAACAACAACAGGGAATGGTTTCTTGACAACAAGAGTCGCTATGACACCATAAAAGAAGAGTTTACCGAATTCACGGGAGAAATCATCGAAGAACTGAGTCTTCTTGACCCGAGCATTGGCCATCCCGATCCCAAGAAATGCCTTTACCGCATATACAGAGACCTGCGTTTCTCGCCTGACAAGCGACCATATAAAACCCATATTGCCTTTTTTCTGAGCAGCAACGGCATCAAACGTTCAGGCGAGGCTGGCTACTACCTCCAAATAGGACAGGAAGAGTACGGACTGCATGGCAACTGCAGCCTTGGCGGCGGAATCTTTATGCCCGACAAGGAAAAACTCGCTTCAATAAGACAGGAAATTTTTTACAATACCGACCAATTTCTCTCCATTATCAACGAGAAAAAATACAAAAAGTATTTCGGCTCAACCTTTTTTACGACCAAGTTCATGAGCCGTGCCCCAAAAGGCTACCCTAACGATTGGGAGCATGTGGAATTGCTAAAGTACAACGACTATTGCACGATGCACGAGGTACCGAAAGAAGTGGTGCTCGGCGACGGCTTTAAGGATTATGTCATGAAAGTCTTTTCCGCCACCGTCCCTCTCAACAAGTTCATACTTCAATCCACACAATGACCCATACAGCAACAAAAAGCGCGGTGCATCGGCACCGCGCTTTTTGTTTGTTGTTATATAAAGATTACTCTTTCTCTTCAGCGTTGCTTTCTTCAACCACCTCGTTTTTGATGTTGGGTTGTTCAAGACCATAGCCTTTCTTCTTGTCGACAGCTCTCAGATAGACAGAGATCAGAAGAGCGGCGATGCCAAGTGCGGCGAGCATGACGAGAGCCCAAGTGTAGTCGAGTTCGTGTGAAGCCTTGCCTTCGTTGGTGTTGTTGAGGACAATACCGATGAGTGCGGGGAAGAGGCCAAGACCGATATTCTGAATCCAGAAGATGGCCGCGTATGCAGAACCGATAATCTTCTCATCGACCAGCTTGGGCACAGAGGGCCACAGGGCGGCAGGCACCAGCGAGAAGGAAGCGCCAAGGACGAGGATGGTGACATAAGCCACAATGACACCACCAACGGCGGAACTGGCAGAGACGCCAGGCAGGATGAAGGCAAATGTAAGGTGGCAGACAACAAGCAACAGGGAGCCAAGCATAAGCATCGAAGCAGCTTTGCCCTTATGGTCTACATAGTTGCCAAGGATAGGTGTGATGGCGACAGCCAGCAACGGGAAGACAGCGAAAATAGTCTCCGCCGTACCACGCATATAACCCATATAGCAGTATACAACCAGTGCAACGACGGCGATACCCATAAGACCGAACTTCAGCGCCTTGTTGTTCTTAATGAAGTTGCTTGAGAACGAGCCTGCAGCCACGACGAGCATCAGTATATACTGCACGATGGTGACAGAGTTACCGCCCCAGAAGGTGTTGGGGTCTGCCGGAGTCAGTGTCAGGTTGCACTGCAACATATTGACAGCATATTTCTGGAATGGGAAGATAGCGCTGTAGTAGAGTACGCAGAGCAGAGCCACGAGCCAGAAGCCAAGGCTGGAGAAAATCTTGCCAAGGTCGCTGATCTTGAAGGGGTCGTCCTTCTCCTCGGCCTCGCCGGTCTGACTGTCGAGTTTCTTGTCCATGAAGAAGTATGTGATGAACATGATGAGGGCGATGCAGAGCAGCACGACGCCAAACTTTACGGCGTTGTCAACGTGAATCTCACCGCCGAGCTTTGCGAAATAGGGGCTGAAAATCATACATGTGGCAACACCCAAACGGGCAAGAGCCATCTCGGAGCCCATGGCCAGGGCTGTCTCGCGGCCTTTGAACCATTTCACGATACCGCGGCTGACGGTGATACCGGCCATCTCACAGCCGCAACCGAAGAACATGAAACCCAGAGCAGCCAGCTTGGCAGATGCAGGCATACCGTCACAGAATGGCAAGATAGCGCCAATTACCGGCAGTTCTCCATTCCAATTAAGATGTGTCGTAAACCATTGCTCAAGAGCAGTTCCCGTAAACATGTCGCTGACAGCATAGAACTTAATCAATCCGCCGAAGAGCATCACAGCGCCAGAGAGTACGGCGGTGAAACGCACACCCATCTTGTCGAGGATAATACCCGCAAAGATAAGGAAGAACACATAGACGTTGAGGAACACCTCAGCACCTTGCATACGTCCGAACGAAGCGCTGTCCCAGCCACGGGTGTCCTGCATCAGGTCCTTGATAGGTGACAGAATATCCATAAAAACATAGCTACAGAACATAGCCAAAGCCAGCAGCAGCAATGCCGTCCAGCGCATTCCAGCGCTGTCTCTCAAAGTTTTAATACCAGTTTGTGTCATAAATTATGCTTTTAGTAATTTTTTGCAAATTTACATAAATTTCCCAAAATACACACAGACAAATTAAAAAATTGTTTTTTTTAGTAATGATAATAAAATAAGTTGTAACAATAATTATTGTTAGTTTACTAATAATTAGCGATGAATAATCTTTCTGCCTGCCCTGCAGGCCTGCGAGTTCGATGAGCAAACCTTGAATCATGAACCTTGAACCTTGAATCTTGAACCTTTACTTAACACGAATTGCCATAAATTGACCATAAATTAATTAATGGATAAAAAATATGGGGCTCCTGAAGCAGGAACCCCATATTATTATCATTGTCTATATGCTAATGCAGTTCTTAGCGGATAACAACGACACGTTTGGTGACAGTGTTGCCGATCTTGACGATGTAGACACCTGTAGCCGGCATACGGAATTCAACCTGTTCGCCAGCATTGAGGCTCATGCCCATCGTGCGACCGTTGATGTCGTAGACATACACATCGTTGCCTTCGGCACCACTAACAATAACGCGGTTCTCGGTGCTGTAGACCTTGATATTGGCCTCGTCGACACCATTGATACCAACGACCTCTCTGAAATGAGCCATGATGGTAACATCGCCAGTAACCGTAAAGGTGTAGGGATTGTCGGTGATGGTGTTGTTGTCGACCATCCAGCCCACAAACTCGTAGCCTTCATTGGCGGTAGCGGTGAGGGTCACGCTTGTGCCTTCCTCGACTGCCTCAGTCGGGATGCCGGTAACAGTACCCATTGTGGCGTCGTAGTTGACAGTCACGTTGTAGTAGTTGACAGGAGGAGTGGTTGTGTCGACCTCGAATATAGCGGTGAAGGTAAACGTGATGCCGTTATTGACGTAGCTCTGTGACACTGCGCCAAAGCTCTTCGGGTTGGTGAAGTCATCGTCACCGGAGAATATGGTATCACTTCCAACGGTATTACCATTCATATAAAAGGTGTATGCAAAAGCGCTGAGCATGTAACCTGTGTTGGGAATAGCCTCGATAAGGAGTTCGTCGCCAACATAGACGCTGTGGACACCGGGTGCCGGGTTGGTGGTACCCATAGTGGCATCGTTCACAGCGTAGGTGACTTCGATGCTGTCAGGATTGCCAGCCTCGAAGAAGGCCTTGAAGGTGACAGTGCGATATGACATCAGGGCGTTGGCAAGGATGTAGTAGCCATTGGCGTATTGAGAGCCGATGGTGTCACTTTCAGCATCGCTGCCGGTACCGTAGGTGATCACCCACTGCTGGAAGCGATAGCCCGGGTTGCGCTGTGTGCCGAAATGTACGGTGTCGCCAGTGAGGTACTGATAGGTGCCGGGGGCAGGAATGGTGGTACCCATTGTGGCGTTATCGGTAATGAAGTTCACCGTCAGAGTGTCAGGTGCAGGAGGCACGTATGAACCAACATACATTTCAACATCGTCGATAAGCAGATAGTTCTCGTCATAGTCAACATGGTGGAAAGCTACATAGACGCTCTGTCCGGCATAAGAAGTCAGGTCGATGCTCTGCTGAGTCCATGTACCAGCGGCTGCTGTAGAAGGACGTACGACGGTGAAGGAAGCGGTGTCGTCAGTGGTTGTAGAGATAGCCACACTGTAGCTGTCGGCATAGTTAGCGTTGGCAATCTCCCACCAGCTGAAGGTGATGCTGTCGCCAGTATTGACGTTAGGCAGGACGAATCTCGGTGAAATCAGCCAAGCGTCAGCATGCATTGCGCTGCTGTTCCAGCTCCAAGAGGAAGCAACATAGTTGCCACCGTGAGGATTGACAGTGCTGAGAGCTGCACAGTCGTATGTAAACCAAGGCATACCGTCGGTGCTGCCGTTAACAGTGTTCCAGCAGCCAAGGTCGTTCTCGAAGCCCTCGAAATAAGGCAGAGCGGTGACGTCGGCACAGGTAGTCATAACTGTGATGGTAGCCATCCATGAGCTGTCAGCAGCCGAGCAGATAGCCTGTACGCCGAAGGTGTAGGCTGTACCAGCTGTGAGGTTGGTGAAAGTATAGGTGTTGGTGGTAACGTTGGCAACAAAGGTGGTGCCATTGTATACATCGTAGCTGGCGGCAGAGCCAGTCCAGCTGATAGTGACGGTATTCTCGGTAGCATTGTCAACAGTGACAACAGGAGTGTTGCAGCTCGGGCAAGCATCGGCCAAAGTGTAGAACACAGCATTGTCAGTCAGCGTGCTGGCATCGCTTACGGTGTAGACAACTGCGCCGCCACCGTCGATAATCTGGAAGCCGGCCTCATCATCATAGTCGCTTCCGCTGGTCCAGCTGAAGGTAACGGGAGTACCGCTGCAAACGCTAACCAGGAAGGTGTCATAGATAGTTGTCGATGACATGTTCTGGTCTGCCATATTATAGGTGGCCACGGTAGCACCATTCTGGCTGATGGTAATGTGGGAGTTTTCCCAACCGTCACCCCAACCGTCCTGAGCGGCAATAGTGATAACGCAGCTGCCGCCGGCGCAATCGGTCATAGCGGTGATAGTGGCAACATCAGAAGATTCAGTAGCCGAGCAGTTGGCAACAACACCAAAGGTGTAGCTGGTGCTGGCAGTAAGGCCGGTGATGGTGTAGCTGGTGGTGGTGATACCACTGGCGACAACCGTACCGGTGCTGCCATAAATACTATAGGTAGCGCCAGTGTTGTCATTGTCGCTCCAGCTGATAGATATGCTG
The DNA here is from genome assembly GCA_017962665.1 of Bacteroidales bacterium. Taxonomy (GTDB): domain Bacteria; phylum Bacteroidota; class Bacteroidia; order Bacteroidales; family P3; genus Colimorpha. The sequence goes on along the minus strand of JAGCUU010000033.1, from coordinate 55,472 downwards.
GTAGCACTTACGCTATCAACAGCGAGGTTGGTAACAGCCATACAAGAAGGCATACCAGTGACGGTGAGGGTATAGTCCTCGGCGATACCATAAGCGAATGAAGCGCAAGGATTGGCTGAAGCTGCATCAGCAATAGAGATTGTGTAGTCATCAAAGTCCATATCAGCACCCAAAATACGCATACGGTAGTTACCCACAGCCTGGGTTGCAGGAATATCGAAAGTGGCGGTCAGAGTGGTGGGGTTGCTGTTGGTGCTTTCACCAGCATATACAACCTCTGTACCCTCAAAGCTCATATTATCATTCCAGTCAACCCAAATGATGGTACCATAGGTATAACCTGTTGCATAAGTGATATCCACGCTTGCAGTGGTACCGGCAGGAACCGAACCGGCCATTGTGCTATTATTGACATATGCAGCAGTGGAACCTGCGTGAGAGGTGGTGTTGGTCATACCACCGAAGCTTACGCTGGTGACACCACTGTTATCAACAGAGGTAGGAGTAGGTAAGCAGTAGCCGATGTGAACATTCAGCGGGCTGGTCCATTGACCATTGTCGCTGCCGCAGATGGCGCGGACAACAACCTGATAGTCGTTGTCGAGAGCCAAACCGCTGATAGCAGCTGTGGTGTCGGTGACAACTACAGTAACAGTTGTCAGCGAGGTGCCGTTCTGGAGAACATCAACTTCATAGCTGGTAGCACCATTGTCATTCCAGCTGACATAGGCACTGGAAGCATCGCTGCTGTCGAGGGTCAGACCCATCACGTTGGGGCAACCCGGAACTTCAGTAACGGCGATGTTGTCAATATGGAGGTTGTTGTCACCACCACTGGTAGTAGACTGTGCATAGAAGGCAATTCTGATAGTGTCGCCAAGATAAGCATTCAGGTTGATTACCTGATTCATATAGCTAGTGCCAGCAAGAGAAGCGAGAGTATAGTTGCCACCCTCATTCTGCCACTTGGTTGCGTTGGTTTCAAGCCAAGTGTTGCCTCCGTCAGCAGAGACAATAACCATAAAGGCTTGGCTGCTGTTACTCTCAAATCCGCTGGCAGCGGAAGCACTACTGTAACCAGTAAATACTGCATCGAAACTCAACTGTGCAGAGGTAGCAGTGCTCAGGTCAATAGTAGGAGTAATGATCCAGCTCTTGCAAGATGTACCATAAATATTTTTGTAATAGTGACCAGCTTCAATACCACTGTTCACACTTGAAGCGTAGGTCCAGTTGGGGGTTGTGAGGGTCAGAGTAGAGCCGGCAAAAACTTCAGCTGCAGTTGTTCCCGAGGCGCCACGCCAACATGGATCAGAAGATAGGCTAGCGCTGAAATTCTCGGTGAAAGGAAGATCCTCGGTAACGCAAGAGGTGCGAGCACCGACGGTCATAATACCTGCATCGCCGGCAGTGCAGTTGGCCTGTACACCAAATGTATACTGGGTATTGGGATTAAGACCAGTAACGGTATAGGTGTTGGCAGTGAGACCTCCCTGAATGAGGGTGGTGTCGGCCATATTGTATACGCTATAGGTAGCAGCGCTGTTGCCATTATCAGTCCAAGAAAGTGTTACACTGTTGGATGTGATATCGCTGGCGGTAAGACCCATAACCTCAACACAAGAGGGCATCTCCTCGAGAGTTACATCGTCAATGCAAAGATAACCTGAACTACTTCTAACCAACATAATAGCCACATACGGTGCAGTAGCAGAGGCACTGCTGAGAGGAACTGAGTACATTGTATGGGTGGTGCCGCTGACAGCCACTGTTGAAACAGGGACAAAAGTACTCATATCTGCAGGATTGGTCATAGTACCAACCTGGACATTCTTAGTATTAGTACCAGTAGACACACGGCCCCAGAAAGTGAGGCGATTGCCATTCATAGGATATGTTGTCACATCCAACTCAGGAAGAATAGCTACCATCGTATCAGGATAAGTGGTAGAGGTACCATCATAGAAATAGAGCAAACGGCTACCATTGTGAGCATAGGAACTGCTGCTGTAGCTGTAAGGATAGTAGGTGTAGCTGCCGGAGCCGGAAGCATAGCGATTCCAGCAGAAAGGCAATGCATCGACATTGGGTGTGGTGGCGAGAATTTCATTAGCTTCAAAACCACAAGTATAAGGCAGAGTAGCTAAAGCAGAGCAAGCTGTACGACCATTGACGACAGCATATCCATTGGCAATATCACCACCACCGCAGTCGGTCTGAATGCCGAAAGAATAGGCGGTATTGGGGGTGAGGTTGTTAACAGTATAAGTCAATGCGGTGATACCACTCTGGATGAGAGAAGTGTCACTCATATTGTAAACACTATAAGTAGCGGTGGTATTGAGAGCATCAGTCCAAGTAAGTGTCAAACTATTGGCTGTTGTCTGAGTAGCATCAATAGTCTGAGCTGTCACTTTAAAGCAGGTAGGTGCAGTACCATAGGTAAAGGTGGTCTTCGGAAGGAAGTTGCGAACCGTACCAGGTGCGGAAAAATCATAGTTAGTAGCTCCAGAGCCACTACGACTAGCACCATTGATGTTCTTTCCATACCAGCTAATGCTAGTGTAACCACCAACATCGTTGGGGTTAATTTGGAAACTGATCAACAGGTTACCACCCGTATACATAAATGGAGTGGTGAGGTCAACAGTGAAGCCATCTGCAACTGTAGCGTCACCCGCTGAAATTGTCCCGTTATAAACCGTAGTAGCATTTGACACGTCGATGTAGCCCGTAGAGAGGTCACTTTCTGTGACTACCATCATTTTGACAAGCATAGGTTTGTCTGTGCCCCAGCTTGCACTACCACCCGAGCTCACATAATAATGCAAACTCAGAATGTTTTCACCGATCATATCGGTAAGCATCGAGGCTGGATAAATGGACTGGCATCCCAAAGGATCGTCCATATACAATCCATACACAGGAACATAGCTGTTGGTGGCCGTGCTATCGGCAACCGTCAAATACATCGTCTGTGCATTCGATACGAACGGCAGCATTAGTGCCGCAAGCATCAAAGTTCGTAGAATTTTTTTCATAATTTTATTAATTAAATTTAAAAAAAAGTTTCTTAATAAAAGTTAAACTAACTATCTGTTTTATTGTATTTTTACAAATTTGAAAATGCAAAAATACAAACTTTTTTCAATATACAAAAAAAATTTTATTGCACATTGATAATGTAGTAGTTCTTCTTGCCTTTTTGAATAAGTATGCAACCACTATTGAGAATATTCGAAGAATGCAAAATACAGCCTTCTCCGACTTTTTCTTTATTGACAGAAATACTATTCTGCTTCAATTCTCGACGTATTTCACCTTTGGATGCAAACATACCCACCTCGGCAGCCAGATCGATAAGCGAAGCACCCGTCTCAATGGCCGAACGGCTTACGGTGAACTGGGGAACACCCTCAAAGACGCTAAGCAGTGTATCGCGGTCCAAGGCATTAAGCTGCTCAGTGGTACCCTTTCCGAACAACAGTTCTGAGGCTGCGACTGCTCCGTCGTATGCGGCCTGGCCATGGACACGGATTGTGATGTCCTTTGCCAAAGCCTTTTGCAAGACACGGCGTTCGGGAGCCTCGGCATGCTGACGTTCCAGCTCGTCAATTTCTTCCTTCGTGAAAAGTGTGAAGATGCGTATATATTTTGCCGTGTCGACATCGGAGCAGTTCAACCAGAACTGGTAGAACTTGTACGGAGAGGTTTTCTCGGGGTCTAACCACACGTTGCCACCTTCGGTCTTGCCGAACTTGGTGCCGTCGGCTTTGGTAATCAGCGGGCAGGTAAGAGCAAAAGCCTCGCCACCTTCCATACGACGTATCAGTTCGGTACCTGTGGTAATGTTGCCCCACTGGTCGCTGCCGCCCATTTGAAGCTTACAGCCTTTGGTACGGTATAGGGTTAAGAAATCATATCCCTGTAGCAGCTGATACGAGAACTCTGTGAAGGAAATACCTGTCTCCATACGTTTCTTCACGGAATCCTTGGTCATCATGTAGTTGACGGTGATATGTTTGCCTACATCGCGGATAAAGTCAAGGAAGAGATAGTCCTTCATCCAGTCGTAGTTGTTCAGAATCTCGGCACCGTTGACAGGATTGTCGAAGTCAAGGAAACGTTCCAGCTGTTTTTTTATACAAGCCACATTATGCTGTATCTCCTCGGGAGTAAGCAATTTTCGTTCCGCCGCCTTGAAAGAGGGGTCGCCAATCATGCCAGTTGCTCCACCGACGACAGCCAACGGTTTATGGCCTGCCATCTGAAGATGTTTCAAAAGCATAATACTGACAAGATGACCAATATGCAGACTGTCGGCAGTAGGGTCGATACCGACGTATGCCGTGGTTACCTCCTTATTGAGTTGTTCCTCCGTACCCGGCATCATATCGTGGATCATGCCACGCCATTTAAGTTCTTCAACAAGGTTACTCATTATATGTAAAGGTTAAAGTTTATAGGTTAAAGTTTATAGGTTAAAGTTTATAGGTTAAAGTTTAAAGGTGCAATATAAAATATGTTTATTCCTTAATATATTATTACAAAAAAAAGAGGTACCGCCTTTGAGTCAGTACCTCTTTCTCTATCTAATTATTATTATCGAACGATCAGTTTAGAGGTAGCGGACTCCCTGCCAACATTGACATTCACGAGGTAGACACCGCGTGAGAATTTGCCGCAATAGATGCTGTACTTGTGTTCGCCTTCGTTGAGGTAACCAAGGTTCTCGCTGTAAACCATTTTGCCGGTCACGTCGTAGATCTTAACAACAGCATTGCCTGCGTTGACAATACCGAGATCGATGGTAGCATAGTCGGCAGCGGGGTTAGGATAAATTCTCATGTAGTTGTCGCCGTTGTCAACGGTGGTGATACCTACATAGTCTTCGGGGTTGCTGACTTCAGCGACATGGTCGGTGACGTATGTGGTATCCATGAACACGCCGCGACCATAGGTGCCGAAATAGATGGCGTAAGGATATTTGGTTTTAGCAAAGAGATAGGTAACGTCATTGACACCCTCGCGAGCGATATATTTTTGACGTTCGAGGCTTCTTGTCTGCTGTACGATTGATGTAACGGGAACACCGTTGAAGGCACCGAACTGAGTCCATGAACTACCATTGAAAGGAGTTGTGAATACACCTTTCTCGGTTCCAGCGTAGATGGTACCAGTGGTACACTCGATGATTGCCGAGTAAACTGGGTCGGCAGCGGTCATATTGTTAGCGCTGTTGACAACATTGAGGTTGGAGACGGTACGGGTGGCAGCATTGGTGGCATTTTTGATTATGACCATATTAGGCTCTCCATCGTTATAGTCGGAGAAGGTGATGATGAGGTTGTCCTGACCTTCACGCGGGTCGACGGCAATAGAGGAAATAGGACGGTTGAAGAAGTCACCGGTAGCGGAGAAGATGGTGTCGTAGAGAGTTACACGCGGGTTGGTAGTGAATGCGGTGTCGTCCGGTTTGAAGTTAAGCTGACGTTTCATCTCGACGGGGTTGTTGACATCGACACCAGTAAAGTTGTAGACGCGCATGATGTAGCTCTTACCTGTGGCATCCTCGGTAACAGCGGCAAAGATGTTGGTACCGTCGCGGCTGAAAGCGATATCGCCCACGCTGTTGCCCATGTTGGCCTGATAGATATAAGCCCAATGCATGACATTTGGCGAGTTGGATTCGGCCATGCTCCATACATTGCGGAAGTAGTTAGGAGTCGTGTTGAAATAGACAGTACCTCTGCCGTCCGAGTGGCGACCGTTGACAATGATGCGGCTTACGACTGGGTTGTGGACTGTTTGTTTGAAGTTGTAGACCACCTTGAATGTATCAACTGCGACATTGTTGCCATTGACAAGAACCGTATCGGTGTAATAAACTGTGTCGCGCAATTTGAGAGTCTCAGTGAACTTATGATAGAAAGGATAGTCGAAGTTCGGTTTTGAGGCCACGAGGATGCTGTCACCGGGAACGAATACAGTGTTTCCCGACATGGCTATCTCAGTACCGTTATGAATATAGGTAAGGTTTGTATCGATATTGAATGTGATGCTATCGTTCCAGATTGTGTTGTTGGTGGTTTCCCAAAGCCTGATTTGAGGTATTGGGTTAGTGTTCATGATGGTGTTGGCAACAAATCCTTCGGCGATTGTCCAGGTCTGTGTGTTGGTGAAGTCGGCATAGTCGGCACATGCGCGAGCGTAACTGGCAACACCCTGAACGCCCATACCCGTGTTGAGTGAGAAGCGGCCTGACTCAGCGGAGACGAAGAGCGAGCGGCGGGTAAAAGGTTTAAGTTGCTGGAACATGGACGAAGCAACACCGCCACCGTTACCGAACCAGATAATGTTGGATATGTGGTTCAGAATAGAGCTGTCATTATCGTCATACCAAGTGTCGGACGGCAGAGCGCCTTCATGAGCATTACGTGCCTGAATGAAAGGACAGCTGTTATCGACAGCACCTCCGACGATAGAGCCGTCAGGAGAGACTGCGATATGGTTGAACTGAACGGTATTCAAACCCTTGTTGAGTGATTTGAAAGTCCAGTAGGTAATAGAGCCAACAGACATGCTGGTACCTTTAAAGACACCGCCGTCAGTAGCGAAGTAGAGAACCCAGTTGGTATCGCCGTTATCGACAGCCCAAGTATGGATAATCTGATGGATGCCAGAGTGAATGAACGACGCTTCGGAGTAAACGGTGCTCATGTAGTTGCCATAGTTAAGTTCGCTTTCAGAGGCGCTCTGTTTGGTCCACTGGTAGTATGAGTTTTCCACAAAGCCTTCACCGTTCCACAGGGTGGCGCCACCGATGAAGATGTCCTTAATGTTGAGCGGGTTTATGCTAATGGCGGCATTGAGGTTGCCAGGGTTTTCAGAGGTGAAAGGAGAAACCGTCGAGGTGGTAAGGCGGGTCCAAGTCTGCTGGTTAGTGGTCAGGTACACACCATCGAACAGGCCTGTGGAGTCAGCCACCAAAGCGTAGACATAGGTAATGTGGGCACCGTAGTCTGTCATTGCGGCAAGTTCGATGCGGCTGGCCGTTGCGAAAGCGTTGTTGCTTCCGGTCACCTCGACTGCGGCGCTCTCACCTGTCACGTTACCGACGCGGTAGAGCTTGTTGGGAGTGGAGGCGTATGCAATATTGTCAGCCGAAATAATGATCACATCCTGGAAGTCGCCAGTGGCAACCTTTGTAGGAGCCGTAGTCCAGGAAGGATTGGCGGCGTTAACCTTCCAACGGTAAAGACCGGAGGAGGTTGCAGCATATATGAAGAGATAATCAGTTCCATTGACATTGCGTTTCAAAGTCGCGAAACGGTTAACAAAAGTCCAATCGCTGTTAGTATTGGGGTTTGTAGCGTCGATAAGCGTAAAGCTTCCGTTGGCGGGATCATAGATATAGACACCGCGACCTTTGGGAGACATACGGTCGTCGCTGATACCGTGATTTTCGACGATACCCTCACCGGTACCGATCAGCAGGGTGTTGTCAGGAAGTTGCACCATGCAGGAGATGGGAAGAGTGACTTGCTGATTGTCGCTACCAAATGGTATATACTGCCAAGCCTCTTCGCCAACTTTCTTGAACAAGCCACCTGCCACGCCGCCAGCATATAGAGTGGTGTGGTTCGGGTCGGCATTGTCGACAACAATGGCACGGACACGTCCGGCGATATTGTCGGGTCCGATTTCGACGAGGGCGTTACGGTAATTAGCCTTTGTTTGGGCGGAAGCAAGGTGCGCTCCGCATACAAAAGCAGCAACAATTAAGCCGATTAGTAACTTTTTACTTTTCATAAGATATTAATAATTAATTAGATTTTTGATTTCAGCATAAAAATATAACATGCAAAGATAATCATTTTTTTTTGAATAACACCAAAACAGCTATTAAAAAATACAAAAAAATTATCAACATTACAATTTTTTGAAGTCGGGCACGTTTGTTTTGCGCACTGCAATCAGGTTTGTGCAACGCAATTTTTTTTTAGAAAAACAATAGAAAAATAAAATAGACAAAACATGAATGAGACCATCAACATTCAAGAGTTAAACATGCGTATCGAACAGGAGAGTGCCTTTGTCGACGCCCTCGTTATGGAAATGCGCAAAAACATCATCGGACAGAAGCACATGGTCGAGAGCCTGATGATAGGACTGCTCTCGAACGGACACGTTCTGTTGGAAGGTGTCCCAGGACTTGCCAAAACCTTGACAATAACCACATTGGCAAAAGCCATCAATGCCAAGTTCAGCCGCATCCAGTTCACTCCCGACCTACTGCCCGCCGACCTGATAGGAACGATGATTTACAGCCAGAAAAACGAGAGTTTCCAAGTTAAAAAAGGTCCGATTTTCTCAAATTTCATTCTTGCCGACGAGATTAACCGCGCCCCGGCAAAGGTTCAGAGTGCTTTGCTTGAAGCTATGCAGGAGAGACAGGTCACCATAGGCGAGAACACCTACAAACTTGAGGAACCATTCCTTGTCATGGCCACCCAGAACCCCATAGAGCAGGAAGGCACCTATCCCCTACCCGAGGCACAGGTAGACCGTTTCATGCTCAAAGTGGTAATCAGCTATCCCGAGAAAGAGGAAGAGCGGCAGATATTGCATCAGAGCCTTGGCGAAGGCTTCAACCGCCAGACCGCCATGATGGATCCCTCTGCAATCATAAAAGCCCGCGAACTTGTACGCGAAGTGTACATGGATGAAAAGATAGAAAACTATATTACCGACATCGTGTTTGCTACCCGATATCCAGAACAATACGGCTTGGAAAAACTGAAAGACCTCATCAGCTACGGTGCCTCGCCGCGTGGTTCTATATCTCTTGCCCAGGCTTCTAAAAGCTATGCATTCATGAAACGCCGCGGATATGTCATCCCCGAGGATGTGCGAGCCATTGCAATGGATGTTTTACGCCACCGCATCGGTCTGACATACGAAGCCGAAGCCGAGAATGTGAAAAGCGAGGAAATTGTCAACGAAATCCTTAACCGAGTGGATGTTCCATAAATAACGGTAAAAGTTAAAGAGAGGAGTTAAAGGAAGATGGTGTGGAGTTAATGGGAGTTAAAGGACAAATGTATTTGCTCTGATTGTATTGTCCCTTTAACTTCCAGCGCAAAGCGCGATAACTTCTCTTAACTTCTTTAATTTCCCTTATAGTAACGGTTAAAGGTTAAAGATGTAAGATGTATGATGTTTTGTAAAATTTAACGGTTAAAGACATTTTGAACACGTGCCAAGCGATCCATGAAGCACGCTGACGCGTGGAAATTCAACAAATTGACCCCAAATTATACAAAATGAGATTTGAATAATTTTAAAATAAATTTTGAGAAATTTCTCGCCAAAGGCGACTATAAAATAAATACATCAAACATCAACAATAAAACAACTCAACAAATAAACAACTCAACAAAGGGGATTGAGTATGCAGGAGAGCGATATAATTAAACAAGTCAGGCGTATTGAGATTCGGGCTCGCGGTCTGTCGCAGCAGATGTTTTCGGGTGAGTACCACAGCGCTTTCAAGGGGCGTGGAATGGCCTTCAGCGAAGTGCGTGAATACCAGTATGGCGACGATGTTCGCAACATCGACTGGAATGTCACGGCTCGACTAAACCATCCTTACGTCAAGGTTTTTGAAGAGGAACGCGAGCTGACCGTAATGCTGCTTATCGACATGAGCGGCTCAAACCTCTTCGGAACCACAAGCCAGTACAAGTCGGAACTCATTGCCGAAGTGGCGGCGACACTTGCCTTTTCGGCCATACACAACAACGACAAAGTCGGAGTTGTGGTATTCAGCGACCGCATAGAGAAATTCATACCACCAAAGAAAGGCAGCAGCCATATCCTGCGAATTATCCGCGAACTGATTGGCTTCAAGCCGACAAGCCGTGGAACAGATATCTCCGAGGCCTTGCGCTATTTCACCAACGTCACCAAGAAACGCTCTACAGCCTTTTTGATGAGCGACATGTATGACGACGACTATGAAAACGCGCTCAAGATTGCGGCAGGGAAACACGACCTTGCCGTGCTGCGCATAGACGACCCCCGCGAACGCACACTGCCAAAGATGGGTCTTATGTCGTTTGAAGACATGGAGAGTGGTGAGACAAGATGGATAGACACCTCGGCGGCGGCAGTACGTGAAGCCTACTCCGATTATTACCGCAGATACAGCCAGAAAAGCGACGAACTGTTGCAAAAATACGGCATAGATCATGTAACCCTAACGACAGGCCAGGACTTTGTTAAGCCTCTGATAGGGTTATTCAAGATGCGCGGACAATGAAAAGAGGAATTATTTTATGAGACATTTCCTGAAAAAAATAGCGGCAATGGTTTTTGCAATGCCTGGCCTCCTCTGGGGACAGACCGCCATAGACAGCACAGCGGCAATGATTATGCCATCCAGGACCGCAAGCGTTGAAGTCACTGCAAGCATCGACACAACCACAATCATTGTGGGCGAGCAGAAAAACCTATACATCATCGTCACCCGTTTGGATGGCGCCACGATGCCAAACATTGTTTTCCCCAATCCCAAAGCCTTGACCTCCGGTGCCATCGAGGCCTATGAGAGTCACTGCGACACCACAATGGATGCTGGCGGAGCCATAGAGCAAATCAGACAGACCGTCACCATAACATCGTTTGATGCCGGTCGCCACCGGATAGAGAAAATTGCGTTAATCGTGGAAGAAGGCGGCATGCAGAACCTTATTGCTCCGGCAGACAGCTTGTTCGTCAATGTGGCCTATGCGGCAGATGCCGACACCACAAAATGCGAGGTGATGAACGACGCCTCATTCCTCAAGGAACCATACACCTTCTGGGAGACAGCCAGATGGGGACTGCTATTCGTCGTTGTCGCCTTGCTGGTTTTCATGACAGTATGGATAATCAAGCGACGTAAAGAGAACAAACCTATCATGGTGTTGCCTCACCAGAAACCCGTTCCTGCCGACAGGCGTGCTCTAAACGAGTTGGAGGCTCTGAGACGCAAAGAGCTGTGGCAAAAAGGGCGTGTAAAGAAATACTACACAGACATGACCGATATTGTGCGCAGGTTTCTGCGCAACATGTACGGCATCAATGCCTCTGAGATGACCACACGCCAGACGCTCAAAGCTTTTCACGGCATTGCCGATTGGAGCGAAGACAGCGAGTCACTGCTTCGCCATCTGCTGCAACAAGCCGACATGGTGAAATTCGCCAAATCACAGCCCGAGAGCTACGAACACGACAAGGCAATGCAGAACGCCATAGACTTTGTACGCACGGTGGCCGAGACACACAAAGCCAACGAAGAACCGAGCGATAAGTGATTGGTGATGAGTGAATGGAGATGAGCGATTGGAAACGTCAAACGTTAAACGTCAAACGTTAAACATAAAACCTTAAACATAAAACCTTAAACATAAAAAATGTTTGGAAATATAAGTTTTGCACATCCCTGGTTGCTTACGCTGCTTGTCGCAGTGCCGCTGATGGTGCTGTGGTACCTTCTGCGTCACAAACGCATAAAGGCGCCGCTGCATATACCATCCACCGAGATGTTCGGCAAGCCGCTGCGTACGCCCCGTCATGTACTCTACCACTTACGTTTCGTGCTTAGATGCTTGGCCGTGACCTTGCTGGTTGTCGCCATTGCAAGGCCGCAGAGCAAACTAAGTTTCGAAGAGATGGAGATTGAGGGCATAGATATTGTCCTGGCCATAGATGTGTCGGGGAGCATGAAAGGCGAAGATTTTCGCCCCAACAGACTTGAGGCCGCCAAAGATGTGGCACGCGAATTCATCGATGGACGCCACAACGACCGCATCGCTCTCGTGGAATTTGCCGGCGAAGCCTTCACCCAGACACCTCTGACCATCGACCACAACGTGCTGAACCGCCAACTGGCCTCCATGCGTACCGGATTGCTCGAGGATGGCACCGCCATCGGCGACGGACTGGCGACAGCCATCAACCGAATAAAAGAGAGCGAGGCCATAAGCAAAGTGATAATACTACTGACCGACGGAGTCAACAACCGTGGCTCAATAGATCCTGAAACCGCAGCGGAACTGGCTGCAGAATACGGGATAAGGCTTTACACCATCGGCGTAGGCAGCCGCGGCGACGTACTCTACCACGACGAATACGGACGCCCCTACCACGCAAGAGCCGATCTCGACGAACAGCTGCTGACACACATGGCTCAAGCCACCGACGGCGGCCACTACTACAGAGCCACCGACAAGAACTCGCTGAAAGATATCTTTGAACAGATTGACAAGACGGAGAAGACCCGCATAGACGTCACACAGTACCACCAAACCAAGGAGGAATTCAAGCTGTTCCTGATGTTGGCACTGCTTGCCCTCGCCGCAGAGATGCTGTTGAGATTCGTAAAATGAAAAACTGAAGCACTATTATGCATTTTGAACATATTAAAATATTATGGCTGCTTGCCCTCATACCTTTAATGGCATTGGCATTCGTGCTTATACAGCGGCGTAAAAGAAAGCAGCTCGAAGCATTTGCCGACGGAGGCAGGAAAATGCTCGACAGGCTACAGCCCGACGCGTCACACCGCCGTCCGCTCATAAAATTCATCCTCATTACACTCGGATACGGCTTTCTCGTCATCGCCTTGGCCAACCCTCAGATGGGCAGCACCATTGCCGAAGGCGAGCAGAGAGGCATCGACATGGCCGTGTGCATAGACGTGTCTAACAGCATGTTGGCTCAGGACATGAAACCCAGCCGTATGGCGAGGAGCAAAAACGTGATACAGAACCTTATGAGTCAGCTTGGAGGCGACAGAATATCGCTGGTTGTCTTTGCTGGAAGAGCCTATATTGAGATGCCTCTGACCAACGACTACAGTGCCACCAAAATGTTCCTTGACCAGATTAACACCGACCTCATCAACGAGCAAGGCACAGCCATAGGCGACGCCATTGAAAAAGGCATGGCCACGCTCGGATACGGCGAAGACGGTACAGCAGACCAGCCCCAGTGGGAACCCAACAAAAGCCGGGCGATAGTGATTATCAGTGACGGAGAGAATCACGAGGACGATGCCGTGGAAGCCGCTAAACATGCCGCAGAACAGGGCATAATGGTATGCACCATAGGCATAGGGTCTGCCACAGGCGGACAGATACCTGTCACCGACCGCAACGGCAAGATAGTGGACTGGCGCAAAGACCGCGATGGAAACATTATCACGACCTATCTCAACGAAGAAATGTTGAAAGAGGTGGCCAGCGCCGGCAACGGAATATACGCCCATGCAGGCAACGGCAACGCCGCAGTGACGGACGTAATGAAACAACTTTCCACATTGGACAGCCAGAAATTCGGAGCGGCACAGTTCTCATCGTACGAAAGCCAATACCAGTACCCTCTTGCCGCAGGACTGTTCTGTCTGCTGCTTGAATTCTTTATATTGGAACGCCGCAACCCAAGAATAAACTTCAACAGGATAATAGGGAGAAAAAAGAGATGAAAAAAAGCCTGACCATACTGCTGGCACTGTTTATTGCAGGAGTGACCCTTTCCGAGGCGCAAAACACAAAGAAGCCCTCCTCGTCGGTGACTAAGCAACGCCGTACAGAAACCCGTGCCGGCAACAAAGAACTGAAGAAAAACAACTATAGCAACGCCGTAACACACTACAGACAGGCTCTGCATGCCGACAGTGGCTATGCGAAAGCACAATACAACAACGGAATTGCACACAACGGACTGAACCAGAGCGACTCCGCACTGCATTACTATAGCAGAGCCTATAACAACGGCAACGCCACAGACAAAGAGCGTGAACAAGCACATTACAATGCCGGCAACGTGCACCTACGCAAAGCCCTGGCAGCGCGAAACGAAGGCGGATACGATCCGCAAAGCCTGTCCGCAGCAATAGAGGAATACAAAGAGGCTCTACGCCTGAACAGCAAAAACAAAGAGGCTCAGCACAACCTGTCACTGGCAAAACAGTTGCTAAGACCCGACCAACAAAACGGCGGCGGTCAAAACAACCAGCAAAACCAAGACCAGCAGCAAAACCAACAGAACCAAGACCAGCAAAACAAAGACAAACAGAATAAAGACCAACAGAATAAAGATCAACAGAATAAAGACCAACAGAACCAGCAAAATCAGAACCAGCAAAATCAGGACCAGCAGAACAAACAGGACAAAAAGAAACAGGAACAGAACCGCCGTGAGGCCGAACAGATGCTTAATGCCATGAAGAACAACGAGCAACAGACAATGAAAGCCGTAAGGATGAAAGAAGCTGGCAAAGAGCGGAGAAAAGGCAATTTGGGCCGTATAGAAAAAGACTGGTAGTAGTCGACTGTTGAAACCAATAACAATCATGAAAAGAAGTCTCACAATAATTTTTTCATTATTAATTGCCGCCATAATCGGCGACATACATGGACAGGAAGCCGTGATGAACGTGCGTACACGCACGACAGTGTCAGAGGGTCAGACATTCCAGATAACCTTTGATGTCAACGCCAAGGCACAGGATTTCAGGATGCCGACCTTAAAAGGACTGACGCATGTCGGGGGCCCCAGCACAGGATACAGCAACTCCATGACAATCATCAACGGCAAAATGACCCAGTCGGTCTCCAACACCTTCACTATATTGGTGCAGGCTGACAAAGAGGGCACAGCTAACGTTGGCGCGGCAAGCTGCACAGTGGACGGAAAGACGGTAAGCAGCAAGCCTTTTTCCATCAAGGTGGAGAAAGGCAACCCCAATACAGGCAACAAATCGCAACCAGGAGGACAACAGCCACGACAGGAACCCGCCAAGACCATCGACGCCAACACCCTTTTCGCCAAGGCAAGCATAAATAAAAGCACCCTCTACCAGGGCGAAGAGGCCATCATCGTGTACAAGATATACACCCAAGTGCCGTTGACACAGTTCCAGATAGACAAGCTGCCTCGTAACAAAGGATTCTGGAGCGAAGACCTGAGCGAGAACATGACTCAGGTAAAGCAGTACAGCGAGACCGTCGGAGGACGCCAATACCAAGTGGCGGAAATACGTCGTGGCGCACTGTATGCACAGGAGAGCGGCACACTGACCATAGCACCCCTGAAAACAGATGTGGTGGCAATAATCCAGACACAGACACAACGACAGAGGACAGGTTCCATCTTCGACTTCTTCATCGATGACCCGTTCTTCAACATCCCACAACAACAAGCCGTCGTCAAGTCGCTCACAAGCAATTCCATCAATGTCAAGGTAAAATCGCTGCCAGAAGCTCCCGAAGGCTTTGGAGGAGGTGTGGGTAATTTCAATATCAGTGCCAAAAGCGACCTCAAAGAGCTACACGCCAACGAGGCCTTCACATACAGCGTCACAGTCAGCGGAAGAGGCAACCTCTGTCTGCTTGAGACCCCCATAATAGATTTCCCAAAAGGGATGGAGGTCTATGAACCAAAAGTGATAGACAACATCAACAAAGGCGACAACGGACTGAGCGGAAGCCGCACATTCGAATGGATAATAACACCGCAAACACAGGGTGAATACGAGATTCCTGCCTTTGACTACGTTTACTTCGACCCTGTCACAGGACAATATGTCAAGAAACAATGTAACCCAATAGCAATAAAAGTATCCAAACCACTCCACACGACAACATCGAAGAGCGATGTGGAAGAGCTGAACAGCGACATTCACTACATCCAGAAAAAAGAAAACCTGAAACACAAATCAGAAGATGGCGCCTCGCCGCTGTTCTGGACACTGCTACTGTTTCCCGTCGTCGTAGCAATCACGGTTATATTGGTGGTGCGACACAGACAGAACATCAACGAAGACGAGGCCAGCATGAGGCTGCAAAGAGCCACAAAACTCGCAAAAAAACGTCTCCGCAACGCCGAGCGTCACCTGAACGACGGCAACGACGAGCAATTCTACGAGGAAATATACAAAGCCTTGTGGGGTGGAATAGCAGACAAGTTCAATATCCAGCAGTCGCTGTTGTCGTCAGAGACAATACGTCGCCATCTCGACGACAAAAAAGTTGACGAAGCTCTCAAGGAAAGCATCCTTCAGACTCTCAACGATGTGGATTTTGCCCGCTTTGCACCAGGCGACAGCAGTACAAAAAAGCAGACTATTTTCAACGAAGCCATGAACACAATAACGAAGATAGGTGCCATAAAAGTCTTCACAATACTGGCAGCCCTGCTTCTCTCCGTCAACATTTACGCCGACAACAGCAACGACATGGGCAAACTGATGGCCGATGCCAACACGGCATACGACAGCGGCCAATACGATGTTGCATCAGCAAACTACCGGACTATTATCGAAGAAGGCTACGGCAGCTGGGAACTATACTACAACCTGGGCAACGCCTACTATCGCCAGGACAGCCTCGGCAAGGCCATACTCAGCTATGAGAGAGCTCTTAGACTGGCGCCCAACAAGAAAATAGTAAAAGACAATCTGGCACTTGCACGCAGCAAAACATCCGACAATATCGAGGAGCTGCCACAGATGTTCCTTATAGAATGGACTCAGGCCATCGTAAGCCTGACCACTCCACGAGGATGGCGAGCAATAATAATTGTACTGGTTTTCCTGCTAAGCGCAACTGCATGTATATTCTTCATAGCCAAAGACTATAAACTACGGAAGAGCATGTTTGTCGTTGGAGCAATATTATTACTTTTAACATTTTTTTCAAGTATCGACGCAACAATTTCGGCAAAAAATTTGTCTAATAGCAAAAAAGCAATCGTCACAGAGCCTATGACCATAGTCAAAAGTTCACCCGACCCGAAGAGCGTTGACAAATTTGTATTGCACGAGGGCACCAAACTGACAATCACCGACAGTCAGGACGAGTGGTGGCATATTGAAATCGCCGACGGGAAGAGTGGATGGATGAGAGGTGGCGCAGAACGCATCTAATAAAGGTTAAAGGTTAACGGTTAACGGTTAAAGATTAAAGATGTATGATGTTTCCAATCACTATTCACTAATCACTATTCACCAAAGATCATGAAAAAACTGACGACAACGATAATTCTTGCGGCAATGGTATCCGGAATAGCTTCAATACCGACAGCACAGGCGCAAGGCAAGGATAAGCAAAAAGAGAAAGTCGTGGTGGTAGACGACGAATCGTGCGGGTGCGAACTTTATTTTATCGACGGGATACAAACCATCGAGCGCAACGGGTTGTTCGGTTTCAAGCGCGAAGACGGCACCGTCTTTGCCGAGCCGAAATACAAGTTTGTAGACCAGTTTCACGGGAATTACTGTATCGTTCTACACGGCTACAACCAATACGGACTCATCGACCGCAACGGAAAGGAGATAATTGTACCCGAATATGAAGAGATCAACTACCCAAGCGACGGGATGATCAGAGTAAAAAAAGACGGACTTTACGGCTTTTTTGACACCGCCGGAAACAAAGTGATAGATTTCCAATATCGTACCGCATCTGGCTTTAACGAAGACAATGCCGTAGTGCTCATAGACTTCGACAGTTCGACTATAGGCTACGGCTACATAAACAAAAAGAACGAGTTGGTCATTCCCGCCGAGTTTGAATACGCCATGACCTTCCAGGAGGGGTATGCTGTTGTAAAGAAATACGACCGCTTTGGAATGATAGACAAAAATGGCAATGAAGTCGTGCCATGCAAATACCTTGAAATCACCGGCATGAACGACGGGCGGTTCTTCGCCGTGGACGCGGCAAGCGAGAACGCCGCCATGTTCGACAACAGATTCAAGCAACTGACAGGATTCATCTACGAGAGGATAATCTCTTACAATGAAGGCTTCTATACAGTGCAGCGCAAAGGGAAAGTCACCTTCCTTGATGTCAAAGGAAAGGAGCGGTTCGGTATGTACGACGACGTTAGCGGCTTTTACGACGGCTACTCGATGGTAAAACTCAACGGCAAATATGGCATCATCAACCAAAGGGGAAAAGTGATACTGCCGATAGAGTACGACAACAGCGGATGGCGCTCAATGGAATATCTGTTCTCCGAAGGTTTGGCGATGGTCGAGAAAGACGGAAAATACGGTTTTGTGAACAAACAGGGCAAGGTCGTCATACCCCTGATATATGAGTCGGCACACCAATGCACCGAAGGGTTGATACCGGTACAGATGAAAAACATGTGGGGCTATATCGACAAGAAAGGGCGTTTAGTGTGCGACTTCTATTTCGATGCCGCGTCATATTTTGAATGGGGACGAGCCGAAGTCGTTTACCAGAACACCACCTATAAAATCAATACCGATGGCGTATGCGTGAAGAATTGCAAGACTTTCCCCAAAAAGATAAAATTCAACCTTTGACATGGCACAAATAGCAAAACATGAAGGGATAGTAACCGCCATAGAAAACGGTCTGGTAAAAGTGGAGATGCACGTATTGTCGGCCTGCGCCAGCTGTAAGGCTCATGAAAAATGTGGATTTGTGGACAAAGCCGACAAAGTCGTGGAGGTAGAGGCCCCCGAATGGCAGCAATACCATGTAGGCGACAAAGTTATGGTGAGTGTAAACGAGAGTCTCGGGCTGCTTGCTGTATTGCTGGCCTATTTCCTGCCCGCCATAGTCATCATTGCGGCCGTCATCGTTCTATCGATATACACACCCTCGGAGGCGTTAGTGGCATTTATTGTCATAGCACTGATAGCTGTTTATTTTGTCTTTTTGTATTTCATGCGCGACAAGCTGCAAAAAAAATTCAGTTTCGGAATAGAGAGATAGCCGCCACAAGTGCGCATGCACATGCGGCATGGAATATGATTTTGAGAATAATGAAAGGACTTTCCGCAACGATTTCATAATTCATTTCGTTTTTTTATTAAAAAAATTTGTAAATTTGCATTTTAACAAATACCGATTGTTTATGATGCAAAAATTACATTTTCATAACGTTACCGCAAAAATAATTATTTTAGCCGGACTATTGACATGTTCTATGCCGGCCAGGACGCAGATATCCGAAGCATTGGTAAACAGCGAATACAGGGAGATAATCCTCAAGCAATTGCAGAAGAGTGTCGAGAAGAGGGAAAAGGCGATGAAAAACCGTGCCGAGAGCTACCTGCTGTCACTTCCCAACGACAAAAAACTATACGACGAGTCCAAGGTTGGAATCAAAGCCAATTTGGTCAGCGGAGTAAACAGCGAAGGACATGCCGAGCTCAACTACCGCATTGCCATAGACTACACCTGCCGCCATTTTGAGAGTGTGACGGACAACTACCCCACCGGACAGTATCTTTGCGAGCAGTCGAATGCCAGCATGGCGGTGTGCGAACTCACACGGATAATGATCGACGAGATGAGCAAAGACGCTTTCAAGCAAGGCAAGAAAGTGGATATCAAAATAAAAGCCTCGACAGACATCACCGAAGTAACCCATTTGGACTATGGTGGAGAATATGGGGATTTTAAATACGAGGCAGCTCGATACAATGGAGAGTCTGTCCGCATATCTGTTTCGCCGCAGACCGGCATCAGCACAAATGCACAACTTGCGTTCCTCCGTGCCCAAGGATTGCGACACAATATGGAGCAGAACATCCAGCACCTGAAAAAAACCGATAACAGCTATTTTTACGACACAAGGAGCTACGAAGAGGTCGGCTCCCAATACCGCAACGTTGGAGTGGAGATAACCATACATGCAGCCTTTGACGAGGAGATTGTTCAGATGAACGAAAAACTCATCAATGACGAGTTTATCGACTACAATATTCCCAAAATCGAGGAAAACAGCAACGAAAAGACATACGTGCTGATAATTGCCAACGAACGTTATGGCCAGCCAATGCCCAACGTACCCTACGCCTACAACGACGGAGAGGTGTTTCAGCAGTATTGTGTACGCACCCTGGGAGTCCCCCACCGCCAGGTGAAGATTATTGAGGATGCGACATTGCAGCAGATAAAAATCGAAGGAATCAACTGGATGAAAGACATTGCCGTGTCGCGTAAAGGCGACTGTCAGTTTGTGATTTATTATGCCGGACACGGACTTACCGACTACGACCGCAACCCCTATCTGGTTCCCACCGGCATCGACTACACAAAAGTCAAGGCTTTAAAGAACAAGAAAGAGATAGACACCGACACACGCATGTCGGGACGCGACACCAAGAATCTGCTCAACCAGTGTCTTCGTGTCGACACCCTCTGCAATTGGTTTGCGAGAATGCCGTTCAAGTCAATAACCATTATTCTCGACGCCTCATTCGACGACAACCAGCGCGACGGATACCCGTTGGTGAACATGAAACATGGCGACAAGAAGGCAAAAGGACTTAGAATACGCAACGACATTGTCGTCATGACAGCCGCCGCATTCGACAAGACAGCATACGCGTTCGACGAACAGCACCACGGCTTTTTCACCTACTACATACTTAAAGAGTTGAAAAAGCGCAAAGGCGACATTGACCATTACGATCTTTACAACAGTGTTGATCTTGCGGTTCAGAAAGAATCAGCGTTGCAGGGGCGCTTACAGGAACCGACCATAACCGTAGGGGGAAAACTAAAAGAGAGTTGGGGCTCCCTCAGACTTATAATGAAATAAGACAAGCGTCAACCATCATCCATAGCAATGAGCGGTATCAAAAGGGCGCTTGACAAGTGGACCAGCATAAGTCTTATGCTGCGAATTGTCATCGGATTGCTGATTGGAGCAACAATGGGATTGTTGCTACCCGGATGGCACGGAATCGGCATTCTTGGAAGAATGTTTGTAAGCGCATTGAAAGGCATAGCACCTGTACTTGTCGCAGTGCTTGTCATATCGTCGGTGGCAAAAGCCGGCACCGGCATGGGACGGCGTTTCCGTTCGCTGATAACCATTTACCTGCTCTCGACCTTTATCGCCGCAGTATGTGCCGTGATTGGCAGCTTCCTCTTCCCTGTGACCTTGGAGTTGGGCGAAGTGGCAGAAGTTGAAACCTCGGCCGGTTCGTTGGCCGATGTGTTCACCAACCTGCTCACATCCATGGTGGCCAATCCCATAGCTGCAGTGGCCAACGCCAACTATATTGCAATTCTTTTCTGGTCCATAGTCATCGGCATCTCTCTTAAGACGATGGCCAGTAAAGCCACAGTCAATGTGGTACACGACCTATCGAATGTCATTACCAAGGTTGTGAAGTGGGTCATCCAGTTTGCGCCATTTGGTATCTTAGGTCTGGTCTTTTCCACAGTGAGCGAGAATGGACTTTCAGTGTTCACGACTTACGGACACCTGTTACTCCTATTGATTGGTTGCATGCTCACCAATGCGTTGGTGTTCAATCCGCTCATCTCCTTCATCATGCTTCGCAAGAACCCCTACCCACTGCTCCTCACCTGCTTGAAGGAAAGTGGTTTGCAGGCCTTTTTCACACGCTCGTCAGCCGCGAACATCCCAATCAACATGTCGTTGTGCAAGAAACTGGGGTTGGACGAAGAGTTCTATTCTGTGAGCATACCGCTTGGTGCCACCATCAACATGGACGGTGCGGCAGTAACCATCACCCTTTTTGCGCTTGCCGTAGCCAACACTGTAGGCGTGGAAGTATCATTTGCCTCTGCCCTCTTCCTTAGCATTATCGCCACACTTGGAGCCTGTGGTGCATCGGGGGTAGCTGGAGGAAGTCTCTTGTTGATACCGATGGCTTGCTCATTTTTTGGCATTGGTAATGACATAGCCATGCAGGCGGTAGCAATAGGATTTATCATCGGCGTGGTGCAAGACAGCGTGGAGACAGCACTCAACAGTAGCGGAGACGCCTTCTTTACAGCAACTGCAGAGTATTACGACCGAAAAAAACGCGATAACAAGATTTCAAAATGAGAACTGTGAAAAACAAGAAACTGTGGCAATGGATATTGGACGCTGTGGTGTGGTGTCTGTGTCTGATGGCCCTTCTTTGGGTCTTGTCCAATACACGAGGCAGACTGGTGTTATATGATGAGAGTAATCAAGAGGACAACACAACAGAATGTGTTTCTAAATGAATTATAGCATGGAAAAGAGAGACATTCAACTATTTGGTGGCAAGATATGGCCTTGGATGGCCGTAGGAGGCGTGTTGGCGGTAGCAGCTTGTATCACAACGATAACCATCCCGGAACGCTGGCCGGGTTATATGTATTATCTGGTATTCTTTGTTGCGTTGGTCTTTGCCGTCCTTGCTGGCTATGCGGCCGTTTATTCGCACAAACATACAGAGGAACGTTTTGTCGATACCTTCAAACGTGTTTTCAACCGATACTGGGTTTATTACATTCTGTTTGTGATTTTTGTCACTCTTGCTGATTTGGTTTGGGCAAGTGTTTTCTGTAATATATATGATTGTCACGGTGTCTATTTCTTGTCTGAAATCGTGGAGTTGACAGTTGTGGGTCCATTAGAAGAGGAAGCAATGTACAGGTTGCTGCCGTTCATGACCGCAGTTATCCCGTTGACCATTGTCACCTCCAAACGTTGGCGGATTGTGCTGGGTTGCCTCTTTGCCGTGATGATTTTTTGTGTACAGATGCAGTTTGGATTTATGCATCTCGACATATTAAATATGTCTGGTCGAGACAATATTACGATGCATCTTTGGATTCAAGGAGCTGCGGGTGTGATGTTTGCACTCGCATTCGGAATGGTGCTTTATTATACTTATCGTCTGATTAGGGCACGACAAGAGGTCCCAAACAAATTCAAGGCAGTACTTCTGTCTATCCCAGCCGCCTATTTGGCATCCAGTTGCGTACATGGGTTAAGCAACCTTTATACGGTACTCTCCAATTTGTTTTGAGTTTTTGGGGGCCATCCCGTTGCGGCGGATCTTAGCTCCGCCTCAAAAGAAAGATTGCTTTTCTCTACTAATTGCCACTACGTGTATCAAAGTTTCTGTCCCTTTGATTCCATTCTTTCAGTACCTCTCCAGCTTGCACAGTTATTTCCTCCCATAAAAGATTGTTTATTATTTCATCGTCACTCATACTGGAATTAATGATTTGTTGTCTAAATTCCTTTAACAGGTTATCCAATTTTTTCATTTCTGCAAAAATATTTCCACTCAAACCCTCCGCATTATATTTTTTTCCATAAATTATAATTTTTCCATTGGAAGAAAAAGAGTCAAACGATAAGCTGTCGTATAATTCTTCAATCATTTTTAGACATTTTGATTCTTGCCTTTTGTTTTCAGGATCTTTCGGTGTACATTCTATCCATGAAAAATTCTGGGCCTCTATGTTTGACATGAATCGTAATATATTATATATTTTTTTTTGTACAGTATAAACAGGTTTATATGATGGATTATATGAGGTGTCGGATTTTAACGGCATCAATATTTCATGGTGGTGAAAAGGTGAGTCGGTTCGGGCTGTATATATAGTGTTATCATCGGAATTGCAATTCATTGCAATTTCAAATAATCCATTTGACTTGTTTATATATTCGTATAGTTCGGAAAATGGGACAAAAGTATAGCTTGAGATAAGAATCAGATAGTTGTCGACATACGTGCATCCGATTATCTTCTCAGATACATTTCCTTTATCAAAAGGGAAGTTTATGTGACTGCATAATTTAGACATGCCACATACCTTAATAATAATGTGTAGATTACTGTCAAGAGCAGATAGTAAAAATGATAATGAAAAATAATATCCATTAGAATCTTGGAAGCACCCCCCGTTATGATTAAACAACTCTATTGCATTTTTTAATGAATCAACTAAATTATCATTTACAATTTCATATTTACTTAAAAAAATAGTCGAATCCCTGTATTTAACATCACTTGTGTTTTTTGTTTCGTAGGTATCTATAGTTGCAATACTTGTGCATGAAAACAAAAAAACACAAGACAAAAAAAAGCAAAAAATGCAATATTGATATTTAGTTTCGATTTCTGGATTATCTACACGATGATACATGGTGTATTATATTTCTATTTACGGATTCTTTAATAATATAGCTATTCAATGATACATTATGTGGTATCAGATTATCATATCTATAACTATTACCTTTACAGTAATCAAGATAACATGGAACATTCAAATCGCGCGAATGATTAAAATCTTCTACTGACGGATAACTATAATCATTCCCCAATCCATAAGGTTGATAATGTCTCATGGATGAAACATGAGATGTGTTATATCCTGTAAGATTGATTTCATTATTTTTTTGAGAAGTAACTAGTTCTGAAAAGCCCAGCGCTTGATAATTATATAAATTCCACTCCACACCTGATTCCAAATTATTATTGTTTTTGCCAGTCAAAATAGAATACACATTATTTGCATCTTGATATTGAGAAAAGAAAATGCTATTCCATTCAAATTTCGAATTATCTGATGAGGTACTATTTACATCACCCTTGCATAAATAACTATCAAACAATTCTCCATTATATGTAAAGTCAACCCTACATCCTATAACGGATTTATCGCTTTTTTCAACGCTTATACTACCATTATTTATGTCGATAGAAACTATTGTATCCATCCCATCCGGATCCACCAGCTTCACCGGATTCCAGGCGCAATATGCATACGGCGACAGACTCGGGTACTTGTCACTCATCGGGTCGACACTGAGGAACAGTCCTAACAAATTACTGTCGTAGTAGCGAGCGCCTAATTAGGAAAAAACTGTTTCTGAGTCTCTTTCCTTGCCGATGAACAGAACAAACGGTACGACAGTTCAATGGCACAATGAGTCAGTTTTTAATATCTTTTCCCAGACAAAGTATTTTTTCTTTAAACGCTTCATTTTGTGTCCAGACGTAGTCGTAAAAATCTCATCTCCCCTCATATTAAAGATAATTCCTTCTTTATGTGTTCCCATATAATGAATTGAGCTATAATATCGCTTATCAATCGTGACATAATTATTATAACCCTGAAATATTTGTTTTCTTTCGGTTAGGATTGTATCATGAACATATCTGTTTTCTTTTTTGAATAATCCCATCAACTGAAAAGTAGTGTATTCCTTTTCAAGCATTAACTTTTTTTCAGATATTTCCATAACTGTATCAAACAAAATTAACTTCCATTGAAAGAATGGACTTAATTCCTTAAACACCAATTCGGTTCCATCTTCTACTTTTTTTTTCTTTGTAACATTTAATGGAATATTATTATTTGATATTGAAGAAGGTTTTAATGTGTAATGATTATTGGAATCCGTCGCTATGACATAAAAACCAACATGATATTCTCCACAAAAACCATCGCTTTGGTGAGAGAATACAATAAAACCATCTGGATATATTTCAAGCTGAAGAGTATCGTGCTCCGGGTTGTCATATATTACTCCAAAAGAGCCGGCTAATCCCTTAGTATTGCTGCATGAAATAAAGGCAAAGGATAGGGATAGAACTATTAGTATTTTTTTCATTAATTATGAGGTTTATAGGGATTTACACGCGAATACTGAATAAATTCGGGAATAATGTTTGTATAACTACTATATTTTCGCACTTCGGTTTTTATTTCATAATCTTCTTTTAACAATTCATTATTGAAATGATGGTTGTAGCGATTTTCAAGATAATAGGCTTCATACTCATCTTGATAATCATAGTTTATTAAATAAAAATGTCCATATTCGTCTATTTTTGATAAATCTATATCCCATTCTCCGTTTTTATAACCTGCTGCATGCCTTAGTTCATGGATAAAACTACCTTCGTAATAGTTGGCAAAATCAACACAAATACCAGTGACACCAACTTTTCCATAGGTATTTCCACCTTTCAACAGTGTATTGCCTTTTTCATCTTTGTCTACAGATTTAAAATAGAACTTTGTAGAAGAGTTGATAACATCAGTAAAAGCGTCTTTCATTTTTTTTAATGATTGATATTGTGACGATGTTGTTTTTTGTTTTCGTTCAAGCCTATCAACTTCTTTTGATACTCTATCATACACGCTATTGAATATTTTTCTTGCTTCATTGTTGACAAATATTGTATCCATGCCATTGGGGTCGACTAATTTTACAGGATTCCAGGCGCAGTAGGCATACGGACTAATGTTCGGGTACTTGTCACTCATTGGATCGATGGACAAAAACAATCCGCTGAGGTCACTGTCATAATACCTTGCTCCTAAGTAGCCGTACCCCGTCTCCTCATCGCGTTCTTTCCCCGTGAAAGATAACTCGGAAAAGTGTCCGAAAAACGTACAATTTCTCAGGTTGGTTTTATGTGCTGGTTGGTTCAATTAACTACCCTTCTCTTTATTTGAATATAGAGTGACTCGTCTTCACATGAAATAGCATGAGTCATGTATAACAACAGATTGTCATTATTGTCATTGTAAAGTTCAATCATTTACTTTATGTTGTAAAACAAAACATTGTTCATCTTTTACTTCTGAAAGAGCCTGAGATCATGTGGAATAATATTTTTATCTAAACTAATAATGGTACCATTCTGACAACTTTCTTTTTCACTTATAGGTGGGGCAATTTTTAACATCGCATCCAAGTGTCGTTTTTTAAAATAATGGATTTCTCCATCATCGGAAACAAAAAACAACCCTTTTGTGTCATTCCATCTAATATTACAACTATTAAAGTTCGGTCTAAGATAGAAAATAATATTGTATCCTTTTTTGACAGGAACACGGCCACTGGAATTAACAGACAGGTCTGAAATTGAGATATATTTTGTGTTTGACGGAATAATATTATGATTACAGACAATGTTGTTGAAACTCTCATTGTCAAGACTGTCGTAATAACAAAAAGCCTTTATGTTAACAAGTGACCCATCCCTACCAAAAACGAAAAACCTGTCGCAAAGAGTTGAGTTATTATACTGATATACATATTTAAAATTATTTAATACTTGGTCTCTACCGCATGGGTATCTTTCCATTGTGCGAATATAGTAATAATCCTGATTAATCAATGGCTTGTCATATTTATAATATCCACCGAACCATCCCCATCGGTTGCATTCAGCATATGTTCCATCATCGTAAAGCCAAATTGTAATCTGAATACTATCGCAACTATACACTCCGCATATCTTTTGATACATTTTTTTGGCATTGCTCACTATAGTACTGTCGCAAGCTGGGGTTGTTGCACTAATATATACATAATGACCTTTGTTGCAAGAAGACAACAATAAGACCATAACTACGACTATTATTAATTGTCTATTTTTATTCATTTTTTTCTTGCTTTTCTTGTTTGATCCAATATAACTCACCTTCAGAATTACGAAAGGGTATGCCAATATCTAGACCTGCATAGGTTACCCTACAGTCAAATCCCAGTTCTCTTCTGTATTCATTTACTCTACCAACTGCCGAGCGACCGAGTAGGTATGAAATGGTTTTTTCAATTGGAAGAGCAATTATTATTTGACCGTTCGGACTAATTCGGAACGTATTGTTGTTTTCTCTTTTTGTAGGGTCTTTGTAATTGTAATAGCAGTGCAGTAACTCATGCATGAACTCCATGGATAGTCCATATGTGGAATAATCTTCCTGATTACTGTTAAAATTAAGTCCCATAATTGCATCATATTGTATTTCCGAAACTATGCCATTGTCGATGTTTGTATATACTCCTTTTTCTCTTGAACTATTCGCGTAGCTGCTTTCTGTAACAGCTGTAACAAAGGATTTGTCATCAATTGCTCTCATCAAATCGTTTCTTGCTTTTTTCGAGCCATTATTATTTTCTGAAACATTATTGTATTTTAATCTTCCGTTTTCAACAAACAAAGATAACCCAGTAACAATACTCAAATTCTTCACAATTCTTTCTTGCTGTTTCTTATTTAATGAAGATACATTGATTTCTTCTCCATTCGGGTCCACCAACTTCACAGGATTCCAGGCGCAATAGGCATACGGACTAATGCTCGGGTACTTGTCAGCCATCGGGTCGACGCTCAGGAACAATCCCGACAAATCGCTGTCATAATACCTTGCTCCGAAGTAGGAATACCCTGTCTCCTCGTCCTTCTCTTTCCCCGTGAAAGTGAAGCGTTCGCTGTAGGTGGAACCTGCGGCACGCTGGTTGACGAAAGGTTCGCCGAAGGGGAGGTACTGCAGATGCTGGACGGGAGAGCCGTTTGCGTCGGTAATCCAGCTGGCACTGCCCAGATGGTCACCGTGGTAGAAATATCTTGCTTCAGTGGAGGAAACCACATCACCGAACAAGCCAATCACTTCGCCGAAACTGTTTGTATAAATGGCCGTGTTTGCGGACACCGCTGTCGGTTCCGGGTCAACGCCGGTATTGATTTCATCCGGGTTGTCTTCGCAGAGTTCGAGCAGATCACCGGAAAACGCTACCAAAGGCCTGTTGTCTTTCAATGACTTGTTGCATGAATTGAACAAAGCATTCGCCACTATATTGTTGCTGTCGGAAAGTCCGATGAACAGTGAGGAGGCATCGAGACCTCCACCACCGACAGAGGCACACAGCCGCTCTGTTCCTGCATAGTAGTGCTTGGTATATCCCTTGTTGTTCGCTACAAGGTAGGGTGAAACGTACAGCGTAACATTGTCGAGTACAGTGTTGCATACAACTTCCTGCGCGTTGACATCGACAATGCTGTTTTTCCCTGTAAGTTTAAGCGCGCGTTCACCGGTATGGCTGTAAGCGTAGTAGCTGTAGCTGTTTTCGTCAACGACATTGGCAAGCCTGTTGTCCTCAGTCCATAAGAGGTACCTTTCCCCCTTATGTGAGGCTATGCCGTTGTTGACAGTGTAACGGCCGATCTGCGCCAAGTTGCCGTTGGGGTCCCATTGCATATTGTACAGACTTGTAGAGTTTGACTCAAACGCTCTCACAGGCCTGTGTCCGGCGTCATCCTGATAAGCGAAAGTCATGTCATTGCCGGTGAAAGTCTGCGTCTTGCCGCACAGCATACCTGACGGCGTGTATGACATGGCGAGACTGTTGCCCTGGCCGTAGTTCTGCGAGGAAAGTACAAGCCTGTTGATGTCATCATACTGGTATGTGTCTGTATATGTGCCGCCGAGAGCGCCTATGGCAGCGGCGGCATTGGCAGCGGATGTGATGTTGCCCACATTGTCATAGCTGTAGGTGATGTCCTGCATAGGGACTCCCGCGCCATGCCCTGATGCATAGCTCCTGAGCCTTGACAGTCGATGCAGATCGTCATAGTTATATACCGTATAGCTCCCGTTGCCGTAGTTCATCCTGCTCCGTTTCCCATACATGTCATAGTATATATTGCTTACGATGCTGTAGGTGTTGCCGTTTTTTGTGCCGCTGACAGAGTACAGTTCACCGCCCCTGTCATATTCGTAGTCCAGACGCTCCCCGTCAGGATAGGTAATGTCCAGGGTGCGTCCCCAACTGTCGTATTCGAATTCTGTCACAAAAGAGAATGTGCCCGGGAGGTATGGTATAGCGAACGTTGCGACTATTCCGGACACGTTCCCCAAAGCATCATAGCTGTAGGACGTGGTGCCGCTTCCGTCCTTTGCAGAGGAAAGCCTGCCCGCAGCATCGTAGCTCCACCGGACCTCGTTTCCCGGTATCCGTGAATAGCGTTTACGTACAGGACGCAAATAATGGTAGAGGTACGACACGGTGTCCCCCATGGCATTCACCTGCCATTTGACATTGCCGGCGGAATCGTATGCAATTGTTGTCCGTCCTGCGTCAGGGTGTATCCGTTCCGTCACCCTTCCAAGCATGTCGTAGCTATATGATGTTGTAAAGTCGTCCGGATCGGTGACTGATAAAATATTGCCGAGTCTGTCAAGAGTGAATGTCGTGATTCCGCCAAGAGCGTCTTCGACCATGAGGTTACGTCCGAATGCGTCTGCAAAAGTGTTGGTGATATGTCCCGCAGCGTCGGTGGACTTTGTCTTGAAAAGGGTGCGCCCGCCGGATGTCACATACGAGTACTCTGAAACATCAGTCAATATAGAGTTGTCGTGGTATGTCGTACACCGCACTGCACGGTCGAGGATGTCATATCCCGCCACGGAGCGCAAGGTTGTGGAATTTGCATTATAAAACATTTCTGCTCCAGGATTTTCCACGCCGGGGTCATAGGATCTCACGGCACGTCCAAGGGCATCGTATTCTGTCCTGCCGCTGACAAGGAGCTTGTGCTGTCCGGCGACGGAAGCGTCGTGCTTGACTTGGACGGTGCGCATGTGCCTGTCGCATAAGGTGAACGTGCGCAGGGTATCCGACGGATGTTGCCTGTCGAAGCGGTATGTCACGGCACGACGGAAACTGGGATATCGTGCTTTCCATGTGTAGGGTTGCCCCGAGGCGACTTCGTCCGGTGCTGTGACAGTCTCTGTCCTTCCACGAGTGTCGTAGGTGTATTGGCAGATGTTTCCGGCGGCGTCAATAACAGTGATTGGCTTCCCGAACCGGTATTTGTATTTCGCCGTGGAGAAACGTCCATAGGCGTCGTCAGTCCTTACCAAGCACATGTGCAGGACAGGATCGTAGGTGTACTTCATCCACATTCTCTGTCCAGATGCGTTAGGCGGGAAGACCACACTGTCGACATTTCCGTATGCATCGTATCGCAAATGCATGTCTGCGCTGTTTGACGCGTCAAGGAAATCGCTTTTCAAGACAAGACCGCCTTTGGTGTTGTAGGAAAAAGAGGAATGCCTCATTACAGGTGAGTCGCTGCGGGAACCGCCGCGAACTGTCACGTCTCCGCGAAGCGATATCATATTCCGTTGCTGTCCTTCGAGATATGCAATGTCAGCCCGCAGCTCGTCGCCGGTGAAGTTGGTGTCTCCCCATTCCGTATACACAATAACGTTGCGGCGGCTGTCATACTCGAAGCCGACAGCTGTTGTCTGTCGCGGAGCCTGAAAGCCTTCGTAGTGGTTTGTTATGGTTTTCTTTATCAGGGGATACGCCACAGTAGGGCAGTCACCGTCTCCGACAATGCTGCCGTCCTCCATGTTCACCACCACAATGTCATGAAGTGTCTCATCCCACATGTGTCCGTCAGGGTCGCTTACGCTCATGCTCCTGATTTCACCCCTTTTGAAGTAGTCGGTGTTGCAGTAACCTTCAATGACTACACGGTACGGCGTCCATGCCGTCCCTGATGCCAAGTAGTGCACGCTGATGACTGAATCATATCCGTAATCGGTGCGTTCAAACCTGTCGTGCACGGGGTTGCGATAGCTGAAAGTGGTGTAGCCGTCCGACACTCCAAGCGTCGGATCGCCTTTTTCGTTGCATGATGCCATAACCCATCTGCCGCGTGGCATGCCATACGTGGGGATTTCATAGTCGTATCCCAGAGTGAAAAGAGTGTCGTCACCTTCCAAAGCACCTACAAGAAGACCTGTTTGTCCGTATAGGTTGAAGCGCACCTTCATGAAACTTTCACCACCGGATGTTACCATATCGGGAAGACCGTCGCCGTTGACATCGATCATCTGCACCCTGTCGCAGCTGAACGTCCTTGAATACGGTGTTCCGTTTAACGATGCCGTTATCTTGGCAAATCCATACGTGAAACCGAATGTCACCGCGGCATTGGCGGCTCCGTTAAACCCATATCCACCGCCTATTTGGGGCAATCCGCACGACACTGTCCTGAATTGTCCCGTACCCACATTTAGTTTCGCTGTCACACCCGACTGGGACAATTCGAGTTTGTCTGCAAGACCGTCGCCGTCAATGTCTATGAGCAGCTCCCTGACACTGTTGTCCGATATGCCGATATTCATACCTCCCCCAATGCTGAACTTGCCAATGCTGAACGCCGGCACAGAGGCACTGGCCGACGTGGACAGGCTGAAATGGCTGCCCTTTCGCATGTATCCGCTACCATATACTTCTTCAGGCAGGAATCCATATCCAATGTTGAGCCTTACAATTCCGTTTCCTTTTATCATGTCCGGCAGTCCGTCCCCGTTGATGTCGGAGAAACCGATACTGGTGGAGTCATTGCCTGCCACACTGCCTCCGCCGCCCTGCGGCCTGACAGGGACTGAACTCAAGACAGCTCTGTCTGATGTTTTGCCGAACATGGGACGTGTGTCTTGCGACGGGTCGCCGGCACTTACATTGACCCCCTTGCTGCGGCTGCCGGAGCTGGAGCCGCTGTACGACACCGCCGTGACGTGGGGAGACAGTCCTCCGTAGGGCATGGTGTATTGCACCGACCCTCCGGAAACAATGTCCGGGTAGCGGTCGCCGTTGAGGTCGATGCAGTCGCTCTCAGTGTCCACGCTGCCGTGGCTGGATGATTTCCCGACGGAGACGGGTCCTCCGACACTCCCCGAGAAGTTCCAGTTTTCGGATACCGTGACCCTCGCCTGAGTCCTCACTTTGGGATACTCCGCCGTAGGTGCGGGTGCCGGGCAGTCGTACTGCTTGATCCCTGCCGCCTCGTCGCGGGCATACAGTTCCTGTGGGAAACTGTTGGTGACCATGGTGCGCGTCAGCAATGAGCTGTTCCCGAACCCGACCCATGCCTGCAGCCTGCTGTCAGCCTCCATGCGCCTCCAGCGGCTTGTAAAGGCGCTTAACGGGTTATAGTTATGTGTGTTATCCATGACACTGGATAAATCATCCATTGAGAACCCAAGGTTGTTGACGTCAAGGTAAAGGCCCGCTTCCTTCATGCCTGCCGTGTCGCCGGCAGAGAAAGTGCCAAGGTTGTAGACCAGTGTTAATGGGTTTATCAAGTCCGACGGTTCCGTGCCCTCGGCAAAATATGTGAACTGACCCCATCCCCTGTACAGCGGCCCGAAAAGGCGCCTGTATGCCAACGAAGGGTAAAAAGGACTATATGGAACATTCGGCGCTATATGGTAACTGAGTGTGTCGCGCACTTCCGACCCCGACGACGGTATGAAACGGTAGTGCGGCTTGCAAATCACCCGTCCCCATGTCGTCTGATTCAGGAGTGCCCCGTACAACTTAACCTGTATGCTGTCGCCACGCGAAACAGGGATAAGCACGTTTCCCAAATGGCTGACATGAATAGTGCCAGTCTGGTTGGAAGTCAGGTTATAATTTTCGATTGAACTGCCATTCTTGCAGACTTTCACTCCCAGGGAATTACCCTGAAGCGTGCCTGTGGCAACGTCAATGTCCAGAAGCACTTTCCCCGCCGCAGGAGCCTGAAAACAGTTGTCTCCGGAAACCATGAAGTCCTCGACGGAATTGTACCTGTTTACGGGCATACCGTAGATGTCGGCGTCTGATGAGAGTTCCGTGTATGTCACGGTGTGTCTCCAGTCCGCGCGGTCCCATCCCCTGTTGTCGCCGGACTGCAGGCGGAAGAACAGTATGTCGCCAGTCTTAACCTCTATGGTTGTGTCGTGTATTGTCCACACTGTGTCATTGACTCCGAGTGTTCCGCACAGGGCACCGATTGTATCGTTGCGTGTGCCAATAATGGTGATGTTTACGAAATCAGTGACTTCATGCAGCCATTGCACACTCCTGTGTACTCCGTCGGCATGACGCGACCTGGCAACGCCGCCTGTGGTATCCGGCAGCATGCGGATGCTGTCACGCACCGTTACAAATCCATCGAACGGGGCAACCCATACCCGCACAGACTCCATCCTCGGCCCCAAGCCGACATCGTATGCTTTGGATACCTCTGAACAGTCGTGTTTCAGTTTGTGGCCATATATTACATGGTTTCTGATACTGTCAACAACGATCCCCACTGAAATAAAATCGACACTCAACGCACTGTCTATGTTGGCGTCAATAGCATAGTCCTTGTTGTAAACCTCTTTCACGACAGGGCAATAGACGCTGTCGTTGATGGCGTTGTCATGGATGACGTAGCCGCAGGGTGTGGCTGTGCTGTACACCGTGTCGGCCACCCCTGGTTCTGAATGCCTCCTCGCAATGCTGAACACAGGAAGTCCGTTCACCAGGTTGTTATAGTATGCTCCGTTGTCTGTCACCAGGTCCGCGAGTCCGTCACCGTTGATGTCGCAGAAATATGTCGTCGTGGTGGTACGGCTATGGGTGTATGACCCTGTCAGTGACACACCCAAAGACAATTGAAGTCCAAATTCGCTGCTCCATGTGGTACTCTCGATAATTTTGTCAATGTTGAGCCGTTTGGCCGGACCATAGAAGAATGTCCCGTCGGGGAGAAGCATGTTTTTGCGGTAGTACACATCGCCGAACGTATTACGGAACACTTTGTCCGCAAGTCCGTCACCATCAAGGTCGACAAGTTGGAGGACACCCTCTTCATAGCTGCCGTTGATATTGAAGTTGCCGCCACCTGTGAGCTCGGTCCAGAACACGGAGTATCCCAGACCTGCGCTCAAACCGCCGCCGGCACTGAAACCGTAGCCCCGCATTCCACCCAGGGCGGTGACACTGAGTTCGCCGGCATAATCGCCAACAGGGTCAAGTGAGATTCCTGTGGACTTGACATCTTCTCCATAAGGAAACAAACCCCCTTCGTGTGCTCGCCATACGGCCCCGACATTGACTTCATCCCCGAACAGGGCATCGGGCGCTTCCTTGTACACGAAATGAAGCACATCGTCACCTGTCTGGGCGTCACCCCAGTACATAACCCCTTTGCCTTGAAGACTGTTGGATACAATCCACTGGCTGTAATCCTGTTCCGGCGGGACAACGAGCCCCATCGATGTCAACTTCACTTTCCATCCCGTCTCGGGACCATATTTCATGCCAAACCGCCACATTTGCATGATCGTGTCGCGCCACATAACCTCCACTGCAGTCAAGAGCGATGCCGTAACCTCCTTGAACCCATGCCGACAGTCTATAGCGGCCGGAATACGCTCAGGACACGAACCGGCAGAAGGAGGCTCTTGCAACTGAAAGCAGTAACTGTGCCGACGTGCCACGTCGTTGTCCTCGCGGACAAACACCACGCGCCGGAGACCGGTGTCGTCCACCGTTCCGTTGCCGTCGCGGTGCATAGTGTAGCGAATCTCCGCAGGGTATATTTGACGGCCTTTGACTATTCCGCCATTAATACCGGCATCATGCACGGTGTCATAAGTATATCTCACCATGTTGCCGTATGGGTCCTCGCTCTCTGCAAGGCACCATTTGGCTATGTCTCCCCTGTCGTTACACAGTGTGCTTACCGCAGAATCGTTGTTGAGAGTCTCATAGTGCCCGTAACGGTGCACAACACCTGTACGGTCGTATACCTCCCACCAGTAGTTTGACGGATTGTTCCCGTGCCGCACGATACTGTCGTATTTCCTGTCCACACGGGAGTAGAAGCGTGTCTTGTCCGGCAGTCTCTCTGTCCAATCAGTCGTACGTTGGGGCATGGCCCGCACCCGCCCGTCTTCGTCAAACGTCACAAGCTGTTCTCCGTCCAGAAGGTACACATCGCTTTCCAGGTCGGCATCATATCTCGGCACTCCCCAACGAGTGTCCACGCTTAACGAGGACAGTGGAATGTCCCAACCGTCGCTGAGCCAGCTTCCCCCTCCGGAACTGCTGTATGTCAACGCCAGATTCGGCTGCATTCCGTTACGTCCGGGAGGAATATCCAGAGGATAATTCAGCTCGGCGGTGCCGTTACGGTTTGCCGTCGGCGTGCGGAGCGGCGTGTACCCGTTGCCGGGGTGTGCCGCTTCCAGGTCTTTCATGGCTGTCGGCACGAAGGCCTGTGTCTCGGGCATTTCGGGAGACTTGAGCAGTTCATTGATGAAGTCGGTGAAATGGGTGGTGAGCGACACTATCTCGTGGTTGACGGTGTCCACCCCGACGCGCTCCAGGCGCACCCATGACTGTGAGGCGCTGTCGTAGTACGAGGTGTATATGTCGTCAGGGGTGTAGCCCGCAGGTATCTTGCCAGGGTCGTAGGTCATCCGCAGCTCTGCGGCGGGGGCGAAATGCTCGCCGGAGGGCAGCAGACGGTAGCCTCCGCAGGCGGCGGTCATGTTCACCATGCCCTGTGGCAGCCGCGGCAGCTCGCCGGGGAAGAGCGATGTCACAGAGTACTCACCGCTGTGGCGCACGGCGGCGTCGGCGGCAGTCAGCGCCAGGCCTTCTGTCTCCATGCGGAGGGGCTTTCCGCGCCGCACGACGACCTTCACGTCAGGCATCCTCACGTCGGCGACGACAGCGGCGGCACTGTCGGCACCGGTGTCGGCGACCCCGGGCACGGCAGCATCGCCTGCACAGGGCTCGTCCGTGTCCACCACCTCGGCACACCCGACAAACAGCGGCATCGGGAACAGCATTGCAAACAATAATGCCAATAATATTTTTTTCATGTCTCTGCCTTTCTTTTTGTTCATGATTGTCGTTGTGCCACTGCCTTTCTTTTTTCCAGGCTTCGCAAACGTTTTCTTAATACTTTTTTGATGGTTTTTCACCGCCGTTCATTTCACCACTATCTTTATTGTCTGGCTTCCGTTTCCAGTCTCCACTTCGGCGAAATAGACTCCTCCCGACGGCAGTTCCCCGTTGAAACGGCACACGCCCTCGCTGTCACCGCCATGCACGGCCACCACCGCCCCGTGTATGTTGTACACTGTCACACGCACCCTGCCGGCGGCGGCAACCTCGACGGTGTAGTCCCCCGATGTCGGGTTTGGATAAACCGTGGCGCCCGCGGCCATGCCAGCGCCCTCCTCCGACACCTTGCTCCGGCCTCCTTCCGTCGCGACACGCCACAGGTCGTCCCCGTATCCCAGCGTGAAACGGCTCACGCCTGTCGGAAACGACACACCGCGGTACTCCACGCGCTCCGCCGACACGGAATACGGCGGATATGGCACAGCACCCACGAGGAGCACCATGCTGTCGCTCCGCGTGGTGAAGTCCCTGGTGTCGAACACCAGGGTGAAGCGGGTGCTGTCCGGTACTGACGACACCGTCTTCCACTCCCTGCCGAGCATGTGGGCGAAACCGTCGTGTGAGAACGACAGTTCTCCGTCGTCGTCACCCGCCGTGACAAAGGCCCCCTCGGGAAGCGTCCCTCCCTCCATGGCAATGACCGACCCCGTGTGTTCGGAACGGCTCCGCGTCTGGCACACCCCCGCGGCGCTGTCGCTGCCCAGCCCCGTGACGCGGTGCCTGTACAGTCCGCTGTCGGCATACTCTCGTATGCACACGCCCCGGCTGTCCAGATAGTCCACCGGCCCCAGGGTCACTCCGTAGCGTACCGCCAGGGCTCCCTGAAGCCTGCGCAGTGTACGGGTGCCTATCCTCGCGGTGTAGTAGCGTATCTCCGCCACCTTCAGCGCCGACCCTCCGCCGACGGTGAGGCGCACATGGGGCGACACGCTGTCCGGCGCCGACTGCCTCAGCGTGCCTATCGCCGGCTCGACGGACGTGGAGTCGGCGTAGCGCACAGGGACTCCGCCGGAAACGACGGTCTCGCTGGTCAGGCCGTTAAGGACTCCTCCGCCGAAATCAAGGTTCCAGATGACTGTCTCGGTGGCATACGCGGGCTTGTACACCGCTATCACCGTATAGTCCGACGCATAGGGGAGGCTGTCGAAGACTATGACACTGTCGCCGCCCAGCATCATGGCCGGGTTGTGGTTGAAGGCGGTGTCGCCTACGGTACAACGCCAGACCATCGCCGGTTCAGGCAGGGCTTCGTGATTCTGCGCCAGTGACTGGCTCCATGCGGCCAGCGCGGCAAATATAAGGAGAAAACGAAACAATATTTTCATATACAGTCACTTGTCTTGATAAGTTTTTTTTGTTTATTGTGCAAATATACACTTTTTCTCCGGTTTTGTGAAAAACAGTTGCTTTTTTTTTTCGTCATGACAGACTCCTGTCACTCTATGAGCGGCATCTTCCTCACCGCCCTGGCTTCGGTGCTGGCTCGGATGTCGGCGTACACCTTCGTCGCCTCTATGTCGGAGTGGCACATCAGGCGCTGCACGGTGTATATCGGCACGCCCCTGTCAAGCAGCAGCACACAGAATGTGTGGCGCGCCACATGGAACGACACCCGCTTCCTCACGCCGGCATTCCTGCACCACCGCTTGAGCACCACGTTCACTCTCTGGTTGCTCTCCTCCAGGAACACATGTTCGCCCCTGCGCTCGATGCCCCTCAGCAGCGTCTCCGCCTCTGCACACAGCGGCAGCCGCTCGCTGGTGTCGGTCTTCTGCTGGTGGAACTCCAGCTGCAGGTGCTTGCCGTTGCGCCTCACGTCCTTCCACCGCAGGCCACGCACGTCGCTGTAGCGCAATCCCGTCATGCAGGAAAAGAGGAACATCGTCTGGATGTTGCTGTATTCTTCCGGCAGCCGGTGCCTGGTCAGTCTCTTCAGCTCCGCCTCCGAGAGGAAACTCCGCTTCTCCTGCTCACGCCGGGGGCGCTTCACCCTCTGCAGTATCCTGTCGTCGAAAAGGCCGTTCTTGTATGCGTCGTGGAGTACACTGGCAAGTTTCTGGAAGTACAGCCGCACGGTGCCGGACTTCAAACCCTTCGACTGGAGATGTCTGATAAAGCCCTGGAGGTATGCTGTCGTGACTTTTTCAACGGCGCTGTCGCCGTAGGCTTCAAGGTGGAGGCACATCAGGCGGTATGAGTCTCTGGTCTTGGACTTTATATTGGCGGACGCGGCGAAGGATCTGGCATATTGCAGCAGGCTGACAATCGGTCTCTCTTCCGCCTGTCCGTCGCCGAGGACTGCGGAATACTGGTAATGCGTGTCGGGGGAAAAACTGTCGGACGCCAGGGTGATGCAGAGCTCCCCTGAGGCGCTGTAATGTATGGCGGCCACGGAGAAACGAAAGTTGGAGTCGATTTTAATGTTCATTGTGTCAGATGATTGTATTGAAAAATGATTTTGAAGTCAAAATATAAAGATACAACAATTTGTCTGATCCATGGAATAATAGTATTTTTGCATCTGAGAAAATGCGGTCGGGATGCAAAACGGACACACCTTATCGGGAACAGGATATGCCATGCCAAAAGGAGGCGTTGCGACTGTGCATTTTTATGCTTTTTCTGCAAAAAACGGCATAATGGAATTCCTTGGAATGAATTGTGCACAAACATGTTCCGCAGATTTTGCATTCTTCGCTTTCACGGGGAAAGAACTCGATGAGGAAACGGGGTATTCCTACTTCGGAGCAAGGTATTACGACAGCGACCTCAGCGGTCTGTTCTTGTCCGTCGACCCGATGAGTGACAAGTATCCTAATATATCGCCTTATGCCTATTGTGCCTGGAATCCTGTGAAGTTGGTTGACCCGGATGGAATGGAAATTTGGATAAATAATGGTGACGGGAAATTTATATATACTGCTGGTATGTCATCTGAAGGATTAAAAGGATTTGCGAAGAAAACAGTGGATGCATTAAATGATATCTATAATAAAGGTGGTGATGAAGGAGTAGATTTAATCAATACATTGTGCTCTTCTAAAAATATTTTTAATATCAAGGAACAAGAAACCGATAAGGTGAGTGAATTTAATGAAAGTAATACCATTGATGCTTATGCAAGAAATAACCAAACATTCATTGATCATTGGCAAGATTTTATTAAACACGGACACAAATTTGGTTCTGGCGGAGATGTTATGTGGAATACAGAAGGGTATATGATTTTTACAGAAAAAGGTCTGCGAAACGACCCTACATATCAGTTACTACATGAGTTATGCCATGCATATGATGCGAATTTTGGAACGATGGACGATAGATTATTTAATGGATTGAAAATAAATGAATGGAGCGCTTGCATGAAAGCAAATTGTATCGGTTCTTTTATGGGGTTCCCACAACAGACTATCTATGGAGGTAGTGTAGAAGAAAAATCAGGGAGATATATACCGTGTTCTGGAACTGCTTTGTTTAATGATGGCGGCCCTATTAATCCGTTTATAGATTTTTAAAACTAGACAAATGCAATATCCTTGTATAGTTTTCAACCAATTCTCTCTATATGAAAAATATTATTCTTGGCTTATTACAATTTTTATTTATTGCAGGTACGCCACTATATTCGCAAGAAAACCAATTGTATAGATATGACACCATACAATTAGAGCAAAAATGGAAAAAAATCCTTACGGGTAAAAAAGATACGTCATACATTAAGATATGCATTCCTAATAATGACGTGAAACCCATGAATGACTTTAATTATGATGGTTTTGTGATTTTATGTGATGACGGTGCCATTATTCGATTTAATTCAACACCTGTTGTACCTTCTACAATTGAACATTATTTAGAATCTATCTATGAAGACACTGTTTCTAAATGTTTTGGGAATGACTTTCTATGTGCACTCCAAAGAGAATATTATAAAGTAGCTATACTTGGGATGTTACAGGACAGCTCTTTATATTATCCTCAATCTATAACACTTGAAGGAATTAGCGAAAATGGACTATTTTGGAAACTCAAACGAATAGGATATGTAAGCATAAGTTATGAGAACGTCATTCCAAATAAAAAATGTTTCTATGATTTTGTCTTGAATGAGTATATGTTTCTCACGAAGAACGAGGTTTTTGCATATAGATATTTGCCGCTGTACAAATAAAAATGTAATTCCAAAACAATAACACCTTTGGGCAATAACGAATTGACCACATCAGCACATAAAACCGACCCTCGAAATTGCACGTTTTTCAGGCACTTTTCCCCATCATCTTTCACGGGGAAAGAGAAGGACGAGGAGACGGGGTATTCATACTTCGGAGCAAGGTATTACGACAGTGATTTATCAGGACTATTCTTGAGTGTTGACCCGATGAGTGACAAGTATCCGAGTATTAGCTCGTATGCATATTGCGCTTGGAACCCTGTGAAGTTGGTGGATCCGAATGGAGATACAATAAAAAATGCTTATGAACAATTCAAGGATATAAGTAAAGACATTGAATATTATGAGTCTCTAATTAATAACACATGTAATCAAGAGGTTGCTTCTGAATATCAAAATGAAATAGAACGACTTAAGAATAATAATATAAGATATAATATTGTAAATGATTTGTTGGAGGAATTTAAGAAATATAACGAAAAGGAGTATAAAAGAATAGACAATATTTCTTTCAAAGGTAATGCCATAAACATATATATATCATTGCGCGACGAAGCGTTCAATCCCATAGATGGAGCCGTTGGACAAACTACTATTAAATACCTAAAAAACAGAAAGCGAATTATAGGAATAGATTGTAATACTATTAGTGTAGAATTATATAGCAATGGTTTCAATGATGGTTTTAATGGCGTGGGAACCCTTGCCAACGAATTTGGTGACATAGTGTTCGGTATATCTCGTCCAGAGTATAATGAAAAAACAAATAACATGGGATTGAATTATAAAGACATCCCAACAACAAAATATTCTTTTGATTATGAAAAATACATCACATCATTTAATCGTTTATGTCGACCTAATCCAGAGGATTATTAACAGCATCTTGGTTATAATTATTTGCATTCTTTTTAACATTCAATACTGCTATGGACAGAAAAGTTATTCAGAAAATGAAAAGAAAATATTATTTTTAAGTTGTTTGGTTGATGAGGTTTCATTGACCGGTTATTATCTTGAAGATAAGTTTGACCTTTTAGTAAACGACACCAAATCCAATTATAAATCATTAAGATATGAGGCTTCAGAATGTCTCCGTTTGCATTATTGGGGCAACGAGGAATATGACGGAGACATTTATTCGGTACAAT
This sequence comes from Bacteroidales bacterium, assembly GCA_017962665.1. GTDB lineage: Bacteria > Bacteroidota > Bacteroidia > Bacteroidales > P3 > Colimorpha. Next base: position 13,754 of record JAGCUU010000033.1, on the reverse strand, counting down.
TATTCAAAATTCATCAGGACTATTCATCATACTATGTGCTGAGATTTGAATCAACCAACAATAAAGTTGTGCATTTTGAAGATACTATTTGGATTCGTGTCGCAGGCTATACAGAATGTGACTTGAAGATTTTTTTCGATAGGCTTCTTCAAAAAGGCATGTCAATGAATCGAATAAGAACAATGATTGACACATGGTGCAAGGAAGACCCTCTTTTTGACGAATTGGACTGGAATTGCCTGATTAATGGATATTTAAACGGAAAAACCGAGGGTGACTGCTATAAATCAAACATATATGCGAAGCTCAACGCTCTTTGTATTAATTGTTACAGGGTATTATCTGGTGATAATTGCTCGTTCTCACGAATTATTCTTTATGGAGATATTTATGGCCCTGATTTATAAACCAGTCGAACAACTATTATCTAAACCCAAGGTTCACTTCTCTGTTTTAGCATTATCTTGTTATAGATGTTGTGTAGAATGGTTGGAAATACTGTTGAAAAGTACACAACTAACCTGTTCGTCATCCGTTCAAAGACAATAGAACTGCATTATACTCGTTAATAATACAAAAAGAGGTTTTGCAAATCAGCGAAGACATATCAATTGATTCTAAAAGGGGTTTATTAAAGACAGAAAAATGTTCTTTTCAAAATCTGGAAAACACTGATGATCAGAGTGCACGCTTTTCCTATAATACAACAGCTTTCACGGGGAAAGAACGGGATGAGGAAACAGGGTATTCCTACTTCGGTGCGCGCTACTACGACAGCGACCTCAGCGGTCTGTTCTTGTCCGTTGACCCGATGGCGGACAAATATCCGAGTCTGTCGCCGTATGCGTACTGCGCATGGAATCCGGTGAAGTTGGTGGACCCGGATGGCATGGATACAATTGTTTCAATTAATATTCATAATGGGAATATTAAACAAGAAACCACAGAAAAATATACTCGCGGATGTATTGTTAATTTTTTAGATGGCGACAACGGCAATTCAATTAGTGAATATCCTTGTAATGGTTATGTATATTCATATAAGAATGGTGGAGTTTCGGTAATTGATTTTGGAGATGATTCTGATGCCGAATCAGTTTATAATCAATTATCAGGAAGAACCGAAAGCTCATCTACTTCTTCTGTCGAATGGAATTATTATAAAAACAAGTTCAATGTTCCGTCCCAACTTATTACATCCAATAAAAGAGACGAAATAGATGTATTTAATTTCTGTAGTTTAGGCGGATTGACCCAATCTGTACGTCATTATCAACCGTACTATAGCGATTTGGATTATTCTATTCCATCTCCAGAGGATATTTTATACGCACGAATAATAAATATACCTTGTTATTTGGATTATTGTGGGAAATCATATCGTTTTGACAATGTTATTCCCAATAATTTTAAAAATCCAACAAGTGGTATTATTAGATATTTCGTTAAATCAAAGATTCTGAACTATGAGCCATATTGTAAACAAGAGTAGTTTTATAAAGATTATTATAGCTTTTTGTTTGATATGTATTGAAGGAGTTTGTTTGGCCCAACACAGCAATTCGGACAACAGATTCGGTCAGACCCAAGAGAACTCGATATATTTAATGCCAGACACGACATTGGAGTTGCCTTTGTTTGTGGTAACAGATAAGGAACTACAAGACTCTATTTCTTCGGCTATATCTCAATTGGAAAAAAATTGGAATTACAATGAGACGTATGGATATATTTTTGTTCTGCTCTTTGCCACATTTGACAACCCAGACACTATGACAATTTCAATTAATCCTTATAGTATTAGAAATCTGTTTCCTTTAGCGACTTTCAGACATTTGGAATACTTGAAAACTATTGGGTGTATTAGAATAAACGGATACATCTTTTTGGTTGATGCATACACATGGGTGTCCCGTGAAGAAATATATTATTATATTAAACACACCAAAGAATCAATTAAATTTGAACTAAATACATGTGGCTCGATCAAACCATTTGCTCCAATGCCTTTTAATCGATTAGTTTTTTCCGTTCACTTGCAGGATAATAAAAAGTTTATTGCCCCTAATGACTGGGATAAATATAAAGATAAAGTAAATGATTGAACTTTACAATGACAATAGTGACACTCTATTGTTATACTTGACTCATGCTTTTACATGTGAAGACGAGTCACTCTATATTCAAATAAAGAGAAAGGTAGTTAATTGAACCAACCAGCACATAAAACCAACCTGAGAAATTGCACATTTTTCGGACACTTTTCCGAGTTATCTTTCACGGGGAAAGAGAAGGACGAGGAGACAGGGTATTCCTACTTCGGTGCAAGGTATTATGACAGTGACCTCAGCGGATTGTTCTTGTCCGTTGACCCGATGGCGGACAAGTACCCGAGCATTAGTCCGTATGCATACTGTGCGTGGAATCCGATGAAATTGGTAGATCCGGATGGGACTGAAAATATTATTTATATTGTAAATCTTCAAGGGAAGAATGGAACTGTTAATGTAAATGAGATAATTGAAGAGACTAATAATCGATTTAAGGCACTTGGTTTGGAAACAAGAGCAATGTTGGCACCAGATGGAGTCAACTTTAATCCAAAATACATGGATAATACTGATTCGTATGCTTTGATTGGTGATGTCAGTTCAATAAAAGAATTCGTAAAAAACAATTCACCCAATCAATATAGTACGTTCTCAAATTGGCTTGGAGGAACAAATAATCCTGAAAAATCAGTAAATAACAGGTCTCAAAAGGGGGATATTATTGGCATAGATGTCAACGCACTTGAGAGTGCCGCTGCGCGTTTAAAAACAGATTCAAAAACGATGGGAGCTTTTCTAATAATGCATGGCGCAGGACATAATGCAGGAATGAATCATTCCAATGAGCAGACAAGAGACAATAGACAGTCCAAGCATACAGCAGCAATCATGATGGGAGGAGATGCTCATTCGTGGTTCAACAACAGGAACATGGATATTGTATTGAATAAAAACAATAATAGTTTCTATAATGAAAAAATGAAAGCTGTTTTTGGAAACAATAAAGCAAGCAGTAATTATGTCACAAAAAAGAACAAGACAGAACATCCTTACGTTATGTATTGATGTGTTATTAATGGTTTTAGTCTCATCCTGTAACAAAAATATTGATGTAAATGATTGTGGATTATCAAGACACACCGAAAAAAAAGAGGGCTTGATAATTGAGTTTTCTATTCCGGACAATTATTCCAAAGATTTGCGCGATGAAAGAGAGTCCTCCGCATTTTTTAACGACAAGAACATCATATCATGGGATGCCTCCATATATTTTTCACCCGACGAGAGCCGTTCGTATGTGTCTCTATATGTTTATGACCTATCAAAAGAAATAACACTGTCAAATCATCACACATTAGACACCGCCGGTATAATAAATACGCTTTTTTTAGATAATATGGATTGGGATATCCGGTTGCCCCTTGTGTATTATGACGTAGACAATAATGGAAATGCTTTTTATTACATTATGCAGTTTACCAGATACTCTAATTCTGATACCACTTGGGGCAATATTCCAATGATTGAAGACAACACATTGCCAATGGATTCTGTTGAAACAGATTGTTATTATTATTCTATCATAGACAACAAAGAAGTGCTATTGGAATTCTATATGTTACAATCTTTTGATGATTTTTCTTTCATGGATGTATTATCCATGCTACAATCAATAAAGGTGTCTTCTAAATGAGGAAGCGGTTGCATTGGATTTTCGACCATTCGTTGTTTCGGATTTGCCATCCGAAACGGCATATTGTATGGATTGTTACTCCGTTATCATAATACCAAAGTCTAAAATAAACTTAGCAAATAGAATACGGAACAACTAGACAAACGAGATGGAAAACAGGGGCAAATATGGGCGTAACCGCAGTGTTTCTTTCACGGGGAAAGAGAAGGATGAGGAAACAGGGTATTCCTACTTCGGTGCGCGCTACTACGACAGCGATTTATCAGGACTATTCTTGAGTGTTGACCCGATGAGTGACAAGTATCCGAGCATTAGTCCGTATGCCTACTGCGCCTGGAATCCTGTGAAATACATAGATCCTAATGGGGAATGGATACCCGGATTAGATGAAAATAACAATGTTGTTTTAACAGCTGAGGACGGAGACGACATTAATACCTTACGTGATTTTATGGGTGATGCATATAGGGATGTTATTGAATGCTTATATGGGACAATGAGCAATGGAGTTATTAATCTTACAGAATCATACGGTTGCGTTTTTCAAGAGATGACTGATGCAATCAATAATAGTCCAACAAATGATGTGAATTGTTGGGGTACCAGCATGTCAATACTTACCAATGGGGTCGTTGATCCACATTATCGATATAATGGGAAAATGATTGCAAAAAAAATGGACGCAGATGTAATATTAGTTGTAAATGGAATTTCTGTCCCAAAAAGTGATGCAAATGTTGGGAACACACTTGTTAGATTCTCAAATAGTGGTGAAAATGGGAAATATCCAGGAGAAACAACTCATTTTGCAACTTATATGGGTACCGACTTAAAGGGTCAACAATATGTGTTCACAAAAAATGGATGGAAGTACAATTGGGATATCCAAAAAATAGATGATTTTCATGTTCCAGATTATGAGCATAGTAACTTAGCTGGAACTCGTTTTAATGATTATGGGATTCCTACACCATTAATAGGACATAGTACTCCATACTATAATAAAAGATAACAATATGAACAATTGTTTTGTCAACATCCTGTTTTTTATGTTCATCACAAGTCCTCCTGTTGAATTACAGATATGTTTGTTGGACAGTAATGGCATTGAGCATCCTTGGATATTTGGGTATGATATTAAAACGTATGATTGGGACAATCATACTGTATTTATTGTTCCTGATTCTATGGAAGCAGTGGTTTCCCGAAGCATATCGTGTTCTGGTTTCTCTGTCAAAATTGGCGACACTACCTTATATAGAGGAATGTGCGACTTAATATATAATAGTTCTATTGGCCTTAAATCCCCCACAATTTTAGTATGGAAGGACGGCGTACCCTCTATTGATTTAAATTGTGCTTGTTTTAAAATATTTTATTTTGGAGATAATGAAGATAGAAGATTCGATGCGTTTTTGTATGATTATTTAAAAAGGGAAAACAAATTGAATGAAATGCCATAGAGATACATTTGGGAAATCCGTTATTATTCTGCGTCCGTCCTATGATTTCGGGTGTTACATTGGCATTGCTGCTTTAGATACGTTGCGACGGCTTTTCGCTCCGCCGCAAAAAAACATAAGGATTTGATATCTGTTATAAGAGAAAATGACAAACGGAAGAGCTGGCCAGGGTATGGCAGATTGCAAATCCGAAACAATAGAAAGGAAACAGACATTATAAACCAATAATTATTTGAACCAACCAGCACATAAAACCGACCCTCGAAATTGCACGTTTTTCGGGCACTTTTCCGAGTTATCTTTCACGGGGAAAGAACGGGACTCAGAGACGGGCTTTTCCTATTTCGGAGCAAGGTATTACGACAGCGACCTCAGCGGTCTGTTCTTGTCCGTCGACCCGATGTCGGACAAGTACCCGAGCATTTCTCCCTATGCATATTGCGCGTGGAATCCGGTGAAGCTGGTGGATCCGGATGGTGAGAAAATAGTAGCATATAATAAGAAAACAGAGGCTTATATTAACAAGTATATGAATCAACTGTTTGGCTCATCTGATCTTTTTTATTTTAATAAAAATGGTGTTTTAAAGATAAACAAGTCAGAATTTAAAAACTATTATAACAATATTGCAACAGAAGACCAAATAAAACTATTAAATGGAATAAAGAAGTGTATAAAGATTTCTAAAAAAACAACAATAATTGTACAAGAAAACAATAACAAATTTAAATTATATGGAAGAGACGATCTTTATGAGTGTGAACCTGAAATAGTATTGGTGAAAGGGTCTGGAGCAACTTCAACCGATGAATTACCAGGACTAGGCCATATTATTTTTATTAATGACCGTGGAGATAATAATACAGATTTTTTCTCTTCTGGAACAGATTCTTATGGGAATTTAAAAAAAGTACAAACTCCCGTGAGTACGGCTTTTATTCACGAATTATTAGATGAGTTTTATAATACTATTGTAACGGGTAAAATCAGTAAAGAAAGTCCAGGCATAGATAAGGTCCGGAATCAAAATGTTGCACTTCGTATTCTCGGAAAAGATGAAAGAGATGGAAATGACCATAATTATTAGTCGACTAAAAATAAGATCTTTGATTCTCATATTGATGCTATCCTTTAATACGGTAGCATCCACTCAGGTTGTAGATAAAACTTTTTTCAAAAGAAATACAAAAAACATAGAATTCCCTATACATTTTAGAACTGTATCCAATGATGCAGATGTCAACGTTTTTGTAAAACCGCTATTTGAAAGTTACCATCAATGTATAATAAAAACAACTTGCATAAATAGCGATACGTTAATTGTAGAATTAGACAATACTACACAGACAATAGAAAAAACAGAGAACTTCTCCATAACAACAGAAAAATATGTATGTCTTCCAACGTTTTTTTTCATTAATGTAGTCACAAAAAATATATCATTCAAAATATGCAAGATTGTCGTTGGAGAAAAAGAAATTGTATTTCGCAGCCGACACTGATGTTCTGTGGTTTCCGTCGGGTCGGATGTTCCGTCTGTTGCAGCGGAATGCAATTCCGTCGTAAGTCAATATTAGGATTTGCCATTCTCAACACTGACAAAGAATAACCTTGCGACGATTCCACACAGACAAAACCAATATGGACAACAAAACCGTCCACCTCACGTTATTCCGATAAAACCAAAGCCATTGCACGTCGGCAGACACATATCAAGCCACACAAACAGCACCCTCTACAGTGCTGGAACCTCCATTTCTTGGCTAGCAGAAAGCATTGATTGTCAATATTGCTTTTTTTGTCAAACCCTTACACCCTTCACGGGGAAAGAACGCGACGAGGAGACGGGCTTTTCCTATTTCGGAGCAAGGTATTATGACAGCGATTTGTCGGGATTGTTCCTGAGCGTCGACCCGATGGCGGACAAGTATCCGAACACTAGCCCGTATGCCTACTGCGCGTGGAATCCTGTGAAGTTGGTAGACCCGGATGGGAGAGAACTTTTTATTCCCAATGAAGATGATGAAAATTATTATGCTTCTAAACTTGATATTATTTCACTTGTCAAAGACAAATACAAAAAGTATATTCGGTTTGACAAGAATGGTAATGTGTCGTTGTCGGAAGAAGTTACGAAAGGTATGTTAAAAAATGATAAAGGCCTTGCTTTGATAAACGATTTAGTAACATCGGACAAGAAATTCTTATATGAATCAAGTGATGATGCCAGTTCTACATATAAAGATGGATTAATTCATAATATGGCAAGTGATGAACTGACAATGGATGGCATTGTCAATGCTTCGTTATATGGCAAAGATTCTAGAGGAATGTATACCCATACTCCAAAAGAAGGCTATGATGGGCATGTTATTTTAGCAAAGTCTGGCGATTGGAAAGAAACCAATAAAAAAGGCTTCGTTACAAGTATAAGAAAATCTATTTTATTTCATGAATTATCTGAGAATTATTATAGAACACACTATAATATGGATTACGAAAATGCCCATTACAGTGCAATTGCAAGGGAAGGATTTCTTTATCAACGTCAAACTCCGGGAATATTACCCGAGCGTTCAAGTGAAAATCCTAAAGATGGCTTTTACTATAAAGGCGTACAATTATTTTAGAGTTTAATAATGGGAATATAGAAGCTCAAACAATCTCTATGTATGCTTGAAAAGCTGATAAAAACGATAATAATAAGTTTCAATGAAAAATATCCAACATATAATTTGTATTAATCCATATAGGAAAACCGTTAGGACATTAGCATGCCTGTTGTTGTTAATGTATTCGAAAACGGTTAGTTCTCAAGACAACAACGATGCGGGTTTATACGTGTATTACCTTTATAATACGCAAAATATTGAAAATAGCTGCTACTACTATTGTTCATATTCACTACAACATGATTCCTCATTCATCAACAGTGATGTGGAAATATCAATAAGAAATAAAGAAGATTTGGCTATTAAAGGAGCATCGGCATTTTTTATTTCCAACGATAATGATACAATTAAAAAAATATCAGACTCGAGAGGAGTAATACGGATTGCATTTAATACTCTATCCAAGCATTCTCGTATATACGTAAATGCAGCTAACTCGGTAACCGACAAATATGAAGAGAAGATAGCATACAATACAACAATCATTGACCTTCATAACCTTACCACGACTAATTATAGAACAAATAATCATTTCGCCATTAACAAAATATCGGTTACACTTTCACATATAAAACTGAATAATACATATTATATCATCGAAAGTCAAAGGCCTCTTGATAATAAAGATATCGATTGTTTACGTTTTGATATTCTTCTTTGGAAAAAAAATTGTGCCATTTGGGATGTGGTTACAGTAATGGTCTGTGTTGATATATAGGGAGAATAATACAAACAGCATTTCATTGAACCTTAGAATATTGCATTAAAGAAATCCCGACAAAAAAATATTCTTTCCCGTTGCGGAGAATCTTCTCTCCGCCGCATAATACTATAAGGACTTGTAATCCGTTATATAATAAGAGAAAAATGACAAACAGAAGAGAGAGCCAGATTATGGCGGATTGCAAGTCCATAACAACAGAAAGGAAATCGCTTTCTTACAGTGGACTTTCCCTGAGAATACACTAATCTGCAAATTATAACGTTATTAAAATATGGAGTCAAGCGGCTTGCCATACGGGACGACACAGCGAGAACACGCTTATAATTTCTGTTCCCCTTTTACGGGGCAGCTCGCTTTGGTGCCACGCTTATTCCAACACGTCGCGTCGCTCGCGTGCGTCCGGCCACCGGCAGAACACACTACGGGGAAAGGCTCCAGTAATGGGTGGCGAACACCGCTGAATAAAACCAAATACAGTGAGCAACGCGATGAGGAAACGGGGTATTCATACTTCGGTGCCCGCTATTACGACAACGATTTGTCGGGACTGTTCCTAAGTGTCGACCCGATGTCGGACAAGTACCCGAGCATTAGCCCGTATGCGTATTGCGCTTGGAATCCAGTGAAATTGGTAGATCCGGATGGAAGGGAAATCTGGATTAAAGGATCGGACGGGAATGAATATCAGTATAAGAACGGAAAACTGTACAATAAAGATGGTTCAGAATATACGGGTAATGACGATTTCGCTACCAGAGTTCAGAAAGATTTAAACACCCTCAAAGAAAAAGGAATGAACAAGGAAGTTACACATTTGGAAGGTTCGAAAAAGAAACACACAATAGAATTATCAGATAATTTTAATTCAACGGATCCAGGGACAGAAGGTAATAAGGACATTTCAAATGGTATTGGAAGTGGTACATTAATTAAGTATAATCCAAATCGAACAGAAATAGAAGGGTGGGAAAGACCTGCCGTTGTAGGTTTAGCACATGAAACATGACATGCCTATGAAATGGACCAAGGTATATATGACAGAAGCGAAGCGACATGCCGGTTGATTGACATCTTCTGTAGTAGGTGGGATTCTGGCGTGAAAACAATGACAATTGATTTAGCTTTCGGAGGTCAATTAGACATTTACTATAAGGTCATAAGAGAGAAAAAAATAGAAAGAGGTGAGTATTCGGCTGTACAGGCTGCTAATAGGGTTTATGCTGCACTAGGAGGAACTAACCCCAGAAAAACCTATGATGGATTCCCAATTAAACAATTATTAAAAAGATGAAAAAGATTTGTATAATATTTTTTTGCATATTTGCGGTGAAGGCCGCATACTCTCAAACAGGTCCTCGTCGTACTATTTATGAAGATTCTGTCTTGATGAAGAAAGTGACAGACAAACTAACCTGGTCTTTGTCAAATCGTGGGTATTATATTCCAATATATACACGTTGTGATAGTTTGTCTGATGCAAAGCTAACACTTTCACCGACAATATTTTTATTGTCAAGTTATAGTAATCGACATGAAATCTCGGACGATGATTTTCGAGAATTGCTTGCCTCCTCTATTAGAGATAAAAAGGTCTTGGAAGATATATGCACTGATGACTTTGAATATCTATATGGGAGGGACCGCGTGTTGGGTAGGTCTGTTGCATTCGTTTGCGATACTCAACCACAAGAGTTTCTGTCGTTTATTAAATCCATGGATGTTGACTCTCTTATTTCATGGGCTTTTAACTCTGATGGGGTCTATCATAGAAGTTTCAAACTACTCCCGATAGTGGCACAACAACTGATGCTTTATGGTATCTTACTACATACCGGTACGGGTATTGAATCAATATGGTACATTGACATTTTGAAATACCCTTAATGAAGTGAAAACAGGAGAGTCCACCAAGGGCATTCTTTCTATGGGAATATAGTAAATGTTAACGTATAAAGATTGTTGATTGTTTATTATCAATAAATCAATAACAATTATTGTTACACCTTATTCTTTGACAATTACTAACTGATCCACGATACCAGTTGGGCAACAAGGTTTTCCGCCCCATCAAAGATCTGGCTGATATGGGTAGACGCCATATATGCCGGTGTTGTGACGACTCGGTTTTTCTCATCAACAGAGATATCGGTAGGACCACATATCTCAACCGCAGCACCCATATTAGACGCAGCATTGGAGGCATCGTTGAGCCCTCCTAGTGTCAACCTTACCCCAAATGGTCCCAGCACTTTTGCCAAAACCATCGGTGCAATACACATGGCTGCTATGGGCTTGCCTGCCGCATGGGTGTCGAGAATTGCCTTCTCTACATCATTGCGTACTTGCATGCCTTCACCATCAAAAGCATAGGTTGAAAGATTGCGGGCCGCACCCATCCCTCCTGGAAGAGCCAAGGCATCATAATCTGCAGGATTATAGTCTTCTATTGGTTTAATGTCACCTCGTGCAATACGGGACGACTCATTATATATGTCACGCTGCTCACCCGTTTCTCCACTTCCATCGATATAACTTACTACACGGAACTTGCCATTGGGAGCAAAACACTGATAGGCCATCTCATGACGGTCAATAGCCAAGAGAAGTCCCAGCGTTTCCTGCAGCTCGCTACCATCGCGATTACCACAGCCTGATAGTATTACAGCTATTTTTTTCATAATATTGGTGATTAGTTAGTGATTCGTAAATAGTGATTGGAAACGTAAAACATCAAACATCTTACATCTTTACTTAATGATGGGGGATTTCAACAATTACGGGGAGTACGGACTTTGTGGATTTTGTCGAAAACGCAACACTGTTGTTGGAAAAGGAAATTTCAGAATTATCGACATAAGTGTTGCCCAAGGCGGCATAAAGACGTTGCGGAAGTGATCCTGACAGCGACGACATACGTGCGCAGAGAGTATTAATATCTATCTCGCCTCGACAATAGAGGAGACAAAGATAGTCCGTTCCTACAGTGTTGTCCATTTCAATATACCATTTTTCGTCAGGTATGGCTATATTGTTTTTGGAATATACAAGTGCAGGACTAATATTTGACGCTTGCGGGAAAAGTTTATCAAGGCTGCCTGACTTATCAGCCCCCAAGACATATACATAGGCGGGTTCGTTGTTGTTAAGATATATACGGTAACGCGTTCCTGATGTATAACTATGAGAGACCTTGTAGACTCGGTTGTTGCCATCGTATGAAAGGGTGACAGGCATCGTTTCCCCTGATGAAAGGCGAATCTCCATGGAACCGGAGAGCGACACTGTGTTTATGTTGCTCTTTTTACTGACATACATCTCATAGGCGTAATTCACATAATTGGCATAATGGCTATATGGCACCCAGACAAAACCGCCCTCACCCCACGTGGTACCCCAGCTGTTCATTATCTGGAACGAGCCACCTGCGACTGTATCATCATAGCCAATCACACACATGGCATGATATCCGCGCAATTTGTCCGCCACTCCGTTCCAACAACGGCCAGCATAGCTGAACGATTTATAGCATGCCATGGAAATAACGACCGGACGGCCCTGATAAAGAGCCATTTTTGTTGAAGATATTTTCTTTTCAGCACTTGCCGACGTAGAAAACAGCGTGAAAAAGTCGTCAATTTTATATGATGAAGCCTCCGTCTCGGCATAAGAAGGAACCGAAGAGGCACAATTGGCGAAAAATGTTGTCTTTTTTGATACGCCACTGGCTTTGAGCAGCCGCATTGCGTCAATGATACAGCTGCCGTATTGACAGTTAACGTCGCCCTGCGACTTGATATGGGTATAGACGTATGCAGGAGAGAAAGCCTCTCTGGCGTTTTGCGACGCATTGGTGATGCCGTTATTCTTGGCCTCCAAAATGGTACGGGCGGCATAGGCTGTAGACCATCCCACGCAGGTGCCATAACTGCCCTGGCTACTTGGTGTGGGACAATAACTTTTCAGCGATGCACGTGGCGGCAGAAAGGTATAGTTGCGGGTCAGCTGCGTCGCCTTTTGCGGCAACTGGGCATAAGCAGCCTCGTCGTTAATGGAGCCTATGGCAAATTCCTCCTCTTGCGCTGGAGATAAAAAAGGTATGAGGAGAAAAAGGAACAACAGTTTTTTCATGGCTGATTATTTGTTAGGATTAAAATAGAAATTGCCGAGGAAGGAACTCGAAACCCATGGCACCTGCGAATCGCGTGTAGCCTTCATCACCGAGGCCTGGACCTGTTGGAAGAAGTCGAAAATTCCAAGGCCGGGGACCTTCAAAGTGTTAAGGAATGCGGTGGTATAGGGACTGTTGCGTCCGGTGCCATCGTTGGCAACATTTCCCGGTGCGGTGGCATAGGCTATAAACGTTCCCTTGGGAGCATTAATACCTGTCAATCCTCGTGTGGCGACAGAACGGTGCCAAGTGCTCTCGAACGGATTGTCACGACAGGCATCGATAACAAGGATATTCATAGAACAGCCCGAAGACTCCATATTTGCGAGCACCCTATTCACATCCGTACACTCATATTCGACATCTCCCTCTGTGCGAAGGGTGGCATTGACCGGAACCAGATAGTTATGCCCGTTTACTTGAAGTCCGTGACCAGCATAATAGAAGAGTGCCACACCGTTGGACTTGGCTCGCAGGGAGAGGTCGCTAATAGCCTGTTCCATTTCCCGTTTGGTGCCATTGGTGATAACACGTACGTCAAATCCAAGGTTACGCAAACTGGATGCCACATCGGCCGCATCGTTGGCTGGATTGAGGAGGGGATGATTTGTATATTTGGCATTTCCTATGACAAGTGCCACACGTCCCTCAATATTGTCGACAACAACATCATTCTTATTGTATGTTACATGAAATGTTTTCTTTGTCGTTCCACAGGCGTTGGTGGCAGTAACCGTAATCTCGTTGTCGCCTGCACGAAGGTTGACATTTTCATTGATAACCATATCATAGCCATCGTTCTTTACAGTCTTCATCCCCCGTACCGACATACCGTTGACAGTCAGTGACGACGAGGTTATCTCTTTTTTGGAATGGACCCCCACCCTCGCAACAAAACTTGCCGAGGTGGTGCTTGTGCCAGACAGCCACTCTAGAACAGGAGAGATGCATCCGGTATTATTGTTGTTATTATTGTTATTGTT
>JAGCUU010000032.1 GCA_017962665.1 Bacteroidales bacterium | reverse complement strand
TGTCGTGATGCCGTACTCGTCACGGTTCTGTTCGGCTTCTCCGGAGATGAAAAGAGGATTGAACTTGAAGTTCAGCTCCTGTTCCTTCATAAAATGGTAGAGTTCGGGGATACGCCCAATGTGCTTGCGACTGCCCACCACAATGCAACCAATCTTCAAATCCCGATTCCGACACAGGGCGAGATTTTGCATAATGGTGTCAAACGTAGGTTGTCCACCGATACCTACACGCTGGCTGTCGTGGATTTCGCGTGTGCCGTCCAAAGAGAAGCCGGGCTTGACATTGTACTGCGTCAGTATATCCAAGTATTCCTCGTCAATCAGCGACAGGTTGGTCTGCATCGACTGATGTACGTCGTATCCCTCCAACACCTGTTGCATAAAGGCCAATATCTCACGATAGTTCTCCTTGCCCCACAACAGAGGTTCGCCACCGTGCCAGATGATAGATACCTTGCGTGTTGATGCGAAAGCCTCCTTGATCTGCGATACAATACGTTTGGCAAAGTCTATGTCAAACATATCCGTATGCGACTTCGTTCCGTTGCTTAAATAACAGTATTTGCAGCGGAAGTTACAGGCTCGTGTCGGTTTAAGAATTATTGTCATCGTCACACACGGAAAGTGGGACTACCATCTTTCTCCATACTGTTCATCATCGTATTTGGTATCAGAATATTGCGATTCGCAAGTGTCCATCTTACAATCAATACGCTCTTTAATGCAATTTTGGGCAAAAGTCATACTATCAGTATTCATTTTTCTGTATTTATTTTATATCTAGCTTTTTCTGCTTACATGTGCTGAATATTGCTCCAAACTTGTTTTGGTATGCAACATTGATATTGACTTTCTCTATGTTGTCAACTTTTATCCCGTCATATTTAAATGGCGAATCTATTAACAAATTTTTTCCACCTTCGAGAAATGGTCGTTGTTCTGCTCTTACATATTGTACCACATCACTCTTGTCCATAAACTCAAAATACACATCTATTCTGTATGCATTTCTTTTCGTAGTGTTGACCATTTCAAATTTTATCCTCACTTCTTTTTCTTCAATTCTCAACTCTTTCTCCTCGCCAGTTGTTTTATCCTCCTTGATTATTGTTTTATCTACCTTCTTAATTTTAGTGTATACGTCCCCTATGGAGATATTAGGTTTCCATTTTTTATATGGGAATGCCCAAATACCATAATTTGAAATAATTGAGATGATTATAGGCAAGAGTACAATCTGTATTATTACTAATATGTCCATGATTTTTAATTTTTTATTATCATATAAAAATGGTTTTTACCAGCGCTCACTGTAAAAGTCATCATCATAGAAGTAATCTGTTATTACTGAAGCCTTTTCTTTTATTCTTTCTCTGATTAACTTGTGAGCATTAATTTCGAATTCGTGGATTTCTTTAGTGCTTGTTTCTACCATTGTGATCAATTTAGTGATGATTAAAAAATAAGGTGATACGATACTTTTTTGTAGCGTCTCTTCGAGACGCATTTATCTTTCTGATTCTTAATTCACCACACTACGTGTGGGGTTATTGAAAGTATGTGTCTTCAACACATTATTCCTTTACTTTATTTTTTTACTTTTACTTAAAAGTAAGTATTTCTTGTGCAAAGGTACGACCATTATTCCAATTAGGGTGCGACGGATATTGCCATGTGGCAACATTTGCCATACCTTAAAGCTGTTCGGAATAGTGTTTAAACAGGTCTACTCCAAGTATTTTGCTGATGCGAAACAGCTGCTGTGTGTCGATAGAGGGTTTGTTGTACAGACGCTGGAGGGTGCGACGATCAATGTCTAATTGGTCGGCGAGCCATTGGTTGGTGTGGCCTTGACGGCGCAATTCGTCACGGATAAGGTTGCCTATGTGTATCTGCATGTTGCTATTTGTTTTTGTGGGCGTACACGGGGGTACGCCCC
Source organism: Bacteroidales bacterium (assembly GCA_017962665.1). Classification (GTDB taxonomy): domain Bacteria; phylum Bacteroidota; class Bacteroidia; order Bacteroidales; family P3; genus Colimorpha. The sequence goes on along the minus strand of JAGCUU010000032.1, from coordinate 94,515 downwards.
TACAGCCAGCGTGCTACCGAATCCGTATATACATTCCGACGACCGCAGACAAAAAAAGAAGGCGAGCAATCTCGTCTCCTGTCTGAGGTCGTGGAAATCACCTTTTACGGAATAGACAAAATGCTCGCTGTCTGCGAGCATTTGCACATTTGTCTTCCGTAAAAGTACCCTGATTAGAAATTTTCCACGTTTCAGACAGGTCGGAACAAATAGCAAACGCTATGTTATTTATCGTTTATATTCTACAATATAGTTTGTTTTTAAGTCATATTATTTTTCCTATTTTGTTTGCAAAGGTACGCATTTTTTTGATACTGATGTAGATTTTTGACAAGGCAACGCAAAATATACTGAATACAAGGGGAAGCAAAGGGACAGGAACTTTGATACACTTTTTTCAATTTGCAAAAATACGCAATTTTTTTGAAACCGCAAAATGGCTATCATACTCCCAGTTCGAGGCTCCACTCGTAAACGGGCTGCACCTTGATATGGTGGCCGTTCATGTCAATCTCTTCGCTCTCGTGGTCGGTGAGCAACAGCAGGTTGTTGCATCCCGTTTGACGAGCGGCCAACAGGAGTCCGTTGATCTCCCGCTTGCGGGTCTTCTCGGCCGAGATGTCGTAGGACACCTGGATGGCCTGAACGACCTGGTTCCCCTTGCAGGCAACGAAGTCGCACTCGCCTGAACGGTCGTTGAGGTAATACACATCAAGGTCCTCCATCTTGCATTTCCGCTTCAAATGGATGGCCACAATGGTTTCCAGCCTGTGCCCCAGGTTCTCGCCCGCAAAAGCGTTCTCGCGTTGGTCCATCATCGCCACATCGACGGCGTAGTACTTCTCCTGCACCACCCGCCGACGGCTCTTCTGCGAATACTTCTGGATACCTGTCAGCAGGTAGGCCTCCTTCAGGTATTTCACATAGTTCTTGACGGTGTTCTCGGACTTGATGTTGAAGAGTTTCGCAAGGTCTTTGACGACAACCACGGTGGGTGCCACATTCAGCAGGTGATGCGAAAGCTGCTCGAAGGCTGCCTTGTAGGATATCTTATAGCGCTGCTCGATGTCGCGTTTCAGGATGTTGTCCACGAGGGTGCCTACATAGCCTTTGTTGTCCTCGATGGTCAGCAACTCGGGGAAGCCACCTTGTTTCAGATAGTCATCAAAGGCCGCCCTGCGGAAAGCTTCAGCCTTGGTGGTACGACGCACGGTATCCACCTGTTTCATAATACAGAACTCATTGAATGAAAAAGGATAGAGTGGAATTTCCTTGTTGCGCCCCGAGAGGTGTGTGGCCAGCTCACCGCTGAGCAACTTGGCGTTGGAGCCAGTGATAATCACGTGCATCTTCTTCCGAAGCATACGGTTCACGAAGAGGTGCCAGCCGTTGACGTTCTGTATTTCGTCAAGGAAGAGGTATTGGAAGTCGCCATAAATCTTATAGAGCACCTCCAGCACATCGTTCAACTGTTTTGCCTCGATGTCGGCCAGCCGCTCGTCGTCGAAGTCGACGTAGGCAAACTTGCCGCCATTGCTCTGCACCGCCTGGTAGCAGAGTGTCGACTTGCCGCTGCGCCTCACGCCTATCACCACCTGCGCCTGAGTGCTTTTCAAATCGACGAGCGCTTCTTCGCGCCTGTGGCACAGTGTTTCCTGCGTCTTTGCTTCGAGTTCCTCCTGTTGGTCGGAGAGAATGAATTCCAGTGTCCGTTTGTCTATCATATTTTTATCAAATTGCGGTGCAAAGATAAGAAATATTTTTCACATACTGCATTATTTTGCAAATTTACATGATACAGATTGCATTGTTTTGCAATTTTTGAACATTCAAATTGCACTATTTTGCATCCAAATAAATAGGTTCGCAATTTAAATACCTATTTTTCAATTTGCAAAGATACGCAATCTTTCTGAAACAGCAAAAACAATTTCCTCAAAGACAAAAAGAGGCCGCAGGAGGATGGATGATGGAAGATGGATCGCTGAATTTTTGGGGCAATTCACACTGGAATTTGGAGGGGGAAATGTGGGAAGTAAACGCGAAATGCAAATGGGTGAGATAAGATGACCCTATTCTTTGATAATCGGGTTGAGTTTTTTCCAAAATTGTCATTTTTTGAAGATTTTGGAAAAAACTCAGCGTTATTTCATAGTATAAATGTAACTGCTTTTCGCCCAGGTTGACTTTCCCTGAAATTGGTTGACAGATTTGGGATGGTTGTCGGCCTCGCCGACGCCTCAGCAAAACTGAATTGGTTAACGGTGTTTGTTTAATATCTCTAATCGGGTTTACACTATAACTGTTTCGGTTTACGCTTTTTGTTATGTTTACCTGTTTTCGTTTACAGTTGTCCCGATTTGATTGACGTCCTGTTTTTCATTACTGTGGGACAATCAAGATTGATGCAGTCTTTTTATAAAATCGTTCTCAGAGTCGATTTGTTCTTGTCGCTGACGCGGTAGCTCTCACAGGCTTTCTGTATGGTTTTGCGACGTACCCAGTCCGGCAGCGTGGACATTATTGGAAAAGTTGCATCCCATTGCTTAGCCAATGCAGTGGCAAAATACCAGGCTTGCATCATTTTTATATAGTACTCCTCTCGTCGAATATTTGCCACCCATTTCAGCTGTTCCTTTTTGAATGCTTTGTCAAGATAAAAGGCCTCCAATATGCCGATGCCAAAACGAACAGTATACTCGTGTTTGTCCTCAAGCCACCGCAGTATATATTTCTGCAGATCGTCGGTATGCTTTGCAAAACAACGGGGACGCAACCCATCACATGTGGCCCAGTTGTTGACGTATGGCAGGAAGCGTTCGACCTGTTTTAAGCATTGGTCAAAATCTTTCATGCCACTAAGCAATATGGCATGTAACTGATTTTCCTCATAGTAACGGTGCGGCAAAGTGGATAGTAGTGGCTCAGCCTCGATCTCTTTGGCAAGACGTCGCAAATCCGGCATACGCACACCGATGATGTAGTCTTCCGGCATTCCGGGCACAAGCCCCTTGTGAAATTCGCGATAGCGAATGTCCTGCATGGCAAATAGTCGCTCTTCTATATTCATTATAGTGTGTTTTTGAATTTTCCCTATTGCGGAAAAAGCGAAAGGACGAATACTAAAAAATGAAAAAGAGAGGAATTTTTCCTCTCTTTTCTCTGTGACTCCTGCAGGATTCAAACCTGCAACCTTCTGATCCGTAGTCAGATGCTCTATTCAGTTGAGCTAAGGAGCCATCGTTTTTCGAGTTGCAAAGATACGTACATTTTTTATACTGGCAAATTTTTTTTTGCTCTGCAGCTCAAAATAATATTTATATAATTAATTTAAAAGATTTTAAAACTAAAAATTAATTTTTCTTATAAGCTTTATAGTGGTATACTTCGCGGTATAATATATCTCTCATCTCGTCAAATTCACCATCGTCCAGCTCATATTTAGACATGACTATCATTTGCAGTGAGAGCTTGTCTTTCTTGTGGTACGAAGGTTGCCAATATTCCTGCGGGTTGCGTGTGAAGCCAAGATCGGTATAAAATTCGAGACGGTGGTCGGCCTGTTCCGTCGAAGGGATTTCAGTCTCAAGGACTACCTGGTCTGGATACTGTGACAAGAAGCTCAGCATCGTTGCCTTTCCAAGACCACGGTTGCGGAACTCTTTGTCAATGGCAAAATGTTCAATGAATGCAAATTCCTCGAAGACCCAGTATGTCAGTATTCCAAGTGGCTCGTCGTCGAATGTGGCGACAAGAAAATGGAAACGTTCGTCACGGTCCTCGAGGCTACTAAACGGAGGGCGCTCCTCTTCGGGGAAAGCCGATTCGAGGAGCTCTTTGGCAAAATGGTGATGTCTGCTTTCAGACAAAGGTTCGAATTCTATCATTTTTTTATGTGAAGGTTAATGTTTAACGTTTAAGGTTTAATGTTTTTATTTAAAAAAAAATTTTCTTATTGAGATTCATGTATGATTTCAAAAGAAGGAGAAATTGTTGATGGCGACGTTGAGGTTCACGGCATGATGCATTGCAAACGATTCGTAGCCTTGCAGGTTTACCTTGTTGTAGTGGAAGGTGTAGGCGAGCCACATCGCAGTGCCTATGGGGAGAGTGAATCCCACCGCCGCCGAGGCATATCCTCCATAACCTATACCTCCCTGGTTGATGTATTCGTAACTCGCTACGTAGGATGAAGGACTGTTTCCTCCCCAAATGTCGAGGATGCTGTAGGTGACTCCGCCGATGCTGATGTCGCTACTCTCAACCTTGGTGTTGTTGAGGTTTCCACCCAGGGTAAGCTCGAAATCGATGCCGTGATAGCTCTTGAATTTCCGAATGACACCTAAATCTATATAAATACGTTCTTCCACACCTGCCGTGGGGCATACGACATAGCGGTTTTGGTTGGTGAGATACGCTGTGCCGTGTCCGCTATTGAGCAACACAGCACCCTGGGCATGCAGTTTGGCATAGTCGAAACGTGTGTTCCAAGCCCAGTTGCTGTTTTCATAATCGTAGCGGAACCCCATGCCGAGCTGTAATGCAAGCTTATAGTACATGTCACCGTATTCGGCAACGGTGATTTGGTTATAGTTCGCCACGGAGCTGCCTATAAGGTCCTGTGTGGTCAGGTTGTTCCATATCTGGTTTCCATAGGTCTCGCTATAAAGGATTCGGTTCAAGGTGTTGACATTTGTCGGGGAGCCATTATAGAAATTCGCCGCATAGTTGTCTGGACGCAGCACGCCGACATCGACAGTAAGCGAGAGACCACGCAACACCCCTTGCGCAGACAAACTGCCCGCAGTGGCAAAAAATAAACCTTGCAATAAAAAGATACCGCAAAGTAGATGTTTTATATATGGGGTTTTAGAGTCGAAGTCTGTTAATGGTTAAGGGTTAAAGGTTAATGGTCATTGGTTCTTAGTTATATCACATCCTTTTTCGCAGAGAGGATGTTATGAAGCAGGTCGCGGGCTCTGAAGAGCTGCACTTTCACCGTCCCGAGAGGCATAGCCATCTCTTCGGCGATTTCCTCGTACGATTTTTCCTCAAAGTAACGCAGCTCAACAAGTCTACGGTAACGAGGTTTCAGTTGTCGCACCACGTCGCGAAGCATCTGTATTCTCTGTTCGTGGATGATGTTTTCCTCAGGATTGTGTGATTCAGACGGAATGGGGTATTCGTATGCGTCGTTTCCGGTACAGGTGCGTATGTCGTCGAGATAGACAGTCTGTAGCCTTTTCTTACGGATAAAGTCAACGCAGTTGTTCGATGCTATCGAGAAGAGCCATGTGCTGAAAGCATGGGTTGGTGTGTAGAGGTGCAGCGAGGCGAAAGCTTTGCCGAAAGCCTCGATTGTCAGGTCGTCGGCCTCGGTGGGGTTGTTGGTCATCTTGAGCAACATAAGGTATATCGGCTCCTTGTACATACGCATCAGGTCAGCATATGCACGCTCGTCGCCGTGCTCCCTGGCACGGCATACCAGCTGGTAGTCCCTTTGCGCCTTATCGGTCGTCAATTGAGCGTTCACCTCCATTGTTTATTTTTCTTACGTAACGCAAAGAACGTTAAAAAAGTATTTGTAATAAGAAAATAAAGTTCCAAAAAAGGTGAAAAATATTGCACTCTATTGACTTTAAACACTTTGGCAAGATGATATGCACAAATAATTTGCCATGCGATTTTCACGGCAAGCACTGCTGCCAGTATTTGCCATGGGAAAAGTGCGCCAATCCAAAGCCATAGAATCGAGGCAAGAAAAAGATACTGGGATGCTGGGTAAACAGACAGAATCATCTTGTGTGCAGGCTTGTAAAGACGGTGTGTGGCGTAGCGGTGCAGACGGTCCTGGTGCCATTGGTGCATCGTTTCACGAGCCTCGCAATTGACTGCACCATTGTAATCAAGCATTACGGCGGTGTTTTCCTTTTTGGCGTTTTGGTTGACGAACAAGTCGTCGGCGCCATCGGGAATACTATAGTGGCTGATAAATCCCTCCTGGTCGAAGAAGAACTTTCTCTTGTATGAGAGGTTGCGTCCCATTCCTGCATAAGGGACTCCCATCAGAGCCATGCCAAGATAGGAGGCGCTGAAAGTCATGTTCTCGTATTGTTGCATGTCGCCGAGCAGTCCCTTGCCGCCGGTCAGCATGCCATAACCAAGCACCATGTCGACACCATGCCTGTAGCCGCTTACCATTGTCCTTATCCAGTCGAATCCGGACGGGACGCAGTCGGGGTCGGTAAGAAGAATGACATCCTTTGTGGCCGATTTAATGCCAATGGAAAGCGGATATTTCTTTCCTTTGAACATGTTGACATCTTCATGGAAGCTGATAGGTTTCAGACAGCTGTAGTTTTCCTTACACACTCTAAGCACAAATTTTGTGTCGTCCTGCGAAAGGTAGTCCACTACCACCACCTCAAAGTCAGGATAGTCTTGCTCCAAAAGGTAGGGAAGGCTTTTCTTTAGCATCTCTGCCTCGTTGTGGGCCACCATCACTACCGACACAGAGGGCAGCTCGGTGGATTCATTACCCGTCCCCTTTCTGCTCTTCAGACCGACTTTCATCCATACAAGGCCGTAATAAAGGCATAACAGGACAAAAGAGAGCAGTAGGCACACCAATAAAACCAGTGTATATGTACTGTTTAACACATTGGTAAAATCCATTTCTCTTTATTTTTGATTTTACAAAAGTACCTATATTTTCAAAAAAAGATGTACCTTTGCACTTGATTTTAAAAACAATTTATCAACAGCTTGTCATGCCAGCGCATGATACAAAACAAGTTATTCTTTTCTTTCGGTCAGTTACCTGTAAACGCTTTTATCTTTTTTAGAATTCTTCCCCATGTCATTTGACCTCATCAAAACCGACACCATGACCAATGCTCGCGCCGGCCTGCTTCATACCGACCACGGCGACATCCCTACACCAATCTTCATGCCTGTAGGGACGGTGGGCAGCGTTAAGGCAGTACACCAGAGCGAGTTGGTCTCCGATATTGATGCAAAAATAATACTTGGGAACACATACCATCTCTATCTGCGTCCAGGCACCGATACTCTGCACAGGGCCGGCGGACTTCACCGGTTTATGGGATGGGAGCGTCCAATACTTACCGATAGCGGCGGTTTCCAGGTGTTCTCGCTCGCCGAGAACCGCAAAATCAAGGAGGAAGGGTGCACATTCAAATCACATATAGATGGCTCCAAACATACCTTCACTCCAGAGAATGTGATTGACATTCAACGCATGATAGGCAGCGACATCATGATGGCTTTCGACGAGTGTCCTCCAGGAGAATCCCCCTACCCTTACGCTAAGAAATCCATGGAGCTCACCCATAGATGGCTGGACCGTTGTGTGAAACGTTTCAAAGAGACCGAACCAGTTTACGGGCACAGACAGGCACTGTTCCCGATAGTGCAGGGATGCAAGTATCCTGAGCTAAGGCGTATAAGCGCCGAGCATGCGGCATCGAAAGACTGTGTTGGCTACGCCATCGGAGGTCTCGCTGTTGGAGAACCCACAGAGGTGATGTACCAGATGATTGAGGTCGTCAACGCCATCCTCCCTGTCGACCGACCCCGCTATCTGATGGGTGTGGGCACTCCAGCCAATATCCTCGAAGCCATAGAGCGCGGTGTGGACATGTTCGACTGCGTCATGCCTACCCGCAACGGACGCAACGGGATGCTCTTCACTTGGAGCGGCACCGTCAACATCAAAAACAAAAAATGGGAACACTGCTTCGAGCCTATTGATCCACAGTCGTCGGCACGATCAGACAGGGAATACACCTTTGCCTACCTTCATCATCTTATCAAGTCGGAGGAGCTTCTCGGGCTGCAGATTGCCTCTATACATAACCTTACGTTCTATCTGTCGCTGGTACGTACAGCGCGGCAACATATCTTAGAAGGAGATTATTCGTCATGGAAAGCAAGTGTGATTGACAGATTAATGACGAGGATATAGTAAAGGTTAAAGTTAAAAGAATTTTTTATTTTACAATCAATAAAATAATATATAATAACTTTGCGTTTTTTTATCATTCCCCAATATATAAATCATGAAACGTATTATTTTACAACGTTGATAATATTGTCGGGCCTGTCCTTTGCCCAGAATACCTTGCCGGTGATTCAGTTTGGCGAGCGAAAGGCGGATTTGTATTATTGGGACACGAACTGGATTGATCAAATCAATAAATAACAAAACATGAAAAAAACATTTTTAGCATTAACCACCCTGGCTCTTTTTGCCGCCAGTTGCGGAAGAGAGGGCGACCAGGAAACCAAAATCGTCGAGAAGCCTACGATACAGGTCACCGACGGACAGTTCACTCCAGAGGTCATGTGGGCTTTAGGAAAGATGGGAGAAACAGCCATATCGCCTGACGGCACCAAGTTGGCCTATACCCTCACCTATTACGACATGGACGAGAACAAAGGCAACGCCGAAATCTATATGATGCCCACTGCCGGCGGCGAAGCCACACGTCTTACTGTCACTGCCCAAAGCGAATTCAATCCGGTCTTCCTTGACGACAACACGCTGCTTTTCTGCCGTGGCAACGAGATGCGTTCTATCGATGTCAACAGCAAGTCGGAAAAACTCCTGGCCACTTTTGAGAATGGCATAGAGGGATTCAAAATCTCTGCCGACGGAAAAAAGGTGGTATACATCACCGATCTTCCCGTAAAGCATCCTGCCGACATCGAACCTCTTTACAAAGGTCTTGACAAGACCACCGGCCGTATCAACGAAGATCTCATGTACCGCCATTGGGACAACTGGGTAGACGAATATCCCCAGATTTTCCTTGCCAACCTCGACGGCACCCTTGACGTGGAGCACTCTGTCGCAATTGTCGACTCCACTTTCGAATGTCCGATGCGTCCTTGGGGTGGCATTGAACAGTACAATTTCTCGTCTGACGGAAGCAAGGTGGCCTACACCTGCCGCAAGAAGAGCGGCAAGGACTATGCCTTGTCAACAAACAGCGATATCTATGTCTACAACATCGCTGACGGCAAAACAGTCAACATCTCAGAGGGTATTATGGGCTACGACCAAAACCCTGTGTTCAGCCACGATGGTACCCGCATTGCTTGGGAAAGCATGGAACGCGACGGATACGAGAGCGACAAACTCCGCCTTATGGTTTATGATTTCAACAGCGAGAGTCTTACCGACTATACTGAGGGCTTTGACTATGGCGTCAGCGGCATCACTTGGACCAATGACGACTCAGAACTCCTTGCCGTTGTCATGTACCAGGGCATGAATGAAATTTTTGCATTCAATGTTGCAGACAAATCCAAACGCCGTCAGGTAAGTCATGGCTACCATGACATCAACGGCTTCCAGCTTGCAGGAGACAAAATCTATGCCAACCAGGTGTCCATCTCCTATCCTGCAACCGTTTACACCTACAACCTTAACGATGACTGCAAAGAGGGTACCAAACTCACCACCTTCAATGACGATATACTCTCGCAGGTCAATATGGGACGCGTTGAGGAAAAATGGATAAAAACCCACGACGGCAAAGATATGCTTACATGGCTTATCTATCCTTACAACTATGATTCCACCAAGACCTACCCTGCCCTGCTCTTCTGCGAAGGCGGTCCCCAAAGCATGGTGTCGCAATTCTGGAGCACCCGCTGGAACTTCCAGGTAATGTCTGGTGCCGGCTATTTCGTGATAGCCCCCAACCGCCGCGGATGCCCGGGATTTGGCACTGCATGGTGTGAGGAGATCAGCGGTGACTATGGCGGACTTTGCATGCGCGACTACATGACCGCTACCGATTATTTTGCCGACAACATGAAACAGATTGACAAAGAGCGTATAGGCGCCTGTGGCGCCAGCTTCGGCGGTTTCAGCATCTATTGGCTTGCCGGTCATAACGAGAACAGACGTTTCAAGGTGTTCCTGGCACACAACGGAATGTTCAACTTCGAACAGCAGAGCCTTGAAACTGAAGAACTGTGGTTCACCAACTGGGATCTCGGCGGTCCCTACTGGGCAAAGACACCTCAGACCATCAAGAGTTACTCCAACTCTCCCCACCTCTTTGTCGACAAGTGGAACACTCCCATTTGCGTAGTCCACAGCGAGTTCGATTTCCGCATCGTCGCCTCTCAGGGTATGGCAGCATACAATGCCGCAAAGCTCCGCGGACTCGACGCACGCTATCTCTATTTCCCCGACGAGACCCACTGGGTACTCCGTCCCCAGAACAGCCTACTGTGGCATCGCAACTTTATCGACTGGTTTGACAAATACTTGAAATAACCATTGTCAACAATCATAATATAAAAACAATACAGCCGCAAAAATTGCGGCTGTATTGTTTTTTATCTTCAGGCAAACCACCCAATTTGGGTATGCGTTCTATTGTGATATATTTTCAATCTTGTCGTCCTTGACTACATTATCATCGGATGGCGATTGGAAGAATCGTATTATCATCAATATCATTATTATCGCGGCAAGGATTACCATTAGCAAACCCTTGTTCTGGAGGGATGCCCAGCGGCTATCGTTTTTTTTCTCTTTTGCACCTTTGGCGACAACAACTATAAACTCGTCGTCATTAACAATCTTTTCCTCAATATGGATTTGGTATGGCAGATTTTTCAAAGACCTGCGTATCTCATTTTTGAAGTCCTCCACATTGACGCCAGATTTCTTTTCAATAATTGCATAGTACTGTCTTTTGACAGTCCTGCCATCGTTGCGGCGAGCGAAAGCGCTATACGTGGTACCGTAGTCGTTGCTGTCGACGGTTGACTCTATCTGATATTGGTGTTTGCTGCCTTTCAGCGTTTTTTCCATACTATTTCTCCAATTCTGTTTTTGCTGTTTCAATGGCTTTGGCCAGTCCGTCGGCGTTGCGACCTCCTGCTGTGGCATAAGCCGGCTGTCCGCCACCGCCGCCTTGGATTTCCTTGCCAGCGACACGAATTATTGTACCTGCGTTCTTGCCAGCATCCACACGGTTTTGTCCCAGACATATCATCAGCTGTGGCTTGCCGTCCTGAACACTTCCAAGCACAAGTGCCATGTCGGGATTGTCGATTCTAAGCTGCATGACACCATCCTTGAGCTGCATTATGTCGCAGTCCATCTTCTTGGCAAGCATCGGAGACGACTTCAATTCATCGCCGAGTGCCTTACAGATACCGGCCACCTTCTCTTTCTGGAATGATGCAATCTGGGCACGCAATTCGGAGTTTTCGCCTTGCAGTTTCTCGATGGCGGAAGCCAAATCCTTAGGATTTTTCAAAAGATTCTTTGCAGCCTCGAGTTGGTCCTGCATTGCGTCGACAAAACGCTGTGCACCGCCACCGGTGACAGCTTCTATTCGTCTCATGCCCGCAGCCACAGCCCCTTCGCTCACGATGCGGAACGAACCGATGTGGCCTGTATTGTCGGTATGTGTGCCGCCACAAAACTCCACGCTGTCGCCGAACTTGACCACACGCACCCTCTCACCGTATTTCTCTCCAAACAGGGCCATGGCACCGAGCTTTTGAGCCTCGGCAATAGGCATCTCTCTGTGTTCTTCAAGAGGCATAGCGTGCCAGATGTCGATATTCACCTGTTTTTCAACCTCACGGATTTCCTCTTGAGTCATCTTGGAAAAATGCGAGAAGTCGAAACGCAGGCGCTGGTCGTCAACACTTGAGCCCTTCTGCTCGACGTGCGAGCCAAGCACGTTGCGCAAAGCTTTATGTAACAGGTGTGTTGCTGTGTGGTTGCATTGTATGGCAAAACGACGGCATTTGTCTACTTCGAGTTTGAATGTGGCGTTGATATCCGACGGGAGTTTGGTGACAATATGGACAATGAGGTTGTTCTCTTTTTTTGTATCCACAATAGGAATCACCTCTTCACCGGCTCCTATAGTGCCCAGGTCTCCGACCTGACCACCGCCTTCGCCATAGAATGGCGTGCGTTCGAACACCAGTTGATAGAAATCCCTTTCTTTGGTACGGACATGTCTGTAACGCACTATTTTTGCCTCACAGACCAGTTCGTCATAACCCACAAACTGTTCCTCTATTCCTGGCATCAGCTCAACCCAGTCGTCATTTTCGGTCTTCGCGGCGGCACGCGAGCGGTCTTTCTGTTCGGCAAGTCCTTTGGCAAATCCGTCCATATCCACGGTCCATCCTTTTTCAGCTGCCATAAGCTGAGTGAGGTCGATAGGGAATCCGTAGGTGTCAAACAGTTCGAAAGCGAAAGCGCCGTCGATAACCTTGTCAGCCTTGACCTTTTGTTCGCAAGCCTCGCATGATGTCTCGCATTCCAATGCTTTGGAGATATAGTTTTCGAACTTTTGGATGCCGTTGCTGAGAGTTTTAAGGAAGGACTGCTCCTCTTCAAGGATGATACGTCTGATGAGCTCTTCCTGTTTTTTCAGCTCAGGGTATTGGTCGCCCATCTGCTCCGTCAGCTTAGCCACGAGAGAATACATGAAAGGTTCTTTCATGTTGAGGAAAGTATATCCGTAGCGCACGGCGCGACGCAGGATGCGGCGAATGACGTAGCCAGCCTTGGCATTTGATGGAAGCTGACCGTCGGCAATAGAGAAACTTACAGCCCTGAGGTGGTCAGCGCATACACGCATGGCTATGTCAGCCTTCTCCTCTTTGCCATAAGTCATACCGGCCTTGACGGCAATTTCTTGAATCAGCGGCTGAAACACATCGGTGTCGTAGTTGGATTTCTTTCCCTGTAAGACCATGCAGAGACGTTCAAAGCCCATGCCGGTATCGATATGCTTGGCTTTAAGAGGTTCGAGTGTTCCGTTGGCCAGTCGGTTGTATTGCATAAAGACGAGGTTCCAAATCTCAATAACCAGCGGATTGTCTTTGTTTACCAAATCGGCGCCTGCCACTTTTGCACGTTCTTCGTCGTCACGCAGGTCGATATGAATTTCGCTGCAGGGTCCGCAGGGTCCCTGGTCGCCCATTTCCCAAAAGTTATCTTTTTTCGAGCCTTTCAGTATGCGAGCCTCCTCAATATGTTCCTTCCAATATTCATAAGCCTCGTCATCCATTTTGAGACCTTCTTTCTCGTCGCCGCCGAATACGGTGACGTACAGGCGGTTTTTATCTATTCCCATAACATCGGTGAGGAATTCCCAGCCATAAGCGATAGCCTCTTTCTTGAAGTAGTCGCCGAACGACCAGTTGCCAAGCATCTCAAACATGGTATGGTGGTAAGTGTCGTGCCCCACCTCTTCAAGGTCGTTGTGTTTACCGCTTACGCGAAGGCATTTTTGCGAATCGCATACCCTTGGGTATTGCGCAGGACTGTTGCCAAGGAAGATATCCTTGAACTGGTTCATTCCTGCGTTGGTGAACATCAAAGTAGGATCGTTTTTCACCACCATTGGTGAGGAGGGAACGATATGATGGTTCTTATTTTCGAAATATTCAAGAAATTTTTGTCTTATCTCTTTGGAAGTCATAAATAACGGTTAAAGGTTAATGTTTAAAGATTAATGGTTAAAGGTTTGCTCATCGGGCTCGCAGGCCTGCAAAGCAGGCAGAAAGGTTATTCCTTGCTCATTGAGCAAACTTGTTTTTTCAACAATTAAAACTCGTCTCTCTCGACCAGCAGTATGGCGCTTTGAGGGACGATAAAGTATTTTTCTCCGTTGTATTTTATTTCCACAGCATTCTTTTGCATAAAAAGTGCGAGGTCTCCAGGCTTAACTTGGAGCGGAAGGTATTTAGGCTCCTTGTCTTTAGGGTTCCACTCCTCATCGTTGTCCATGTTGGGCAGAGCGTATCCCGGACCGCATTTCAAGATGTATCCGGATTGTATCTCCTCCTTCTCTTGATAACCCGAAGGAAGATAAAGGCCGCTCTTGGTGCGTTGAGTCGCTGTGCCATGCTGAATGAGCACTCTGTCGCCTACCACAATCAGTTTGTCAAGAGCGTTCCTGCGCGATGATTGCTCTTTATCTATCATTATAAAAATTTTAAAATCTATTAGTTAAACAAATATGACAAATATTTTATTTTTGCAAATTTACACTTTTTTCCCCACTGCAAAAACAGTGTTATTGTTTTTCGCTTAGCCAGGGATTGTCCAGAGCGCTTGCAACAACTTTGTCCATGTCGTAGTAACGATATTCGCCAAGCCTGCCGCCAAACCACACACCATCTTCTTTTGCCGCCAAAGACCTGTAACTTTCGGCCAGAACCTCGTTACAATCATCATTGACTGGATAATAAGGCTCGGAACCACGACTCCATACCTGCGGGAACTCATAGGAAACCACAGTGTCGGGCTGATTGCCAAAAGCGAAATGTTTGTGTTCTATGACCCGAGTATAGGGAGTCTCGGCATCTGTATAGTTAAATACAGCATTGCCCTGAAAGTTTTGGACACCTTTTTTCAGTTGATGGTCGAAGCGGAGCGATCGGTATTCCAAACAGCCAAGTCTGTAATCAAAATATTCATCCAGGGCTCCTGTATAGACTATCCTGTCTGCCAAAGCGGAATATTTATCCCGTTCTGCGACAAAATCGACTCCCAAGCGAACCTCAATGCCGTCAAGCATCCGTTCAAAAACAGCAGTATAACCTCCTATAGGAATTCCTTGATATGTGTCGTTGAAATAGTTGTTGTCGAAAGTGAACCGCATCGGAAGCCGTTTCAGTACAAAAGCCGGAATCTCCTCGGCAGGTCTACCCCACTGCTTTTCGGAATAGCCTTTTACAAGTTTTTCGAAGACGTCACGACCTCCCAGTTTCATTCCCTGCTCATAAAGATTGCGAGGTTCTCCGATACCTTCAAACTCTCCCTGTTGTTCGGCAATGCGAGCCTTTGCCTCGTCGGGGGTATGAACGTCGTCCCACAACTTGCAAAAAGTATTCATATTGAACGGCAGATTATACAGCTCTCCATGATAGTTGGCAATAGGACTGTTTATATAGTTGTTGAAGCGACAGAAACGGTTCATGAATTGCCAAACCTTCTCGTTTGAAGTATGGAAAATATGAGCTCCGTACCAATGCACATCAATGTCATTGATACGTTTTGTATAGCAGTTTCCGCCAATATGGTTACGGCGGTCGACAACCAGGCACCGCTTGCCTTTGGCTGTGGCTTCATGGGCAAAGACAGCCCCATAAAGACCTGCTCCAACAATAAGAAAGTCGTACGGTTTCATATCTGAACCAATCAAATAATATATTTGATAACCTGCCATGCCGGCGAGACCTCAAAATCGGCATATCTTGTAGGTGCATAGAAGAACCCGGGAACCGTTGCGCCGTTCAAAACAACCTCGATATCGTTGAGATTGATATTGTTCGTCTCGATAAAATACTGCAGATATTTTATTTTTGCAGGATCCATTCCCATATAGCGTACGGCGACGATGTCGGATGTCACAAAGTCGAATCCGCCCAGCAATACATTGGAGTGGAGAGAGGTGGGACAGAAAGGACCTTGCCCCTCTCCTGCCATGATGCCGTCAATGACGGTAAAATATTTTCTCTCTTTGGTGAGCAGGCTTTTGTAAAGGTCTACGACCATACGCCATATTGTGTCGTTACCCGGATGAGCTCCTCTATGGGTCACTTTTGCATGCTGTGCTTTTTCCCAGCTTGCCCTGTCGGGATATTCATCTCCGCCGGTCTCCGGTGAACCTACACGCCAATGTACCAGTTGATTCTTTTTGGTAATAGAGCCGACCTGGCCTTTAAGATTCAGAGTGGCACCGACTTTTTGATGCGTTTTGAGTTTTGGTATCGATATGTACACATCCGAATCGTAAAGACTTTTTGAGATGGTATATAGCTGTGTGTCGCCGGTATGTGCAGCCACTGTCTCCTCCCTCTCATCGAAAACACCCCTAAAAAGTGTAGAATCCACATCATACAACAGGCTCTCCTTGCCGAGGTTCACCTCCACCTCGCCATTGGGATCGCCTGGCTGAGGCGCCATCTTGTCTTTCTTGCCATAATCTTTCAAATCCTTGCAGACAAGTGGTCTCAAATCGTAAATATGACAAGGAACATCATATTTCTGTTCCAGTATGCGAATGCCGGTAAAGGCCATCAACTCTTCGAAGTCGGCATCGATAGACGGGTTGTCGGCAATGATTATCTCGCCTTCTCCTTTCAATGCCAAAGCCACCCTGTCCGCCATTGCCTCGATGACAGCAGGATGCGTGATAACGGAATAGAGGTCGTCCTTGTGAGGACACGACTCGCGCCAACGCGAAGCCACCCAGTTGGGCTTGATAAACACACGCATGCCAGGTTGGATATAACCATCAAAAGGATTCTTGGGATTCAATCCCAATCCTAAAAAAATCTCATCCAGAGCATGATTGACTTTGTTTGGACGATAGCTGTCGGCTGCAGCAATAACTACCCGCTGTTTATTTATTGTACTCATTATTGTCTAACATATTTAAGAATTTCTCCAAGGCATATACATACCATTTTTGGTCGCCTGTCATATTTTCGGTGCAGTTAGGCCAGAACTCATTCCTCTTTGGACCACCCCATTCCTTCATCCATTCATTCAATGGACGCGGCATGGGTGTCTTGACAGGTATTTCCCATCCTGGATAGAGTCTTTGGAAAATCTCCCTGATAAGGTACTTGTTCTCTCCGGCCCTTATGCGGGTATAGTCCAGCTCGCCTCCTAACTCAGTAAGGGAATATGGCATGAAAAGCTTAATGCCAGCCGTCGCACATGCATCCTCATAGGAATTAATCGCCTCTTCGTACATGGTTTTGTTCAGAAAACGATGCACGTCGGCATAACCATCCTTCTCGCACTCCATAAACGGTTCGATAATAAGCATGGGATCCTTCAATACCTTGTAGGGAAGGACGTAAGAGTATCTCTCTATAAAATCACCTATGGTCCAGTTTTTAGACAAGAGGCTGCTCATACCACCAAAGACGATATCGGCGCTTTCACCAAACACTATATTCTCGAATCCGGATAGTTTGGCCATCACCGAGGCCTTGTAAATCTGCACCTCTATAGAGTGGCACGGTGCACCCTTGTGTTGCATGAGGATTTTGGACATGTTTTCCATGTCTTCCCAATAGACTTCGACAATACGATGTTCCAAGCCACACTCCTCCGCATATTTCGCCGCCACAGGAGACTCGTCGACGACCTCAATGCCGGGGACTATACACTTAAAAGTATAAGCCACACTGCCTTTGGGCATCATTTTGGCAAGTATAGCGGAGTCGATACCTCCACTCAGTGCCAATGCACATTTTCCGCTTTCTGTGGCACGCTGCATCTCTTTCCTTAAAGCGGATTCCAATTCGTTGCTGTTGTATACCACAGTCCTTCCTTTGGGAGGATAGACATGAAAATCCTTGATACCGTCGACAAAGCACCTGTTCCTGTCAATGACAGTCCGATACATCAGGAACGAACTCATGCAGTATTTTTTATCAGCGATTCGCATAGAGGATGGTGATTATTTGAGGTCTTCGAGATTGTCAACACGGATAGTGTCAAGAGCCTTTCTTATCTGTGTGGACGAAACACCTTGCGTATATGGGAAATAGACTATTTTTATCCCTTCCGAGGCAAACTGCTTCTCGTATTCAATCCATTTCTCAGTGCCATACCAATCGTCACCGACAAAAAGAAACTCGGCTCCAAGTTTCTTGCAGGCCTTCAGCTTATCCATGTCGTATTGTGGTACAGCGGCGTCAACGTATTTGCAACTACGAACGACTTCGATGCGATCCTCGAAGGGTATCAATGCCTTCTTGCCTTTGTAACTGACCAGTTCATCGACTGTGACACCGACAATCAGTTTATCGCACATTCCTTTAGCATTCTTCAATAAATTAAGGTGACCGATATGGAACAAATCGTATACACCAGTTGTATAACCTATAGTCATAATATATAGAGTGTTTTTTGTAAAGTTTAAAGGTTAAAGTTTTTCAATACTGAATATTAATTTAGTTTTCAAAAATTTTATCATGTAATATTTGCAGTACTTTTTCAGAAGGCAAGACACTGTCGTCCGGTCTCAGTACTGTATTATAGAATAGCTTTCTGTCTTTCTCTTTGTCGTCTTTACCTTCCAACACCACATTCTCTAAAAAACCGTCTATCTCCTGGACGCTCCTGCCCAAGTAGTGGCACATAAACGCTTTGGCGCCTTCTTCGCTAAACCTATCCTTGAACGCTTCGCTTTTGGCGAGGTACATGACCGGTTTTTGAGTAAAGAGGTATTCCAATGTGAATGAGCCGCTGTCATGTATCATGGCATCCGAAGTCAGAAAAAGATCGACATATGACGATTCTTCCAACTGAGTATTCTCCATCTCACTCCACTGCCGGTAATAGAAGTCGGTTTTCTCCTCGCCCCATAGCTGTACCAGCTTGAATTTAAGGAGTTGATGTGGCTTGAATGCAAACTGGATACTCTCCTTGTATTTTTTAGCCAATTCAACCATGTCGTCACAGCATGAAAGGAACATTGACCAGTCAGTCTCCGTTTCGATAGTATGGTGTGGAGCCCAAATGACACGTTTTTTAGGTTTCTCCTGTTTTTTCCACACATCTGCAGGGCTATAATCGGGTCTCAGGAAAACCTCTGATGGCAAATAACCGACAACCTCGACATTGGAACCATGATTACGGGCATATTTTTGAGCCATCTTTTTGTTGAATGCCGACTCAAGGAAATAGACACCTGTAAGATTATGGAAAATCAAGTCGTAGTTGTTTTTGTATGTGTTCATTATGGTCAAACCATAAGGAACGTAACAATTAAAAGTGTCTTTGAAGTTATATATGTAATATTGTGGAGGAATGTCTTTATACGGTGTAGAAAAAAACACAATGTCAGGTTTGAGTGTCTTTGTTATATCTTGCCACTTTCCATCATTTCCGCGAGGAATCACATATTCGAATCCTTTGGACTCGATAAATGCGCGTGTTTTTTCCAGCGTCGTCTCCGTTTCCTCTTTGGAGAAACCCTTGAAAACACTGTAAGGGTAAATTACGGCGTATGGATGATAATGGCAGTCTTTCTCCATAGCCTTAAAAAGGTAGTCGACCTTCCACATTCCAGGTATTGTAATGAGAAATGCCACTTCGACAGGCTTCCCCCCTTCGGATGCTGCCTGCCATTTATCTTTCAGTCTATGGGCGGCTTCGTTTTGGTGTGTTCGGTATTCGCTTGAGTATTTGTTGAACACAAATGACGAATGGTTGCGCAGCACATCTTTGTACGCGAGCAATAGCCGCATTTTGTATGATAACGATTTGTCGTAGTTTTTTTTCATCGCTTTACACGTTATTACTATCGCAACAAAGTCACTGTACCTTTGATTTTTTGTTTGTATTTCGGAATCGCCATTGATTCATATTCTATCAAATACACATAGGACCCCTCCTTGCACTTTGTTCCATTGTGCTTCCCGTCCCAATAATCGTTCATGCCGTCGAAATCGGTAATAAACAATCCTTCACGCGTATAGATATACACATGTACTGAAAGCACGTTCTCTCCCAAGATGAAAAAGAGGTTGTTGGTTTCCTCGTCAGGAGTGAAGGCATTGGGAACCCATATTTTTGCCTCATCGGGAGGCGGAGCTTTTAATACGGTCAAATACAAACGTACTATACTGTCACATCCAGCACTGCTTGTATAATGATATGAAGCGCTGCTGTCTGACATATAATACTCGTTGCCGTCAATCCATAGAAGAGTGTCTCCCTCTGTTATTTCAATCCTCTGTATATTCTTAGAGCTTGGATGCACGACAGTAACCATGTTCACGACACTATCGCACCCCAAATAGGTCTGATATGCTGCGACAAGTACAGTGTCTCTCCTGTAATATACATTCCCTTCATAGATTACGCTGTCACATCCGTGTGTTTCCAAATAGGTGTTCACTGGACCACTCGCCCTTAAGTTTAGGTTGAGCAGGCTGTCGCAACCGAATATGTTGTCCAAATGGTGTGTATACTCCCCTGGGGAATCCAGGGTTTCGTCGAACCATGTGAAAGAACCATCGCAATAGACGGTATCAATCATTGTGGTATCAAAGTCTTTTACAATTACATTTACCAAATAGTTTTTTTCTATTCCATAACAATATCCCTCGGCTTTACTTATCGTAACATTGATATGATGTAATCCGGGAGTGCTGAAAGAATATTGCTGAGTGACACCATAAAACACTGTGTCGTTATCCACAACCCAAGTTACAGCACCAATCGAATCCGTACTCACAACATACATGGACATTGTATCTTTTTTGCATATTGTAAAAGTGTTATCAATCTCATTGACAAGTATGTCATTAACATACAGGCTCATTGAAAGGTCTCGCATGGACGAACCTATCGAATAGGCGTAGCTTTCATGATTACCCAGACCGTATGCAATGGCGTTAAAACCACTGCCAATCTGCATACTTAAAGTATGACTGCCTGCAGAAACAAGTCTTTTAATATATGAGTACTGACTGTCATACTGAAGAAAATGAAAATCTCCTGTTGGTACTCTTTCGCCGTCAAGTTTGAGATAAGGCCTGTCACTCGTCTTTATTATTGCATGCAGATAATGCGATTGAGTGTTGTATGTATTGAAGCAGCCAAAAGTAATCCTTCGTACCATCTGTTCTATCGGATTGACAGTAAGCATGGATGGATCGCCATAAGAATTGCCCGTACTTCCAAAAAACACATTGACTGATGCCGGTTTATTTGTTTTAATGTATTTTGAAGAGTTGATGGGCATCTCAAATTCGTATGTACTTCCGGATGAGAGCCATGCCAATTGTGTGCCATTGACAATAACAGACGTTGCATCTTCAAGTGCAGTAACAAGAACATGATCATTCACAACGGCTCCCGAATGGTTGACAAAAAAGCGTTTTCCCCAATATTCGACAGGTACAGCTTGTTCTACTGCATGATCGCAAGAACCTCCGGTTGGGTGGTCTGGTATATAGACACATACATCGCCATGAAAAACTGCAATTTTTTTGCAGTCTCTGGAAATGATTCTCGTTCCCGAAAAACTGCCGACACTCATCGTTTTCAGTTGATACACTTTACCAGCATTTTCAAGAAAAACACTTATGTCGCTATTTGCGGCATGTCCGGCATTGGAAGCGGCTGTAAGATGAATATCGACCCATGTGCTATCTTCGGTTGCAACAATTGAAAACTCTGCGCCGTATGTATCCGATGGATATGTTGTGATCATATAGTCGTTTCGTAAAGCAACTGTAGGATACACGTTGGCAACTTCATAATTGTATGTCCCAAGAGTCGATACATAAACAGATACAGTGTCTGTTGCGACGAGATGAAAACCGGTATTAGTGACAACTCCTGACGAGGTATTGATCCCTTCAGCAAAAGGGACTGCTATTGATGTGACCTCGTTTGGATAAACGTCTGCAGTAACGGACCAATTGGTGTTGGGATTAGTCAACGTCACTTGACAAGTGTCCCTGCCGGAAACATACACCTTCATTCTGTTGTTGTTCGCGGTATTGTCATAGTTGTCCATGAAAAGCAACCAAAAATCCGTTCCCATAGTCGACAAAACATTCTGTCCATTGAGTCCGAAAGGAATCAACAAAAATAGAATGATGATTTTATATGTCAGACGGGAGAAGGACATCACAAACAATAATTATCCCTGTTGGTTAATAGTATTTCCAATACGGAAACATCTTTTTTGTTGGTAAGCTTAATATTATAGTCTGCCCCTTCCACAATGGCGATATTCACTGTCGGAAGGTATTTTTTCACAACACCGCAGTCGTCGGTGGGATTGAAATCGGGGTCATTCATTCCAAGTTCATAGGCTTTGGAAATAACACTCTTTTTGAAACCTTGTGGTGTCTGGCATTGACGCAACATTTTCCTGTTTGGAATACTGACCAGATTGTCACCTTTGGCGTCGACCTCAAGGATTGTGTCTGTCGTCGCTACAGCGGCAGTAACAGCGGAGTAATGCTCCAACGAGGAAATGACATCGTTTATGATTCTGTCGTCTACCATCGGACGTGCGGCGTCATGGAAGAGCATATTGATATCGTCATCCACTGAGGCATACGCCTTGATGGCGGCCAAAGAAGAGTTGTAACGTTCTTTGCCTCCTTCAAGTATTTTCTTAACCTTTGTCCAACTGTTGCGAGCGACGATTCCCTCCATCATGCCAATATACGCAGGGTGAACAACGATGGCAATCTCGTCAATATTCCTGTTGTTTTCAAAGACATCAACCGTATGCTCGATAACTGTTTTGCCAGCAATGGCCAGAAACTGCTTAGGTATGTCGCAACCCAAGCGGCTACCCGTTCCACCGGCAAGAACAATAGCGATATTATGAATGTCTTTGTCTTTCATTGTTTAATATCTTCTGACAACCAAAAGCGAAAAAGCAATAGCATAAACCAATATCACGCATAGTTGAAGCCAGATATTGGTTCCAATCAATACTGCAGGAGCAATAATCAGTGCCTCCAGCAGATAGAAGATTATCTTTCCGGCCACTGCTGCCAAAACGACGGCCAAAAAAACAGGCATGCGTTTCTCGATTATATAGAAAATTGCCACAAATGCCTCGAATTCCGCCACCATGCACAACGCCTTTAAAGGTGTCGGCATACCCGAAACCAACATTGACACTACCGGCAACAGGAAGGCTAGCATATACGCGTTTCTGCGGTCATTAACAAAAACCATCCCGGCAAGCAAGCAAAGCAGCATTGGGTTGAACTTGTATAAGGGGAAGGCAAAAGCGTGCGAAAGAGCCGGAACAAGACAAATCATCGCCAATACAATCATGTCGACAATAATCACTTTTGCCAGTCTATCTGTCTTTGAGATAATAAGGTTCATATTTATATTTATTAATAATTTGCAAAGATACAAAATAAATTCAAAAAAACAGCATTTTATGATTTTAACCTTCTTTTCATGCTTTTGTCAAAAAAAACTATCAATCAACACATAAGAAACAATGATTTTTGCTATTGTCTTATTATCAATAGATTATCGACATAATCAGGGCTGATAAAAACATAAAAAAGAAAAAAAATTATTAAAAATATTTTCAATCAATTTTTTTTGTGTATTTTTGCAAACTCAAACGTAAAAATTAATCCTTAAAAATAATTGAATTATGACAAAAGCAGAAATCGTAGCTTCTATTTCCGAGAAGACTGGCATTGAGAAAGTTGCAGTCCTCGCAGTTGTTGAGGAATTCATGACCACCGTTAAAGACGCCATGATTGGTGGAGAGAATGTTTACCTGAGAGGTTTTGGTAGCTTCATCATCAAACGTCGTGCAGAGAAGACCGGTCGTAACATCAGCAAGAACACCTCTGTGATTGTTCCTGCTCACAATATCCCCGCTTTCAAGCCCGCCAAGAGCTTCTTGAACGAAGTTAAGGATAACGTAAAGTAAGACAGTATTTCTGTCAAAAAAAAGCGCGAGGTGCAATATAGCCTCGCGCTTTTTTTAGTAATTAGCACCAAAGAATCATCTACACACAAGTAAGTACAAGTCATGCGTCAGTTTTTCAAGGGTTTGCTGTCAATAATAATTATAGCAGCATTTTTCATGCCTGTTGCTGCACAAAACACACGTGACAGCAAAAAGAAGGCGATAATAAAGAACGAAAAAGAAACTGTTGACACCGCCATGTCGGCGGCAAACAGATGGGCAGACGCCAAGATGCGTCACCTTTCTCTTGAAGAGCGTGTCGGGCAACTCATGTTTGTCAGGGTGCCAATGACGATGACAAAAAAACAACAACACGATTTTGAAAAGAATTTTTCAAAACGAGGCGTTGGTGGCATCTGTTTTTTCAAAGGTACCGCTTCCGCGCAACTTGAGCGTACCCGTCGTTATCAAAAAATGTCCGACATCCCGCTTTTTGTAACCATAGACGGTGAATGGGGGCTCGGAATGCGTCTTACCGACTGTTATTCGTTTCCTCGCCAAATGCTCATGGGAGCATTGTCACCCGCAAACGATACCTTGATTTCAAAATTTGGTGCAATGGTAGGCCAACAATGTCGAAAAATGGGAATACATATTAATTTTGCACCGGTATGTGATATTAACTGCAACCCCAACAATCCCGTGATTGGTTACCGTTCGTTTGGCGAAAACAAAAAACGTGTGGCACGTAAATCGGCATTATATGCTCGCGCCATGCAATCCAAAGGAGTCGTTGCTGTGGCAAAACATTTTCCCGGACACGGTGATACCGATATTGACAGTCATCTTGACCTGCCAATTATCGGACACACGAAAGCCTATATTGACAGTGTCGACCTCTTCCCTTTCCGTCGGTTAGTTAAAGAAGGTATCAGAGGTGTCATGATAGCACATATTCATGTGCCTGCCTACGATTCACGGTCCAATATGCCATCATCACTTTCCGAACTTATTGTCACACCGTTGCTACGCAACGAAATGAATTATGACGGATTGGTCTTTACCGATGGTATTGATATGAAAGCCGTATCCAAGAATTTCAAAGACGGTGAAGGCGCCATTCGGGCAATACGTGCAGGTTCGGATGTCATCCTCCTGCCAATCGATGTTGAAAAGACCATCAGCGCCATGGTCGAAGAGGCAAACCACGATCCGGAATTCAAAATAATGATCGACGAACGCTGTCACCGTATTCTTCGAGAGAAATACCTGTGCGGCCTGAACAAAATGGACCTTGATAAACTTTCCGCACCCACCCAGGCTGACTACAAACGATGCTCCAATCTCAGCAAGGAGATTGCTGCAAAAGCCCTGACACTTGTCAGATGCGAGAAAGGTGCGCTTCCTTTGCAGGAAAGCCAGTCTGTTGTAAACATTGCCGTTGGCGTTTCCGACACGGCAGTAACAAAACTCGACAGCCGATTGCAAAGCAAAATAAGCGATGCCGGCAATGTCGTCATCTCGCTATACGCAAATCTCGGGCCAAACAACAATTACGGAGTAAGCAAAGAGACCATAAACCTGATCAACAGCATTACCGCCATAGATGGTGTCAACTCAATACTTGTCATTTATGGCTCTCCGTATCTTCTCGAGTCGTTTCCAAAAAATTCAAAAAGCGCATCGGCAATTGTTATTGCATATCA
Organism: Bacteroidales bacterium; assembly: GCA_017962665.1. Lineage (GTDB taxonomy): Bacteria > Bacteroidota > Bacteroidia > Bacteroidales > P3 > Colimorpha. Next base: position 69,341 of record JAGCUU010000032.1, on the reverse strand, counting down.
GAATATGGCTGAGGTTGTAGATGTCGTTCCATCGGCCCTGTATGGAAACACTGCATTCGAGGGAAGACTGCCAGTGAGTGCCGGCGGATATTGCGAAGGAACAGCAGTGAAACCTGAGCCAAAGCCGCAAAAGACTCCATACGACGAACTGATCAGTGCGGGGATGGATGTCTCCTGCTTTTACAAAATAGACACTATAGCCATCAACGGAATCAGACAGAATGCATATCCTGGATGTCAGATACTTGTTGCCAAAGACGGTAAGATAGTGTACAATCGTTGCTATGGCCGTCAGACTTACGATAACGACGCTCCGCTTATCGACACCAACACGGTGTTCGACCTTGCATCGCTCACAAAAGTAATGGCAACAAATCTTGCTGTTATGAAACTTGTTGATGCCGGTAAAATATCAATCAATGACCGCCTGTCCCGTTACCTGCCTTATTTAAAGCACACAAGCAAAAAAAACATCACCATAGAGCAGGCACTCTCCCATTTTGCCCGATTAAAATCATTCGATTCCTATTGGAAAGAGGCATTGGAGGGAGACAACATCTATATCGGTACCATACCTCCGGACGAATACACCCCAATAGGTGACAATATTTATATCAAAAATAGTTTTCGGAAAAACATTCTTTTAAAAATAGCCACCAGCGAACTTGAAAAAAAACAGAAATACCTATATAGCGATTTAGGTTTTATCCTCCTTGCAGATGTTGTACAGCATGTCAGCGGGCAGACCCTCGACCTGTTCATGCAGCAGCAATTCTACACGCCTATGGGGCTGAAATCCACCACCTTCATGCCACTACAAAACGGTATAGAAATAACACGCATAGCACCTACGGAAAATGACAAGAGCTTCCGTAACCAGCAGCTCCGCGGCTACGTCCATGACCCGAATGCAGCGGCCATGGGAGGCGTTGCCGGACATGCCGGACTTTTCTCAACGGCAAACGATCTCTTCCGTCTATGCCAGATGATGCTTGATTCAGGCTCGTTCAATGGCCACTGCTATATTTCCCCCAACACTTTCAACACTTTCAACAGTAGGCATTTTGCAGACAAAGGAAATCGTCGAGCGTTGGGATTTGACAAGCCGTTCATCAAAGGACGTAGCACCCACATCGCTCCCGAGGCGTCACAAAGCAGCTTTGGCCACACTGGTTTTACCGGAACAATGGTATGGGTTGACCCAAAATACAATCTGGTGTATATTTTTCTGTCAAACAGAGTCTATCCCACCTCAACGCCAAATAAATTGGCGAACATGAATATCCGTACTGATATCCAGTCTTTAATATATAAGTCCATTGGAGTGAGATAGATTATTTACCGCGTCCCTGGATAATAATCAAAACTGTATACAACAGTATTTTAATGTCGGTTGTCAGTGACATGTTCTCAAGATAGAGCAGGTCATAGCGCAGTCGTTCCACCATTTCGTCGACATTTTCCGCATATCCGAATTTTACCTGTCCCCATGAAGTGATGCCGGGTTTTACCTTCTGCAACAACAGGTATTCAGGAGCACGTTCCACTATGAGATCAATGAAATATTGGCGTTCCGGACGAGGACCGACAATCGACATGGTTCCTTTCAGCACATTGTAGAACTGAGGTATTTCGTCCAGTCTATATTTCCTCATTATCTTGCCAAAAGGAGTGATACGAGGATCATCATCTTTTGACAATGCTGGTCCAGACGACTCGGCATCCACATACATGGATCTGAATTTGTGCATTTTGAACGGTTTGCCACGATATCCTATACGTTCTTGAGCATAAAACACTGGTCCGGGCGAAGTAAATTTGACTATAAGTGCAGTGACAAGGAATACAGGAGAGAGCAAAACCAGCGCCAACAACGAGATTACTATATCCATCAGACGCTTGACAGAATATTGCCATTCCTCCATTGCGCGAGGATTGATAGTAATCAGGGGTGAATGAAATATAGAGCTAATCTTGACCGAGCCATATACGATATCACGAAGGTCGGGGGTGATTTTAATAATCACGTCGTCCCGTCGGTCAAGCGACATGATTATCTTGTTGATTTTGTCATTTTCATAATCTTCTATAGCAAATATAACCTCTTCAATTCCATATTTTCCTATCAGGTCGTTGATATCGGAAGCCGTGCCAAGGCAAGGCATAACCTTCTCGAGTTCAGCGTTGACGCTGCCGTTGACAGTGACAAAGCCGACGAATATGTTACCTGAATGCACAGCCTGGTTTTCGAGATCAAGATAGGTTCGGTAGGCTTTATCCTTACTGCCGATGAGCAATGTCGGAAAGCCGATTTTGCGAGTATGGACCAGTTTCGCCGTGTGTGATGTGATGATGACACGACCAATATATGTCAAAGAAAAATGCAGTCCCAGAAGCATCAGGAAACTGATATAATAACTTTGATAAGTATTGATTTTGTCGTCGAGCAATAACGTGAAGAAAATAACAATTGTTCCTATCAACGAAGCCCAGACGGTCATTTGAAGCTCCTTAAGTCGGGCTTTCCTGTAGACATCCCTGTAGGTACCCTGCACTGCATAGAAACAGCACCAGGCTAAAGGAAGAATCAACACTCCTCTCCAGAAATTGACATCACAAAGAATCTGACCTATACCAACGAAATCCGTTTTCTCTATGGCAGTCTTGCGAAGGAAAAAGAAAAGTCCCCACGCCAGCATGGCGGCAAAAGCGTCCCATGCAATATATTTCGCACGCTGTAGCCTCTTATTCATTCAGCACCGACTTAATCCAAAACAACGAGCTTGATATTGTCGAGATAAAGGTTTCCTTCTTTTCCTTTATCATTCAGGACAGTAAAATACGGCCTAATATTTGGATAATGGCTGTAAGTCTTTGACCATAGGGAGCCAATATTGATATATATCTTCTGCCACCCCTTCTCCGGCTTGCCATAGATAGTCATGTGTGATTTTAACACATTGGCGCCACCTTCGTAGATGGGATTGTAAAGACCTACGCTGAAATCAATATCGCTCCAATAGTCCATCTCGATATAGACGATTGCCGATGGATCGCTAATCCTATAGGTCGTGTCGCTCCAAAAGCTAACAGAACTCTGGTCGGCGCGGATATGCACTACACCGCTGCCATATCCTGAGCGAACAGAATCCAAACTTGTAAAAGGCATCACAACAGAGTCGAGGGAGAATGAGTTTGGACCAGGCTCGAAGAATTCCTGCCACAACACCTTCATGCGTGATTTGGAGACGTATTTTGTGGCTATGGTACCAAGGTTGGTGGTATCTTGTTCCGCAAGAATAACATCCGTTAATGTGACAGATTCATAATAGGGATAGTTGATACGTTTGCCCGCTATACCATCCTGTTTTACAACGGGGTTTATCAGTATGCGGTCTATTTTGCCGTTGCGCAGCACTGGAATATCGCAAGGTAGCTGGAACGTTCCAAGGTTCGTTTCGGCAGTGTCACCGCTAACCCAAATAACCACATTCACTGCATCAATTTCACTTGTAAAAAAACCGTTTTCAAGGCTCCATGAATCACTTGGGTTGTCTTCGACATTCATGGCTTCGATACGAAGAAATGACGGGACAGAGACATTTCCTTCGAAACGGTCACATGCGGTAAAAATAAATACCGCTGTAAATATTATTGATATTGTTTTTAATGTCTTGTTCATGTCAAAATAAACGTCATACCGTTTTTTTTATTGTATAGACATCTGCAACAAATCATAAAAAAACTATTTTTTGCCCTGTGCCACAGTAAGGCCCAATAGTACAACAGCCATTCCCGCGACTTTCAGAATTGTCAGTCCCTCCTGCCCTATGGCGAGAGCAAGCAGCAAGGAAAAAACGGGGATGGCATTATTGTATACAGAAGCTGCCGTGGCTCCGAGACTGCGCATTCCATAATTAAAGAACATATAGGCAATTGTGGAACAAAAGAGCCCCAGAAAGCCTATCAACAAAAACATTTTCGGGGAAAACGACAGCAAAGGCAGGCTATTGTGGTCAAGAATCAACATTAATGGAAAAAACAGGAAAAGGCCTATAAGATTTTGGTATGCCGTAATGGTTATTGGGCTATATCGCCCTAAAACCTTGACAAGCAAAAGAGTATATATTACTGCGATAATGACAGCACAACCCAACATCAGCAGACCTTTGGGATTGGCGGTAAAGGACAAGTCATCGTTCAGAGACATCAGAGTTATTCCTATAAGAGAGAGGAGCACACCTATTATCGCCCTTGCCTTAAGCTTTTCTTTATATACCAACGCCATTCCGAACGGAATGAAAAGCGGGATGGTGGCTATGATTATTGACGCCAGACTGCCAGAGACATATTTGATTCCACCTGTTTCACACAGACTATACATGAACGGCTCTGTAAAGGCCAACATCAGAAAGAATTTCAAATCTCCTTTTTTTATCCGTTCCAGCTTGTGTGTCAGCATTAAGAATGGAAAAGTCACAATCGTGGCTATCAGCATTCTGCCTGACAATATGATTGTTGGCGTGATGGCTTCCTCGCTGTTGAACAAACCCTTGGTAAAAATAAAAGATGCGCCCCATAATGCCGACGAGAACAGCATCAATAATTGGGGCAAATATCTTTTTAAAACATTCATTTTGTCAGGTAATCATTTTTGCGTACCTTTGCAAAAATTTTTGCAAAAGTACACTTTTTTTCAATTTCAATACCACTAAGCAATAACGCAGCAAAATAAATGCTCAAAATAGGTATACTCTCGGATACACACGGAACCATCCCACAACAGGTATACACCTTCTTCAAAGACTGCGACGAGTTGTGGCATGCAGGGGATATCGGTCCTGAAGTCCTTCATCAGCTCAGGCTTTTCAAGCCTATCGTAGCCGTCTATGGCAATACAGACGGTATGGACGTTCGTCTCATAGTGCCACAAACCCAACTATTCAACCGTGAGAAGTTCAAAATCCTCATGACTCATATAGGAGGATATCCTGACCACTACGAAAAACAGATGCTGACAATTATTAATAGCGAAAAACCCGACATTTTTGTGGCCGGGCATTCGCATATTCTCCGTGTCATGTACGACAAGACATACAATCTATTACATATCAATCCCGGCGCTGCCGGACAGCAAGGTTTTCACAGAGTTTCGACACTTGTGCGCCTCACGCTCGACGACAAGCCCAAGGATCTGGAGATATGTGAATTTCCAAAATACTAACTCCCAATAGATACACCATACTATTATGAAAGAACTGGCAATGCATGTTTACGACTTGATGGAAAATTCCACAGCCGCTAACTCTACATTAGTAAAGCTAACCATACGGGATAGCATCAAAGACAACATTTATGCTTTTACAATAGAAGACAATGGCAAGGGTATGTCGCCGGAATTCCTTGCCAAGGTCACCGACCCATATACCACTTCACGAACCACACGCAAGGTCGGCCTTGGACTGCCACTGATAAAAATGAATACCGAAAACTGTGGTGGTGGGATGAAATTGCAAAGTGAACTTGGCAAAGGTACCCGACTTGATTTCTGGTTTCAGCACAACCATTGGGACAGGCCGCCAATGGGAGATTTGTCTGGAACCATTGTTATGCTATGTGCCGCACATCAAGACATCCATATCATCTATACCCATATCACCGACCAGGGAGAATTCGTATTCGATACAGATGAGATACACGAAGCCCTTGACGGTATGGACATGAACGATGTAAAAGTGTACAATTGGCTAAAAGAGATGGTTCAAGAGAACCTAAAAGAGATACACTACAATGATTAAAGCTATGCTTTAAAGCTTCATTTTAAAGATTCTGTTCCATCGAGCTTTACGCGAATCGCCATCATGAGAGAACATCACCATTGAAGCACGACCGACTATGTGGTCTTCAGGTACAAATCCCCAATAGCGACTGTCGGCACTGTTGTGACGGTTGTCACCCATCATCCAGTAGTAGTTCATCTTAAAAGTATAGCTTGTCGTCTCTTTTCCATTAATAATTATTTTTCCGTCTTTGACCTCCAGACTGTTGCCTTCGAAATTGACAATAGCACGACGGTAGAGTTCTATATTTTCACAGTTAAGTTGCATAGTCATTCCCTTTGACGGGATTGTTACCGGGCCAAAGTTATCCACCGACCAGCTGTAGCCCTCAACATGAGGGAAGAGCTTTGTGCCAGAATATCCAGCCACCTCAGACAACGGCATGATAGACTCCACACATCCATTGTTTAGCAACATCTGACGTTTTTCCTCAGTCAATGGAACTGTAAATATTGGTGTCATGGCCTGCAAACTAAAGTACGATGCTGGCACACCGTTAAGAATAAGCTCTTCTTCCATCTTACCAAGAATCTTACTGACAGGTTGGGAACCGAATAAATCAAGAGCTGGAGAAATACGTACCAGTCTACAACTGTCGTCATTAATATAGCTCATTGGCTCTATACGGAGTTTCTCTCTGTATTTCAATGCCACCTCAAGCTGCCGCTCGTTCAAGAAAAGGAAGATAGGGCCAAGTGAGTTCTCGCAATCTTCGTCGGATACGCCCACCGATTTGAACGTGCTCCAGGCATCGAAACCCGTTTTTATCTGTACTGCATAATTAAACTGCATATCTTTGGGATTCTCAATCTGTTTGCCATCAATCAGAACCTGTTGGTCTCGAATTTCGATGGTTTCGCCAGGGAGACCTATGCATCTCTTGATAAAATTCTCCTTTTTGTCAACTGGACGTGCAACGATCTTGCCAAATACAGAAGGATTGGATTTCACTGTTTCGCGTCCATATTCTCTAACCAAATCATGGTACGAAGCGTTGCTTTGAAATGCGGTACACACAGTATCTCCATCGGGATAGTTGAACACGGTTGCATCGAAGCGCCTGACCGAACGCAGCCCCGGATATCTATGATATGGTAGTTTTATCCATTTAAGATACGACTCCACCTGTCCGCCAGTAAAAGGCAGGACATTGTGAACCAACGGAAATGACAGAGGCGTCATCGAAACGCGTGGGCCGTATGCAACCTTGCTTACCATAAGATAGTCGCCAACAAGCAACGATTTCTCCATTGACGAACTTGGTATTTTATAGAACTCAAAGCAGTAACCACGAATAATTACAGCGGCAATCAGAGCGAAAACTATTGCATCGAGCCATTCCCTTCCCGATGAATACTTAACGTTTTCATTTTTTGCAGGATCGAGGTATTCAAGTTTGCTTAGACCAAGAAAAGGCATATAGACAAACGGAAAAATGACCGCAAATGTCTGTTCCCAGAAATTATGACGATTGAAAACCTTTGCAGTCTCGACAACAAGCATCAAATAGGTGAAGATATTGATTGCCGGAATCAGAAAATAGATATACCATTTCCAGTCCTTGCCGCATACTTTAATCCATAATATAATATTGTATACGGGAATCAGAGATTTCCAAGGGGCAATATTGACTTTTTTAAAAATGAACCACAATCCAAAAACAGGTCCAAGTAGATAGATAAATGCAAAAAGATTATAGAGCATCTTGTTTATAGTAAAGGTTAAAGGTTAAAGGATAAAGATTATTTCTTGCTCATTGTAAACAAACTAATTATTAACGTTTTTACAACTTTTTTTTATCGTTACATAATTGTTTTATTTCATTAATAGAATAACGGCCTTTTTATGAAAAAATTGTATCAACCTTGCAAAGCAATATCTTTTTGTCGTTTTCCCAAGACAGGTCCTTTGCCGCACAACAGAATCGAGCTTCACGTTCATCTTCCGGAAGTGCCTCCCAGTAAGAAAGAGACTCTCTTATTTTTGCGGCAAGGTCTTTGCAACCATCTGGGACAAGTGTACCAATGCCATATTTTTCTACAACACGATGTATTTCTGGAAAATCAGTAGCAAGTACCGGTACTCTGGCAGCCACAAAATCGGCAATACGGTTAGGCAACGAATAATAATAGTTCAGACCTCTGTTCTCAAGCAATGACAATCCCAAACTGGCTTTGGGAGTCAAAGAGTGTAGTTTGTCGGGGGCCACCCTGCCAAGAAAAGTAATATTTTCAGTCCCATCCTTCTGTTTTTTTTCCACAAGAGCGTCGTATATGTCGCCCACACCGGCTATGACAAGATGACAATCCGGCAGTTGAGGCATCACATCCATTACCCATTCAATGCCCCTACCAATATTTACAGCACCTTGATATAGAAGTATTTTTTTCCCTTCTGGGATGGTCAACAAAGGCTCTTGCTGCATGATGGTGGTATTATTGTAACTCATAGGCACATTACGCACCACTGCCATTTCCAGCCCGTAACGCTGCTTGTATATTTCTGCGATGGACTGGCATACAGTTACTGCAGCCATGTCATCGCGTCGTGCTATTTTAGGGAAAATGAAATCCTCTATCCTTGTCCAGAATCGTTTTACACGATCACGACCCACAAGTTCCGGAACCTCCGGAAACATTTCGTGTGCGTCAAAGAACATAGGTTTGTGTCTTATCCGGGAAGCGAGATAGTTGGCTACAAGAGTGTCCGTATCGTTGGCATAGAAAGCATCTGTCCGAACAAACATCAACTTAAGGAACAACCTTATATTGTATTCAGCATAGAAGATGGCTTTTTTCTTGAAAAGAAGTTTCATTCTCACGGTGCTGTAATCTCTCTTTACTGCTCCACTTTCCGGTAGCATTCTGCCGATTAGTGTAACCTTATAGCCCTCTTCATGCAGTGCGGTACAGGCACGATGTACCCTTTGGTCTGTAACCAGGTCGTTGGTCACCGAAAGCACAATACGACGCATCACTTTTATTTTACAGGACTATAATCAATTGATTCCTAAAGAAGAAATCGACTTTTGTTTTCTAAATTATAATGCAAAGTTACATTTTTTTTTTCAAATTCAAAAAAGTTGCTACTTTTGCAAATGCGATTGACATATCGTCAAATTGCTTATTATAATTGAATATAAAATAAATAGAATACATTAATATGAAGAACCTTGTTATTGTAGAGTCTCCGGCAAAAGCCAAAACCATAGAGAGATTTCTTGGTAAGGACTACACGGTCATGTCGAGTTACGGTCATATTAGAGACCTTGCCAAAAAGGAGATGAGTATTGATGTCGACAACAACTACGAACCAGAATACCAGATAGCTGAAGAAAAGAGCAAACTTGTTGCCGACTTAAAAAAAGCGTCCAAGTCTGCCGATATGGTATGGCTCGCTTCTGATGAGGACCGTGAAGGAGAAGCCATTGCATGGCATCTACGTGAAACACTTAATTTGAAGCCCGAGAAAACAAAGCGTATTGTCTTTAACGAAATAACCAAAAATGCCATCCTTCATGCCATTGAGAATCCTCGTGACATAGACATGAATCTTGTTGACGCGCAGCAGGCAAGACGTGTTCTTGACAGACTTGTAGGCTACGAGATCAGCCCTATCCTATGGGCAAAAATCAAGCCCGCTCTCAGTGCCGGTCGTGTGCAGAGTGTCGCCGTTCGCTTGATAGTGGAACGCGAAAACGAGATTCGCGACTTTGAATCGCAGAGTTTTTTCAGAGTGACGGCCACTTTCACTGGTACAGACAACCGCAAGCTCTTTGCAGAACTGAACCGCCGCTTTGATACGGAAGAGGAGGCTACCGCTTTCCTTAAAAGTATTGCAGGTGATAATTTTACCATCGAGAAAGTAGAGACAAAACCTGCTCGCCGTAGTCCCGCCCCACCCTTCACCACATCTACGTTGCAGCAAGAAGCCAGCCGTAAATTAGGATTCTCCGTTGCCCGTACCATGCAGATCGCCCAGCAATTATATGAGTCTGGATATATTACCTACATGCGTACCGACTCGACCAACCTCAGTGAGATGGCATTAGCAATGGCCAAGAAACAAATAACCGAAACCTACGGTGAGAGATATGTTAATACTCGTCGTTATCATACCAAGATAAAAGGAGCACAGGAAGCCCATGAAGCTATCCGTCCCACCGATATGCAGGCAACGGAAATCAATTCTGACACCGCTGGACGCAGACTCTATGAACTCATTTGGAAACGTGCGATTGCTTCACAGATGGCTGATGCCGAACTGGAAAAAACGACAATTGACATCAATATCAGCAATCATAATGAACGTTTTGGATGTACAGGAGAACAGGTACTTTTCGATGGTTTTCTTAAGGTGTACCTCGAATCCACTGACGATGAAGAGGAAGAGAATCCAAACCACATCCTCCCGACAGTCAAGAAAGGCGACAACATTCTTATGGAAGTTGCCAACGCCACACAACATTATACCCAGCATCCTCCACGCTATACCGAAGCGAGCCTCGTAAAAAAACTCGAAGACCTCGGCATCGGTCGTCCGTCAACTTACGCCCCCACCATCTCTACAATATTAAAACGAGAATATGTCATCAAGGAGGATCGTCCTGCCAACGAGGTGGAAATAACCACTATTACACTTACCCCAGGAAAAGAGATAACTCGAACACAGAAGAACGAACATATAGGTGCAGAAAAGGGCAAGCTCTTCCCCACCGACATTGGAGCCATTGTCAACCAGTTCCTCATGGAGCATTTCACAGACATCATGGATTACAATTTCACCGCCAAGGTAGAGAAAGACTTTGATGATGTCGCTAACGGAACACAGGCATGGAGGGATGTCATAGGACAATTCTACATTCCTTTCCATCGTAATGTAAAACAGACGCAGAGCCATTCTAAACGTACAAGCGGAGAACGGTTGCTCGGAACCGATCCGGTATCCGGAAAGAACGTTTATGCCAAGATAGGCCGATATGGAACACTTATCCAAATAGGTGACACCAACGCCGACGAGAAACCTCGATTTGCATCCATGAAGAAGGGTCAAAGCATAGAGAACATCACACTCAACGAAGCCCTCGAACTGTTCAGCTTGCCACGCAACATAGGGGAATTTGAAGGTTATGATGTGGTTGTAAGCATTGGCCGTTTTGGACCTTATGTACGCCATAACGGAAAATTCTATTCCCTTTCAAAAACAGATGATCCATACACAGTCAGTATAGAGCGTGCAACCGAAATCATTAAAACAAAACAGAAACAGGCAGAGGAGAAAGAACGCTTAAAAGAATTATATCCTCATGAGATTGGCGAATACGAGGGCGAGAAAGTAGTCTCCAATATTGGCAAATACGGTCCCTACCTCACTTACAAGGGTGACAACTACCGGATGCCGAAAAACAGCGCTGATCCACTCACCATCAGCATTGCCGAGGCTGTGGCCATAATCCGCGAAATGCAGGAGAAAAAATCAAAAAAAAAGAAATAGTTTTTAAAAGAAAAAAACAATAAGAGGATACCCCTACCACAAGAAATTGTTGTAGGGGTATCTTATTGCATGAATACGTTTAATCTCCTCATACATTATGTCACGCAAGGAATCTATATTACCTTTCTCAGTTGCGGAGATAAAGACCGTCTGCCGCGGGCTGACTCTGGAATCGGAATAATTTTTCGACATCCATGATTTTTGAAGCATTTCAAGTGTCCAGTTGGCCTTGGTCATTGGAGTAAGGTCATCCTCATCCTTCATGACATATTTGTAAGCGTCAATTTTGTTAAATACCATTATGGTAGGTTTATCGATGGCTCCAATTTCCTCTAATGTACGGTTAACAGAGTCGATTTGCTGTTCATAGTCAGGATGTGAAATGTCAACGACATGCATGAGTATATCCGCTTCGCATACCTCATCAAGTGTCGACTTAAAAGACTCCACCAAGCCGTGAGGCAGCTTACGGATAAAACCCACGGTGTCGGTAAGCAAGAAAGGCAGGTTGGCAATTACAACTTTGCGCACGGTGGTATCTAAAGTCGCGAAGAGTTTGTTTTCGGCAAAAACGTCAGATTTGGACAGCAAGTTCATCAGCGTTGATTTTCCTACATTGGTATAGCCCACCAAGGCAACTCTGACAAGGCTTTCACGATTTTTACGTTGTTGGACTTTCTGTTTGTCTATATCCTTAAGTCTTTCCTTCAACAGCGTTATCTTTTCCGTGATAAGACGCCGGTCCGTCTCTATCTGACTTTCGCCAGGACCACGCATGCCTATACCGCCTCGCTGTCTTTCAAGATGGGTCCACATACGTGTGAGACGAGGAAGCATATATTGAAGTTGCGCCAGTTCAACCTGGGTTTTTGCAATCGACGTGCGTGCACGTTTGGCAAAAATATCCAGAATTAAGGTTGTCCGATCAAGGATTCGACAGTTGAACGCCTTTTCCAAGTTTCGCAGCTGCGCTGGAGAAAGCTCATCGTCGAAAACGATAAAATCGACATCGAGGGCATTTTTGTATTCCACCACTTCTTCCAGTTTACCGCTACCAATATAGGTACGATTGTCCGGGCGTTCCAGTTTTTGTATAACTGTTTTTACAGGTATACCTCCAGCCGTTTCAAGAAGAAACGAGAGTTCGTTCAAACACTCCTCGGTGCATTCCATTGAAGTCTTTGCATCGCATACCGAAACAAGTATTGCACGTTCTGGAACCGGCTCAGTCTTCAAATTCTGTTTCTTCATTGCTCGTATGGTACTGTACTGCTTTTTTCAAGACACCTTCGAGTATGTTGCCTGCCGCATCCCAAGAGAAATGTTCTTTGACAAAAACGGAGGCGCTTTCTGACAGAGAGAGTCGCAGCCCTTCGTCATCGAGAAGACGTACTATGGATGCCGCAAGTTGCCCTGCGTCGCGACCGACAAGTATCTCTTTACCCTCGGTGGCACCAAGAGAGTCATTTGCAAGCGGGGTTGTAACACATGGCACGCCCATTGACATGGCTTCCAGAAGTTTGTTTTGCAATCCTGATCCAATCCTCATAGGTGCCACAAAAACTTTTGATTTAGCATAGTATGGACGTATGTCGTCAACCCATCCAGTAACAGTAACACGTTCTCCGGCCAATTGCCTGACAGCCGTTTTAGGAGTGGCGCCTGCAAGGATTACATGGGCATTGGGATGAGTACGCCAAACTATCGGCATAACCTCGCCTATAAGATATTTCGATGCGTCAATATTAGGCTTATATTGCATATTACCACAGAAGACAATATCGTTGGTTTTCTCCATCGTCACAGGTCGGTAATAATCAAAATCCACACCGTTGCGCACTATATCGATAACTGTATTCTTGTGTTGGGGTATAGCTTCGCTGTCGATCTCGGAAATAATTGTAAGAGCGTCGAATGTTGAGCAGGCATTGTACTCTAAAGAACGAAGCATCTTGAATTCGTAATGCAGTACAAAATAGTGCAATCCGCGATGCATAGACATACTTCGCTCCATGTTCATGGAAAGAGCGTCCTGAAAGTCCAAAACCTTAGGGTTTCTTGACAAGGCGGCATATCCAGCAGTGCGTACCATCTGTGCGTATACCACATCAGGACAGACACGGGCTTCATAACGGCGAAACATTTTCCTTGCCTTAGAACTGCTCCAATAGCCCAGTTGAAGGGAACGGACACTGAAGAAATTGCGTAGCATGCGCAAGCCGCCAGACAATTTATTCAAACGTGCCACGCAAATACTTTTGCAATATTTGCGCATTTCTTCAAGGGCATCCTCTCCAACACCAGTATGTGACAAGGCAAAAAGATGTATTTCGTTTTTCTGAGCCAAGGACTTTATCTGATTATAGGCCCTCAACTTGTCACCTTTTTCAAGAGGGAATGGAAATCTCGGCAAAACAACCAATATCTTCATTGCTTTTTACTTTAAATTAGAACAATGTGGTCTGTGTACCCTCAGCAAAACCTTCACGATCGTCAAATGGAATGTCGTCTATTTCTACATCTTCCGGCTCTGGTTCGGGTTCTGGTTCAGGCAAGGGATCCAACCATGAAAACTCTTTTACTGGTACAGTAGTAATACGTTTACCTTTAGCCTTATAGCCTTTGACTGCAATAAAATCGCTCACTTCAATTATTTCCGATTCGATTTTCTTGTTTGAATTTTCATCATATCTAACCTCAAGACGTGGGAATGTGTCAAGAGCGAATGTAATCATTTTATCGCCAGAACCCTCGTCAAGGAATGATGTTTTTTTGTCAAACTCCTCTACCTGGAAACGTTTCAAATAATAACTGCCACTGTCTGCAGCCTGGTATACAACGCTAATAATTGTTTTTGGAGCATATTTACGTATAACCAGCAGATCGTCGTCATAATGGTTGGACAAATCGAAATTTGTGGTACGGATATGACCTGACGACATCAAAGTCAAAATCTTGTCTTTGCCCTTGAATTCACCGAGATAAGTACCTGCCTCATTGACATTGAGGCGTTTAACACTTTCGTCGAACCATATCTTTCTGGCACCGAGTGTAGATACTCCCTCGCCTTTCATATTGATGCTACGCACAGCATTGCGAGTCAATATATTTCCCATTGACGAGCGCCCTTTTATTGCAAGTGAAGCAAAGTTGAAATCGAAACTTGTCTTTTTCAATTTTGGTTTCGAGACATGATGGATTGTCACCGTCTCAGCCTCTCCATTGGGATTGGCAGTAAAATATAGAATCTTGGATCCTTTAGTACCTTTGGTGAGTGGATATTCCTTGTCTCGTGTAATACCAAGCACAGAGAATCGTTTGACATAGACGAATCCGAAAGCCCCATCACGGTATATCATGTTGTATACCGTACGTTCATCGCCCCTACGGAAGAGGCCAATATATTCAATCTCCTTACAGTCATTACTACCTACGAAACCTTTTTCCTGTACCTTTGTCACAATCATAGAGCCATCTTTGCGGAAAACGATAATATCGTCCATTTTTGAGCAGTCAAATGCATACTCGGCACCTTCGTCCTTTTTGAGTCCGTAACCAGCAAAACCTGTTGTGCGGTTGACATATAATTTTTCATTGGCTACAGCGACGGTGACGGCTTGAATATCTTCAAAGTTGCGTATCTCCGTTTTACGTTCACGACCTTTGCCGTACTTTTCAAGGATATGGCGGAAATAACCTATTGCATATTCGGTCAAATGTTCGAGGTGATTCTTTGTCTCATCGATATTTATTTCGATGTTCTCTATTTCTTCATCAGCCTTTTTGATGTCGAACTTGGAGATTTTTCTCACGGGTTTTTCGCACAGTTTCAGAACATCCTCGCGGGTAATCTCACGTTTGAACAGTTTTCGGTATGGGTCAAACGCCTTCTCGATAGCTGAGACTTGATCATCCCAGCTGGCCTGGTCCTTTTCCAACTGTTTGTATATGCGTTTTTCGAAGAAAACCTTCTCAAGTGACACCCAATGCCATTTGTCTTCAAGTTCTGCAAGTTGAATTTCAAGCTCCTGACGCAACAGATCCTTGGTACGCATCGTGGAATGACGAAGGATGTCCGATGCTGTCATAAAAACAGGTTTGTTGTCAACGATGACACAAGTCTGTGGAGTTATGCTAATCTGACAGCTTGTAAAGGCATAGAGTGCATCAATCATTTGGTCAGGAGACATCCCTTGAGGCAGATATACCACGATTTCCACCTCTGCAGCAGTATTGTCGTCTACCTTCTTGATTTTGATTTTATCTTTCTCATTGGCTTTGATAATACTGTCAATAAGTATATCCGTAGTGACAGTATAAGGTAATTCTGTAATAACTATACCCTTGCGCTTCTCGTCATAGTGCATCTTCGCACGTATGCGCAATTTACCACCAATAGCTGCGTCGTTATACTTGGACACATCGATAAGACCTCCCGTTGGAAAATCGGGAAAAATCTCAAAAGGAACATTTTGAAGTATTTTGATTGAGGCCTCAAGCAATTCGCAGAAATTGTATGGGAGTATCAAAGAGGTGAGTGTGACGGCAATACCTTTTGTTCCTTGTGCCAATAGTAGAGGGAATTTTATTGGTAACGAAACAGGTTCCTGTTTTCGACCGTCGTATGATGGTTTCCATTCTGTTGTTTTCTTGTTAAACACGACTTCGTTGGCGAATTTGGAGAGGCGAGCCTCTATATAACGGGGAGCGGCGGCATCGTCACCGGTCAGAATGTTTCCCCAGTTACCCTGGCAGTCAACGAGAAGATCCTTTTGTCCCATGTTCACCAAAGCATCCTTGATGGAAGCGTCGCCATGAGGATGATATTGCATGGTGTTGCCGACAATATTGGCGACCTTGGTAAAACGTCCATCATCAGTCTCCTTCATAGCATGAAGGATGCGTCTCTGAACAGGTTTTAATCCATCGTCGACAGATGGAACACTGCGATCCAAAATAACATCAGACGCATAATCCACCCAATAATCCTTGAACATTGCATTTAGCGATATTGTCTCGCCGTCATTGCGTGTATTCATGTTGTCTTGAACATCAAACTGTTGTTCTTCCTGTCCTTGGATAATATCGTTATTTTCTTCGTCCATTTTTCCAATAATAAATAATTTGCAAAATTACATACAATAATTAAAAAACAGCTATACCTACGAAAAGTTTTATAAACCGTTTTTCCAACAATATTTTTTTCGTAAATTTGCATTTTGAAAGGTTTAAATAAAAAAAACTCTAACAATATGAAGAAAAGAATTATAAATTGTTTTTTGGTTGCAGCTACATGTATTACGCTCTCTGCCTGCAGCCTTTTGCAGACTACTGCAAACCAGCTTGCAGGACTGGCCAACCTTGCCAACTGCGAGTATAGTCTGAAAAATGTCAGCGGCCTCACCATAGCAGGTGTCAATGTTAAATCAATCACCAATGGAAACATTTCAGCAGCTGATGTTCTAAAATTGACTTCTGCTCTTGTCAGCAAGCAAGTGCCAATGGCTATGAACGTCAATATCGATGTCAAAAACCCCACCGAGAACAATGCCATGCTTTCAACTATGGACTGGATTCTCGACATTGACGGGAAACAGTTTGCCGACGGTCGCAACAACAATAGTTACACAATTACAAAAAACGCCACAACCACCGTGCCTCTTGGAGTAAACACCGACCTGTATAGCATGTTCAGCAAGGACGGTATCAGCTCGCTCAAGAACTTCGTAAGCAGTTTTAAGAATGACGGCACATCGTCAAAAGTAGGCCTGCGTATCAAACCTTCACTTAATGTAGGCAGTTATGTTGTTCCAATGCCCAACTACATCAAGGTGGAGAAAAAGACCGGTACCGGAACAAGCAACAGCTAATCCCGATGCCTCTTATTATTCTTCCGAAAGAGAACTGACAAAACGACGATAGGCCGAGAAAGTGTTGGCTCGCGAAAGAACACCGAGATAATAGCCTTCATCGTCAATCACAATAAGATTATAGCGGTTGCCGACTTTGAATTTGTTGACGACCTCCTCTGGCGGTTCGCTAATGCGTACGATATCACCTTCCGAAATATCGTGCATAAGGTTCTGCACAGGTGTATTGTCATAGAGTTCCGGATGAAACATAATCTGTCTCACATCATCAAGATGAATGACTCCTAAAAACTTATCATCACTTGATAGTACAGGGAAGACGTTTCTGCGAGAATATTTAATGGCTTCAACCAAATCGCGTAGCATATCACCCTCACGTACAACGACAAAATTGGTTTCAATAAGTTTTCTGAGATTCATGAGATGCCATGCGGAAGTATCTTTGTCGTGTGTCATCAAATCGCCATGTTCAGCAAGTTTGCGAGCATAGATTGAATGGCGTTCAAACGGAGACACACAGAGATAGGTTATCGAGGAGGCGACAAACAGAGGCATCATAAGTGCATATCCGCCAGTAATTTCAGCTATAAGGAAAATTGCCATAAAAGGAGCGTGCATCACACCGGTCATCACGGCTGCCATACCTACGAGTGCAAAGTTCGCAGTAGACTGAGGAGGAAATCCGAGTTGATTGGAAAGCATACAGATGAAATAACCCGACATTCCACCAATGATAAGTGAAGGTCCAAATGTACCTCCAACACCGCCGCATCCTATGGTCGTGGCAGTTGCCACAGCTTTGAAAAGAATCAGTGCAAAGATATAGAAAATCACCATCCAGTTATTGTTGCTAAACGACGAAAAAACACTGTGTTCAAACAACAAATCATCATCACCTCTCAAAAGTTCTGTCAGAAAAGAATATCCTTCCCCGAACAATGGAGGAAAGAGAAATATGAGAAGGCCAAGTGACAGGACACCAATGGCAGTACGGCTCAACTGACTTTTTCGACGAGCGAACCAATCCTCAACCTTGTCCGTAACCCTTAAAAAATAAATTGAAACCACGGCGCAGAAAACACCCAAAACAATATAATAGGGAATTTGAGACAATCCAACCTCGCCTACCACATTAAAGGCGAACTGCAGGTCATTACCCATGAGAAAGTATGCCACCGTAGATGCACTTGCAGCAGCAAGCATCAATGGCAATATTGAAGTGGCCGTCATGTCAAACATGAAGACTTCAATAACAAAAAGGACACCGGCTATGGGTGCCTTGAAGATACCAGCAATAGCGCCTGCAGCGCCACAACCAAGAAGCATTTTGACATCACGGGAACTCAACCTGAAGAAGCGCCCAATATTGGAACCTATAGCACTGCCGGTGGATGCTATAGGAGCCTCAAGTCCGACACTGCCTCCAAATGCAACAGTTAAAGTTGAGGCAACAAGTGAAGAATACATGTTGCGAGCAGGAAGTACACCATTTTTACGGGACAACGAAAGCAAGACAGATGGAAGGCCATGACCTATATCTCCTTTGACCACAAAGCGGACAAAAAGTATAGTTAGGAGAACGCCTATGGCAGGATATAGAAGTATGAGCAAATTACCACCGACAAAAGTGGGTATTTCAAACTGGAGTAAAAAACGGTTGGTTAAATGTACCAAAGTCTTTAATAATACTGCGGCAAGTCCAGCAAACAATCCGACTACAACACTGAGCATAACCAGAAAAACGCGGTCGCTAATATGCCGCATTCTCCAAACAATCAACCGCTTATATAAATCTTTAAAAGTCATATCCAAAAAGCAAAAATAATAAACTTTTTTTATTGTGTCAGAAATCGAACTTTTTTTTGTATTTTTGCAGATTCTTTTGTGTAATCATATATTTCAGATGAGAAAATTCATATCATACGTCGTATCGCATTTGCGTATATTATACCTGTTGGGGATTATGGCGTTCACAGTAGTGCTCATATTGATAATGTTCCCCAATAACTTTGCTCGAGTACAATACGACTATTCCGTAGGATCCTTTTGGAGAAGTGATGACCTCTATGCTCCGTATGACTTTACAGTACTAAAGACAAATGCTGAGACTGCAGAGGAGATTTCAAGGATTAAGAGCGAATCCATAAAATACTACAAAGTAGACAGTAGCGCCAAAGGTAAGTCTACGGAAAGATTGGTCGCCATGAAACTGCCACAACGACAACTTTCGTTAGCCAGGCAAATTATTGGTGTCGTTTATGGAGGCGAGGGATATTGCAACAACGATGAATGGGATGAGGAAAAGCATAGTGGAAACGGGCACATACTGATTCTTTCAGGTAATGTAGGCCGTGAAGCATCCGCAAATGAAGTAAGAAGGCCTGACGACGTGGATAGGTTAGTGTCACAGTCTGTCAACGATCCCGATGAAGCCGCAAAACTATACACACTTCTGAAAGATTCCATACTTTTACCATCGCTTGTTTTCGATGCAGAACGCACTCATTTAGAACTCGAGACACGCCTTTCGCAGGTCAGCTATTCGTCTCGTATGATTCAGCAGGGAGAACTTATCATCGCCAAAGGACAGCGTGTGGATGAGGAAACCGCACAGGCCATAGAATCGTTGGCAGAGATGGAGTCGAAAGAGAAGATGACAGAATACAACATAGTGATGCACTACATCGGTCAGGCGTTGTTATGTATTATTGCTTTTGTAGCACTTTACATCTTCTTGAAAAACATCCGTCACTCGATGCTTGACGACCTGAAGAAGGTAACATTTGCCTTCTTTATTGTGATTTTCATTTCCGCTGTAGTGGCTCTAATCGTACGCAGTAATGCTGATTTTGTATTGATAGCTCCAGTATGTATGGTACCGATACTGATGCGTATCTTTTTCGACATGCGTGTTGCACTTTACATCCATATCGTGGCGGTCATCATAATTGGCAACATGGTACCCAATAGTTACGAATTCATTTTCTATCAGTTGGTTTCCGGTATGATGAGCATCATTACTGTGCGCAATTTTGAAAAACGCAGCAGTTTCTTTGCTGTAGCTCTTGTCATTTTCTCGACATATTCACTGATATACATTGCCGGTGTGCTGAGTACCGACACCAGATTTGCAAGCATAGAGCCTGAACGTTTCCTGATATTCTTCATCAACGCAATGCTTACGCTCCTCTCCTACCCGATGATTTTCATCTTCGAGCGCATGTTCGGCATGACTACCAACCTGACATTAATGGAAATTTCAAGCACAAACACCCCCGCTCTGCGCGAACTGTCGCAGAAAGCTCCAGGAACATTCCAACATTCAATACAGGTTGCAAACATTTCCGAGGATCTTATCAATGAAATTGGGGGTAATGCACTGCTTGCCAAAGTGGGTGCCCTCTACCATGACATTGGGAAAATACAAGCTCCCCTCTACTTCACAGAAAACCAAAATAACGGCTTCAACCCTCACGATAATCTGGACTATGAAGAAAGTGCCCACATCATCACGCAACATGTTCGTGACGGAATTGCTTTGGCAAAGAAATACCGTCTGCCAACCGAGGTGACAGATTTCATTCGCACCCACCACGGCACTACAGTGACAGGTTATTTCTATGCACAGGCTAAGCTACACCACCCCGACGGGGAAATCAATATCTCGGACTACCGCTATGCGGGTCCAACCCCATTCAGCCGCGAGACTGCTGTGGTCATGCTTGTCGACTCTGTGGAAGCCGCATGCAAGAGCCTTAAAAATCATGACAAAGAGAGTATCGACAAGATGGTTGACAAAATCATAGACGAAAAAACAGCGATGAACCAACTTAACAACTGTCCACTTACCCTCCAAGACATCACACAGATACGCACAAGACTTAAAGAAAAAATAATGAGCATATACCATGTCCGTATTGCTTACCCAATGAAAAACGAAGAAAATGAACAATAAATTGAAAAAAAGCCTTATCCACATCCTTGCCATTGTCATCATGCTGATTGTGGCATGTATCTATTTCTCTCCTGTACTTAGTGGCGAAGTAGTCGTACAGGGCGATATGCAGAAAGCCGAAGCAATGTCACACCAACAAAAGACTGTCGCTGACTCGACAGGAACAGTTCCAAACTGGAACCCATCAATGTTCAGCGGAATGCCCGGCTACCAGACTGCCGTGGAACCTCAGAAGTCGGTATTCACTCCTCTTAAGTCCATCCTGATTATGCGTCCTCTCGGCGTTGAGCGCAATATTGGCGTGCTATGGCTCTACCTTATAGGTTTCTATGTAGCCATGATAGCCTTTGGATGTAATCCGTGGCTTGCCCTGCTTGGAGCTGTCTCTTTCGGACTTGGAAGTTATAACATCATCATCATCGAGGCCGGTCACATCACAAAGGCTTGGGCGATGGCTATGATTGCCCCTGTTCTTGCCGGAATGGTTTTGTCTTTGCGATCTGTGGACAATAAAAAAATAAAATGGAAACCTCTTATCTGGGGAACAATAATCTTCACCCTCTCTCTGGGTCTGCAGATAACCTTCAACCATATACAGATCACTTTCTACACCATGATTGGCGGTATATTGATAGGCCTTATATATCTGGTCTATGCCATCAAGGACAAATGGTTCAAGCAAATGCTTGCTATTGTAGGCATTCTACTTGTTGGATGTCTCTTTGCGGTCGGGGGCAATTACCGCCATCTTACCGTAAACCAGGAGTACGCAAAGGTTACCATGCGTGGAGGCAGCGAGATTACGGTTACACCACAGGATCTTGGAATGAACAACGAGACCAACTCCGGAGCCACACAGAGCGGAGGCCTTGACATAAACTATGCTTTCAGCTGGAGTTATGGTGTAGGTGAGACATACACTATTCTTGTGCCCGGAGCCATGGGAGGCAGCTCGGGAGAAAGTGTTGCCGACGACAGCGAATGGGCACGACGCACTGGATACAAACAGGCTCCGCTCTATTGGGGCGATCAACCATTTACTTCAGGACCTGTCTATTTTGGTGCCATAATTATCTTCCTATTCGTACTCGGATGCTTCGTGGTTCGCGGACCGGAGCTGTGGTGGATTGTCATTGCCACATTAATAGCAATCGTGATGTCATGGGGACGTCATTTCTTGCCACTCAACGAATTCCTCTTCAACAACCTCCCACTCTACAACAAGTTTCGCACCCCGTCGATGAGCCTCGTCCTCGCCAACGTCACCATGACCATTATGGCAACTCTTACACTAAAAACCATAATTGATACACTGAAAAACAAAGAGGACAAAAAAGATAAAGTCGATGACTACGATGCTCGCAAGAGACTTGTCCGCGCATTATATTGGGCAAGCGGCATCGTTGGTGGCATACTACTGATTGGAATCATTGTTGCAAAATCGAAACTCTCGTTCGAAGGTATAGTGGACGAACAATACAAAGCCCAACTCGGCAATCAGTGGCCCGTCTTCCAAGATATGCTTTACAATGAGCGTTGCAGCCTATTTGTACGCGACTCTATTCGTTCAATAATCTTTATAGCCCTGGCGATGGTAACATTGTTGCTGTTCGTAAACGCCAAAATCAAAAAATCCGGCATAGTAATTGCTATACTGACCATTCTTGTGGCAATTGATCTATGGGGTGTCGACAATCGTTACCTGAACGAAAACAATTACTCCTCGCCTGAACGCGTCTCCCTCTACCGCACACCGACAGAGCAACTACTTGACCAGACTGCCGCAACAAACGGCGACAAGGACTATAGAGTATATGACCTTACAGTCAACACCTTCAATGACTCCCGTCCCAGTGCTTTCCATAATGAAATCGGTGGATATAGTGCCGCAAAACTACGCCGCTACCAAGACCTGATTGATTTCTATTTGGGAAGCAAGAAGCTCTATGACTATGTCAACAATTGTCAGATTGGAATGCATGGCTATATGGACCAACAGCCCCTGCTGTCTGTCAGCGAGCCTTATCCTGTACTTGACATGCTCAACGCACGGTACATGATGCTCAACTTGCAGAATCAACCCAGGCCAGTCCGCAGAACGACGGCTCTTGGCTGTTGCTGGCTGGTGGAACAGATAAAATATGTCGAGAACCCCAACGAAGAAATATTAGCACTGAACGACTTCGACCCCTATTGCACTGCAATTGTTGACAAATCAAAGTTCAATGTCGACGCAAAACAATCACCACGCGACAGCAGCGAGACCATAACCGTTGTCCACACCTACCCACAGACGCCAGACCATCTAACATACAAGTCACACACCAATCAGCCAAGACTTGCTGTGTTTTCCGAAATATACTACGAACCGGACTGGCGTGCCTACATCGACGGCGAACCTGCCAAATACATTCGTGCAGACTACGTGCTTCGTGCCATTGTCGTTCCTGCTGGCGACCATACCATAGAGTTTGTCAACGAGGCCCCGACATTGCACCGCCTCGATACCATCACGCTTATCATCTCCCTTGTCATGATTGCCGCAATGGCAGGAGCCCTCTTCCTTGTCTACAGGAAAAGGGGGAACAGCAATCCAAAAGCATAATCAAAATAATAACCTTAATAGCTATCCAATGAGAAAACAAGTAAAAAACAATGTGAGCTGGGTCGGTTATATCGATTGGGAACTTGAGACTTTCCATGGCGACGACTATTCCATTCTTAATGGCTCAAGCCAAAACGCATACCTTGTCGAGGAGGAAAAGACTGTTCTTATTGATACAGTGTGGACCCCTCACAGATTTGATTTCGTCGAGAACCTAAAGAAAGAAATTGACCTAAAGAAAATAGACTACATCATTGCCAACCACGGCGAATGCGACCACTCCGGTGCACTAACAGCTCTTATGGCTGAAATTCCCGAAACACCTATTTACTGCACCGCACAAGCAGTGAAGAGCATTGAAGGACAATACGGCAAACGTGGATGGAATTTCAACGTGGTGAAAACTGGTGACACTTTAGAGATTGGAAATGGCAAGAAATTAGTCTTCGTCGAGATGAAGATGCTTCATTGGCCAGACTCTATGGCCACCTACATGACTGGCGACAACATTCTTTTCAGCAACGATGCATTTGGCCAGCATTTTGCAGTCGAGGAACTTTTCAACGACAAAGCCAACCAATGCCTGCTATACAAAGAGGCAATAAAATACTATACCAATATTCTCAATCCATTCTCACCACTTGTTGCAAAAAAACTTGTCGAGATTGAAGGTATGAACCTGCAGTTTGATATCATTGCTCCTTCACACGGTGCCATTTGGCGTGACAATCCACTACAAATAGTAAAAAAATACGCCGAATGGGCCAATGCCTACCAAGAGAATCAAATCACAGTAATATACGATACCATGTGGGAGGGCACTACCAAAATTGCCCACCGCATAGCCGAGGAAATTCACAAACAAAGCCCTGACACAGTAGTTAAGGTTTTCAGCATCTCCAAAGCCGACAAAAACGAGATTATGACAGAAGTTTTCAAATCGAAAGCCATCGCTTTAGGTTCTCCCACTGTAAGCAACAGCATACTTTCAAGTGTTGCTGGTTGGCTTGAATTTGCAAAACAGCTTAAATTCAAGAACAAACGTGCGGCTGCTTTCGGATGTTACGGATGGAGCGGTGAATCGGTTAAGATATTGCAGGAACGTCTGCGCGATGCCGGCTTCGAAGTCATAGACGAAAACATCCGCTCTTTGTGGAATCCGGAAGAGAGTGACCTGGCCGCTGTACCAGCACTTGTCGAAAAACTTGTATAACTCATATAAAACACACAAATAATCCCATGACAAAGCTAAAATATGCCGTATTACTCATTGTCGTCGGTTTTGTAACCTCAAACATTTCGGCACAAAACAAAAGTTCCGTTGAAACACGAGCATTGATAAAATGCTATAACTCATCGAAAAGCGTGGAAAAAATGCCGAAACAACTGGTGGACCGCTATCCGATACGTTACATCAAAGGCCAACCATTCATCGGTGTAGTAGCCAAAGTCGACAATACGTTTGATGCTTCCAAGTTGGAATCGGATGGTATAAAAGTCACTTCGAGAGTTGCTTCCATAGTCTCAATGCGTGCACCTGTAGACAAGTTACAATGTCTTGAAAAATGCAAAGGTATCATATCGTTCAGCGTTGCACATCGCGTTGCTCCAATGATGGACAAGACTCGCGAAGATACACGTACCGACAGCGTCCAGGCTGGTTTGGGTGTGCCTATGCCTTTCAACGGTGAAGGGGTTATTATCGGCATAACAGACTGGGGGTTTGACTACACCCATCCCAACCTTAACAAGAAAAGCAATCCACGCATCCTGCGTGCCTGGGATCAATTCAAACTCTCGGGACCTGCTCCAGACGGTTTCGACTACGGCACCGAATATACCACCTATGATGAACTCAAGACTGCAAAAGGCGACACATCCGGCTTATACAACTATGGCACACATGGAACCCATGTAGCTGGCATCTGTGGAGGCAATGGCACCAACGACGGTCATGTAATAGGACAAGCACCCAAAGCTCAATTTCTGTTGGGTTCGTGGTATCTTGACGAGGCCTCATGGCTCGACCAGGTGGCATGGATGAAAAGAGTGGCCCAAGATGAAGGCAAACGTCTGGTCATTAACGGTAGCTGGGGCATGTATACATTCAGCACGCTCGACGGTACCTCATATGTAAGCCAAGCCATAGACGCTTATTCCGATTCGGGCATAGTATTTGTTACCAGTGGCGGCAACAATGGAGATTGCAACTATCATATTCAGCACTATTTCGGCAACAACGACACTCTTAGATCCATTGCCACATACCTTAGCGGCGGCATAGGCCAGGCTCTCATCTATTGGGGAGAACCTGCCGAAGAAGGACAGCAACCCAAAGGATTCAAAGTTGGTTTCAGCCTGGCGAAAAACACTGACATTTCCATGATTTTCGATTCCCCACTTTTCAGCACGGACGACGACATCGATTATCTCGAATCGTTTGTGGTCGCCGACAACGACACCATACGCTTTGACGTGATGACAGAAAGTGCCAATCCTCTTGACGGACGCCCCCATGCACTACTTAATGTTAGTAGAAACAGCGGTTATAAATTGATAATGAAATGTGTTGCCGACACTGAGACCGTTGTAAATATCTGGAATGTGGGTAACGTGCAGAATCATGCAGGAAATACTGGATGTAACTTTGAAAACAACAGCACATTAAAATGCGTCAAAGGGGACAAATATTATGGTATCGGTGAACCTGGATGTTCTAACAAAACAATTACCGTTGCAGCACACTCATCCGACTATGGCCAGCATATTGGCGGAATAACATCATTCTCAAGTTATGGTCCCACTCTTGACGGAAGGGCAAAACCTGAAATATCGGCTCCTGGACTGTCTGTGGTTTCATCCATCTCTTCTTGGCAGAACGTCGGCAACTACCCCGCAGTATATTCTGCGATGTCCAATGGTCGCAACTACACATGGGGTTCAATGAGCGGCACTTCGATGTCGTCACCTGCTGTTGCCGGTGTGGTGGCGCTGATGCTTCAAGCCAACCCCAATCTCAGTGTTGACCGTATCCGCGAGATTCTCTTCTCAACAGCACGTAACGATATGCAAACAGGTCTGTTACATGCCAACGACAGCGTGAGTGTACGATGGGGACATGGTAAGGTTGATGCCCTCCATGCCGTTAATGCCGCCTACGATCTGTTAAGTGTTGAAGAGGCATCCAATATTACACCACGTCTTGTGGCGTTCCCCAATCCCACCCGTGACAATGTCACTGTTCTCACCGGCAGCAATAAACCCGAGCAGATGGAACTCTTCTCGTCAGACGGACGCAAAATACTGCAACAGACTGTCAGTGGCCAAGCCACCATTGACATTT
The DNA here is from genome assembly GCA_017962665.1 of Bacteroidales bacterium. GTDB lineage: Bacteria > Bacteroidota > Bacteroidia > Bacteroidales > P3 > Colimorpha. Next base: position 42,235 of record JAGCUU010000032.1, on the reverse strand, counting down.
CAACACTTCCGAGAGGTGTTTACTTCCTTCGTGTACACGACATAACTGGAATACGTACAGCAAAAGTAGTCAAGAACTAACATGTTGAAGCTCTTCAAAAACAATACAATCGGACAGATTCTTGTCATAATACTCGCTGCCATTGCGCTGTGGGTCAGGGCTTTTATTGCACCGATAACACCTGTTTATGAAGAGCATTTTTCTCCTATTTACGAAATAATTTTCGGACTTCTTTCACCATTACCCAGATTGGCGAGTGCCATAGCTCTCTTGATAGTCCTCATAGAAGGTGCCTGGATAAACTTAATGCTGTTTAACCACAAAATGTCAAAAGTCGGAAGTCTGCTTCCAACACTGATGTATCTGGTTGCAATGAGTTGGAGCAGCGAAAATCTGACAATTACCCCTACTCTTTTTTCCAATATTTTCATTATTGCAGCATGTAACCAACTTTTGTCTGAGGGTAGCTCGTCGTTGGATATTGAGAAAAACTTCAATGCCTCATTTCTTGTTGCCATGGCTGGCATGTGCCACATGCCATCATTAACGTATATAGTGCCACTATTTGGGGTTTTTGTCATTTATAAGTTATACAACTGGCGCGCTTTCATTGTTTCAATTTTAGGATTGATAGCACCGTCAATCATTCTTTTTTCGTATGCTTTTCTTTCTGATAAATTCGATTACTACTTCATACTGCTGCAATATGATATCACAAACCTCAATGTTGTCACAAGCTATGACAACGGATTAGAAATTGCCACAAACATAATATTCATATTAATGCTTATGGCTGCACTGCTAAACTTACTCTCATCACTCAACGACAAAACCATACAACAACGTATAAACAGCGGCGTCGTTATACTACCCCTTGTTGCAGCAAGTGTCATGCTCTTCTATTACCAAATATTCACCATTAACACGCAGTTTGCCGCTATCCCTTTTGCATTCCTTGCCAATCTCTTCCTCTCCCAAGACAGAAAACGTCCTTGGATCAGTGAAACACTATTCTGGATATTAATAGTCAGTTCAATAATCACATAATTATGCTATTGTCATACCATAACAAATCTGTGATCGAAGCAGGATGCGACGAAGCCGGGCGTGGATGTCTGGCAGGTCCGGTCTATGCCGCTGCAGTCATCTTGCCTAATGACTATAGCAATGAATCGCTCAATGATTCAAAAAAACTCACCGCCAGTCAACGCAACAAGTTGCGTGTACAGATTGAACACGATGCAATCGCATGGGCTGTGGCTATGGTAGACAACAATGGAATTGACGAACTTAATATTCTTCGAGCATCATTTCACGCCATGAACCTCGCTGTCAAGCAACTTAACGTACAACCGCAAGAACTGCTTATCGACGGTAACAGGTTTGTTAACGAGACTGATCTCCCATATTACTGCATTGTAAAAGGAGACGGGAAATACCAGTCGATAGCTGCGGCTTCAATACTGGCCAAGACATACCGTGACGAGTACATGACTCAACAACATGCGCTCTATCCCCAATACGGCTGGGACAGCAACAAAGGCTATCCTACATCCAAGCACTACGATGCCATCGAACAATTTGGCATCACACCCCTACACCGCAAGTCCTTTACCCTATATCGTCAACTTGAATTGTTTTAAGAAAATGAACGGTTTTATAAAAAACAAATATCAACAACGTCAAATACGCAATTTGATGCAACAACCCAGAACAAAAAAAATACAAAACTGGGACAACATCAAAACCATAGGACTTATCTTCACCGTCGGCGATATGGAGTTTTGGAAACTAATCCAACGTTTTATCACCGCACAAGAAAGTCAAGGCAAGTCAATATTTATCATCGGATTTCATCCTTACAAATATGAAATAAATTACATCTTCACACATACAAAGTCTACAATCTGTCACGAAAAAGAGGACTTCTCCTTTATGGGGCTGCCTAAAGACGGTGTCATTGACCAGTTTTTGAATAATAAATATGATTTGCTGATTGACAGCACCATCCAACCTAATTTCTTTGGCAAATACGTCACCACCTTGTGCAATGCAGACCTTAAAGTGGGCTATTCCAACAACGATTCAGAATCAGATGAAGGAATAATGGAGATGTACGACATGACAATCCAAGGCGACGGCTCCATGGACTTTAAAAACTACATAGAACAAATAGTCAAATACTTAAAGATAATCAAGAAATAATATTAATCATTTAATACCAATCATCGTGGCAAAAAAAGAACCCTTCTCTGGTACAGGTGTTGCACTTATAACACCATTCCGCAAACAGGAAACCATTGACTTTTCCAAACTTGAGGAGCTAATAGAATATGTTATTAATTCTGGTGTAGATTATATTGTAGCACTTGGAACAACAAGTGAAGCTGCTACAATGACTGAGAGCGAGCGCACGGCTCTCCTGCAATTTATAGTCGAATCCGTAAACGGCAGATTACCCATAGTTTTAGGCATGGGTAGCAACAATACCCGTGCTGTCACCGACGCCATCAGTCAAACAAATTTCGATGGAATAAGTGGCATTCTCTCTGTCGCCCCCTACTACAATAAACCTCAACAGCGAGGCCTTGTAGAACATTTCAAAAGCATTGCCGATGTTTCTCCTGTTCCTGTAATACTCTACAATGTTCCGGGTAGAACATCGTGCAACATATCAGCGGAAACAACCCTTCAACTTGCATCAGAATGCCCCAATATTATTGGCATAAAAGAGGCATCGGGTAACATGACACAAATCATGGAAATCCTACGCAGAAAACCAGCCTCTTTCAAAGTTATCTCCGGTGACGACGCCCTCACTCTCCCCATGATGGCAATGGGAGCTTCCGGAGTTATTTCCGTTGTGGCCAATGTCTACCCCAAAGAGATGTCAGATATGGTTCATCTCGCCCAAAAAGGAGATATAAAGAAAGCTCTACCATTACATTACAAACTTCTACCCATCATCAACGCTATTTTCGAGGAGGGCAATCCCAGCGGTGTTAAAGCTCTGCTCGAAATCGAAGGACGTATTACCAACCAGTTGAGACTGCCGCTATGCAAAGTCTCCAAAACACTCTACAATAAACTCCGTGAGTTAAAACTGAACAACTAAATTACAAAAATGGACCTGACACAAAAGGCACGCGATATCTTCTCGAACGATAAATATGCCACAGGCCTTACAGGCATTGTTATCGAACATGTCGACAATGACCATGTGGAGTGCTCGTTGTCGCTAAGAGACGTTCATCGTAACGCCAAAGGTGCAATTATGGGAGGAGTTTTATTTACCCTTGCAGATTTTGTATTCGCCATTGCCGCAAACAGTCAAATATTATCCGAAGGTAACGAACCGCAATGGGTGTCAACATCATCTACCATTCATTTTCTATCCCAATGCAAAGGTGACAGACTCATAGCCATCTCAAATCGAATCCGTCAAGGCAAGCGAAATGCCGTGTTCCATATTTCAATAAATGACAGTTTGGACAACCAGGTCGCCATTGTAATAGCATCGGGTACAAGAGTATAACAAAACAACAAGACTTTAGAGAAACCAATGACACTTCCTGAAATAGAACAGCTCGTAGCCCCAATACTCAAGCATTACCAGACAGCCCTTGACAAAATGACTGTCTCATATATTCCATTAATCGGAATGGTGGGAGATCATGTATCCAAATCACATGGAAAGCAACTACGTCCCCTACTCGCTTTACTCACCTCTTGCTGCTGCGGTCTACCCCTGAAAACAGATGCACGTTATCCTCTTTTTACTGTTGCTGCAGCCCTTGAAACCCTTCATACTGCCACACTCATCCACGACGACGTGATTGACAATTCAGACCTACGTCGTGGTAACCCTACGGTTAACAATATATGGGGAAACAAAACGGCTGTACTTATGGGAGACTACTATCTTGCCCAGGTCATGAAGATTCTCAACGACATAGACAACAAGGAGATAACACAAATAGTAACACGAACCGTTATCAGCATGAGCGTCGGTGAACTAATGCAACAACAGTATACTGGGAAATACGATACTGAAGAATCCACCTATTTGGAAATCATACAAAATAAGACCGCTTCACTCCTCTCGGCATGTTGTATTGTAGGTGTTGCATTGTCTCCAAACAAGTCGAATACTACAATGAATGCCGCCAGACAATTTGGACTTGAGTTCGGAATGGCTTTTCAGATTCGAGACGACATCATGGATTTTCTTCCATCTAACATAACTGGCAAGCCTTGTGGTAACGACATTAAAGAACACAAATGCACACTGCCGATAATAAATCTGCTGTCCCAATGTGATCCTTATACAAGAGAACGACATCTGACGATACTAAATAAAGAAACAATAACTGATGACGACATTCAATCCATAATTGGAATTATCAATGCCTCAGAGGCCATTGAAAAAAGCATCATCGCACTGGAAGAACACCGAAAAAAAGCTTTACATAATCTGTTTCAACTTCCTGACAACCAATTTCGCGAGGCATTAATATCACTGACACTGAACTATGCATCACCACCTAATAAATAACCTATACTAAAGGATTTTATTCAACATATAAATTTAAAAATTTGCTTTTAAAATACAACTCCCTTTTTAATTTATAATAAAATCAAGTATATAATTTTTAACACTTTATAACTTATGAAAAAAATTTTTTTCACCGCACTTTTAATCCTTTTATGCGGATTAGTTTCTGCCCAAAATGCAAAAGTCCCGGAAAATGTCACCATCAAAACCATAGATGGTAAAACTGTCGAGACCTCTGTTATCAAAAATAACGGTAAACCAATGATTATCAGTTTTTGGGCTACTTGGTGCAAGCCATGCAATCGAGAACTCAACACTATCAAGGAGCTCTATGAACAGTGGCAGGAAGAAACTGAAGTAAAACTGGTAGCAATCTCTATTGACGATTCCCGCTCGGCATCAAAAGTCAAGCCTCATGTTGATGGAAACGGATGGGAATATGAAATATATCTCGACCAAAATCAGGATTTTAAGCGTGCAATGAATGTTGTAAACGTGCCACACACCTTCCTTGTCAATGGAAACGGCGAGATTGTATGGCAGCATACCTCATTCGTCGAGGGCGATGAAGAAGAACTTTACGAAAAAATCAAAGAATTGATTAATCAGTAAACAAGCAATGAAAAAACACCTTTTTCCCTTTGCTATCCTATTGGCATTCCCTTTTGTGTCCAATGGGCAGGGTATCCTTGGAGGCAACGTTACAGGAAACTTTCAAATAGATGGTCAGACATCAAAACTTGACACCGTCATAGGATCTCGCAACTTACCTGAACAGATGCATCTCAACGCACGCGGAGACATTCTCTACACTAACGGCAACTTCAGTGCAGGTATACGCTACGAGGCCTACCTTAACCCTCTTGAAGGTTTCCGTGCCGAATATGCAGGCCAGGGCATTGCCAACTATTTCGTCAGTTACAAAACTCAAGATTTTGCCGTAACGGCAGGTCATTTCTATGAACAGTTCGGCAACGGCCTCACACTTCGTTCGTACGAAGATCGATATCTTGGCATCGACAATGCCATACGCGGATTCAACGTCTTATACCGTCCATATAAAGGTATTACGCTGAAGGGTCTTATAGGACAACAACGCTATTTCTGGGAGTCTCGCGGATTGGTTCGCGGCGTTGACGGAGAAATCACCATCAACGAAACATTTACCGCCTTACAAGAGGCAAAGACCCGACTCACCCTCGGTGCAAGTTTCGTTAGTAAATATGAAAATGGCGATGGAGTAAACATCAATTCTTATGTCGACGGATTTAAACTGAATCTGCCCAACAATGTAGCATCTTATGCTTTACGCATGGACCTGTCTCACGGGGGATTCAACTTGTCTGGTGAATATGCCCGTAAGGGAGCAGATCCCAACGACCTAAATGGCTACATTTACCACAAAGGCGAAGCTCTATGGTTAAATGCCAGCTATTCCCAAAAAGGATTCAGTGCTAACCTGCAGGCCAAACGAGTCGACAATATGGGATTCAGATCAGTAAGAACTGACAAATACAAAGAGACTCTATACATCAACTACATTCCTTCCATAACAAAACAACACACTTACGCATTCCTCTCAATGTATCCTTATCAGACTCAAACCTCAGGAGAGATGGGACTGCAAGGTGATATTATTTATAATATTAAGAAAGGGACTCTGCTCGGCGGCAAATATGGAACCGATCTCCACCTAAACGCTTCCGCCATCACAGCCTTGGACAGACAAGGTATATATCTACCACTTGTCGACAGTACGATGCTTGATGCTCCTGGAAGCGATGGTTACACTTCTAAATTTTTCGGCACAGGTGATCTTTACTATGCCGACCTCAGCTTAGAAGTGGCAAAAAAACTTAGCACCAAAGTAAAACTGACTGCCACATACGGATATGTCATTTTCAACCCCGTAACAGAAGGCCACGAAGGCGACTTGCACCACAATCATGTGGCTATTGCCGACCTCACATGGAAAATAAACCGCAAAAATGTCCTACGATTCGAAACCGAATGGATGGGTAGCGATAGCAAATATGATGCCAACATTGATGACAAACGTTGCGGCGATTGGATTATGGGACTCGTTGAATATAATTTTGCAAGTGCCTGGTTCATATCTTTAAGCGACCAGTATGCATACCATGACGGAATTGGAAACTACTATAATATCTCTGTAGGCTACACCAAAAATGCAACACGCCTGCAATTAGGTTATGGCAAACAGCGTGAAGGAATCATTTGCATCGGTGGAGTCTGTCGTCAGGTTCCAGCATGCAACGGCTTTTCTTTCAGTCTGACAACATCATTTTAAAACAATATATTAAATCACTAAAATGAAAAAAATCTTCTATAGTCTCTTTGCTTGTCTTTTCTTATTTATCGCTGGATGCGACAAAATAGAGGAAGACAACTATCTAATATATTCCGGCTCTTCTGTGCAATGGTACAACGGTTCAGGGGTCGCAGACAAAAGCCAACGTACATTATTGGAAAAATATACTGGTGTTCGTTGCGTTAACTGTCCTACGGCTGATGTGGCTATTTCAGCAGCACAACAGGCATACAACGGCCAACTTATCGCCGTAGCCATCCACGACTCTTCTCTGGCATTCTGCCGTCCTATTGGCAATAGCCCTGACCTGCGCACCGAAGACGGCAACACGTGGAGCGTTTTCTTTGGCATAAGTAGCGAGGGTACTTATCCAATGGCCCTCGTTGGACGCAACTCCGTTGCTTCTTCTTGGGATATCTTCACCCCCACCTCCAATATTGAAAGCCACACAGACGCGGCATTAGCACAGAATCCATCCATTGCTCTTGCAGTTAATGCAGCAATACAGGGCGATACTGCCATAATGATAGATGTAGACATCGAATATCTAACCTCTCGTACCGACAGTCTGACTCTCACGCTCTTCATTATGGAAGACGGTATCGTGGCGACCCAGCGCCAACCTGATGGAACAGACGACGAAAACTATATCCACAACCATGTGTTGCGTGATGTCATTACCGATCCTTGGGGCATATACATTAACGATGGACGTTCCGACAGCGACATATCCGCAAACAATCCTGTCGCAGCAGGTACAAAGCGTTTAGGCAAATGCCTCTATACTGCTGTTCATCACGATTGGATCCTTTCAAACTGCCACATCGTTGCTTTCGTGTCAGAAAAAAGCAGCAAGAGAATTCTCAATGTCGCCGAATGTGAGATAGAATAAAGTGATGAATCGCAAAATCCTGCAACTGGCACTTCCAAACATAATTACAAACATCACTGTACCATTACTTGGTATGGTGGATACCGCCATTGTAGGACATCTAAGCGAACAACATATAGGAGCCATAGCTATCGGCACACAAATCTTTAACCTTATCTATTGGAACTTCGGATTCCTGCGCATGGGTACCAGTGGATTCACAGCGCAAGCCTATGGCTCTCGCCGTTTTGATGAAGCTGTCCGCGTTTTCATACGAGCTATTTCTATTGCTATTGCAATAGCTCTTGTCCTTGTCGCTCTCCAATATCCGTTGGCCATGATTTCAAAGGCAATCTTCAACGGCAGTGACGATGTGATTTCTATGGCACTCATTTATTTCTATATTCGCATCTGGGCTGCACCTGCCACTCTCGGTCTCTATGCAATAAAGGGATGGTTTATTGGAATGCAAAATTCAAAACTTCCAATGTGGATTGCCATCTTTATCAATGTTATAAACATTATCTGCAGCCTTTTCTTTGTCATAGGACTGAAAATGGATATCAAAGGAGTAGCCCTTGGCACGGTTATTGCCCAATACAGCGGTCTATTGGTAGGACTCTTCTTTATTTATTTCAGATACGGCAAATTGTTCCGCCGGTATAATTCGATTCATTTTCTCAAGGAAACGCTTCATTGGCGACAAATGAAACTCTTCTTCAAGGTCAACGGCGACATTTTTCTACGTACCGTATGCCTTGCGGCCGTATTCACTTTCATCACATCTGAATCCGGTCGCATCAGCGACAACATCCTTGCTGTCGACACCCTGCTGATGCAGTTTTTCACTCTTTTCAGCTACATTATGGACGGTTTTGCCTACGCAGGAGAATCCCTTGTAGGTCGATACATCGGTGCCCGCAACCGAAAATCTCTTGTCAGTGCAGTCAGACACATACTGTTATGGGGACTGGCTTTGACAATACTCTTTACAATAGCTTACGCACTGTGCGGAGAACAAATATTACGTATTTTCAGTGACAAACCTGAAATTATCGAAACTTCACGTCCATACCTTTTCTGGGTACTCATTGTGCCAGTATGCGGATTTGCTGCGTTCCTTTTTGACGGCATCTTTGTCGGTGCCACAGCATCACGGACGATGCGCAATACAATGTTCATCGCCACAGCAGTTTTTTTTATCCTCTTCTTCGGTCTCATGGCTCTGCTTAATAATAATTCAAATTTCAATAACCCACAATCACACGAATTCTTATGGAACAATATCCTATGGCTATCCTTCATGGTCTATCTCGCCGCGCGAGGAATATCTCTGGCCATCATGCTACGAAAATCGGTCTATTCTTCTTGCTCGCCGTCTTAACCATTTCGACTTGCAACAACCTTGCAGCGGCACCAGTCAAAAACATGCCGGTTATGCGTCTCCAACCCAATGGCGACACACTCCATTGTTTTGTCTCTGGAGACGAATTCTATCACCGTCTACACGACGGAAACGGGTTCACAATCCTACAGGATAAAAACACAGGATGGTATGTTTATGCAGACATTAGGAACGGACGTGCTGCTGACGATTGGACACTCGTTCCCACGTCACTCATAGCAGGACAGTCAAACCCTGCTGAATACGGCATTAGACCAAATCTTATAGCATCACCATTGACAATAGACTCGCTGCACAAACTATGGGAGATTCCATCACAATACGTGCCAAAGTCAACATCTTCATCGGCAAAACGGGCCGCAAACCTCAACAGAGGCATAATAAATAATATCGTAATATTCATTCGTTTTTCTGACGATACGGAAATATCCACTTCGTACAGCACTATTGAATCCATGTTCAACGACTCTTCTGCAAATTCAGTATCCTTGCATAATTATTTTTGGCGCGCTTCGTACGGACAGCTCAGAATCCCCACATATTTCTACCCCACCCCTGTTAACAACACTATTGTTTCTTACCAAGATTCCCTTCCAAGATGCCGCTACATGCCATACAACGCACAGACCAACCCTACCGGTTATCAGTCAGACGCGGAAAGAGCCAACCTCGAATTCAGCCTGCTCGAACGTGCAGTCAACTATGTAAACCAGAACAGTCCAATCCCAACCGACATAAATTTAGACTATAATAACGACGGATTGGTTGACAACATCTGCTTTATAGTTAAAGGCACCTACACTGGATGGAACGATCTTCTTTGGCCACACAAATGGGGAATTTACGACCGCTATGTTTATATAAACAACAAACGTGTCTACACATTCAACCTCCAACTTGAAGGCAGTGGCACCCACTACTTCAGCACATCCACTTTCTGTCATGAGATGTTCCACACTCTCGGCGCACCCGACCTATACCATTATTATAACTATACAGATGTTACAAGTGTCGGTTCATGGGACCTCATGTGCAGCAACACCACCCCTCCTCAACACATGGGAATGTACATGAAGATGATGTATGGCAACTGGATTGACAGCGTCCCTGAAATAAAAGAGGCAGGTACCTACAGCCTACATTCCGTCGGGGACAGTGTACGCCATTACAATCAATGCTATCGTATCAATGCCGGTAACCCATCCCAGTGGTACTTCCTTGAATATCGTGACAACAACGAACTCTTCGAAACCACACTCCCGGGCAGTGGATTGCTCATATATCGTATTGACCGTCGATTTGGCGGCGATGCTTCTTTCGACGCAAACACAGTATTCGACGAAGTATACATATTCCGTCCCAATGGCAACAATGACACCACATCGGGAAATATTGCACAAGCCTTCTTCAGCGCCAACGCCGGCCGTACCTCATTCACTCCTTCCACCAATCCCCATCCTTGGCTTACACAAAACGAGATTGACACGACAATCCATATAACAAATATCGGATATGCCGGCGACAGCATCACTTTCACCTACACACCACACCGTCCACAGGCACCACTGTGCGACACATCAACATGCACAATATCCGTTACTATGCGTGATAGCGATCACGACACATGGAATGGCTCATACCTCTCTTTCGAAAACCAAAACGGCGATATTCTTGCCACTACCACACTTGGTGACTGCAGAGCCTACGAAACCGTTCAATTAGAACTGTGCGACGAGCCTATTGTGGTCAAATGGAATTCATCAGGTGTCTCTACAAACGAATGTTCCTATACCATATTACTCGGTGACAACACAGTATGGCGCAACACCACATCTGCGGCCAACAGCACCGTCATTGGCACCATTTTCTCACCTTGCGGAGGCAGTATGCCTGAATACAACATAACCGTACAAAGTTGCGACAATATCAACGATGTCTTAGGAAGCGGAACATTTACTATCGGCACTTCCACCCATATTCGTGCTTATCCATCAGAACACTATTCTTTTATCGGTTGGCACGATGGCCCTTACAACGGCGAAGGAATCAATGCGATAATACACAACACCGACGATAACCGAACTATCACAGTTACTTCCGACAGCCTCTTTACTGCTATCTTTGCACCCGAGATTGTCAACATACGCTGCTTGGTAGCCAACGAATGCGCAAATATGGGTGAAGTGGAAGGCGGTGGCGACTTCAGTTACGGAGACACTATTACTATAGTTGCAATCCCCAACAGTGGATTCCTCTTCGACTATTGGCGTAAAAACTATAATACAACTCACATTACAGACAACCCTTTGACGGTGGTTGTTGAAAATAACGACACCTACCGGGCTTTCTTCAAGTCATCTGACGGCATCAACACTACCTCAGGTGGAATAACCATATATAGTGCGAATGGAAATATTGTCATCAACGGTGCAGAAAATCAGACAGTAGAAATATTCGACCTCTTGGGCAAAACCATCATTTCTTCTATAATAACTTCCAACTCAGAACATTTCACGATGCCACACAACGGACTATACGTGGTTCGTCTAGGCGGTTATCAGACACAAAAGATTTTCGTTAAACTTCCATGATTAAAGCAATTTTCTTCGATATCGACGGTACCTTACTTAGCTATAACACACATTCCGTACTGCCAGGAACAATAGAAGCATTTAAATATCTACACAAGAAAGGGATACATACCTTCATCTCTTCCGGACGTCCATTCGTCCTCATTCCTCAACTACCACTTCAAATTGACGGTTATATTACCGTCAACGGTGGATTATGCATGGTTGGAGACACCGTCCTGCTTCGAAATCCCATTGCATCAGATGACTGTCAGAAATGGCTTGAATATGTAGATGCAAACAACCTTACCACCATGTGCTTCACCGCTGACGAGATGTTCATCAACCGTGTTGATGACGTTGCTGTCCGACTGCAGAATCAATTAGGATTTCAAATGCCTCCTATGCGGCCTCTACTCGAAATGTACGACAAGGAGGTATATCAATTTATTGCCATCCAACCGGACGACAAAGACAAAGAGGCTCTGGAATACTTGCCCAACTGCCGTATGCCCCGCTGGCATCCGCTTTTTACCGATATAATCCCCAACGGGAGCAGCAAAGCAGTTGGTATAGAAAAAATCATCAACCATTTCGGAATACGACAAGACGAAACAATGGCATTCGGTGATGGAGCCAACGACATTGAAATGCTTGAATATGTACACATTGGAATATCTATGGGCAATGCCGCAGAAATTGTAAAACAACATTCACAATATGTAACCGACGATGCCGACAACGAGGGAATAGCCAATGCACTGAAACATTTCGGAATAATCCCCAACGTTAAATACAGTTAATTTTTGTAAAAATCGTACAAAAAAAAAAAATATTACGTTTAATTAAGATTATGTTTAAAGTTTTATTATATAATTTTTATAGAATTTGAATAAGAAAACCTTGATATTGCTGCTGTTACTTGTATGTAACGCATTCTTGCCACCGCTGTATGCACAGCAGTACAAGGTTATATCATTCAATATTCGAAGCAACAACTATCCACATGCCGACGGTGTGAATTGTTGGAACAACCGCAAGGATGCCGTCATCAAAATGATTCGCAATGAGGATCCTATGGTGTTTGGATTGCAAGAAGCACTACTTGATCAGTTAACTTTTATTGATAATAATTTCATTAGGAAGTATCGTCGTATAGGTGTTGGACGTGACAACGGCATCAGTCGTGGCGAACATTTAGCCATATATTACGACTACAACAAAGTGGATCTGGTATTTCAAAAAACGCGCTGGCTCAGCGAGCGTCCACAACAATTCTCAATAGGATGGGATGCTGCCTGTATGCGTACCGTAACAATTGCCCGTTTCCGTATAAAAGAGACCGGTAAAGAATTCTTATACCTTAACACACACCTTGACCACGTAGGCAAAGTAGCCAGAGAAGAATCCATAAAACTGCTGTTAAAGCTCATTGACCAATATAACTCAGACGGCATACCCGTCATCCTTGGCGGCGATTTTAATGCCACAATTGATGACGACATTTTCAACCCACTAATCTCGGCCAACTTTGTGTCAGCACGTTTCATTGCAAAACGACGCGACTATAGTTATACTTACAATGGTTTCGGAAATGGCAAGCCAGCTATCTTTGATTACATATTTGTTAAGAACATTCAGGTGATCCGTTTCAAGACTCTGGTGAAGGGCTATGGAGTCCCATATATTTCTGACCACTATCCTATAGAAATCATCTTTTCTCTTTAATCTTCAGTTTCATTGAAGGCAGCGTAGACCTGAATTCAGGTGCATAAAGACACTGCATTGTGATTGGTGCAGTAACAAACGTGCCGGCATTGTTCACATATAAATCGTATTCCAGCAGATACTTTCCTTTGTCCAGACGATCTATATAGAGCGTCTCCGACGCATTAGTAACAGAATAATAATAACTCAAACCTCCGTTCCAATGCCATCCACTGGCGCTGCTAACAGGTTCCATGGCGGCACAGCGCGGTATTTTGAGCTCAAGGTACTCCATATTCCTGTCTGCACTGATTTCAATACGAACTCTCACCTTGTCGCCAACTTGCAATGAAGTCGCACCGCCATCCTTGACCACAGAGAGGCTTCCGTCTTGCTGTACCTTATAAAGCGAACCCTTGAGCGTGATGCCGGTGCTACTGTATGGAATTTTCTCCACATTTTCAAAATATTGCCAGTATACAGCGCCCCATGCAATGCCATCATCCTCTTTACGTATCGTCACTTTGCCATCATCTGGAGTAATATCGGATGCACTAAGACGTTGGCTGACATGCAATTGATGAAGAGGGGAATCTGTGGACAGACGATGACTGCCATAACTTACCGACATACGGGATGGAGTGAAAAGTGCCCCCTGGTCAGGACGGGCAATTAGTAGTGCTTGGATGGCATTTACTGTACTTACATCGGTCGACCAGTTGGTTGTCTGTTTCTGTTTGAGAAGCCACTGCTGCATTTTAGCTACATTTTCATCCTCATCAAGCACTTCATGGAATGTACGTATCAACATTGCCTGCGTCTCTATGGGACGTTGATACCATAACCAACCATTGTTGTTGTCGCGCCAATACATTCCCATTTCATCACTGTACAATGCTTTTTCTTTTATTCTCATTGCCATCTCCTTTGCTAACTTTGTATCACCGTTTCTGTTGAATACAACACTCATCATTGCCTGAGAATAGAGCGATTTGAAGTCAGCATTTTTTTTCTTGGCATTATTGTAGAAATAGTCATAAGCCTCTTTCTGTTGTTTTGACATATTATTAGAGGTGTAATAACTACGAATATACAAATAATCAAGATTGACAACCTCATAGCCTTGATTCTTGATATATTTCTTATAGTAATTATATGTTTCGCGATCTACATAATCCATAGCTCTATTTAAGGCATAATTAACGCGACTGCTCAGGGTCACACCTTGCTGTCGGAGCACTCCAAATGTTTTTAGAATGTACTGTGTAGTATAAAGACTGCTGTATCTGGCACCAGCTATCCAGCTCCAACCGCCGTCGGCACGCTGTGCGTCGAGCAGCCTGTTTATATCTTGTTCTAGTTGTCTGTTTATACGTGCTTTATCGAAAAATATAGATATGTCACGATGACGTTGTTCCTCTTTCAAGGCATCGCGAAGCCATGGTGTCTCTTCAATAATTGTCTGTTTTATGTCACTGTTACGATCCAATTCCGATATAAATGCATCACCGTCACCAGCAGACCATTCATCAAACATCTGCTTTAACTGCGGGTTGGCATCAACAATAGCCAAGGAGAGGCTATTGGCATAAATGCTGTTGGCAAGATATATATTGGTTGGATTTTGTTGACGTGAGACAAATGGAAGCGACTGGAGTGCCAACCATAGTGGATTTGGTGTAACGTCTACAGTAAGCGAGTGGTTTGAAAGTGTGAAATTCGCCGCTGAAGTATCTATGGCGGTGAGATGCTTTAGCTCCATTGTCTTTTCGCCTTGTCCATTGATATAGAAAGCCATCGATTCAGTAACCAACTGGCGTGACGGAAGCAACGGTATGGTAGCCTGTTCTCCATCGCTACAATCATTGCCACGAGCCACAACTTTATATTTAGTTACAAAGAGTGCCTCGCGGGGAACTGCAAGTTGGAAAGAGACTTCGCCGCTGGCACCATCGTCAATGGTTATGTATTTTGTATCGTCGCCCACAATCATACGAAGATTGTTACCCGTTGTGGCGTCAGTCATTTCAAGACTTACAGCTACATTTTGATTGTTACCGCTTAAATTACTAACCTTGACCGAAAACATGCAAGTGTCTCCATGTCTCAAAAACCTTGGCACATTGGGTACTGCCATCAGACGTTTTTGTGTCACAGCCTTTGTCCTCATAGCACCCACCTTCATATCAGATGTCCAAGCAAGTCCATGGATGCTCCACTCTGTCAACAAGTCTGGAACAGAGAACGACACTTCCACTGTACCATCCGCTTCACTACGCAACATGGGTTGGAAAAAAGAAAGCGTATTTAGATTTTCCCTCACATATACATTGGAGTTTTTAGTCGAATTCTCATCCACTGCATCAACAATTCCAAGTTCGTTTTCTATAACAGCTACTTCTTCCGCCATAATCAAGTCATCGTCAACAATCTCAAGTTCAGTAGTGACTTCTGGCAACGCCGAACTTTCCTCCTGAAGAGCATACTTCCTTAGTGTTTTGTTCCTTCCAATGCCGTTCTTTACCCCACCGACATAACTATCGGCAAAATGAAAAAGGTAGCTTTCTCTATTAATTCCATTTAAAATACGATAAGTATAACTATAGCTATCACTTGTCTTGTAATTCAAAGATGGTAAAAAATCAACAGAACCATATGTCATTGTGTTGACATTGGAAAAAGCAGGTCCAGAGAAAGACATTTTCCATGGGGCAAATTTCATCCATGCCACATCACCATAATAACTGTCTATGGCATGGTCGTACATTGTAAGAGCTAATGCAGCACTGATTGGATCACCTGTTTTTTTCTGCTTGATTCTAAATGTCCATTGTTCCACATGTCCAGGCTCCAGTTTGTCGCGGAACGTAACAGTTTCTATTTCGAGATTTTTATGCGAATAAGGAACGACAACATTGTAAGACTGAATCTCCGACTCGTTTTCACGTACAGCCATAAGTTCCAGTTTTACACCTCCAAGCATGGATTCACTTACCGGAAAAGTCAGTTTTTTATACTCGTTATTAATATGGCATATCCTATGTTTGCATTTCTGACCGTTTTTGTTCATGACGACATAAAGTGTCACATCCTTGAAACGACTGCCAACCCTTACTCTAATAGAGTCACCAACCTCAACCTGAGTACTCTCCAATTCGGCAACGATGAGTTTGGATAAGAGAGGCTGTTTAGAAGCACGTGGTTCATACGAATTGTAAAACACCGTCGATATCGTGTCGTTGCCGTCAAGCATCCGAACCTCAAATCTGTACATTCCTTTCGGCAATCCTGCCATAGAGTAATTGTATGGCTTGTCTCTACCAACAGAAGCATTGTCTTCAAATATCATTTTATCTACAGGCCAAAGCTCGTAGTTGGAAACAGTCCCATCATAATCGAAAAGAGGAAACTGTTCATCAAACTGACTACGTGTTAACGACATCGAGGCATTAGAATCTTCTGACATGGCGTATGTCATTACGCTGTTTTCAAGCTTGGGAGATGAAGGTTGACATAAGCGGAACACCTTTATTTTTAAATTACCAGATATATCTTTGCCATCCAGATTCTTATGAGTAATGGCAATATTAACGCTGTCACAATTCTTTTTTTCAATATCATAATTGATATAGCTGTTATGGGATCCTACCGCAAACGACGTTGTTGTCTCATGGGTTTCCCCGTTGATATCCGTAACTTTGGCTCTAACCTCATAACTAAACACGGGGTTTTCGGTTGTTGAATTAGAATCTGGGGTCGGTACGTATTCTATGCGGAAAAGACCCTGATTGTCGGTAGCAGTCACTCCTTCGGCAACAACTGTAGATTCTGTCGTTCTTGCAGGCCACCAGCCCCAACGCCAAAATTGCTGCATTTCATTTCTCACAATACTATAAGATACTTCAGCTCCCGCAACTGGAACAGCACTATATGATGTCGCCATGCCCTCTACTACTGTAGTATCTCCAAAATGACGTCGTTGTTCAGTCATATTGAGAACCACGGAGAACTTTGGTTGCTTGTAGCTCTCTACAGTGAAAGAACTTGTATTGTATTTATTTCCTTTAAAAACTATTTTCCAACTTCCCGGTGTAGCATCCACTGGAACCAAGAAATGTCCGGAAGTCTCACCAAGGGAGTCTGTCTTAAGACTGATGGTGTCTATTGTCTTGCTGTTTATATCTTTCAATTCAACCCTTAGCCGTTCTCCTGCAATCACCTTGGCATCCATGTCTGCAAGGCTGTATGCCAAAATGAAAAAGCCAACAGTATCGCCAGGCTTGTATATAGGACGATCGAAAAAAACACTATAATTTATATCATCTTTTTTATTATTGTAGGTGTCATAATAATCACTATAATAATATGGTGCGTCTGATACAATTCTACGTCCTTTATATGTCGTATACACCCTGAAACTAGTATAAGGGGTATACTTATCTTTATTCAGAGGGAAAGAGGAAAAATCGAAAAAGCCATCCTTGTCAGTCACCATCGTGGCGTGCTTAGACCACTTGCTGCCATAACCTTTCTTATATTCAAGCGTTACGGAAGCAGAAGCCACCGGTTTTCCGCTGACCCTGTCAATCAAGAATCCACTCTTAATGTCATGGTTTGTGGCTGCCACAAAGACTAAATCCTCCACAGTGAAATAAGAGGCAACAAATCCACTGTCAAAATTAGAATTATCGGCAGAGACAAGCAGACAATAGTCTCCTTGGGGCATTGAAGGTATAGATACGATAGTTGTGTGCGGCTTATAGTCGTAATATTTTTCTAGATTTAAACTCCATTGTTTCAGCACATTTTGTGCAAGAAGACATTTTTTTTCGGAATTATCATATTTTTTTTGACACTCAGAAGACTTCACAATACGAAAATACAGTCGGTCGGTATTTTTGGTGACTATACTGGCAATATGACTACGTGAAGAGGGAACAACACTACCCTGCTTGACATCCACAGACTTCTTAGTAATTATGAGACGACGGTTTTCGCACGACACAGCACCAGGGGTGCCAGGGAAAAGGGCGACTGCTGTATCAATAACATTGACTGCCTCCACACGTCTTTCTTCATTCAGATAGAGTTTGGACAACTGATTGTAAAGAAGAGCCGCACGACCGTCTCCACAATTTCTATATCTTTCAATGACCTGTTTGAGTCCTGCTTCCATTAAGCGACTAACAACTTCTTTTTTCAACGGGAATAGCTGGTTTACTCTGTCTAATCGGTCATGGTACATCTTAATCATTAAACCATCTTTTTCGCCACGTTCAAGGTGTAATTGCTCCCATTCCTGCATTTTTTTTATGGTAAACATGGCCAATGGTGCCAAATCGGAAGATGACTTCACGTCGAATTGTGCTTTTGTAAATTGCTCTGGTGCATAATATAGCAGTGCGGCATTGTCTATTCCAACAAAAGTCATTTTCATTTCAGTCAGAATGTCTAAAAACGAATGCATAGCCACATCGAAAAAGGTCGGAGTAAGATCTCCGTCCTTGCCCTTGTATATTTTTGTAAGACTCCCCAGAGATTCCGACGAAGTAGATTTCATCAACGACGATGACCGAAAGGCCTCATAAACAAGCTCTGTTATTTGTTTTTTAAAACGATTCCCATCCCATAGGGTATAATCATCCGTTTCTTCATCCATGGCGGCATTAAGATGTATCGAAAACAGATTCTGAGAGTAATAGTTGGTGTAGTATTCAGCCATGAACAATCTACACACCGCCGCATCAACATCATTCAATCGCGGCAAAATAGTTTCCAAACGCACCAAAGTCGAATCCATATCATCTTCTCTATAGTAATCGCCCACAATCGACATGTAACAGGAACCGACAAGCATATTCCTCGAATCTCCGGATTTCAGAGCTTTTTTGAAATACTTTTCAGACAGATTATATGCCTGTGAATAATATTGTTTTTTTACCAAACTGTCGACAGTTTGCCAATTAATCACCGGAACAGACTGAGCGCGAAGCACCAAGTCCGATACCGACAAAAGAAGAGCTAAAACAAGCAAAAAAAAGTTCTTTTTCATTTTCTTTTATCGTTAATAATCTTTCTTTTAACGTTATTATCATCAGATTATTGCGCTAAAAACTATATATTTGTTGATGGTTGAAAAAAATAGTTGATAATTACAGGTTTTTTATGTATTTTTGCAAACCGAATACCATTACATTTTATTGAATGTAACGACATGGAAAACACTAAATACAGAACCGAGACTGACCTTCTGGGGACACACATGGTACCGGTCGACGCCTACTATGGAGTGCAGACTGCCCGAGCAATGGAGAATTTCAGAATCAGCGGACAAAAAGTGAGTGAATACCCAACATTCATCAAAGGAATAGCCATTACAAAAAAAGCTGCCGCAATGGCTAATATTGAGGTTGGAATGATTTCCAAAGAGCAAGGCGATGCAATAATCAAGGCCTGCGACCGCCTCATCAATGGAGAATTTCATGACCAATTTCCGATTGACATGATACAAGGAGGCGCTGGTACCAGCACAAACATGGCCGCCAACGAAGTTATTGCCAATATTGCTTTGGAAGAAATGGGTTTTCCAAAAGGAGACTACGAACACTGCTCGCCAAACGATGTAGTCAATGCCTCTCAGAGCACTAATGATGCCTATCCTTGTGCAATTCATATTGCAATGTTTCTTGAACACAACGCATTTCTTCCCCATCTAAATAATATCATTGACTCATTGGAAAAAAAATCCAAAGAGTTCGCTCATATAATCAAAATGGGTCGTACCCAGCTACAGGATGCCGTACCAATGACTCTAGGTCAAACTTTTGGAGGATTTGCCGCATCGCTTCGCGGAGAGGTAAATAATCTGAATCTTGCCGCGCGCGAATTCTTGACTGTTAACATGGGAGCTACGGCAATAGGAACAGGTATCTGTTCTAAACCCGGCTATAGTGACGCCTGCATCAGAGCACTATGTCAGGTTACAGGTTGGCGTATACGCCTTGCCGACAATTTGATTGAAGCAACCAGTGCCACAAGCTGCATGATACAATATTCCAGTGCCTTGAAACGACTGGCACTAAAACTGAATAAGATTTGTAACGACCTTCGTTTATTAAACTCTGGGCCTCGTTGTGGATTTAATGAAATACATCTCCCCGAATGCCAACCAGGCAGCTCTATTATGCCAGGGAAAGTCAATCCTGTCATCCCCGAAGTGATGAACCAAGTATGTTACAAAGTGATAGGCAACGATATGACCATCACCTTTGCCAGCGACAATGGCCAGTTGGAACTGAACGTGATGGAACCTGTGATAGCTTATACTCTATTTGAGAGCATACATCTGTTAGAGAATGGTTTGGACACGCTACGCACTCTTTGCATCAACGGCATTCGTGCCAACGAAAAACGCTGCCGCGAGCTGGTGGAGCACTCGATAGGCATTGTTACAATGCTCAACCCTATCATAGGATACAAGCAGAGCACCAAGATTGCAAAGGAAGCCAACGAAACAGATCGAGGGGTGTATGAACTTGTATTAGAGCACGGTCTGCTTACAAAAGAGCAGTTAGACAAGGTGTTGCAACCGGAGAATATGATCAAACCTGTGGATTTGGGAAAAATGAAAATTGATAATTGAAATTGAAAGATTTGGAAGTCATAAAAATCAAGAAAGGCCTTGACATTCCCATCCCAGGGACTGCACAAAGAAACTTAGAATTGTTGTTTCCCTCGTATGACGGGGTTCAGTATGACTATGCTGTCAAGCCCACTGACTATGTTGGCGTCGCTCCGCGACTGTTAGTGTCCGAAGGAGATGGTGTCATTGCCGGCTCACCGCTGTTTGTAGACAAGAACAATCCGGGGATACCTTTTGTGTCGCCCGTCAGCGGAACCGTAAAAGCCATCGTACGAGGCGAAAAACGCAAGTTGCTTTCTGTCATTATTGAAGCCGACGAGGGGATGCAAAGAAACCGTCATTTTAAAATCACAAACGCGGACCGCGACGATGCCGACAGAATAAGAGAAATACTGCTTCTTTCGGGGTTGTGGAACACGCTGCGTCAACGGCCTTTCGGTATTATACCGCGCCAGAGCAGCCAACCCAAGTCAATATTTATCTCGGCATTCGACAGTTCGCCGCTGCCGGTAGACTATGACTACATCCTTCAGGCTCATTGGTCTTTGGCACAAAGTAAAGAGAATTTCCAACAGGGCATTGACGTATTGTCCAAAATAGCGCCTGTGCATCTGTCGCTCGACGGGAAGAGCCAGCGCGACTCTTTCTTTGCGGAAACCAAGAACGCCACTATCCATTTCTTTGAAGGCCCTCACCCTGCCGGTCTGGTAGGCACACAGATAGCTTATATCGACCCCATAAACAAGGGCGAGACAGTATGGACCATTGGTGTACAGGATGTTGCTATTATCGGGCACCTGTTCCGCACAGGCATTTACAAACCCGATCGGGTTGTCGCCTTCTGCGGCCCTGACGTTCTCAAGCCAACCTATTACGGTATAATATCGGGGTCAGACATACCTACGATCATCCTTAAGAGCGGCAGTGGCAAACAAAGAATCGTATGTGGTGATATACTCAGTGGAGTTTCTATAAGGCGGTCAAAAGACAACATTGCATCCGACAGTTTCTTGTCTGCATCGTGCGACAAAGTCTGTTTCATACCCGAAGGCGACTACTATGACTTTATGGGCTGGCTACGGCCCAACTTCCGTAAATTCAGTTTCTCTCGCACATTCTTAAGCGGTTTGCTTTCAAAATTCAAAATTGGATTTCGATACTGGTAGGCACGGCAGCCAGCGACCACTGTTCGTCACTGGTGAGTTCGAGAAGCTTGTGCCTCTTGACATCTATCCAATGCAGCTAATAAAAGCCTGTATTGTGGGAGACATCGAACAGATGGAAAACCTCGGTATCTATGAAGTCGAGCCCGAAGACTTGGCGCTATGCGAGTTTGCTGACACTTCCAAGACTGAAATACAAGCCATAATACGCGAAGGTCTTGAAAAAGCAAGAAAGGAGGTCGGCCTATGACACTTAGAAACTTTTTTGACAAATTGAAGCCAAACTTCAGCAAAGGCGGCCGTTTTGAAAAATTATCGTCCACATTCGAAGCATTCGAATCATTCGCCTATACGCCAAACACCATCACTGGCGGAGAGAAATTCGCCAGATACAGAGGTTGCCACATCCGCGATGCAGTAGACCTGAAGCGTACAATAATAACAGTTGTTATTGCACTGATGCCGGCTTTGTTGTTTGGCATGTGGAATATAGGCCATCAAACATCCATCAGCAATGGCTTGGATTGGATTTTTTGGCATCAGATCTGGTTTGGTTTCTTACGTCTGCTTCCAATCATTGCCGTCAGCTACATAGTCGGACTAACCATAGAATTCCTCTTCGCCGAGATACGCCACGAAGAGGTAAGCGAAGGTTTCATAGGGACAGGTCTTATCATCTCAATGATTGTACCTGTGACAATACCTTTATGGCAACTGGCACTGGCTGTCGCTTTTGCAGTAATAATAGGCAAAGAGGTCTTTGGCGGAAGCGGATACAACATCCTCAATCCCGCACTGCTCGCACGTGCTTTTTTGTTTTTCAGCTATCCAAGTCGAATGTCTGGCGAAAACGTATGGATTGCCGCCGACTTATGGGGGACTGATGCCATTACATGCGCCACACCGTTAGGCCAACTGATGTCCGGTCAGCCTCTACAGGTATCAGCACTCGATATGTTTATAGGCACTATACCAGGCTGCACATGTGAGACATCTGTTGTCGCCATATTACTTGGGGCAGTAATTCTTTTACTAACCGGTATTGCCAGTTGGCGCATAATGCTTAGCGTAGTGATTGGTGGCGGATTGATGGGATTGCTGTTCAACACTATAGGAGCCAATGATTATATGCATATTCCTTTCTACTACCACTACCTGATGGGAGGATTCGCTTTTGGATGCGTTTTCATGGCTACCGATCCCGTAACAGCTGCTCATACCAATACAGGAAAATGGATATATGGATTCCTGATAGGCGTCTTTGCTGTAATGCTTCGTGTCGTGAACCCAGCCTACCCGGAGGGTATGATGCTTGCCATCCTGCTGATGAACTGTTTCGCTCCGCTAATTGACCACTGTGTTGTGGCAATGAACATTAGAAAACGTAAAAAACGCTGGGCAATAGCAGAAAGGAGGAATATCCGATGAAACATTTTTCCAACAAGTACATGCTGTTTTATGCGCTTGGGCTTGCGGCTGTGGTGGCATTGGTGTTGACACTCGTTGCAACAAGTCTCAAGCCACGCCAGGACAAGAACCGCGAGGTCGAGACAAAACAGATGATACTGAAAACCATAGGTATCGAAGCTACACGTAACAATGCTGAAAATCTCTATGCAGAGAATATCAAGGAAACGACAACTGCTAACGGACTTCCATTATACAAATTCAAACTCGGCATCATTATCCCCCTGAATGGAAACGGTCTTTGGGGTCCGATATGGGGATATATGGCAATCGATGACGGTGGTTCTGTAGTGGGTGCCGTCTTCGACCACCAAGGTGAGACCCCTGGTCTCGGAGCCGAAATAGCCACCGACAAGTTTGCCATGCGTTTCATTGGCAAGGAAATGACCGAGCGTCCAATTGTCTTGAAAAAGAATGCTGACAAGGACAATCCTTACGAAGTTGATGCTATCAGCGGCGGCACTATGACGAGCAACGGCGTGACAGAAATGCTCGCAAAAGCATTTGAACTATACTGCGATGAAATTCCTAAAGTGGAAGACTGCGAAGCCATTTCTAAACTACTAATGGAGGAGGAACAATGAAGAAATTTGACCTAATAAAACTGCCTTTCAACAAGGAGAATCCCATCACCGTACAAGTGCTAGGCATATGCTCCTGCTTGGCTGTCACAGCGCAGCTGAAACCGGCTGTGGTGATGGCCATTTCGGTGACTGTCGTGGTAGCGCTGGCAAACCTTATCATCTCGCTGCTCCGCAACACCATACCGCCACGAATCCGCATCATCGTACAGCTTGTTATTGTCTCGACATTGGTCATTCTTGTCAACCAAGTGCTTATGGCCTTTGTCTACGATGTCAGCAAGCAGCTGTCGGTCTACGTGGGGCTTATCATTACAAACTGCATAGTCATGGGAAGACTTGAAGCCTTTGCAATGACCAATAAGCCTTTGGACTCGCTGCTCGACGGCATCGGGAATGGCCTCGGCTATGGTATTATCCTGGTCATTCTTGGCTTTGTGCGCGAACTCTTTGGACGAGGTACATTGTGGGGCTACCCTATCATCGAGAAGCTCGGCCTCTACAACATCGGCTATGAAAACAACGGATTCATCATTATGGCTCCAATGGCGCTGATACTGGTAGGTATCATCATATGGATACAACGCAGCCACGATAAAGAACTACAAGAGAAATAGTTATGGAATACTTTAACATATTTATCAAATCGGTCTTCATTGACAATATGATATTCGCATTCTTTCTTGGAATGTGCTCGTATCTTGCCGTATCGAAGACCGTAAAGACATCATTTGGACTTGGTGTGGCGGTGACCTTTGTGCTGCTCATCACTGTGCCGGTCAACTACCTTATCGACAAATATCTGCTATCCCCTGGTGCATTGTCGTGGCTCAGTCCGTCACTGGCTGGCGTTGACCTCAGCTTCCTCAGCCTCATACTCTTCATCGCCGTCATCGCCGCCATAGTACAGATCGTAGAAATGGTCATCGAACGCTACTCCCCGTCCCTATACAACTCCCTTGGCATCTTCCTGCCGCTCATAGCTGTCAACTGTGCTGTACTTGGAGGCTCTCTTTTCATGCAACAACGCGGATACTCAAACATTGGCGAAGTCACCTGCTTCGCACTTGGAAGCGGTATTGGCTGGCTTCTTGCCATTGTCGGCATCGCCGCCATACGCGAACGGCTGCGCTACTCGGCAATACCTCCGGCTCTTAAAGGCGTAGGCATAACATTCATTATCACTGGACTTATGGGCATCGCCTTTATGTCTTTTATGGGAATAAAACTATGACACAGACTATCATATCCGCTATGGTGGTCTTTTTGACCGTAATACTGCTGCTCGTCATCTTGCTGCTGGTGCTACGCGCCAAACTAATTCCGCAAGGCAACGTCACCATCACCGTTAACGATGACAAACAACTCATTGTCCCCACCGGCAACAGCCTCATCTCCACTCTTTCCGAGCAGCACATCCATCTGCCGTCGGCCTGTGGCGGTAAAGGCTCTTGCGGACAGTGCCGCTGCCAAGTGCTGAAAGGCGGTGGAAGCATACTGCCCACCGAGACAGGCTTTTTCTCACGCAAAGAGATACAACAAGGATGGCGACTCGGCTGCCAGCTCAAAGTCAAAGAGGACTTGAGTATAAACGTTCCTGAAAGCATATTAAGCATTAAGGAATATGAGTGTACTGTTATTTCAAACCGTAATGTCGCCACATTCATCAAAGAATTCAAGGTAAAATTGCCTGACGGTGAACACATGGACTTCAAGCCCGGCAGCTACGCTCAGATAAAAATACCTGAATTCATGTTAAACTACAACGACTTCGACCGTGAATTAATTGGCAATGAATATCTGCCTACATGGGAGAAAAATAGGTTATTCTATCTTAAATGTATCAATAAAGAACCAACTGTACGTGCTTACTCTATGGCCAACTACCCAGACGAAGGAAATGTATTCATGCTAACTGTACGTATAGCCACTCCCCCTTTCAAACCAGACCGTTCAGGATTCATGGATGTCAATCCAGGCATAGCTTCATCATACATTTTCTCACTTAAACCAGGAGATAAAGTCATAATGAGTGGTCCTTATGGGGATTTCCATATAAAAGAAAATCCTGATAAAGGCGAGATGATTTGGATAGGCGGTGGAGCAGGAATGGCGCCACTTAGGGCACAGATTATGCATTTGACACGCACCCTGCACTACACCGGCACCATGCATTTCTTCTACGGTGCCCGCGCCCTCAACGAAGTCTTCTATCTCGACGACTTTCAAAAATTGGAAAAAGATTATTCCAATTTTCATTTCCATTTGGCACTTGACCGCCCCGACCCAGCAGCCGATGCTGCAGGGATGCATTACACGGCAGGTTTCGTACACGATGTAATGTACAAAACATACCTATGCAACCATCCAGCACCCGAAGACATCGAATACTACATGTGCGGTCCAGGCCCAATGTCCAAAGCTGTCATCGCTATGCTCGACAACTTAGGTGTACAGCGCGAAAACATCATGTTCGACGACTTTGGAGGATGAAATAATCAAAAAAAAAACTATTTTTGCAATCAGAATAAAAAATAACAAAACTTGAATGGAGACAAATAGACTCATTAAAATCAGTTCAATAACAAAGAAACTGCTCATTGCGCTGTTTGGCGCATTCCTCTTGGTGTTCCTGCTGTTCCACATGTGCGCCAACCTTTTCATATTGGCCAATGACGGCGGTGACGCCTACAGCGCTTTCTGCCACTTCATGGGTACTAACATCATAGTCAAAATATTCGAAATCGTACTTTTCGGATGCCTCATTCTTCATGCAGTGCTGACAGTGTGGCTCTGGTGGCTCAACAAAAAAAACCGTCCCGTGGGTTATCACAAACATAGCCGCACGAAGACCGCCAAAGGCTCCAAGCTGGCCATAATCACCGGCAGCTTGCTGGTTATATGCCTTGCATTCCACTTCTACGACTTCTATTTTGTCAAACTAAACTTTGTCAAAGGCTCCTATATGGTCAAGATGGAGGATTTTATGACTTCCGACCCGACTTTGGAAATCAGCGAAGAAGCACAGCTTGTGTTTATCAACGCCATAAATGACGGACGTACCAGCAAGGATATGAAATGGCTGCGAAATCTCAGCGCTGAAGATAAAGACATTCTGCAGCAGGCATTCCCCGAAGCAGGTTTCGAGCCCGACTTCTATGCCATCGCCCACCAGAAATTCAGTGTCTGGCACATAGTCCTGTGCTATCTCGTATTCTTTTTTGTCGTGGGCCTGCACATACGCCACGGCTTCGAATCGGCATTTCAGACCTTCGGACTCAACCATTACAAATACAGCCGCATCGTCGAAATACTCGGCATCGTATATTGCTGGGTCGTATGCCTCGGCTTCGCCATAGTGCCGATAGGCGTCTTTTTCAGATTGTAAAAAAACTTGTTTTTATGAATCTAGAACTTCTAGAAACTCTATGAAAACTAGAAAAACAAACAGATTATGAAATTAGATTCCAAAATACCTGAAGGTCCTCTTGCTGAAAAATGGACCAATTATAAAACCACGCAGAAACTTGTCAACCCTACCAACAAACGCAAGCTTAACATCATCGTTGTCGGTACTGGATTGGCTGGAGCCTCTGCAGCCGCATCACTCGGTGCATTGGGCTTCAATGTCGACATATTCTGCATACAGGATTCGCCGCGTCGCGCACACAGCATCGCCGCACAAGGAGGCATCAACGCTGCAAAAAACTATCAGAACGACGGCGACAGCGTGGAACGTCTCTTCCGCGACACCATCAAGGGTGGCGACTACCGTGCCCGCGAAGCCAACGTCTATCGCTTGGCCGAAGTAAGCGGTGACATAATTGACCAATGCGTTGCGCAGGGTGTCCCTTTCGCACGCGACTATAGCGGTCTGCTCGATAACAGATCTTTTGGCGGTGCACAGGTGAGCCGCACCTTTTACGCCCGCGGTCAGACGGGGCAGCAGCTGCTGCTCGGCGCCTACGGAGCTTTGAGCCGTGAGATTGAACGCGGCAGTGTCAAGTTGCACACACGCTGCGAGATGGAAGAACTGGTGCTTATGAAAGACACCGACGGCAGGGAACGAGCCCGCGGCATCATTGTCCGCAACCTTGTCACCGGCAAACTGGAACGCTACTCTGCACACGCTGTGGTGTTGGCCACAGGAGGCTACGGCAATGTCTACTTCCTCTCCACCAACGCTATGAACAGCAACGGCAGTGCCGCATGGATATGCCACCGCAAAGGTGCTCTCTTTGCTAACCCATGCTATGTACAGATTCATCCCACCTGCATACCCGTCCACGGCGACTACCAGTCAAAGCTCACCTTAATGAGTGAGAGCTTGCGAAACGACGGACGAATCTGGGTACCCAAGAAGAAAGAGGATGCCGAAGCCATCCGCGCCGGACAGAAGAATGCCAATGACATACCCGAAGAGGAACGTGACTATTACCTCGAGCGCCGCTACCCAGCCTTCGGCAATCTCGTCCCACGCGATGTCGCCAGCCGTGCCGCAAAGGAACGTTGCGACGCAGGATACGGCGTGGGATCCACTGGTCTGGCTGTATTCCTCGACTTTGCCGATGCCATCAAGCGTTTAGGACGCAAAGTCGTCGAGCAGAAATACGGCAACCTCTTCCAAATGTACCAGAAAATCACAGACAAGAACCCCTACGAGACACCGATGATGATCTACCCCGCCGTCCACTACACCATGGGCGGCCTTTGGGTCGACTACGAACTGCAGACCACCATCCCTGGCCTCTTCGCTGCTGGAGAAGCCAACTTCTCAGACCATGGTGCCAACCGTCTCGGTGCGTCGGCTCTGATGCAGGGCCTGGCCGACGGCTATTTCGTTCTACCTTACACTCTGCAAAACTACCTCGCCGACCAGATAACCATAGGTCACATACCTACCGACACACCCGAGTTTGACGAAGCTGAGCAGGCTGTCCGCCAACGCGAACAACAGCTGATGGACATCAAGGGAGATAAGACTGTCGACTACTTCCACAAACGCCTCGGACACATCATGTGGGAATACGTTGGTATGAGCCGCAACGAAGAAAGCCTCACCAAGGCAGCAACGATGATTGACGAACTTGAGAATGAGTTCTGGCAGCATGTGCAGATGCCTGGCGAAATAGAGAGCTTCAATCCTGAAATGGAGAAAGCCCTTCGACTGACTGACTATTTCGAACTGGCACGTCTCATCACCGCTGACGCACTGCATCGCCGCGAGTCGTGCGGAGGGCATTTCCGCACCGAGAGTCAGACCGACGATGGCGAGACTCTGCGCGACGACAATAACTTCATGTATGTAGCCGCTTGGGAGTACCAAGGCCACAACCAGCCCGAAACTCTCCACAAAGAGGAACTCAGCTACGAACACATCAAGATTGCCACGAGAAACTATAAAAATTAGTAATCTATGACCAGCAATTTGTGGCACAAACGCAAGTGATTTCAATTTTCAACTTTCAATTTTCAATTTAAATGAACTTCACCCTACATATATGGCGTCAGGAGAACGCCAAAGCCAAAGGACATTTTGAGACTTACAAGGTCAGCGACATCTCGTCCGATTGTTCTTTCCTCGAAATGCTCGACATTCTCAATGAGAAGCTTATCAACGACCACATTGCCCATCCCGTCTGTTTCGACAACGACTGTCGAGAGGGTATCTGCGGAATGTGCGGCCTCTATATCAACGGACGCCCCCACGGCAACGATGACGGGGTGACCACATGCCAGCTGCACATGCGCAAATTCAACGATGGCGACGAAATATGGATTGAGCCGTGGCGTGCAAAGGCTTTCCCTGTTATACGTGACCTTGTTGTAGACCGCAGTGCCTTCGACAAAATCATACAAGCCGGCGGCTACATCAGCGTCACCACTGGCGGTGTGCCCGACGCCAACACCATAGCCATACCAAAACGTTTTGCCGACATGGCCATGGACGCCGCCGAATGCATCGGATGCGGAGCCTGTGTGGCAGCTTGCAAAAACGCCAGCGCCATGCTCTTTGTGGGTGCCAAAGTGGCTCACCTCGCCATGCTGCCTCAAGGACAGGTCGAAGCAAACGAGCGCGTAAAGAAAATGGTATGCCGTATGGACGAGCTCGGTTTCGGCAGCTGCACCAACACCTACGCCTGCGAGGCAGAATGCCCCAAACAGATTAAACGCCAGAATATAGCCCGACTCAACCGCGAGTGGATCAAACAACTCTTCGCGGGCAACCACAAACCCAATGAACTATGAAAAAAATAACATTAACTCTGATTTTTACAGTTCTATCACTGTCTATCTTTGCACAAATCACACACACAAAAGATGGAAGTGTAGACCAGAATGCAGAAAAAATCCTTAAGAAAGCCGCACAAAAAATTAACGACGGCACAGTGTCGTTCTCGGTGACAATGACCAACAAAAACCCAGAGAAAAAAATAACCGCAAAAATGGAGGCCAACGTTCTCTATTACAAAGGTAAATATCGCGTTTCATTCGACGACAATGTGGTATATTGCAACGGCAACGAAATACAGCATTGGAATAAAGGAACCAACGAACTGGTAATTAACAATATGTCAGAAGACGATGACAACCTGATGAACCCTGCCAACCTGCTCGCCAACTATAGCAAAAACTATAAAGCCAAGTTTATTCGCCAAGAGACAAACGGCAACGCCGTCATTGATCTAACGCCTAAAAAAACTAAAAGTTACTACAAAATACGCTTGATAATCAACGCAAACAACGGCATTATACAAAACATGGAAATGCACAACTATGACTCAAGTTGTGGAGAGTACAAGGTAACAAACTTCAAAGGGGGACTAAAATACAACGAGAGCGACTACACATTCTCAAAGTCAAAAAATCCAGGAGTTGAAGTCATCGACATGAGATAAGAAATGAATATTCTTCTACTTGAAACAGCCACTCAAATTTGCTCAATAGCTCTGGGACACAACGGCGAAGTTGTTGCAGAACGGCACAGTGACGAACCGAATGCCCATTCTTCCAAGTTGTCAACATTTATTGATGACATATTCAAAGGCACTACTTTAACGATGAAAGATATTGATGCCGTGTGTGTATCATCAGGTCCAGGCTCATACACTGGCCTACGTATTGGTGTAAGCAGTGCGAAAGGTTTATGCTATGCTCTTGACATTCCACTTCTATCTGTTCCCACGCTTCAGAACATGGCTTCCCTATTCTACAAAAAACACAAAGAATACACCGGACTTGTATGTCCCATGATTGACGCACGAAGGATGGAGTGTTACACTGCAATCTTCAATAAAGACGGGCTTGTTAAAGACACCTCTGCAGAGGTAATTGAATCTGGAATATACGACAAATGGCTTGATAAAACGGAAGTCACCTTTATTGGCGACGGTGCCGAAAAAACACGTCCATTACTATCCATCCACCCAAATGCACGCTATGCTCCCGACTTCCGCATTGCCGCTGAAGGAATGGCCGAACTTGCCGAAAAAAAATACCTCAACAGTGAGAAAGAAGACACGGCCTATTTTGAACCGTTCTATCTGAAAGACTTCGTGGCAAAAAAATCAGTTGTTCACGGTCTAAGATAACCCTATGTTGCACTATATTGGAAAACGACTTCTTTATGGACTTCTCGTCATTTTTGGCGTGATCACATTAGTGTTTTTCCTATTCAATATACTTCCAGGTGATCCCGCCAGAATGATGTTAGGCCAACGTGCCGATGCAGAAAGCATCAACATCATAAACCGTGACCTGGGACGCGACAAACCTATAGCCATACAATATTTAGGCTACCTGAACGACCTCTCCCCTATCTCTATACACAACAACAGCGACTCCACCAGCTTTTGGTATCTGGCTCCCGACAAATACGAACATTATGCCACTTTATTCCATATTGGTACAACCACGACCGTAATAAAAACACCTTACCTACGCCGCTCTTACCAATCGAAACGCAGCGTCTCGGAGATAATAGCTACGGCTTTCCCTCAAACAGCTGTTCTGGCTTTAACAGCAATGACCTTTGCTCTTATCGTCGGACTAATATTAGGCATTATATCTGCGATATACAAAGATAGTTGGATAGACCGTATTACATTGTTCATCTCAACGTTGGGCATGTCGCTGCCATCCTTTTTCGCTGCCATCCTTATTGCCTGGTTTTTTGCCTATCTCCTCGCAGACTTGACACATTTGAACATGTTCGGCAACCTATACAGCGTAGATGACTACGGCTGCGGAGAATATTTAAATCTGAAAAATCTTATCCTGCCAGCACTAACCCTTGGTATTCGCCCACTTTCTGTTCTGGTACAACTTACAAAAAACTCCATGCTCGAAGCACTAAGCCAAGACTATATTCGTACAGCAAGAGCAAAAGGTATGTCAAAAAGACGTCTTCTTTTCAAACATGCTTTACGCAACGCCATGAACCCCATTGTGACATCAGCCTCAGGATGGCTGGCTGGTCTTCTTGCGGGTGCTGTTTTTGTGGAGTATGTATTCGATTGGAAAGGAATGGGCGTCGTAATCGTCGACGGACTAGAAAAATATGATTTCCCTGTTGTTATGGGGACAATACTATTTATATGTATATTACTTGTTGTCATTAATATTCTCACCGATATCATCTATGCACTTCTTGACCCTCGCGTGAGACTGAAATGACAACAGCTTTCAACACAAAAATAAAAAAAATAAAATGAAAAAAAGCATCATTCTTATCGGACTATCGACACTTTGCCTGACATCATGTGTCACCTTAGGCAAATATGAGGCAATGGAATCGCGCAACGCTCAACTACGTCGCGAATATAACACAGCACAAAGTGAACTTAGCGATTTGCGTGAAGAAAATGCAGACCTGCAACGTCAGAACCAATCTCTTAATACCCGTATCACAGACCTCAACGACATTCGCAACCGTCAAAATGACAGCATATTGCTACTAATACGCGATATGGCTAATCTAAAGCTGGGCTACGATACTGTCATTGAAAATTACAACCAGCGTATCACCGGACAGGATCAGGACCTAACACGAACCAACAATTTGCTTGCCGCAAGGACAAAAGAGCTAAACGACAAAGAGGCCGCCTTCAAAGCCAAGGAAGAAGATTTCTATAAAAAAGAAAATGAGTTGATAGCGAGACAGAACGAATTGGAGAAAAAAGAAGCCGATGCTCGTAAAGCACTAAAAGCTAAAGAAAATGAACTTGAAAACCTTCGTTCTAAATTGAACAATGCACTTGTGGGCTTTTCTGACAAAGGACTCAACGTTGAGACACGCGACGGTAAAGTATATGTTTCCATGGAAAGCAAACTGCTTTTCCCTTCTGCAAGCTGGACCGTATCAAAAGAAGGAGTAGAGGCACTAAAAACCCTTGCAAAAATATTGGAACAGAACACCGATCTCAACATCATGGTGGAAGGCCACACTGATAACGCCGCCTACAAGGGAACAACTGCCGTCAAAGACAACTGGGACCTAAGCGTGATGCGCGCCACTTCTATAGTTAAACTACTTTTGAAATACGGTCCACAAATAGATCCTTCTCGCATCGAGGCAAGCGGACACGGTGAATTTGCACCCAAAGCGCCCAACGACACTCCTGCCAACAAAGCCCTGAACCGCCGCACAGAAATCATACTCACCCCCAAGATGACCGACATCCTGAATATAATAGGAGAGTAAAAGGAATTCTGTTTTTTTATCTACTTTGAATAGGGATAAGATAATGGTGTCGTCTGCGTATCAAAAAAGATAACCTGACGATAGACTGGTATCTCTTTTCGTTCTGCCATATCATTCGCCGGCAAGTTGGAAACCACTTGGTCTACAACTCTGCATGCCCCAATATAACGACTCCTATAGTAAGCCTCATTGGAAGAGCTTATACAGATTCCTGTCGATGTAGCGGAATGTATAAATTTAAAGCCGTTTGAATCAACGGAAACAACAATTCCGACATGGCCAATAGAGCGTGAACTACCGCGACCACCATAAAAGACAAGGTCACCTTTACGAATATCTTCTTTCTTCAACGCCGTACCCATCTTATATTGTGGTGCAGCAGCAGGAGCCAACGGAACTCCGAATTTACCATAAATATAACGCGTAAAACCAGCACAATCAAAACCCTTTGGAGTCTTGCCTCCCCAACGATAAGGTGTACCCAAATATTTCATTGCCTCTTCGATAACCATATCGGCCACAGTATTAACACCTGGTCTATATAGCATATTCTGAGCCCGAAGCGGAATCGCCGCTATAGAACAGAATATTGACAATAGCAAAAATGATTTGACAAATATTTTTTTCATTGTATTTCAAAAAGAAAAACATTGTGGTAAAAAAATTCAAACAACCACCTGTCAGGTTTGAAGAAAAAAATCAATGCAAAATTACAAAAAAAGTCGGTAACCCGACCTTCACGAAAGAACTTTTAGTCTTTTTTAAGATTATTCGTTTTCTGTTTTTTTCTGAATAACAGAAACATTCGTTTTTTTCTCTGAAAAAACATCAAGTGCTACAACTGCAGCAGTAAAAGCCCAAAACGGTACCGATAACTTGTCTGTATCCAGAAAATTATTAAAGATACCATGTATATAATATGTTATCAGACTTAATGTAAAGGCAAGGGCAAGACGTGCATCAACCTCATGAGCTGCAGTACGATAGACCCTAACTCCTGTTGCAAAAGCAGTCAGAAAGATGCATAGAATAAACAATGCTCCAAAAACGCCCTGCTCTGTAAGCGGTCCTATATACTCACTGTGTGCGTTGCCTCTGTTACCAGAATTGGTACTAATCACCGATAGCTGATAACTACGCTGATAACTCGCATACAAAAACTGATAGGTACCAGGACCACATCCAAGAAGCGGACGTTCCTTGAACATCCTCATTGCCGATGCCCAGCGGTTGAGACGTTCCAGATTAGAGGCATCGGTGGAAATATTTGAAATAGACTTTACCTGACCAGAAATATCATAGGAAGAATCTTGCTTGTTTTTTCCAAGTTTATACAATACATCTGACTGATAGACAAAAAACAATGTGACAAAAACACCAAAAATCAACATCATCCACTTTACCTTCATACCCATTCTTATAGCGAAATAAACAGCCACAGCACCTACTATACTTATCCAAGCAGCACGAGAATAGGAAAAGAATAGACCTACAAATAATGCCACAATGCCAGCAACAATAAACGGTCGCCAAATACGTTTGGTTCCATCTTCGTTTTGACGAAGCATCAAATGGAAACATATAGGTATGAAAAGTGCAATAACACAGCCATAGGCTGTATGGTCATTATAAAATGGCCTCATTACACGATGAAGAGTCTGCAGGTCATGAAAATTCCCAAGAGTTTTTGCCGTCGAGATGATAATCACCACGATTAAGGAAAATGCATAACACCAAACAAACTGTCTCATACGGTCACGGTTGCGAAATATATGGGCTGCAGCATAGAAAAATGGCACTATAAACCATAACCTCGCAGCAAAATATTTGAACGATACTCCTGGAATAACCGAAGTGCAAGAGGTCACCAACATCCATAAAAGCATGGCAAAAACGGCAATGGTCACAGGATGTCGTAATATACGTTTGTCGTAGCTACGTTCAACCAGGACCCTGAATACAAACATCGCCGAAAAAAGAATCATCATTGGTTCCACAGGCATAGAGAGTTCCATCCCTGGCATCAATGCAAAATCTATTGCAAATGGTGTGAGTAAAGCTGTTACCAGTAGTCCCGTTTCAAAGCGAAGCACAAAAAGCAGGACGACAAGTCCTGCTAATGGAATCATGAAGAGCCAATATATATCATGGGAAAGCATCAGAAAATTGGCAACAAGAAAAGCCACCGTAATAAATACAGCGCTAATCAAGGCAGCGTTTTTCCTGATCCACTCCCTCATGTCAATAAATTATCCTATTGCACTCTCGTCATCCTTCTTTTCCGCCATAGCCCTGTCTGCAACAAGAAGGACAAGAATGCATAGTGCCAATGCACCAAGTGTACCCAGCAACACTATCACAGCACGTTTGGGATAGGCTTTCTTATCGGCAGGTGTAGCTTGGTCCAGCCAGAACTTATAGCTTACCTGACGAGCCATATCAACCTTAGTCTGGGACATACGGGTCTGCAGTTCGGCCAATTCCTTGGTTTTATTGCTAATCAACTGCTCGACATCAAATCTGTTACGAGATTTATTTAGCGTATCATTGAGAGCACGTATATCATTTTCCAACTCCATACAGACATCTGTCATAATAGAGTAAGCGTCGCGGGATCGGTCTTGTTGTATCCGACTACAAAGGGTGTCGTAGTTGGCAGCAATGTAATTGGCTATATCAGCAGCCCATTGAGGGTCTACATCGAGTACGGAAACCTCTACACCTAAAAATTCGGTACGGCGCACACTTATATTGCCACGATAGTTCTCATGAAGCTTGAACATCTTTTGTGGATCATCGGCACTAATACCATAATGTTCCATCATTTTGAAACGACGGCACACATCGTCCTCCATAGACTGCGATGAAAGTATCTGAATTGCGTACTCGCAGTCACGCTCAATACCGTAGTCCATATAGTCGAGACTATATCTATCGGCCAAAATGGCCTTTGAAAGACGGTTGGAATTGGTCGGAAAAAGGATTACCGACGACTTATATCGTTTTGTCACCAACAAAGATGCCGCAATAGATACCACCAGGGAAACCACAAGAACAATTGACAGCAACTTCCAGTGGCGACCGAAAAAATTGAACGTATTCTTTATTTCATATTTATTTCCGAAATCAGACATTTGGAAAAAGTTTTAATAATTCAAAATCAATTTTTTATTTACTTATTACCATGTACTAACACTTTCATCATTTTTATATTCCAGGCCTTTTTCAGGACGGTTACAGTTACTCACATTTTTCTGAATACTGTCAATCTGCGAAGCAGTCATTGCCACACCGTCATCCTCGACAAAGCGTTTCTTCCAATATGGGAAAGCATTCGCCATATCTCCGGAATAGTAAAAATCAAATCCTATAGCGCCAAAAGTATAGCTGCGTCCGTCAACATTGATATGAGAGCCTCCACAACGTGGTGCGCCATGGGGATGAGACTGAGAGAATCCTACATTAAACAATGTGCAGAGTATATCCGGACGGTCCGAGATGTCATATCCTGCCCTCCTCCACTGTAACATGGTCTGATGCAGAATGCAGCCTGTATAAATATATGAATAGAGGTGGTTACGATAGTCAACCAAACGGTTGTAACGTTCCATCTCGTGATTTTCAGTAGTGAAATCAAGCAAGTTCTCGTAGTGTTTACCCATATAAAACTCCGAGGTGGAATCTTTCAGATGGGCTTCGACTTGACGAGCTGTAAACTCCTTGATACCATTAACGCCATAAGAAAATTGCGATTGGACGGAGAGCATCTTTACAGGTCCCAAATATTTCTTCACCATCTCGCGGCTACTGTTGAACAGACGGATCTGTTCGCCTACAAGGCAAGCCACAATAAGTCGAGGTTCTACACCAGTAAGACGTCCAGCCTCGACAAGCAAAGCACTGTCCTTCATAATGGATGGTTTGAGCATCTCCCATTCCGTCGTGGCCATCCATGGAATAACAGTAGGATACTGCTGAGGAGCATGACTGTCGTAAACCTTTTTTAACTGATCTAGTAATACTCTGTACTCGCTACAGCTATCTGTGTAAAGAGAGGCAGCTGCAATCATCCTGTCAACGACAAAAGGATTGTTACTCTTCTGTGCCGCATCAAGAATCAGATGGGCATTTTCAGGATAAATTTTTCCAAAAGCGGCCAGTTTTAAATATTGTTCAAGCCATACTGCATTACGCTGCTGCGGAGTCAATTCAGACTCATCCAACTCTTCAAGTTCCGAGACCGACATCAAGTAACGGTAGTTATTGTCTACAGCACCTTTATTGTTAGTAAGTCCCAGTTTAAAAACCGCCCACGCTGCTATGATTCCAAAGCCCGCAATTGCAAACGCATAAACAACTATATTGAATATTTTTCTGCCTATTGGCAGTTTCTTAGCCTTATTAGACTCTTGATCCTGCATTGTCTATTTAACAGATAAAACGTTCAAAAGAAGGAAACCACGCCAATTTCTCCAAAAATTCTATCTTCTCGAATAGGGTAATATCCATAACAATGAAAGTTATTGCACCTGCAATATAACCTGTAAGTGCAAGAATGGTTATTTTCTTCAGATACCATATAAAATCAATCTTTTCCATACCCATCACTGCAACACCGGCAGCTGAACCGATAATCAGAAGGCTTCCACCAGTACCAGCACAATATGCAAGGAACTCCCAGAATGGATGGTTCTGTGCAAAAAGAACATCGATACCTTCATGAGGATACATACCCTGTACGGCTGCAACCAACGGCACATTGTCAACTATGGACGACAACACACCGATGATAAGATCGATAAGGAAGAATCCGCCTCCAACAACCTTTCCGTTTTCAACAGTAAGGAAAGCATCGTTGAGTCCCTGTGCCAAACCAGAGAGAATACCGGCAACCTTAAGACAGGCAACAGCCATTAGAATACCAAGGAAGAAAAGAATTGTAGGCACATCAACATGCTCAAGGGTACTGACAGCCGTAGGAAGCTTAAAACTATCCTTTGAAAACTTACGGCTCAGGATTTCAGTTGTCACCCAAAGAACCGAGAGTCCAAGAAGCATTCCCAAATAAGGAGGCAGATGTGTGATTGTTTTGAAAATAGGAACAAAAACCAAAGCACATACACCCATAATTAGTACCAGTCGACGGAAACGCAAAGGAACCTCTATTCCTAAATTTTCCTCGCTGGGACGTTCAATCTCACCTTTAAGCGTAAAGCACAGGATCCAGACAGGAACAGCCATACATACCAGACTTGCAAAAAGGGTTTTTACAATAATATTTACAGTTGTCACCTCACCCTTAATCCACAACATTATTGTAGTAACGTCTCCTATCGGGCTCCACGCGCCACCTGCATTTGCAGCAAGAATAACCATACCGGCATAAAGCCAACGCTCCTTTTTGTCTGCGATTAGTTTACGAAGCAACGCAACCATCACTATGGCTGTAGTCATGTTGTCAAGCAGAGCGGAAAGAAAGAACGTGAGGATAGAAAGAATCCACAAAAGTTTTTTCTTGTCTGTGGTTTTGATTTTGTCAGTGATGATACGAAAGCCTTGATAATCCTCTATCAAAGTGACAATAGTCATTGCTCCCAACAGGAAAAAGACTATTTCGGCAGTCTCACCGAGGTTCTCAATAAGTTGTGAACTAACAAACGAACGGTAGCCTTCAAGCCCTCCGTAATTTGAAAGCACCGCCTCATTAAGGCCATTGAACATATTGAACACAGCCCATGTCAAGCATCCCAAAAGCAATGCCGTGGCGGTTTTGTTGATTTTCAGCGGATGTTCAAGCGCAATGCAAGCATATCCGATGATAAAAATAGTGACTAAAGTTACAATCATATTTCTGTATTTATGTTAATCCAAAAAAACATTTTACCACTACCTCTTCTGCTGTTTCTGCATTTGTTCAGACATCTTCTGCATTTCTTCAAGACGCTGCTGCCAACGCGACTTTTTCTGCGGTTTGCCGTGGTTTTTGGCCTCAATCTTTGCCATCTTGGCACGGACCTTGTCCTCGGTCATGATAGCTCGGATGCCAAACATTTGGGCCATGGAAAGAAGAAGATTAAAGAAATAGTAGATATTCAATGCAGCAGACTGGCTATTGAAAATAAAGAGCATCATGAATGGCATGAAATACATCATGAATTTCATACCTGGCATAGAAGCCTGTCCCTGCTGCTGCTTCATTGTATAAACAGTATACAGGAACTGCATGGCGAACATCAACAGGCAGAACAGGCTCACATGATCGCCATAGAGTGGTATATTGAATGGAAGGTTAAGAATAGAATCGTAGCTTGAGAGGTCATCGCACCAGAGGAACCCTTTTTGTCTCAACTCAATAGAGGCAGGATAGAAACGGAACATGGCATAGATGATAGGCAACTGCAACAATAACGGCAGACAGCCAGCCATTGGATTGATTCCCGCCTTCTTCTGCAATGCCTGCATTGCCTGCTGTTTCTGCATGGCCTGTTCCTGTTTGGGGAACTTCTTGTTGATGGCATCCATCTCGGGCTTGAGGTGACGCATCACCGCACCTGTTTTGTAACTATTCCATGTGAGCGGCGAAATCACAAGTTTCAGCAAGAAAGTCAGTACAATGATTATTATTCCATAGTTCCACCCAAAATTCTCAAGGAAATTGAATACAGGAATAATGGCAAAACGGCACACCCATTGGGTTAGGAAAAATCCCCATCCCAACGGCAGAATACGTTCCGTGCCACGATCCATGTCACGCAACAGACGATACTTGTTGGGGCCAAAGTAAAAGCCCATATCCAGTTTATAATCATCTATCGTGGCATCGTAATCCACTCCAAGCACACTCGACATATCACACAGGTAATTATCCTCTTTATTGGAGCGATTGGTGGATACCTGAAGCTGCTGTGCATTGCGGAAACCATTCTCCGACATCAATATAGCACAGAAGAACTGTTGTTTGTATGCAACCCAGTCAATTGGGGTTGTAATTTGTTTCTCGTCATCACGACCATCTTTTAGGCAGTCTGCATTATCTCCCACATTCTTATAATACAATGTAGTGTAAAAACGCTCACTGTCCTTGTTACGGGAAGCATTGCGGCCTTTCAGGCTACGATCGAATTGCTCCTGACGATTCAGCCTATTCTTCCACGTCATAGTAAGGTTCGGAGTGACACTGACATATTCTTTGATATTATGGAAGTTCACATCAAAATCAACCTCATAGCTGTCATGATGGAACACATATAAAAACTCCAGATAGGAATCCTCTATAATAGGCGTCGAATCTGAAGCCTGAACAAATGCTCTGAAACTAAGCGTTAGAGAATCATCATCAGCAATTGAGAAAACTGAATCCTCTATTATTCGTTCTCCGTTGCAGAACACGGCAAAAGGAATCATCTTAGTGTTAACCACATCATTGCGTGAATCAATAAAGGCGATGTCCAAATTGTTCACGTCTGGAGTGATAACCTCAAGAGGCATATTATCAAAGGTCTTGAAGTCATCAAGTACAACATTCTGGAATGAAGCACCTTGAGAATTAAGACTAGCAGAGAATTTACCATTATTTACCGTCAACTGAAGGCGCGGATTGCTACCATTTGCGGAAAATTGTCCCAATTTAAGGGTTTGTATTCCTTGATGAGTAGCGGTACTGTCAGTAATTGACAATGCCAAAAGAGAATCCTGCTCCCTTTTCTGCTGTTCCTCGGCATTTGCAATGGAATCCAGTCGCAACCGTTCCATGTATGCTATCGAATCCTGTCTTCTACGCTCTGCAATTTCTTCGTCGGACGGCTTAATCCAAAACATATATCCAAGAAAAATGAAGAAAATAAGCACAAGTCCGATGATTGATTTTTTATCCATATTAGATGATATAGTGTTATTATTCTGTTAGTTCAATTATTAATAAATATACTATATATTATTAAAATGAAATTGCAAAGTTACAAAAAAAATCATGGCATAATGAAAAAACTATATTTTTTTGCATTATGTTATGATTTAAAAAAAAAATATCAATAGGATAATTTATGTTGCTGATTTTAATATCAATCTCCGCTACTCGCATTCACGAAGGCTGATTGCGAAGCCGCCGCAGGGGGCCATGCGGAGTTTGAGGACGGTCTTGGAGGTGACTTTCTCCTTGGTGATGGTGTAGGAGTAGGGATTGTAATTGTCGTCGGGGAGGCCGGAGGCGTCATTGCCGTCGGCGTAGATGATGGCCTCG
>JAGCUU010000031.1 GCA_017962665.1 Bacteroidales bacterium | reverse complement strand
TGGTTGATACGGAGATTGTTGATATAGGCATTGAAGGTGATACCCTGGTATGAGAAATACTGGCTGAGATAGGTGCGGTTGGTGCCGAGAATCTTTGCGAGCTGCGGAAGGGTGATGTCGTGCTGCAAATAGAGCTGGGTGGCAACACAACGCTCATCGAGCAGATGTTCGATGTTGGAAGGAATGACCAAAGGCTGTCGTGTCGATTCGTAGGGTTGTTTCTCCGGTTGTTCGGGTTGTTCTTCGACTGTAATGTTTTTAAGCTGCGGCAGCGTCTCAATACGCCACAGTAGGAAGCAGTAAAAAATGATTGAGATGAATTGCACGATATAGCTTATTGTAAGGTCTTCGTCATCGAATCCATAGATCATGATTAACAGCAGGATGACGGTTATCAGCGCATGGCTCAGCCGTACCTCCTTGTTCTCCAAGTCGGCATAGTTGTCGCGCAGCCAACGTCCGTATTGCTTGACAGCAAATCCCATATATATGGTAAAAATGACGTAAACCAACAAGATGTATGCTAATCCGAAGGTTTGGAAATAACCATTGGGATTGACAATGTGGAGTATCTTGAGCACCGCGAATGGTATAGTCGCTATGACGATGGGCCAGACGTGCCGCTTGCGGTCTTGGAGCATGGCAAACATAGTGCCGGGGATGGTGGTGAACAACGTTAGACAGTCGAGATAAGTGAGCACCATAAAAGCCACAGAATTAGTGTCGCCGGAATAGATGCGGAAAAAGAGCCACCATATATGGCCCAAAAATGTTAAGGCAAAGAGTGCCGCAGCCCAACGGCGCAGTGGCATGGGTGGCGTGACATCGGCTGAGAAGGCGTTGCCCTTACGAAACAGCAAGTATATGCAGGCGTTGAGCGCTATTATTGCTGATACGCCGTAGAGCATGAAAAATAATATGATGGAGGTGGATATATGATCGAGTGACATTGTTGCAAACAATTTTTTGACGATGCAAAGATAATGATTTTTCTAATTGTGTCAAAATTTTGAAACATTTCAAAAATAATTGTATTTTTGCAGTCTTTAATCCTAAAAAATTAACCATAAAATTAAAAAAGATGAAAAAAACTTTATCTGTATTGTTATTGTTTTGCGCTTTGACGAGCTTTGCGCAAGTACCTCTTTTGAAATCAGAGTGGGACCAAGGCTATCCTTACAACATGCTTTGCCCAAGAGATCCGTTTAACGGTTATGCGTATTGCGCTGCCGGTTGTCCAGCTGTTGCCATGGGGCAGATTATCAATTATTTGAGGACGACACAAGACACTCGCTTTGACGATGGCGATGACTATCTCCATGATTACGTAGGTAGAACATATAATATTGATGACGATTGGGAAAGATTGCAATTCCCGTCATTCCCAAGGCTGAACGTTATGCTGGATTCTGTCGATGCCACTTTCGAACGTGGCGATGAACTCAGCGACACATTGAAGGCTGCTGTGATTTTTGCTTGCGGCACGGCATGTACACAGATCTATACTTCTGATATGGGCTCTGGTACTTTCTTTGTGGATCAGGCGTTTGCGGCGTATAAACGTTTCGGCTTCACCGACTGTAAGCTGTTCCGTGATCCGACCGACGAGATGTACGAGCTTCTGATTTCCAACTTGGAAGACGGTTATCCTGCCCATCTGGCCGTTGAAAAT
This sequence comes from Bacteroidales bacterium, assembly GCA_017962665.1. GTDB lineage: Bacteria > Bacteroidota > Bacteroidia > Bacteroidales > P3 > Colimorpha. The sequence goes on along the minus strand of JAGCUU010000031.1, from coordinate 864 downwards.
CCTGAGGGAACGATAGGACATAACGTCGTGGTTGATGGCTATCGCGAAACGGATGGCAAGTTCCATATCAACTTTGGCTGGGGTGGTCCTAATGATGACTGGTATGACATCCCAGACCCTAATTTTGCTTATGGAATGACAAAAGTGGAAGGCATTATCTTGGATATCATTCCTACAAATGATGCTGTCCAGAAGGTCTTAAGCCACTCACTTGAGGTTTATCCGAATCCGGCTTCCGACGTTCTTTACATAGACAATCTTCCTTGCAAAGAAGCAGAATACGCAGTATTCAATGTTATGGGACAAAAGGTGGGTGCCGGTACTTTAAATGGAAAGATTTCCGTTGCCGAATTTGAAAAAGGACTCTATGTTTTGCAAATCAAAGGTGAAAAATTCCTTAAAACGACTAAATTCATTGTGAAATAGTTGTAATTTTGCAAAAAATTTACAACATCATGAAATCACTTCTTGGAATGTCCCTCGTAGAGCTGCAAGACGTTGTGGCTCAACATAATATGCCGAAATTCACTGCCAAACAGCTCGTCGACTGGCTCTATCGCAAACGTGTAAAAACTTTCGATGAGATGACCAACCTGTCGAAGCAGACACGTCAGGTATTAGCCGAAAACTACGAAACGGGTTATCGCCCGTTTGCCGACGTCCAGGAATCGCACGACGGCACCAAGAAATAACTGTTTCCCACCGAAAACGGCTTCGTCGAGACGGCGTATATCCCTGAACGTGAACGAGCTACTCTTTGCGTGTCGTGCCAGGTGGGATGCAAGATGAACTGTCTCTTCTGCCAGACTGGAAAACAAGGTTTTCAAGGTAATCTGTCGGCTGGCGACATCATAAATCAGATTC
>JAGCUU010000030.1 GCA_017962665.1 Bacteroidales bacterium | reverse complement strand
TGTCCTCGTCGTTCCCTGCGGCACTGAGCAAGCCTATGGTAATGCTTACGGCTGGCAGGATTTCGCCGAGATAATTTCTGACTGCGACGGAACCTTTCAATCCTATTTTGCGCAAGAAATAACAGTATGGAATGCCGTGGGGACCTACTACGACTGCCCGTGGGAGAACTATATGTTTCGCATAGCTGGGGACACGGTCGTGGATCAGCAGCACTACAAGAAGGCGGAGTACTCGCACATATATTGGCGTGGCGGATATGAGGAAGCCAGGGTGCCGGAATATGACTTCCTGCTGCGCGAAGAGCGCTCCACGGGACGTTTGTGGGGACGTTATTTGGACGAAGAGGAGGACTTCCTCATCGCCGACATGACGCTCTGCATCGGCGACACATTCTATATGCGCGACGCATACGGATACGATTCTATCCTGTACACCGTACAGGACACCCTTACGGTTGATTCAAGGCGTACGATAGTGTTTAACCTTCAAGGCTACACTGGTGAACTCGTCAAGTTTGTAGAGGGTATTGGTTGTACCCACATTGATTGTCTCCAAACGGGTTTTAGCCTCGGAGGGCCTCTCGTCTGCTGCCATAAGGACGGCGAGTTGGTCTATCATCAGTCCGTGCAAGGCTTCCCCGAGGACGACTGCATCATCCGTGCCGTAGGCATTGAGGACGTTGAGTCTGACGGCATCAAGGTCTATTCCCTCGGCGGCCGCATCTTAGTCGATGGTGCCGACGGCGAGGAGGTGCATATCTTCGACATGATGGGCCGCACCATCCACAATGAGGCACTGCCCACCGGCATTTATATGGTAAAAGTCGGCAACCACCCCGCCCGCAAAGTGGCCGTAATCCGATAAAACAGCAAAAACAATAAGGCAGAACAGGCTGTAACATTGGAACCCAAATCTACCGGATGCCGCGAACCGATTCGTGTAGATTAGTGAAATTCGTGGTCAAAGGGAAAAAAATAACAATTGACGATGCAACAGTACAACTATTATTCAGTGTAAGTCTACCTTTCGCGTCTCTCGATAACTTTCTTCAGACGATAGCGGTCCCCTGTGGCAGGAACTATGGCATCGATGAAAGGCTGGCTATAACCTGGTGCATCGTAACCCCAACGTAAAAAGTTTCCATTTTCATCCGTCCGTCGCACCACCTGGTCGTTATATTTCACAATCAAGTATTTCGCCAACTTGTCCCAGCGTTTCATCATACGTTCCGCATAGGATATACTCTTTCTATTAAGATAGTCGCTCCGATCAGCAGGAGTCATATTTTGGATAGCCAAAAGCACGCTGTCCTGATCAGAATAATAATAATCTTCCAATTCACGTTGAGCCTCACGAAGGTCGCCAACCATCATCGAATAACGCGGATAGACCATATTGGCGACCCAGTTGTTCATCCAGAAGGCCGACTCGAAACTGAACTCGGTGCGGGGATTGTTCTCCGGCCTGAAGGGGTCAGGCACCTGTGTAATGCAGCAGTAGAGCGGCACGTAAGCCACCATGTCGGCATCGTCGCAGTTGAACCATGTGACACCGCCCACGTCGTCAGGCAACCATGAACGCATCTGGCATGTCATGGTAAAACCGCTCTGCTGCGTAGCGATAGGACGCTCGCGGAAGAAGTCGATACTGTCGGACGAGCGGAAATGCATCGGCAACGGGCGTATAGGCATACGCCAAGGACCGGCAGTCATATCGGCGGTCATATCGAGCGGAGTACCCTCGAAGTGGTCACGCATATCGCGTTGTACATCTCGCAGCGAGAGAGGCTCATCGGGTCTCACCCACAGAGGCAACCCGTCGCAGATGTCGAAATAGCCCTCAATGTAGGGGAGGTACTCGTCCATACCCGAGCAATGGTGGCGGAAGAAGCTCCACACACGGGCATCGGCATAGCGCACATTCTCGAAATCGATGGGACAATAGGCGTCACGAAACGAGAAATTCCTATCACTGCCTTTGTAATACCCCTTCTCGCGAGCAAAGTCAATGACATCCCAGGCGTAGACACATTCCACCTGCGGCTGGTTGATGTACTGCAGATGCTTGCTGCTGATGCTCTTGAGTTCTTTCAACTTCTTGCTTTTCTGATTGACGATAAAACCGTTGTCCCAGCATTCGCCCTCCTTTGGGAAAAAGCAGATGCGACTGAGGTTGGCGTGGGCACTGATGCAGTCGTCGGGGATACGCAACGCAACCCACACGGCGCCATTGCGGCCAGACCCTTTGCCGACAATCTCCATGATCCATGCTTCGTTGGGGTCACAGATAGTGATACTCTCGCCTGTACTATTATATCCGTATCGCTCCACCAACTCAGCCATACATTTAATAGCTTCACGGGCATTGGAGGAACGTTGCAGAGTGAGATGCATCAAACTGAAATAATCCAGAAGTCCCTCTCGGTTCTGTAAATCCAACCGGCCATCAAAGGTTGTTTCAACGATGGTCAATTGCTTTTCGTTCATCAGGCCTACAACGTTGTAAGTGTACTCCACCTGATCCACATATCGGCCTTCATGCTGTGGTCCCCAGCCATGTATGGCAATTTTCTCGCCTTTTTCATGGCGACCGGCAGGACTATAGAATAACGACCCCGCAAAACCAAAGCCGTCACAGTTATAGCTACACATCACACTACCGTCTTTGGAAGCTTTCTTGCCGACAATCAAATTGGTACACGCCATCGCCCCAGATGCAAACCCAAAGAGCAAGACAGCCACAACTAAGTTCTTCATTTTTTTATTATTTACTTTTTCGGATCAAGTATTGCTGTATTGCTCCCGTTCGACTGGGACAACAGCATAAGACACTTTCCATTTTCCATCAAATAAGGAGAGCCCAAGATGATGCTGTTTTTCACCAAAGGGAAGAATTTGCGTGTATAGTTTCCATTGCGGTCTATTGTAAGAACCTGCATATCAAACTGGCCTCTTCCCATATACAATTGATCATACATCCTTGTTCCCGGAAGAGTTAAATTTTTCTGTTTTTCGAGATAAAACAGATTATAAGTATCACCAGTCTTAACCAGTCTGAACTTGGTGGCCGCTCTCAATTTATTACCGACAGCGGCGCTACTGTGTCTGATAACTTTACTCCATTCAAGATTTCCATCCTTGGCTAACCTGACCAGATAAAATCCATCATATATTGTACGGTCAAACGAAGCGTAGTAGTATAAGTCGTATGTACACTGCAAGACGAAGATTGCTCCATCTTCATCCACACACGACGATACCACAAACAGTTTACTGAGCTGAATATCTTCGTTACCAAACTTATTTGTCGGGATATTCGCAATAGAGCAGAGCTCGTCCTTAGTCATATTGTGGACATTATAGGCACTAATGCTCTTGCTGTTACTATCGTATGCCAAAGTGAAGTATCCTGATGCAAAATCATAATGACTGTTTTCCGCCCAATGTTCACTCTTGATCAATCCTGTGCAGTAGAACATTCCATCGCCATAGCCTAAAAGTCTGAGGCGGAAAACATCGCCTATCGATTTATCAGCCTCATATATCTCCTCTTTTCCGTTGGAAAGTAGACTAAACTTCAGATGTGTTTTGGAAGCACCTTTTATAGTACCACTTCCCAAAATCGCCACCTTGCCGTCGTCGGTCACAACGAAGTCGTCAAACAAATCAGTATAGTAATCGATGTTCCAGTTTTCCTCAATCATTCTGTTATATGAAGCGACCATACACTGTGCCCCGGAGTTTGTGACATAGAGAAACACTGTCGCTACCGACTTTTTAGTCTGGGATTCCTTGACAAAGAAACTACACTGTGCGTTGTATTCGTGTGCAGCCAACTGTTCCGTTTGCTTTAATTTGAGCGTGTTGGCATCATATATCAGATGGTTCACCACGAAGTTACCATTCTCAACATACGTCTGGACCAAATCAATCTCATCGCCATTCAAATAGCCAACATGATATGTCTGCTTTTTGTCAAACGGAAGCATTTCCACATTTTGTTCTACCAAATCAATGTTATAGCTAACAAGATAGGGCTCTTCGGTCTTGCTATCCTGATAACGCAACAATACAACTCCACCCTCCGAAGCACCGATAAACATTGATTTCTGTACAACATTCGATTTATTGAATTTCAATGCAGCAGAGCTGGCTCCCAGTTTCATATCCCAGTCTTGACCTGAAACCATGTTAAAAATTGACAACAATAATGCCAGATAGATCGTTTTTTTCATAAACCCTTATTTACTTAACAGTTTTTTAATATGTTTATTTCAAGTAGCGAAACAGCTATCGCTGTTCTGCGTGAAGCTTTGATTTCTTTTTGTGCTTGTTCCAGAAGCCATAAACCTCACTGACGTTGCCCGCGGTGGTGAATGCGTTGATTTCGTTTTTGTTGATATAATCCATCAACTTGGAAAACTCGTCTTTGTTAAGGAGAGTCTCCAACTCTATGGACTTCTCGTTTGTATAGCCGCCGATAACCTCGTACATGGTACATCCACGCTGCAGCTCGTCGATAATGAAACGACGCAAGCGGTCATAATCCTTTGAGACAATACAGACACGCTTCTTGTTGTTGAGCGAAGCGGTGAAATAATCAACAACAAGACCGTTGATCCATGTGCCGATAAGGCCAATGACAACCATGCGGAAATCATTAATAAAAAAGGCCGTACAGCATATTACCGCACCAGCGATACTAACCGAGGTGCCAATGTCGAAATGCAGGTACTTGTTGACTATCTTGGCAAGGATGTCAAGACCGCCGGTAGAGGCATTTATACTGAACATCAAGGCCTGTGCCGCACTGAGCAGCAGAACAAAGCAACAAAGGTCGAGCCACGGGTCGCCCATTACCGATGGCGAACCGGTGACAATATTGGTGTTGGCTATCTTCTCCCAAGGCAGCAGCCATTTGCATACATCGGTCATTGGACCTAAAATCATTGCAGTGTATATAGTCTTGGCGCCAAACTCATGTCCTATAAGCAACCAGGCAAGTATCAGCAATATGGCGTTGATTACCATAATACATACCGAGAGGCTGATATTTATTCCTATCTGGGCGAATATATTGGTAAGCACAATACTCAAACCACTTATTGTACCAATAATCAACTTGCTTGGAACAAGGAAGTAATAGACTGCGCAGGCAGTGATAAACATGCCCACCGTCATAATCACAAGTTCTATCCAGAACTTTTTCGTAGCCAGAATATTCAATATTTTGTTCATAATTTACTATAGTTTAGATTTTTTTAAAAATATCTCGCTTTACTTTTTTTTGCAAAAGTACTAAAATACTGGTAGCAGAACAATAACGCAGTAAAGGTTAAAGGTTAACGGTTAACGATTGGCGATATTTATTATTTATAATCAATAAAATAACTCATCACATCGTTTTAACTTTTTTATCACTAAAGGAAAAACAATTGAAAAAGAGATTATGTACAAGACACAATTTCATGAAGTACAAGGCCAGAAAGAGTGAAACCGAACGCCGCAGTGACATGCACCATAGTGCCATTGTAATCGGAGTCGCCACATAGATTTTGCTTAACTTCAGGAGACCAGACGCACTTGAATTTGGACGAAGGATAACGCTGCTGACGTCTCATGCGCTTACGCAGAGCCCGTGCTAGCGGGCATCCGTCGACATCCCAAAATTCAGTGACACGCAACGAAGAAATATCCATTTTGCGGGCAGCCCCCATTGAGCTGTAAAAACGACATTTCCCTCCGCGTGCAACAGCTGTGGCGTGCAGTATAAGCTCGAGTTTGTCTGCAAGACTGTCTATAGCATCAATGACAAAATCATATTCCTCAAGACGAAACGATTCTGCGCTCTCGGCGGTGTATAGCTCCTGACGAGCGACAATATCGGCATTGGGATTGATGGAGAGTAAGCGTTCACGCATGGCATCAACTTTTACACGGCCAATGGTTTCCGTCGTGGCCATAGCCTGGCGGTTGACATTGCTGGCACACACCAAGTCCCCGTCGACTATGGTGAGATGACCTATTCCACTTCTTACAAGACCTTCAGCGCACCAGCTGCCCACACCGCCGACACCAAAAATAATGACTCTGGATGAACCGATGCGAGACATGGCCTCGTCGCCCACAAGACGCACAGTGCGGCTGAATATATCCTCTACCCGAGTGTCCATATTTACTTCAATTTGAGTATCCCATCGTCTTCGCGCGTACCCATGACAATCACGGGATGTTCAGAACAATCAATCCAGTCAAACAATTTCAAGATATAGGACTTCTCAACAGCCACACATCCAAGCGTAGGACGTCCCTGTCCCGACCAACAGTGGAGGAAAATAGCACTTCCCTTGCCTTTGGCACATTCCACATTGTAGTTGATAACCATAACGTAGTCATACAAAGCGTCCTTGGGTCTCAGCAAGTTCTCTCCTTTCCGGGTCTCGTTTTCAGTACATTCGAAAGGTCTGTTGTAGAGAGAGTCCTTTACGTCGTCGACCCATACAGTGTTCTGTGTAACCGGTATTTTCTCCAATTTGGCATTAAAATCGGCGAATTTGCTGAAAAAATGGGTTATGGAAAAGATTCCAGAAGGCGTCTTGCGATCCCCCTCCCGCTTAGTCCCAACGTCAGCGAAACCCGCACCACCAAGATTTGCAGGAAAGTCCAGTCCCACGACAGGCCTCCACGAACCATTGACAAGTTCATACGCCGTCAGGCGAGCCTTCACGTTTTTTTTGTCAGCGTTAGTAACCACAATCATTTGGCGGCACGAATCAAGTTGAGAGGAATAAAGTTCCGCAATCGTGTCAGCAAGAGTCATTTGCTCAGGTTTGACAGCAGAAGCACTATCCACATTGATTGCCGTATCAGACTTTTGTTCAGCAACTTTCATCGATGAAGAAAAAATAATGGGCAAATACAGTAATATGATAAACAGCGGAAGCAACCAGACAAGGTTTTTGTTCGGTGCATTTCTGTCGTACTCTTTCCTTGATTTCATGACTATTCTCCTAATTTTTTTATTGTTCTCTAATCAGTCGCACAGCGAAAGCCTGCTTTGTCTTGCTGTTGTCATATGCATTCACTGCAGCATCCACAAAATCGATGTTATAAGCCCTGCCTTCCCTTTCAGGTGTCGAGCTCCAATAGTCGCCGTCGGTGCCCACATGGAACATGTCCCTGCCGTCGCGTCGTCCGGCTGCAGGGAGGAAAACAGCCCCAGCCGCCTCCATGCGGTTCCATTGGGACAAGGAATAGACGTTGGTGCTATAGTCTTTTGTCCACACAGACGTGTTGAAACTGATTCCAGAAGGTTGCTCCCAATTGTCAGGAAGAAGGATGATGCCGGCGACTCCATTGATGATTGCCGAACCGCGTTTGCTGCTTGCGCCGGAACGGTAGTTGAACAGATAGTTCCATTCCGATATTGTAGGTGTACGCCATCCGCTCATTCCAATATACGATCCCCAGTCGTTGAAATAGTAGAAATCTCCTGCATCCTTCGACGCATTTGTCGGATTGTCGCCAGTGCCCCAAGCAAAGAGGTCTATCCAACCGCTGTAACTATTCGAAATGTTTCTGTTGGCATTACCCACTATGTCGTATTGGTGCGGAGCAAAACGCCACATACCAGAGGATGGGTTATATTGAAGATTGCCGGAAGCAATACGAACCCGTGTATAGTCGCTGACAGAGAAATAGCCAATCCTTTCAGCAACGGCTTCTTCTGTTTCAACAACATTGTCTTGTTCTTCGTACACTTTGGATTCATTTTGCTCAACAGACCAATCTTCATTTCGTGTCGCCCCCTTGTCGTTCGAACCCAACGAAAAGAAAATAACGAGTGCCACAACAGCCAACGCCACAATAGCAATGACCAAGCCAGTCTTCGACGATGAAGCGGGTTGCTGGGTAGCGGCAGGCTCGGTCGCTCTGGGAGCGTAAGCAGGAGTGGCAGGAGTGGCTGGAGCCTGGGGACGAGGTCTTACAGGGCCAGGATTACCCATACCGCTGAACTGCGAAATGGCGTTACGCAACTGAGGATTGCTCCGGCATTGCTCTTTGTAATATGCGAAATGGTCGGCATCCTTGGTCATGATCGTGATTTTGCCCGCAAAGGTGCCGATAGCCTCACAGAGTTCCTTGTGAACAGTAGAATACTTCTGATGACTCACCTGTTTCCATTCCGACGCAATCTTTTTGGTTCCCTCACTGTCGAGAGGGTTGGACTGGACATTAAGCAAAGTTGCGAACGCAGGCAAATCCTCCCTTTGCACCGCGCTGAAGTCCTTACTTATAGAATTTAAAGCTTTTACAATCGACTGTATATGTGTCGCACCAACACTCGGATCCATTGCCATAACAGGTAATTAATTATCGTTTATTCAATTGGAAATTATTAACTCAAATAATCGGATTTGCAAAAATACATTTTTTCAAGAATACGGCGTTGATTGGCTTTTTTATTTTTTCCTGAAAAACCCTTGCACATATATAAAAAAAGTGTATCTTTGCACCATGAAACGCTGAAAGTGTTTCATTTTAACGTATTATACAACAATTCATTATAATATTAATCCACAAAAAACTAAAGGAGTTTACACATGACAAAAGTTAAATCGCTGGCCGACCTCAAGGCCATGAGAGAAAAGCTTCAGTCGAATCTGGATATCCGTGAAAAAGCGGAGAATCCCGAGTCGCTTGTGCAAATCAAGGTTGCTATGGCCACATGCGGTATCGCCGCTGGCGCAAAGCAAGTAATGGAGCACATGATGCAGAAAGCCGACGAGCTTGGCATCGCCGCTGTGTTCACACAAACAGGATGCATGGGCTATTGCCACGCCGAGCCCACCCTCGAGGTGCGCGTCCCTGGCAAAGACCCTATCGTCTTCGGCTATGTTGACAACAACCGTGCTGACGAGATTCTTACCAAGTACGTCCAAAATGGCGAATTGGTGGAAGGCATCATTCCCGTTAACTACGAAACAATTGACAAGTAAATTAGTGAATGGTGAATGGTGAATAGTGAACAGAACTGAAGCATCAGTTCATTTGTCAAATCACTAATCACATATCACTAATCACCCAAAACATCAAGAAATGGCAAAATATAAAATGCATATCCTGATCTGCGGCGGTACCGGTTGCAAAAGTTCCAACAGCCTCCAGATCATCGAAAACTTCCAAAAAGCCCTTGCCGAAAAGGGTCTCAGCAACGATGTGCAGGTCATCAAGACGGGTTGCTTCGGATTCTGCGAGCGCGGTCCCATCGTCAAGATCATGCCTGACAACACCTTCTACACCCAGGTAAAGCCTGAAGATGTCGAACGTATCGTCAACGAGCACATCATCAAAGGTCGTAAAGTACCCGACCTGCTTTACACCAACCCCGAGAACAAAGAGCATGTTAGCGATTCGAAGCACATGGACTTCTACAAAAAACAGATCCGTATTGCTCTCCGCAACTGCGGTTTTGTAGATCCTGAGAATATCGAAGAATGCATCTCTCGTGGCGGTTACGAAGCCCTTGGAAAATGCCTCACCGAAATGACTCCTGAACAAGTCATCGCCGAGGTTAAAGCCTCAGGCCTCCGCGGTCGTGGCGGCGCTGGCTTCCCCACCGGTTTGAAATGGGAACTCTGCGCAAAGAACCATGCCGACCAGAAATACGTCATCTGCAACGCTGACGAAGGCGACCCCGGTGCATTCATGGACCGTTCCATCCTCGAGGGCGACCCCAACAGCATCGTCGAGGCTATGGCCATCTGCGGATACGCAATAGGTGCCACCAAAGGCTTGGTCTATATCCGTGCTGAATATCCCCTCGCTATCGAACGTCTTAAAATCGCTATCCGTCAGGCTCGCGAATACGGCCTCCTCGGTGAAGACATCCTGGGAAGCGGCTTCAATTTCGACATCGAGCTTCGCTATGGTGCCGGCGCATTCGTCTGCGGTGAAGAGACCGCCCTTATCCACTCGATGGAAGGCCAGCGTGGCGAACCCACTCTGAAACCTCCATTCCCCGCTGTCAGCGGCTACATGGGCAAGCCCTCCAACGTCAACAATGTCGAGACCTTCGCCAACGTTCCAGTCATCATCACCAAAGGTGCTGAATGGTTCAGCAGCATTGGAACAGAGAAATCCAAAGGCACCAAGGTCTTCGCCCTCGCCGGCCAGATCAACAACGTCGGTCTTATCGAGGTTCCTATGGGCATCACCCTGCGTGAAATCATCTACGAAATCGGTGGTGGTATCAAGAACGGACGTCAATTCAAGGCTGTCCAGACCGGTGGTCCTTCCGGCGGATGCTTGACTGCCAAGCACCTCGACACCGCTATCGACTACGATTCACTGGTCGCTGCAGGTTCAATGATGGGTTCCGGCGGTATGGTCGTCATGGACGAGACCAGCTGTATGCCCGCCATCGCCAAGTTCTACCTCGAGTTCACCTGCGAGGAGAGCTGCGGCAAGTGCTCACCCTGCCGTATCGGCAACAAACGTCTCTGCGAAATACTTGAAAAGATTACCGACGGCCGCGGTACCATGGATGACCTCCAGGAGCTCCGCAATCTGGCCGCCGTCATCAAAGATACCGCTCTCTGCGGCCTTGGTCAGACCTCACCGAACCCCGTACTTTCGACCCTCGACAACTTCTGGGATGAGTACGTTGAGCACGTGGTTGACAAGAAGTGCCGTGCCGGTGTTTGCAAGAAGCTCATGTCCTATGTAATCGATCGCGATAAATGTATCGGTTGCGGCAAGTGCGCCAAGGGATGCCCCGTTGAGGCTATCTCTCGTACCGACTACACCGCTCCTGGCAACAAGCTGGCTTCGATGGTCATCGACAGCACCAAGTGCATCAAGTGCGGTGCCTGCATCAACAACTGTAAATTCGGTGCAATTTCGATTAAATAAAAAATTGTAAACTAGAAAATCTAGAGCATCTTGAAAATCTCAGATAATCTAGAAAAAATAATTTAGAAACACAATGATTAATCTAACAATAGATAACAAACCGATTCAAGTTCCTGAAGGCACCACCATCCTCAAGGCTGCCCGTATGAACGGTATCGATATTCCTACCCTCTGCCATTTTGAGCTGGACGGAATGAATTTTGAAAACAAACCCGGCGGATGCCGCGTTTGCGTGGTCGAAGTAAAAGGCCGCCGCAACCTGGCACCTGCCTGCGCCACCGACGTAATGGAAGGCATGGAAGTGCTGACCCATAGCGCCCGCGTCATCAATGCCCGCAAAACTGTCGTCGAGCTCATCCTCAGCGACCACCCGAACGACTGCCTCCAGTGCGAGAAGAATGGCGACTGCGAACTGCAGAGCCTCACCAAACGCCTCGGCATCAAGGAAATCCCATTCAAGGGCGAAACATCAACCTATCGCAAGGACAGCACCCTCAGCGTCTATCGCGACATGGACAAATGCGTCATGTGCCGTCGCTGCGAGACAATGTGCAACAAATTCCAGACCGTCGGCGCACTCAGCGGAGTGAACCGTGGTTTCCAGGCCGTAGTAGCTCCCGCTTTCGAGCAGAACCTCGGCGACAGCAGCTGCATCAACTGCGGCCAGTGCGTCCAGGTTTGCCCCGTCGGAGCCCTTACCCTTGTTGACAATATCGCTGACGTTATGGCAGCCATCGCCGACCCGACCAAGAAGGTCGTCGTCCAGACCGCTCCCGCCGTCCGCGTTGCCCTTGGTGAAGAGTTCGGTATGAAACCGGGCGAAATCGTCACCGGCAAGATGGCCGCCGCTCTGCGTCGTCTTGGTTTCGACCAGGTATACGACACCGACTGGAGTGCCGACCTCACCATCATGGAGGAAGGCACCGAACTTCTCGGCCGTCTCAAGAAAGCCCTCGCCGGCGAAGAGGTGAAACTGCCTATGTTCACCAGCTGCTGCCCCGCTTGGGTAGCCTTCTACGAGAAGAATTTCCCCGACCTGCTCGAATATCCTTCGACAGCCAAATCACCACAGGGTATGTTCGGCGCCGTCGCCAAGAACTATTTGGCTCCCAAGCTTGGTGTGAAACGCGAAGACCTCGTTGTCGTCTCCATCATGCCTTTCCTCGCCAAGAAGAGCGAGCGTGCACGTGAAGAACTCAGCGTCAACGGTGATGCCGATGTCAACTTCACCCTCAGCACCCGCGAGCTGGCACACATGATCCGTCAGTGCAACCTCGACCTCAACGACATGCCCGAAGAGGATTTCGACAGTCCTCTCGGCCAGTCTACCGGTGCCGCTGTCATCTTCGGTGCTACCGGTGGTGTTATGGAGGCCGCTCTCCGTACCGCCTACGAAGTCCACACCGGCAAGAAACTGCCTCGCATCGACTTCGAAGAGACCCGTGGATTCCAGGGCATCAAGGAAGCTACCATCGATTTCGACGGCTTCCCACTGAAGATTGCTGTGGCCTACAGCCTTGGCAACGCCCGTAAGCTTATGGAACAGGTTCGTGAAGGCAACCCCAACGGCTACCACTTCATCGAGGTGATGGCATGTCCTGGTGGCTGCATCGGCGGTGCAGGTCAACCCTACCACCACGGCAATAGCGACATTATCCGCAAACGAATGGAAGCCACCTATCGTGAAGATGCCGGCAAACCCATCCGTAAGAGCCACGAGAACCCCGAAATCATCGCCATCTACAAGGAATACTATGGTGAACCTTGCGGCCACCTCAGCCACGAGCAGCTGCACACCCACTATTTCGACCGTAGCGATAAAGTCGAGGCAACAAAATAAATTAATCAGTGAGGTGTGGTTAGTGAATCGTGAATCGATTAATAGTAATATCCAATCACTAATCACTAATCACCAATCACCCAAAAAATACAACAATGGCAAATATCAAGTTATCCGAAGATAAAATCAATGTTATCAAAGAGATTGCTAAATCCTTTGGCAACAAGCCCGGTGAGGTTATCAATGTCCTCCACCAGGTGCAGGGTAAATTCGGCTATCTGCCCGCCGAGGTGCAGGAAGTCGTAGCCCACGAATTGAATATTCCCGTGTCACGCGTGTATGGCATCGTTTCTTTCTACAGCTTCTTCACCATGGAACCCAAAGGCGAACATCCTATCGATGTATGTCTAGGTACAGCATGCTACGTGCGTGGTGCAGAGAAAGTTCTCGACGCTTTCGCTCGCGAACTGAACGTTCAGATTGGCAAATGCACTGCCGACGGCAAGTTCTCACTGAACACTCTCCGTTGCGTCGGTGCTTGCGGTCTCGCCCCTGTCGCTATGATTGGCGACAAGGTCTACGGACGTCTTACCCCCGACCAGATTCCCGGCATCATCGCCGAGTACAAGTAAGTCAAAAAACTTACATTCAAATAGCGGGGCGGCCATGGCCGCCCCGCTATTTTTTTTCTTTCTATGTGTCCTCATTAAAAAAATTATTTGGCGTTGACAATTAAGGGCTCTACTGGCATTGCCGATAAACACCCTCAGGTTATATTCTATTTCACATTGCAAAGACACACAAAATCTTCATTATAGCAAAGTATTTTTCTTCAATCCAACGAAAAAGTGTATCTTTGCAAAAAAAATAAGCAATGCAAAACAGCACTATATGGCACAACTGCAAGAATGAGGAGTTGCTGGAAATCCTACACGACTGCCCCGAGATTGTTGAAGAACTGAAAAAAATAGGGTACCAAGATTGGGTCAACTCATACGACGCGATACTCCCAAACTATAATATGGACAGGGTTACGACACCCATATACAGGGACAACACTGACGAAGTGGAGTATTTCGGATATTGGTACAGGATTGACGGCATAGAGTATGGCATGAAAGAAGACCAAAAATACAAGACGAAGGCCGAAGCCCAATTGGCATCTATCAAAGAGACCATGGCCGAACTCCGGAACAGAATCGTTGCCTCCAGGAATAAATAATGGTACGGGCTTCCCTCTCGCGCGAGAAACGTGAATCCTGAATCTTAAAACCTGTCAATGTTCTTCGGAGAGTTTTTATCCATTATTGTAGCATTGTCGTGGACTGCAACGGCTCTTTTTGCCGAGGTAGGTTCTAAACGCATGGGGTCACTGCCATTCAACGCGATACGCATGGCACTGTCACTCTGTTTTTTAGCCCTAACTCTATGGTTAACATTAGGAACTCCATGGCCACGCTATGCCGACACAAGCACTTGGTTGTGGCTGCTGTTGTCGGGTGTTGTCGGTTATGTCATTGGTGATTACTGCCTTATGCAAGGATACATAGTCATCGGCTCTCGCTTCGGACAACTTTTCATGACCCTCTCCGCTCCCACTGCAGCCATACTCGGTCGCCTCTTCATCGGCGAAAAGATGGGCGGACTGGCAATAGCAGGCATGGTTATCACACTAAGCGGAATAGCAATATCCGTCCTCTCAAAACAAGATTCGGACAATCCCAAAAGCAACACCCACTCTAACTTACACCTCAAACTTCCTATCAGAGGTGTGATGTATGCAGCAATGGCAGGAATATGCCAAGGTGCAGGACTGGTGCTAAGCAAGATTGGATTGGAACACTATGACGCAGCTTTATCAATACACAACATAGACGTATCATCTGCCACAAAAGGCGCATTACTTCCCATACCTCTAAACCTAACCATACCATTCGCCTCCACAATGATACGCGGAATTATGGGCTTTGCCGGATTCATGCTGCTGCTCATGCTTTCAAAGAACGGAGCCTCGAAGCTCCGCAAAGCCATAGGAGACCGGAAAGCATTCTGGTGCGCCCTTGCATCGATGCTCTTCGGACCATTCCTCGGCGTCAGCCTATCGCTGATGGCAACACTATACACCTCTACAGGCATAGCACAGACACTCTTCTCGCTGACCCCAGTACTCATCATCGCTCCCGCCGCCCTGCTCTTCCACCAGAAAGTCACCCTCCGTGAAGTCATCGGCGCCATAATCAGCGTCACCGGAGTCTGCCTGTTTTTCGTATAGCCTCAATATTCCTCGCCCGAAGAGTGACAGACATCAAAGCAGAAGAAGACCGGAGGAACACGGGCGGCTCGCCCGTGAAGATACAGGCCAGCGGCCTATACTCCCCAAACACAGTCCAGCGACATTCGAACCATCCCAAATAATCATTTCACTGAAATATCGACTCAGAATCTCAAGGCGATTCCAACGCCTGGAGCGTAAGACTTGTCGTAAGTGCGCATGAGCGTTGGTTGGACCGATAGACTCAAAGTGTTTCCACGCCCGCTGTTATAATCTTCGACAAGACTATTAAGTCGACCCTTGCCAACACCTTTCAAAATCAAACCAGTAATAAACAAACCCGTGCCCACACTAGAAAGCGGGAGTCCAATAGCGACACCCAATCCTGGATCATCATCTAACGATAACGCAATATAAACAATGTCACCTACGATCCCCATTGCAAATCCTATCGGCCATAATACATTACCAGTAGCAAAGTTTCGACGACCTTTGTTATATGTAGAAAGACCATCTTCATAAAATATTTGACGAATATCATTTTCAGACAATTCACGGGAACCAATTTTTAGATCTCTCCTATCTCTACGCATACGGTCACTACCAATCCTTTCTTGGTATACATCTCCTTGTGCTTTGTTTATACGAGAACCTTGATACTGTTGTTGGTTATTTTGGTTATTATTGGTTTGATTGAACACATCCTTATCACCATTCTCATATTTGATCATGAATATTTCCGAAACGGGCTTCGTGTATGTCGGTCCATTCTGGTTGCTCCATTTCTTGTACTCAATTTCACTTTCACCAACTTTTGTGACTTTCACTTGTATTTCTTCACCATTCTTCAAAGTAATAACATCCTGAGCATTCAAGGCAGGCGCTAAAATAACAACAGCTGCAAATAAAAACAATATTTTTCTCATAACAAAGCCCTAAGTGTCGGGCGCAACGTATAATTATGCCCACGGCTCGATGAGAGAAAAAAAACAAAAACAAGAAAGTGGAGCCATCCATCAACACCCTATTTTCAATGTGAGGGCTGGACTCCCTGTGGTACAAAATAAAGTCTTAACGATTTGCTCCACTGGGCTAGTATCGTAACAATACGGATACGCACCTTAGGAGCATTCACCAAACTCTATCCCTGTAACCACAAAATGAAGTGTCCATTTTCACATTGCTGGAATAGAGCGCAAATGCGCATTCTTACAGCAAACCTTTTCTAGCGGTTTGCGACTGCAAAGTTACGTACTTTTTTTTAAAAAAGGGGAAAAACACTGTTTTTTTTGCAACAATTGCTTTTATCAGCACCATTTATAAACAAAACAAACATATCATATAAGTATTGATAGTCTTTTCAATAACTTATTCAAATCTTTCATATAAAGATAAAATTCCCATGGTGATTATTTGCACATATAAGTTTTATCAGTAAATTTGCATTGTTAATTGGAATGGGATGCATTTTAATACACCCAATATAATCCACTGACAATCAATAGACAACCAACAATTTGACAAACAAAAAAAAATGAAATAACATTTTTAACTAAAACCTTTTAATCATGAAAGTAAAAGAGTTATTTACTAAGTATCAACAGCAGAGGCATACATGCCTTACCATTGATCAGTTTTCATCAATGATGTTAATGTACCCGGCAGTTTTGGTTGCAACAGCCGATGGCGACTATGACGAACTTGAGAAAAGGAATTTAGTGAGTGCAGTAAAAGAAGCTGCAGGTGAAGATGATTTAATTGCCTTTGAAATGTATGCCGAATTATCCCAATTAATCGGCGCCAACAACGAAACCAAAGAGATGATCTTCTCATGCATAAAAGAGGAAATTGCAGAACGCAAAAATTTACAGGAAATCATTGTTGACCTTATGGTTTCAACTGCTGAAAGTTCAGACGGCATTTCTGAGACTGAGCAGAAAATGATTAACGAAATTAAGTCGGTTTTAAATCTATAAAAACATTATATAATATGAATACATATACTTATAATCAATCAAACAGTATTCCTGCTTTCATTGCTTTCGGCAAATTCGAGCCAAAAGAAGAGGTAAAATACGCAGGAACACACAGCTATGATTACGAATCACAGATTATCAATCTGCCGATGTTCATGGGTAGCGACCAAAAGGTTACCAGATCTGCAAAGAGAGAAGGTCTCCTTTTCCCCACCTATAAGAACGTTAATGACGACGCAAAGGAAAAATAAACCAGTGATTTTCTAAATAGGTGGAGAATAACCCTCCACCTATTTTTATTTATACATCTCCCATGATATTATTGATAACAAATCAATTGGATTCTCATCCAAACCTTGTTATTGAAAAACTAAACGCTTTAGGTGTACCCCTGTTCCGTTTAAACACAGACTGTCTGTTAACGGATTATGACATCACCTACACCTTGAAAAATGACAATATCTCTTTTTCACTCAAATACAAAAACGGCACCCACTCCATTTCAAGCGACGAGATAACCTGTGTTTGGGAAAGGCGACCTATGGAACCGTTGTACACATTAACCCCTTTCGACAATAAAGATGTTGAAAAGGTGCTATTGGATGAAGCTGACGGTTTCATGCGTTTTTTCAGATATGCACTCACAGGAATGGATCTTTTCTGGATAGGTCACCCAATCAATGAACGACGTGCACAAAGCAAAATCCTGCAAAAAATCATAGCCCGACGACTCGGCTTCAACATTCCTAAAACGATCTTCACAAACGAATATTCCACCATTACCAATTTAGACTACAGCGACCTGGCAATCAAACCGATATCATCAGACCATATACCCTACGATGATTCCGGCGATTTGGTCTTTTACACAAGAAGGGTTTCCGCACAGCAAATTATAGATTTGGGGAAATCTTCATTTGAAAACAATATCAATTTCATTGAAGAGTACACGGATAAATTATACGAATTGCGGGTCACGCTGATAAAAGACGAATGCTTCGCAGCAAAAATCGACAGCCAAGTACAGAAAGAAGAGGAAGGTGCTGTCGATTGGAGACAAGGATATGACTATGGCATCAAGTTTTCTCCAACGACAATTCCAGAATCAATAGCTCAGAAATGCAAAGAATACCTTCACTATTTTGATTTAAATTTCGGTTGTTTCGATTTCATTGTGAACAAAGAAGGGGAATACATCTTTTTGGAATGCAATACTAATGGGCAATGGGTATGGCTGGAGGAAGAGGCCCGTCTGCCGATCTCCCAGAAATTTGCAGATGTACTAAAGGAGGAATATGAAAGACGAAAAAAGCGTTAATCCGAAGATTAAAAGCATCAAGCTTTGTCACAGAGACATCTCTTTAACTTATTGTGACAACCCTTATGAGTTCATACCTCTTTTGTCTCATGACGTTTTAATGAAAAGTTTTCCTCCCGATGGCGAGCCATCCTTAACGGAGCTGGACCACTTTTTCACGTTAACGAAGAACAATGAATTTGTTGGTTTTTTCAGGGTGATAGACTTGTATTTTTACGGCGAGATACAATTACATGGGAGTTATAACAAAGACTGCAGTTTCGCCATCAGAGCCTATTTTGAATTGGGACGGATTTTTATTCAGGCCATTACAGAACTGTTTCCAAAAAAGATTATTTCATCAACAGTACTTCGTCAAAACAAACCCGCCCAGACTTTTTTGACATATCTTGGGTTAACTTGTATGGGTCCACTCAAAGACAACGATAAATACTATTATTACATAAGGAAATAGACAACGTTCCTTAATAGAAAGAGAGCCTACCATTTTCATGGAAGGCTCTCTTTCTTTTGTGCAACCTGTAAGGTTATGCCTCTACGTTCTTTTCGATAGCGAGTTTACCTCTGTAGTATCCGCATTCGGGACATACATGATGCATCATAATCTGAGCACCACAGTTGCTGCATGTAGTCAGCTGAGGAGTCTCAAGGCTGTCATGCGTTCTTCTCTTTCTTGTTCTCGTTTGAGAGAACCTGTGTTTTGGATGTGGCATAATTAATATTTTTTATTTGTTTATTTTTTCAATTTAGTCAAGGCGGCCCAGCGTGGGTCAATCTCCTCTTTGTCTTCTTCCACATGCTGCTCTTTCGTGAGATATTTCATCATCTCTGGATCGCATGTCGGGATTCCGTTTTCATCATCCTGATGGAAGCACTGGATAGGCATCTCAACAGCTACATATTCGTACATCCACGAAGCCAGATTGATTTTATAGGCCTTTTCGGGAAGAATAACCACGTCCTCATCATCACTATGCTCTGTATCGCTAAATTTAACACAGAGCGTCTGCTCCCCACTCATCGGCCATACCAGCTCACCAAGGCATCTGTCACACAAAGTCCGCACCTCACCGGAGAAGTTAAAATAAAACATCAACAAACGCTCTTTTTTATCCAACCGCACCTTGAAACACACATTTCCTCCAAGTATTTTTTCATTTTTATACTCTGAAAAGAAATTATCATCCAGCACGTAATCATAGTCATAAACACCTGATTTTAAACCGCTGAAATGAATTTCAGTATCAACGTCATGTTTCATTTATACACTCCAAATGAGTTTGCAAAGATACAAACTTTTTTGATTCTCCACAAAAAAAAATAAAAAAACCGATTTTTTTTATTTACCTATTCGGTCGTGAGGGCGACAATCTTGATGATTATTTTTTCAAGTTTGGTGCGCATCTGACTACCGGTACAGTCAAAATCGTTGGCGACAACAGCGAAGCAAAGACGTTCACCTTTAGAATTGGCCACCAATCCGGCGTATGACCGCACGCCAGTCATGGAGCCGGTCTTCATGCGCACCTTAACATTCGACGGCAGACCTGTAAGCATATTCTTTACCGTACCATTTTCGCCTGCCAAAGCCAAAGATCTGGCAAAATCATCGAAATAGGAGGTTTTGCTCAGCTCGGACAGGAATCGGCATACAAAGTCTGTGGTAATGCGGTTTCTGACAGAAAGGCCACTGCCATCCTCCAAATTAACCCCCGAAGTCTCAAGCCGCAGACGACGAAAATAGTCAGAAACGGCTTTTGCGCCATTGGCGCTGCTGCCAAGACCGTGGGCGTTGTATCCGAGGTAACGATGAATAGCCTCTGCATATATGTTATTTGACGTTATATTTGCATACTGTGCAATCACATAATAGGTCGGGGAGGTATAATCGAGAAGTGTCACAAGTTTCGAAGGACGTTTCAGCGATTCGGTAGCCGCTCCAGACACAGGCAGCTTGTGCTGACGCAAATAGGCAGTAAACAAGTCTGCACAAGCCTGCGGAGGCTTCGGCAGCGAGGCTCTGACACTAAAATTCCTGGCATCTATAGGCATAGTGCCGCTGCATACGCGTATAGTGGAACCCGGATCGCCATATACAACAACCTGGTCTCCCGATTTTGCGGCTCCTGTTGTCACCTCATTGACCAGATGAAGCGTCGTCCCCTTAGGTTCAATACGCGAAACAGTGGCAGGGTAACCCACTTTTGAGCCCGGATTGAAATGAATGAAAAACATGTTTTCGTGGAAGTTGAGACCACAAACCCCTGCACCGTAGTAGTTGCCAATATCCCCCCACTGCCAATTGTCATGTATAGGATGATTATCGAAAATCGAAGCATCATAGTAGACTCGTCCGTCAACGGCCTTGATTCCGGCGGAAACAACAGCCTTATGCCATGCAGCAAAAAGCGAGTCCGGCACCGTTTGGCGGTATCGGTAGGAGCCCAGCAGAGGATCTCCTCCACCAATTATGTACAGGTTTCCTCGCAGAGTACCTCCCCTGTCGATTTCTCCATCATAAGCCAACGTTGTACGGAAGCGGAAATCGCGCCCCAGCTTCTCAAAGCCCAAAGCGGTGGTAAACATCTTGGTAAGCGAGGCAGGCACAACAGAGCGCTGCGAATTATATGAATAAACAAGCGTTTTTTTATCGAGATTATACACACATACCGACAAGGTGGCATGCTTCATAACCTCCTCTTTAGAAAGGTCCGAGACAGCCTTGCCAAGTGCAGATGTGTTCTGTGCGACAACAAAAGAGACCAACGAAAACTGAAAAAGGAGAAAGAGGGAAAGCTTTGAAAAAAATTTCATCATATATCGGTTTGATTATTACAGGTTCAGGATTTCAGGTTATTATTTATTTCTTCGATATAGTCGAGTATTTTACTACGACCGGAACGGGACACTGCGGAAGTTTGAAAAAAAGGCGGCAACTCATCCCACCGAGTGAGGAGTTCCTGTTTGAAAACATTGATATTTTTTGCGGTCTCACTCTGTTTCTGTTTATCGACCTTGGTAAAAACCACAGATAGCGGGATTCCGTGATTGCCAAGGAAAGAGATAAACTCCAAGTCGATACGTTGCGGAGGGATGCGTGAATCGACAAGTACAAATGTATTGGCCAGCGACGTACGGTTAAGGAAATAATCGGCAGTCATTTTCTGCCATGATCCGCGCGACTCCTTGGATACACGTGCGTAACCATAACCTGGCAGGTCGACAATATACCACTCCTTGTTTATAAGGAAGTGGTTAATCAGCTGCGTCTTGCCAGGACGTACACTTGTTTTGGCAAGACCTTTAACGCCCGTCAGCATGTTGATTAACGACGACTTGCCAACATTCGACCGGCCAATAAAGGCATACTCATTGAGGCCCGTGTCGGGACATTTAGTATAGTCAGTATTGCTGACAACAAAAGAGGCGCTTGTAATTTCCATACGTTTAGTTTTTGTTACGGCGTTCGCGACGCTGTTGACGGCGTTGCTGACGACGCTGAGCCGGTGTCATGCCAGTATCATTCGACGACGAGCGGTCGCGAGCAATCTTGTGTTCTTTGAGCGCCTGGAGCTCCTCGCCAAATTCGTTACCAGAGTTACGCCACCATGGGAGACGACGGATATTTATCCTGAACAATTTGCGACGTTCAAACCTATGGTTGCGAATATCATAAGACTCGAAGTGGCGAGCTTTTTTCTCGGGGAAAATATCACGCACCTGAACAAGAATTCCAGTCTCGTCAGTCTCGCCGAAGGCATGGTTATAGGCAGTGCCAAAGGAACGCATAGTCGAAGAGAGGTTCATATAGGCGTTGACCAACGGCGGGACATACGAATCAAGAGCGCGAACCGACCTGACAAGTATCTGGTAATCTTCTTTATAGTTTCGACCATTAAAAAGACTGTGCAATTCATTGAAATCAGTCTCTATTTCCATTGGGGCTATGGGCCACACCAAACCGTCCTTGTCCGGAAAATGTTTCTGGTAGAAATAGAGAATCATATCCTTTGCCCGACGATTCATATGAGGATACATGGTTATCTTGCCAAAATAGTATCGTGTCTCTGGTATCTCGACCGCGATAGTTGCCAAGCCATCCCACAGATTGTCTAGCGAATACATACCCTTGTGAAGGTTATTCCCCGGCTGGTATTCAGGCTGGACGAACGAACGGCCAAGCTCAAGTGTATAGGGCAGATAGTTTTCAATAAAATCATCAGAGTAGTTGAACAGTTCTGCAGTGGGCGTATAGATTGCCCCATCTACAGAACGGAACATATTGCTTCCGTGAATAAAGCGGTATCCGCCGACAATAGACTCGTTTTCAGGGTCCCACACAAAAAGCTGCTTGAAGCAATAGGGTTCCGGCAAAGTATCAAATTCATCAATATCGACCTCCTTTCCTGTTCCCCCACCCTCACAGGCAAAGGAAATTTCACGCAGACGTCCTATCTCACGCATGATATTAGGCGAGAGATGTGCTGTAGTGACATATATCTCCTTACCTCCGTAGTTGGTTTTACGAAGGAAATTCTTGTGGGAGAGCTCCGACTTTATCAGGTCGCGACTCACAGGAGGAATGATATAGCTTAGATCTTTTGACATTGGACAATTACTTTTTATTCGATTTTTCAGACAGTTTATATACCTCTTCTTTGAGTAGCTGTGCCCATTCAGATGCCGGACGTCCGTCATCCAACCGTTGCCATGGGATTGGTTCACCCACAGTCATACGAAATGTTTTCCCTCGCTGGGCGAACATCTCGCCAGGGAGCAGAGCCATCTCAAAGTTAAATTTTATTCCCAGCCGTTTACGGAGGTTTGCTATAGTATAAAAACGGCGGCGATTGCGTGCATCAATAAATACCGGTACAATGTCACGATGATGTTGCAATGCTTTTTTCACCACCGTTGACTTCCATTCCAAATCGCGGATTTTACCCTTGACACGTCTGGAGCAGAGCCCTGCAGGGAAATACAGCAAGGCATTCTCGCCTGCAAAGGCAGCATTGAGCCCAGCGGCAGTACCTCTGTTTCCATGCACTTTGTCGACAGGGACAAACACGCTGCTCAAGGGCGAAAGGTACATAAGGAAGTCGTTGACAGGGAAAAGGATATCGTTGCGCAGAGAGCCGACAGCAGCAATAAGCGCCATCCCGTCAGGTCCGCCGAGAGGATGATTAGCGACAACAATAGGGCTTCCCGTACTGGGAATCAGCTCCGGATTGAATAACTGCACCTTAATATCAAGATATTCAAGGATAGCCTTGGCAAACTCAACACCCTGCTTGTCTCGATGCAGATAGACGCCCTTGTTAATCTCATCGACATGCAGAAGACGTCCAAGCAGTCTCACAACCCATTTTGGAGCCTTTATTCCTTTGGCTGCAAGCACTTTGTCAAGTTGAATCAGCTTCTCAGGTATTTTCTGTGTTTCTTCCATTAGTTTGCAAAAATACATAAAATATTTGACACAATTATAAAAAGATGAGAAAACCTCGTTAAAATCAATTCGTTAATACCGTTTTTATCTCTTTAAGAAAGTCATTTTTAATGCGATAATGCCTTAAATAAAAGCATTTTTCCTTTATATATAAGTGTAAGATTAAATAAAGGTATTATCCGATATGAAAACTAACACGGCCACATTAAGAATTATGATGCTGGAGCAGCCCAACAAACAGGGATAATATCCCATCGTTATCCGAGTCCAATGGAAAGGATGGGCATAAAGACGGACTGGCATCGTCATCCCAAAGAGTGCATAGGCGGAAAAGACCTCGACTATCAAGCCGACCTATCCCAACGCCCAACAACTAAACATTACCATTCAGAGAATGTTTAATGAAGTGATGCAACGCAAGGTAGAACTTGAAATGCACGGAAACCTCTAACGGTGGTGTCGATGCCCTTCATCCCGTGTGCCACCTATGATGTAAGCTCGAGCCTTCGGTGATGGTTGTCGGCCGAGCCGACGGCATACCACGGCGACCCTTCGATGATGCCTCTGTGAAAATATTTTTTGCCAAATGAAAAAATAGTTGTATTTTTGCAGCCGAAATCATTTGAGAAATGGACACAGCAGTAGCATACACAAACAGTTCGCCCTCAGTCCGCATGCCGAGGACAAGGAAGACAAGGCCAGTACACGACGACCTCGACCTTGATAACGACGAACTCAACGCACGGGTGGAGTCCCGACTGGAAGATTTCTTTGCACGACAGCGCGAACTCACAGGCGAAGAGAGCCTGCCCGAAGGTTGCATAAGCCTTGAAACGTCGTATCGCAATTCGGTCAGCCGCCTGAAAGAACTCTATGCGTGAACGGAAAGTAGTCCTCACCGCCGAGGCCGACCGCGACATGCAGCAGGTCGAAGCCTATGTATCGGAAATCTACCGTCCCGAATCGGGACGGCGTTATGTCACCCGCCTTTATTCCTACATCTCCGAACTTTCCTTTGCCGCGGGCACATTCCCGCCAAGCCGTTATCTAACCGCACGGCGCATCCATCCCGATGCCCGCACAATGGCGGTGATGCACCGCTGGACAATTGTATTCCATCTCTATGGCGATTATGTTATAGTCGACCGAATATTAGCGTCGAAGAACATCACAGAATAACATTTTGCGGCTCCTGCGGGGGCCGCTTTCTTTTTGTTGCTGGGTGGCGGATGAAAAAAAACTTTTGCCAATTCAAAAATTATTTGTACTTTTGCAGTCGCAAACGGGGAGAAATCCGTTTGCCGAAAGAAAGCGCATTTTCGCCTTATTCCGATTGTGTGAACCTAGACAATTTACACATTACTGTAATGTTTGGAATAACGGAGTTACGAGATGCTTCTACTGGATTGTTATGTCCATGTGGAGCAGTTCAGAGTACCTTTATGTTCACATTACAGGGAAGTCTAGGCCCTCACACAAGAAGATAGAGACAAAATGGATTGGCTCCACTTTCTTCGTATTATTAATCCGCACCGTGCCAGTGCAGAAAAAAGATGAATATGAAGAAACTTCTATTCTTTGTTGTAATGATGGCTATGGTTTTCACTGCAAAAGCCTATGACTTTTCAGCAGTAGTTCCAAGTGGTCAGACTTTGTATTTCGAATATTGTACTGGTGGCGTTCGAGTAGTGCCACCACAAGACACTAGCTTATTAAATACTTATTCTATAACCTACGGCTTTTGGTATGGATATACAAGACCTGTAGGAAATATGACTATTCCAGACACTATTGTTTATTACAATTATAAATATGCAGTAAAAGAGATATGTAATTGGTGTTTTGGTCAATGTGATGGACTTGATTCGGTAATTATTTCATCTGGTATTACTAGAATTGGTCATCAATGTTTTTTAAATTGCACAGGATTATCATCAGTTTCTATTCCCAATACAGTAACTGATATAGTAGCATCTGCCTTTGCAGGATGTTTGTCTCTGAATTCTCCCATACATAATAATAGTATTTTTGTGTATATGCCGACTTGTTTTAATGGAAGTTATACTATACCTTCAGGAATTAATACTATATGCGAGTATGCTTTTTCTGGTTGTTCTGGACTAACTTCAGTAATCATCCCAAATACGGTAGCAGAAATCGGCGATAATCCTTTTATTGGCTGTGATGGATTGTCAACAATAATAGTAGCTAATGATAATACAGTGTATGACAGTAGAAATAATTGTAATGCAATTATTGAAACCCAAAGCAATAAATTGATCTCTGGCTCCAATACTACAATTATTCCAAATACAGTTGCAATTATTGGTAAATCTGCATTTCAAGAAATGTCAGGATTATCTAGAATTACCATTCCCAGCAGCATTACAACTATTGACACAGGTGCTTTCTTACTATGTTCTAATCTTTCATTAGTACTAATACCAAATTCCGTGACCACTATTGGCTTTCGGGCTTTTTATATGGTTGATAGCATCGCATATAGTGGCATTGCCACAGGTAGTCCATGGGGTGCACTTAATCATTATTACATCAATGGTGATTACCTTTTTGAAGATTCTGCAAACACAGTGTTAGTAAAATACATTGGTTCTTCATCAAATGCGATTTTGCCAAACACGGTAGTTACGATTAGAGAGAATGCCTTTGAAAATTGTATAGTCTTATCATCGGTAACCATCCCCAATTCTGTAACCTCTATTGGCAGTGGCGCATTTAGCGGCTGCAGCAATATTGCCACCGTGAACTATAATGCCGTGAACTGCCAAACCAACGGTACATTCCAAGGCCTTACAAATCTTACTACGCTGAATATTGGAAACAGTGTCCAGAATATCCCCATTAATATGTTCAGCGGCTGCACGGGATTAACTTCATTGACAATTCCTAACTCGGTCAGCTCTATTAGCAGTAGCGCATTCAGCGGCTGCAGCAATATTGCCACCGTGAACTATGATGCCGTGAACTGCCAAACCAACGGTACATTCCAAAACCTCACAAACCTTACAACTCTGAATATAGGAAACAGCGTCCAGTATATCCCAAACAATATGTTCAGCGGCTGCACGGGATTAACTTCCTTGACAATTCCTAACTCAGTCACCTCCATTGGCAGTGGCGCATTCAGCGGCTGCACGGGCTTTACATCAATAACTATCCCCAATGGGGTAACAAATATTGGCAGTGGTGCATTCGACGGCTGCAGCAATATCGCTACCGTAAACTACAATGCCGTGAACTGCCAAGCCAACGGCACATTCCAAAACCTCACAGACCTTACAACTCTGAATATTGGAAGCAGCGTTCAAATTATCCCAAACAATATGTTTAGCGGTTGTACGGGACTCGCGTCACTAACAATACCTAACTCGGCAACAGAAATAGGCAGTGGTGCCTTCAACGGCTGCACTGGGTTCACTTCCATCACTATTCCTACTGGAATGATGTCCATTGGCAGTGGCGCATTCAGTGGCTGCAGCAATATCACCACAGTGAATTACAACGCCGTGAACTGCCAAGCCAATGGCACATTCCAAAACCTCACTAATCTTACAACTCTGAATATCGGAAACGGCGTTCAATATATCCCAAACAATATGTTCAGCGGTTGCACTGGGCTGACATCGCTGACCATACCGACCTCGGTGACGGAGATAGGCAGCAATGCTTTCAGCGGCTGCACGGGCTTTACATCAGTAACCATCCCCGATGGGATGACAAATATTGGCAGTGGAGCATTCATCGGCTGCAGCAATATTGCCACCGTGAACTACAACGCCGTGAACTGCCAAGCCAATGGCACATTCCAAAACCTTGCAATCCTTACAACATTGAATATAGGCACTAATGTTCAATATATTCCTCCATGTATGTTTAGAGGGTGTACTGGATTGGTTTCGTTGAATATTCCTGATGCTGTTACAGAAATTGCTGACGGTGCTTTTAGAGAATGTTCGAACTTGACCTCTGCGACAATAGGCAATGGTGTATCAAGTATAGGAAACAGCGTCTTCGCTCAGTGTACCCGTCTCACTAATGTCAGTCTGGGCGAAGGTATTGAGACAATCGGGAATAGTGCTTTCCAGAACTGTGGCATAATTGGAGAACTTGTGATTCCGCAAGGTGTAATCTCTATTGGAAACAACGGATTCAAGGATTGTTTTGGCATCACGGAAATATCTTGTCTTGGCAGGGTGGCTCCGACTTTGGGAACGGATGCTTTCGATGGGGTGGATACTTCAATCACTGTCAACATTCCCTGTGGTACCACCAACCTTTATGCTGGACGCTGGTCGTATTTCCACAACTTCAACGAGATTCCATTCTGGTTCAATGTGGCATCAGCAGACTTGACGATGGGGACGGTAGCCATGCTGCAGGAACCGTCCTGTGACAATCCGGTAGCCATCGTCGAAGCCACGCCACGCAATGGTTACCGATTTGATCACTGGAGCGATGGTAGCACATCAAACCCATATACCTACACAACTATGGGAAGCCTGACACTGACGGCTTACTTCGCCTCCACGACGGAAGGCATTGAAGAAATTGATGATTCTGGAATTATCATGTATGCAAAAGATTGTCATATCTACATTGACGAAGCTTTTGGCGAAGAGGTTGCCGTCTATACCATCGAGGGCAGAACAATTGCATCCTTGCCAAAAGCCACAGAACACGTTGCAATCCCTGTATCCGCTACAGGCGTTTACATCGTCAAAATCGGCAACCATCCTACCCGAAAAGTGGTAGTGATAAGATAGGCTGAAAAAAAAGAGTATATTTTCATCAAAAAGAGTGCATTTTTTTAATCACACCATTTTTAACCAAAAACCAAACATTATGTATTACAAAGCAAGATAGCAAAAAAGAAACGGCAAGTGGTACCCCCAGAGTGGGCTGCACGGCCGCTGTGACCACCAAACAACCCTGTGACGACACAGGGGGAGGATGCCAGATACTATTTTGATGTTACAGATTAATTAGTTTTCCCAATTCAGACACCGTGCGAAAATCATGTAATAAACTGACTGAAGGTCTATTATAGCGCAAGAATAAAAGCAGTCAAAAAACAGAAGAAGTAGTTATAATTTTATAACTGCTTCTTTTTTTAATGCCGTTATATACCGTGGGCGACTATACTAAAAAAATGAAACCGGAGCCTTTGAGGCTCCGGTTTCATTTTCATGAACTGATTTTCAAAAAACAAGTTCAAAACAATTCCACTTTCTGTTTTCCGAAAAAACAGACGGTTTTCTCAAAAACTTATTCAATAGTGATTGTCTGAGCCAACTGTTTCTGTTCTTCAGGTGTGTACTTGGGCAGTGTCACCGTGAGGATACCATTCTCGACCTTGGCGCCAATCTGATCTTTCTTGACATTCTCAGGCAGCGTAAGCATCTGCTTGAACTGGGTGGCACTGAACTCGCGGCGCAAGTAGTGACGCTTTTCGTCGTTTTCCTTTTTCTCCTCTTTCTGCTGCATTTCGATGACAAGGTTGTTGTCAGCATCGATGCTGAGGGTCAGATCCTCTTTCTTCATGCCCGGAATACAAAGTTCGAGGCGATAATCTTTGTCAGACTCACTGACATTCATTTTCGGAGTCATGTTGCGATCCTCAGTGCTGCAAAGGTTGTTCCAGCGATTCCAGTCCAAAAGCTCGTTGAACATGGTGCTCATCAAATCATTGTTTCTTCTTGCTACTAACATGGTTTTAATCTCCTATAATTTAATTGTTAAACATTTCATTTTGTCAATCGCTTTTTCAATCGCGATTCACCCTAAGTATGAACAAAAAAAATGCCACACATAAACAACTGTCAAAATTTCCGAAATTAAACACAATTAGTCATTTTTTGAATGTCATTTTGTCATAATTATAAATATTTTACTATATTACAGTATCATAATAAACACATATCACCCTTATCCAAGAAAAACAGCCCAAAACGAGAGAACAATGCGTATCGATGAGTCCTGAACAATAAAACATAAAACGATAAGAATCAATTCCAAAAAGAAAAAGCAAAACATTACAGACAATACTAACAGCAAAAACACAAAAAAGACCCAATGAAAAACAAAAAAAGAAATAATGGCAAACACTGGCAAATAATTATTCTATCAATATAACTATATATATTTCAATACTTAACATCAGAGCAACAAAAAATATTTTCAAAAAAAGTTGCCAAATCAAAAAATGTTCGTACTTTTGCAAACTCAAAAACAAAAGAAAATGGCAAAGAAAAATAAAGACGCAAGAGTTCAGGTTATACTGGAATGCACCGAGCAGAAGACCAGTGGAGTATCGGGTATGTCGCGTTATGTCACGACCAAGAACAAGAAGAACACCCCGGAGCGTTTGGAACTGAAGAAATACAATCCGTTCCTGAAGAAAGTAACTGTACACAAAGAAATCAAATAGTAAAACCAAGGAGGGAATAGAATATGGCAAAGAAAGTTGTTGCTACACTGAAAACCAGCACCGGTAAGAGTTTTGCAAAGGTTATTCGCATGGTGCGCTCACCCAAAACCAATGCATACGTTTTCAAAGAGGAAATTGTTCCTTCTGACGAAGTACAGGAATATCTGAAGAAAAAATAAACCTGGATTTTCTTACTGAATATATTATAGCCTCACCTATCCGGTGAGGTTTTTTGTTATTTCAAAAAAAGTTAGTACATTTGCAAAATATTTTTCAGCAAATCAACTAATAGCTATACGACATGGGACTATTCTCATTTTTCAGCAAGGAGAAAAAAGAGACCTTAAACAAGGGACTTGAGAAAACAAAGACAAATTTTTTCACAAAGCTCTCCAAATCAATACTTGGAAAATCCACAATCGATGATGATGTCCTCGACAATTTGGAGGAGACGCTCATTTCATCAGACGTCGGAGTAGAGACAACGCTGAAGATAATCGAGAATATCCAAGATCGAGTAAAACGAGACAAATATATTGGTATTTCAGAGCTTAACGGCATTCTTAAAGCAGAAATCGCAGAGCTGTTAAACCAACATCACGACGACGAATTTGAGGATTTCACATCCACTCTACCCAAAAAGCCATACGTAATCCTTGTCGTTGGCGTGAACGGCGTAGGAAAGACCACCACCATAGGCAAACTTGCATACCAATTCAAGCATGCAGGGAAAAGCGTTATGCTGGGCGCCAGCGACACATTCCGCGCAGCAGCTGTAGACCAGCTTACAATTTGGTCTGAACGCGTAGGCGTGCCAATAGTTTCACAAGGTATGAACGCAGACCCCGCCTCGGTAGCGTTCGACACACTGCAATCTGCATTATCAAAAAACACCGACGTGGTACTTATTGACACCGCCGGCCGACTACACAACAAAGTCGGACTCATGAACGAATTGACAAAGATAAAGAAGGTAATGCAGAAACTGATCCCCGACGCCCCTCACGAAGTTTTGCTTGTACTTGACGCTTCGACAGGACAAAACGCAATAGAACAGGCACGACAGTTCACTGCCGCCACAGAAGTAAACGCGCTGGCACTAACCAAACTAGACGGCACAGCAAAAGGTGGGGTAATAATCGGCATCAGCGACCAATTCAAAATACCGGTCCGCTATATAGGCCTTGGCGAACAGATGACCGACCTGCAAGTATTTAATGCCGAAGAATTTGTAGATTCACTTTTCGAAGAATAATACATTTACGAAAGAATATCAACCGTTGAAAGCGACAACCAACAGAAAGCCAAACAACAAGATAAACATTATCACACTTGGCTGTTCAAAAAATATTGCCGATTCGGAACATGTAGCCGGACATTTGAGAAAATCCGGTTTCCAAGTCTATTTCGACCGTGACAGGAACGACTGCGACACAGTAATTGTCAATACCTGCGGATTCATCGGCGATGCCAAGGAAGAGTCAATAAACGCGCTTCTGGAGCAGATCGATGTAAAAAAAAGAGGCCGCCGACAGAGGAAAATCATTGCTATTGGATGTCTCATAGAACGTTACCGCAACGAGCTGGCATCGGAGCTACCTGAAATAGATGCATTTTATGGAGTCCACCAATGGGGAGAACTGATAAATAGTCTCGAAAGCGAATACAGGGAAAGTCTCGAATCAGAAAGGATGCAATCCACTCCGAAACATTATGCCTATCTAAAGATAAGCGAAGGCTGCAACCGCCAATGTTCGTACTGCGCGATTCCACTTATCAGAGGCAAGCATGTTTCGAGACCAATAGACGACATTGTTGACGAAGCAAAAAAAATGGTCTCTGACGGAGTCAAAGAATTGATATTAATAGCCCAAGACACCACTTATTACGGACTCGACCTGTATGGGGAGCGTAGATTAGGCACTCTGCTGGAACGTCTATCCACAGAAAGCGGAGCAGAATGGATAAGGATACACTATACCTATCCCGCCTCGTTTCCAGATGATGCAATAAATGCAATAGCACAGCACGACAATATTTGCAAATATATAGACATCCCTCTGCAACACATCAACAGTCAACTTCTCAAATCAATGCAAAGAGGAGTAGACAAAGAGGAAACACTGCGGCTGATTGAAAAATTTCGCAGAAGCATCCCGAACGTAGCTTTAAGGACCACACTGATAGTAGGATACCCCGGTGAATCAGAGGAGGATTTCGAAGAACTCAAAGAATTTGTCAAGACTGTCAAGTTCAATCGACTGGGAGTATTCGCCTACTCGCCTGAGGAAGGTACTGCCGCATACAAATTAGGAGACCCTGTTGACGATGAAGAAAAACAACGCCGTGTGGAAGAATTAATGGAAATCCAAGAAAAGATTTCACTGGAAAACAACGAAAGCAAAATCGGGAGAAAGTACAAAGTACTTATCGATCGCAGAGAAGGTGACTATTGGGTAGGGCGAACAGAATACGACTCACCAGAGGTGGACGACGAAGTTTTAATAAAAAATCATCCTTCACTGCGAGAAGGACACTTTATCAATGTGGAAATAGAGGAGGCACTGGAGCACGACCTTATTGGGAAGGTAATCTGAGCCTTGCGATGACTACCTCCAATGCCTTTCAGACTCGGCTTGGTGTTCATGATTCCCTGCATCATTTCAATAGATTTCTGATTGTTTTCGCGCTCAAAACGCGGAATTGTAGAGACAACCATAAACACTGCAAAACAGATAAGAATCACACCGATACACTTATTGATAATGTTAAGGAAACGGAAAGTGATTACACGCTGAAGCAATGAGGCCAACTTACATTTGAGAATATCCATTCCCAGTGTCGACGAGAGGACTCCGCCAAAAAAGAGATAACGTCCTCCAAGGGATATTTCGCTATCGCCGCAAATAACTATAGCCACAAGCGTCGCCCAATAAATCCAAATACCAGGATTGAAAAAATTAAGAAACAGTCCCCGGAAATATATGTTGATATGCGACGGCACATAAACATTTCTAAAACTTAATCTATCATTGTCGTTACACTCTGAGGCACGACGGGCACGGAAAAACATGGAATAGAGTCCAAATCCTGCAATAACTACAGCTCCACCATATACAATCCACTTACTGCCCAAAATATGGACCATGTCATCTATAGGGATGCTGTGGGAGATAAGAAGCAAAATAGAGACTACCAGAATATCACTGGAACTGACTCCGTACGCAAAATGGACAGCATTGCGGAACCCATAATGGACACTTGCTTGAATTTGAGAAAAAAAAGCAGGTCCAAAGCTGAAGAACAGCGATAAAGCGACGCCTCCCAATATGCCCAGCAAAAAAAGAATCATTCTGTTATATAGCGGTGTATTTCATTATAAAAACTATTAACGACTTATTATTTTGTTTATTGTAATAGATGTTTAGTTTTTGTAAAATATTGCATTATTATCTATTGCTTCAATCAAAAACAATCATTAACTTTGCATTTAATAATGTAATTCTATTTTTATCAGAACCACATGAACAATAGCGAGATAGTGACCGAAGAAATCCTTGAGGCTATGGGAATAAGCCGTCCCGCATACGAGGAGATTCAGACCATTGTAGGCAGATTTCCTACGGTGGACGAACTTGGTACGCTACTCGCCATGTGGCATTCACAAGGTACGCAACAGGGATTGCTCTCGTGGCTCCGAGGGCAGCCACACAGCGCTGAGCGACATGACTATATTGACAGCGACGCCGAGCCGCTGGGCAAAGATGTGCGCGAACCGAGAGTCAAGGACTGCATAGCCATAGCAAAGTATCTGCACGACACAGAGATGAACGTCAGCATTGACATTGGCGACAGAGAGGTCTTCAAGCATCGCGGCGATGCAATATACATGGTCGGTGACGTGTCGGGGCTATTTGTCAATTCAGAATATGGCAGACAGTACCTGCATTTAGTAAAGGATGCTGTGCGGCCCATGGACGACACAGAGGCCTGTGAATATCTGGAACTTATTTTGGGTGCATTGATTGACAATGAATCAATCTTCAGCCTATGCCGTGTAGGACGGGGAGGACTCTTTGGGACGCTGGTGAGATGTGCAGCAGCATCAAAACTGGGTTTCGACATACTGACCTGTCGCGAGGTGCGGCTTGACGCATTCCTTTTCGGAGAGGAAGGTGTGCGTTTTCTGGTGACAATGGATGAGCCAAAGGAGGACTACTTCCTGCTCAAGCTTACCGAGGCTCGTGTGAACTGTTGTTTTTTAGGCCGTGTCACTAAAGGGCGTATACTCGTTGACGACATGGACTTCGGAAGTTTCGAACGCTACAAAAAAAGCGGCAGACCATGAAGGTTGTCGCTTTTTTTACACTTATATCTATCAAAGATCGGACTAGTGTCTTTTCTCTTTAATACGAGCTTTCTTACCGGTAAGGTCGCGGAGATAGAAAATTCTAGCTCTACGGACGGCTCCACGCTTATTGACATCGATTTGCTCGATAAAAGGTGAAGCGAAGGGGAAAATTCTTTCCACACCGACGCCGTTGGTAACCTTACGTACAGTAAAGGTTTCAGTAGATCCACTTCCGGAACGCTGAAGAACGACACCCTGGAAATTCTGGATACGCTCTTTGTTTCCTTCTTTGATTTTATAATGGACAGTGATGGTGTCTCCGGCCTTGAATTCGGGGAACGCTTTGCGTTCTGCCAAATTCTCTACATATTGCATTATTTCTGTTTTTCCCATGACTAAATATTTTTTACAGGTTATACAGGTTCACTACTTTACCATATTAACAACAGCGGCGAAAGCCTCAGGGTTATTCATAGCCAGGTCGGCCAAAACCTTGCGGTTGAGTTCGATGTTGTTCTTATGAAGCTGACCCATGAAAACAGAATAGGAGATACCGTTGATACGGCAACCGGCATTGATACGGTTAATCCACAATGCGCGGAACTCTCTCTTCTTGTTTTTACGGTCACGATAGGCGTATGTCTGACCTTTTTCCCATTTGTTTTTGGCTACTGTCCAAACGTTTTTACCTCTACCCCAATAGCCCTTGGTACGGTTGAGGATTTTTTTTCTGCGTGCTCTTGAAGCAACAGCGTTTACTGATCTTGGCATAAATCTTAATTTTTTTTCATTTCAGCGTCGGAAAAGCAAGTTTGAATGATGTTTTTCCGCTCTTTTGTGCTGTAAATAATGGTTAATTACTCCTTGGCGGAAAAATTACATTCCGCTGTTTAAAAGCATACGTTTTACACGCTTCTCGTCGTCACGGCTAACAATAGTGGTGTGGTCGAGGTTGCGTTTCTGCGTTGTTTCCTTCTTAGTCAGAATATGACTATGATAGGCATGCTTCCTTTTGATTTTACCAGTGCCGGTGAAAGCAAAACGCTTTTTGGCACTTGATTTTGTCTTTAATGTAGGCATTACTTTACTGTTTTTTTATTGGTTTAAAAGTATGATAGATAAAAGTGTTTACTTTTTGGGTGCTATAAGCATAAGCATACGTTTGCCCTCAAGTTTCGGCATCTGCTCCGGCTTGCCATACTCAAGAAGAGCTTCAGCGAACTTCAACAATTGGGCTTCGCCTTGTTCTTTATAGAGGATGGATCGGCCTTTGAAGAAGATGTCAACTTTGACCTTGTTACCCTCTTTCAAGAAACGTATTGCATGGTTAAGCTTAAATTCAAAGTCATGGTCGTCAGTCTGTGGGCTAAGACGGATCTCCTTGATAACCACCTTACTTGACTTTGACTTCATCTCCTTCTGTTTCTTCTTAAGTTCGTAGTTGAACTTCTGATAGTCGATGATTTTGCACACAGGTGGCTGTGCGTTTGGAGAAATCTCGACAAGGTCAAGACCCTGATCGTAGGCAAGTCGCAATGCGTCGCGAATGTCCATGATAGTTGGTTCCATGCCCTCGCCAACGACACGTACTACGGGAGCCATGATGCGGTCGTTAATACGATGGTCAGGTTCTTTCCTGGCGGGGCCGCGATTGTTCTGACCCCTGTTAGGCTGGTTGTTTAATGGTGCTGCCAAAAAATTAGATTTAAATTAATACTATTTTTAATTATCAGAGTACTTTAGATATTTCTTCATTGATAAGTGCCGCAAAAGCCTCGGGAGTCATACTTCCAAGGTCGCCGGCACCCTGACGGCGTACCGAGATGGTACCCTCGCCCACCTCTTTCTCGCCAAGGATGAGCATGAAGGGATACTTACCCAGTTCAGCATCGCGTATTTTGCGACCGATTTTCTCACTGCGTTCGTCAATGATACCGCGAAGGTCCATATCCTCAAGGGTTGCAAGCATCTTGCGAGCATCGTCGACATACTTTTCGCTAACCGGCAGGATGATAAACTGTTCCGGAGTGAGCCATAGCGGGAATTTTCCGCCGGTGTGCTCAATAAGCACAGCACAGAAACGTTCCATAGAACCGAACGGGGCGCGGTGTATCATCACCGGACGATGCTTCTGGTTGTCGCTTCCAATATATTCAAGTTCAAAGCGCTCCGGCAAGTTGTAATCCACCTGAATAGTACCCAGCTGCCAACGACGTCCGATGGCGTCCTTCACCATAAAATCGAGTTTGGGGCCATAGAATGCAGCCTCGCCATATTCAACCTTGGCAGGGAGATTTTTCTCCTTGCAGGCCTCGACGATGGAAGCCTCTGCCTTTGCCCAGTTTTCATCACTGCCAACATACTTGGTATGGTCATTGGGGTCGCGAAGAGAAATCTGAGCTTCAAAATTCTCAAAACTGAGAGCCTTGAAGATAATCTCAATGATTTCCATCACCTTGATAAATTCCTCTTTCACCTGGTCAGGGCGGCAGAAGATATGGGCGTCGTCCTGCGTAAAGGAGCGGACTCGGGTAAGACCGTGGAGCTCTCCGCTCTGTTCGTAACGGTACACTGTACCAAATTCGGCAATACGAAGAGGAAGATCCTTATATGAGTGTGGCTCGTTCTTGAAAATCATACAGTGGTGCGGGCAATTCATTGGCTTGAGCAGATACTCCTCGCCCTCTTCCGGAGTTGTGATTGGACGGAAGCTGTCGGCACCATAGTGGTCCCAGTGGCCTGATGTAACATATAATTGCTTACCACCGATATGAGGAGTCATCACCTGCTTGTAACCATAGCGTTTCTGTATTTTTGAGAGGAACGCCTGAAGACGGAGACGCAGTTCCGTTCCTTTGGGCAACCAGATGGGAAGACCCTTTCCTACGGTGTCACTGAACATAAAGAGGCCAAGTTCCTTACCAAGTTTACGGTGGTCACGTTTCTTTGCCTCCTCAAGCATAGCAAGATACTCGTCAAGTTCTTTCTTCTTGGGGAAAGTTATAGCGTAAACGCGGGTCAACTGTGGACGATGTTCGTCGCCACGCCAATAAGCTCCAGCAAGATTGATAAGTTTGATAGCCTTGATGGGGCTAAAATCCACCAGGTGAGGGCCACGGCAGAGATCGGTGAAACAGCCGCTGTCGTAAAAGCTGATGGTTCCATCCTCAAGATCCTGGATAAGTTCAACTTTATATACCTCTTCGCGATCGCCAAAGACTTTGAGTGCCTCGGCTTTTGAAACCTCGCGGCGTGTGATTGGAGTCTTGGCTTGGACCAATTCCATCATCTTTTTCTCGATCTTAGGAAAGTCCTCGCTGCTGACCTCATATTTGCCGAAGTCAATATCATAGTAGAAGCCGTTCTCGATAGCAGGTCCGATACCAAATTTGATGCCGGGATATAGTTCCTGAAGGGCGGTAGCCAAAAGGTGAGCGGATGTATGCCAGAAAGTGTGCTTTCCTTCTTCGTCATTCCATGTCAGGAGCTGCACTGTGGCATCTTCATTGATGGGGCGATATAGCTCAATAACATTACCGTTTACTTTAGCAGAAAGCACGTTGCGTGCAAGCCCCTCGCTGATACTTTTGGCCACATCAAGAGGAGTTACACCGGCTTCGTATTGGCGGACTGAACCGTCAGGAAAGGTTATATTTATCATTTCTTGTTGTTTTTTCGCATTAATAACATAGTTTACACACACACCACACGCACCCGTAACAATCACATACAAAAGAAGATACAGCAATACCATCTCCTCTTTTGCACGTAATTGCAAAATGCAAAAATACAAAATAATTGAATACTATAGCAAAAAAATATATTCTTTAAATAGAGAGATGTACAAGTCGTCAAGAACGGAAAAGATTCCGGAACTTTTTTAGAAACGTATACGCTGTGTCAACATAATATAACCAACACGGCGGTTCATCCCCACAAAGTCACCTCCGGCATAGTTTTCATTGAAAAAATTATGTAACGGCATCATAAACGAGACAAGGTAATTAATCTGGTCTGTAGCTTCGTAAGACAACGAGAAATCCAATCCCAAACCATCTTCAAACATATCCTTGTTCACTCCTGTATAGCTACCGCTTGAACCTATCACCTTATCGTAGAAGACACCAGCCTCTACCGAATATTTACGTCCGACAATCAAACCTGCACGTGGTTGCACGTAATAGCTGCGAATGTTTGGACCATCGTTGACAAAGCAGATTTCCTGACTTTTAAAATAGACACCGGCGTAGACACCGAGAAGAGCGCGATGCCAGGAAACATCCGCTCCCAAACCGAAGTCACCTATTTTACCAAACGGATTGCTAAAAGCATGATGGTACGGCCCTTTGATGTCGTTATTCGCAAAGCCAGCCTTCTCTATTCCAACAGGAAACACCAAATCTGCATCGGGAACGAATCGGCTGATGGTAATCCTATCGTCTTCGCCATCGGAGATGAGGTATATCGTCGTACCGCGTACTGCATCATATATCAAAGTAGTCCAATAGTTTGTCGACCATGCGCGAGTGTTGAAAGAAAATGAACTTTGAGCCTTTGCATTAATCGAGAACAGGCAAATCGTTGCCAAAATGAGAATTGTTTTTTTCATATTGATTATAAAATAATTATATAATATCAAACTATTTCAAGGTTTCGCAGAAGAAAAAAAAACGTTACAATATTCTGTCTAAAACCGTTTTGCAAAAGTACTCTTTTTTTTCAAAACGACAAGCAACTCATCATACATAACTCTATTACAGAACTATAAAACAAAAAGATTGATATTGTAACAAAAAAAAAGTCGCCCTTACAGATTATTTTTCCCTTTGCTGCGTTATTTATAAACCTATATATGTTCTCATGAAATAAGAAATCGCCAGTGATATGTTAAAGAAACTTGCTGTTATACTGATGTTGTTGTTACCCGGCGCCATCGTCTTGGGGCAGGACAGTTATTATATGAACAAAGCCAAAGAGTATATGCGTGATGCAGAGTACTACAACAAAAGGGCTGACAGCTACCAGCGCGAGGCAGAGTATTACACCAAGCAAGGGCAAAGCTATCTGCGTGAGGCAGAGTACTACATGAAGCACAACAACAGCGACAAAGCAAAGATGTACACATCATGGGCAGAGAACTCTTTTGACAAAGCTAAAACCCAAATGAGATGGGCTGACGATGCACGTGACAAGGCTATGACGAGAATGAAATGGGCACATGAAGCCATGGAGAAAGCCCAAATGGAAATGAAAAAATACTGACATTAAAACAATAGAAAAACTAGACAATATGGCAATGATTAAGACCCCTGTAAAAGGAATGCCTGAGCAGCTTCCCTCAGACATGGAAATAAGGGAATATGCGTTACGACTAATAAAGGAGACCTACGGCAACTTCGGCTTTTCGCTGATAGAGACACCCGTTATTGAGCATATCGAAAATCTCACCAACAAGCAGGGAGGAGAGAATGAATCATTGATTTTCAAAATATTGAAACGTGGTGAGAAACTCAAAGAAGCTGATAATGGGGAAGAACTGTGTGACAGCGGTTTACGCTACGACCTTACCGTGCCTCTCAGCCGTTTCTACGTAAACAACATGAACATACTCCCCTACCCTTTCAAGGCTTTGCAAATCGGTAGTTCATTCAGAGCCGACAAGCCGCAGAAGGGACGTTTCCGCCAGTTCACACAGTGCGACATCGACATAATCGGTGACGGCAGCAACCTTGCAGAGATAGAGCTCATTTCCGCCACCGCAGAGATGCTACACCGTCTTGGAATGGGCAATTTCAAAATCCGTGTAAACGACCGACGCATATTGAAAGCAATGGTTGCAGCTTGTGGATTTGATTCCGGGAAATACGACGATATCTGCATTGTGCTTGACAAGATGGACAAGATCGGTGTCGATGGCGTTGAGGAGCTTTTAAGAAAGATGGAGCTCAACAAAGATGGTATCTCGAAATACTGCAAAATGCTTGCCGACGGCACAGAATACGACATGTGCGGTGGTTTTGTAGGCAAACATGTAAAAGACAGCATCGACAGTGCCATAGCTGATAACATGGACACTATACTTTCCTGTGTAAGAGCCATAGTTGAAGGTCGCGGAGAAGTGGTTTTCGATCCATCATTGGTTCGTGGAATGGGTTACTATACAGGTCCTATTTTTGAAATTGAGTTGATTGACAAAAAGAACTATTCTTTCTCCATTGCCGGAGGCGGACGATACGATGAAATGATAGGCAAGTTCAGCGACGGGAAAATAGCAGCTCCTGCCTGCGGTTTTTCCATAGGTTTTGAGCGTATCGTGACAATCCTCAAAGACAGAGGTTTCAAAATAGAGCGCGGAGGAGAATCCATCGCCTATTTGCTAAAACCCGGCCTGAACACAGAAAGGGTGCGTGAAGTAATCGTGGAGGTGAACAAACTTCGCGACGAAGGCAAGCGGGTACTTATCAGCCCACGTGCCAAGAACATCAAAGCACAGATTGAAAAACTTGAAGAGTATGGATATACGAGAATCGTGAAAATTGATAATTGACAGTTGACAGTTTTTTTCACGAGAAGTTCTTTCTCGAACACGAATCCAACAAATCTAACGAATTGTTAAAAAATTCCTTTAAATAACCAAATCCTCAAGGACAACTTTGGGAACGAAATGGGAGCCATCTTTACGATAGTAAGCGTGGCTCTCTTTTTCATGTATAGGAACGAGCTGGAACTTCTCGGCTCCCTTGCCGACACAGAGCACCGCAAGAGGGTCGTAAGCAAGACTGAAGGCATCTTTGATGTTGGCTTTGTTGAAGGCACCGACGATAAGGGTGTTGAGCCCCATCTCGACGGCACGAAGCGACATAGCCTCCAAAGACATGCCGAGGTCGATGAGGGCAAGTTTGTCGTCTCCAACAGTGGAGCAAACAATGATGAATGCTTCAGGTTCTGTACCTTCGAAAGGCAGGTGTAGTTCCGGCAGGGCGGCACCCATCTTGATATTTGCCAAGACTTTCTCTGAACCAGTGTCTTTGGTTACAAGCTTGAACCGCAGCACTTGACGGTTGCAGCCAGACCCGATGCGGGTGTTGACGGCAACAATCTGTGTAAGCTGGTCGGAGGTGACGACATAAGGCTTGTGATAACCACGTGTAGAGCGGTTTTTCAGGAGCAGTTCGTCGAGGGTGTGTCCTATGCGCTTTGTAACTTTTTTAGTTCCAAAGACTTCGTTGTAGCGGTTTTCAAGGTAATTATCGGCCATGTGGATGATGTAAGATGGATGATGGATTTGTTCTATTAGAAAAAACCTTTACTTAATTGACAGATACATGCGACAGACGCCGAAGAAGATTTTTTTTTGTTTTGCTTTGAAGCCAACATTTTCGAGTATCCGTAGCATCTCCTTGCCTTTGGGAAAGTGGGCAATGCTTTCTGGGAGATAGGTGTAAGCATCACGATTGCCGGCGATGCGGTTACCGAGCCAAGGGATGATGTGCTTGGTATAGAGATTGTAAAAGGGGCGTATGATAACACTGTCGGGAGTGGCCAGTTCGAGTATCACCATCGTCCCTCCGGGCTTCATCACCCGCAGCATCTCATAGAGTCCCAGCTCCAGATGCACAAAGTTGCGTACCCCGAATGCGCAGGTGACGGCGTCGAATTCGCCGTCGGCGAAGGGCAACGCTTCGGCGTTGCAAAGTTGATAGTTGACAGTTGACAGTTGATAGTTGGCTGACGCGGTCT
This sequence comes from Bacteroidales bacterium, assembly GCA_017962665.1. GTDB lineage: Bacteria > Bacteroidota > Bacteroidia > Bacteroidales > P3 > Colimorpha. The sequence continues at coordinate 19,348 of JAGCUU010000030.1, read as the reverse complement.
TTTGCTTGGCAATTTCCAGCATCTGCTCACTGATATCAACACCAGTCACATGACAACCTTGCTTGGCCAACTCCATAACCATATCGCCTGTGCCGCAGGCAACATCCAACACATTGCCGTGCAGCCTACGCACCGCATGTTTCCGCCAGCGACGGTCGAGGCCGAAAGTCATCACACGGTTGAGACGGTCGTAGGTGCGTGCTATAGTGTCGAAATCATATGCCATAGACTACCAAATGGGCCAGGGACAAGTAATCTCCACATAGTATATTTCAGCATACCACCAGGCGAGAGCGAAAGTACTGATGACAAGCAGCGGCAGCATAGGATCCAAACGTTTCCCTTTGCGTCTCCATACCCCGATGATGTGCCATAAGAAGATTGGAATGGCTGGAATCACGCACATACAAAAGCTTTCTTTGTTCCATGCAAAACAGGCCACTCCCAGCACCACCAACAGAGTTTGGTATATCTTTGCGCTGCGTTCACCTATACACAAAGGGATGGTCTTGCGGAAACCCTCGTCAGTCTGCATGTCACGGATATTGTTCACGTTAAGCACAGCCACACTCAAAAGTCCTACACCGATAGCGGGAGCCAGGACGGGAATTAAACCATTGGTATATGGAGACAAGAATGAATGGGCGATAACGTAGTGGCTGCCCAATACACTCGCTAGACCGAAAAAGATAAAAACAAAGAGGTCTCCCAACCCAATATACCCGTATGGTTTCTTTCCAAGTGTATAATGCGTGGCAGCCCAGATGGCAGCGGCACCCAATGCCAGCAGGCCGGCAAATTGATAATTGAAAATTGAGAACTGAAACGAGAAGAGCAGCATCAGCAGGCCACTCACGCAGCAGGTCACCACGGTGCCATTGATGGCACGCCACATCTGTTTGACGGTGAGGCCACCGTCGGTCATGCTATAGTTTGGGCCTTCCCTACCCTCTCCGTCCACGCCACTGAGGTGATCGCCCAGTTCGTTGCAAAGATTGGAGAGTATCTGCAATGAGACTGCAGTGAGGACAAGGAAGATATGCGTTCCTGGATGGCAATCCGGTTGTGCATAGCCCATAATGCCTCCGCACACCACTCCTGCCAACGACAGGGGCAATGTGCGGAGACGCATGGATTTAATCAGTGCTTTCATTTCCTAGTTCATCTAGAAATTGTAGAATATCTAGATTATCTAGGATTGAGGCTGATTTGAAGCTCTTCCAACTGTTCGGGAGCAATCGGTGCGGGCGACTGGCTCATCACGTCGCGACCCGAGTTGTTCTTCGGGAATGCGATGAAGTCGCGGATACTGTCGGCACCGGCGAATATGGAGCACAGACGGTCGAAGCCAAAGGCAAGACCGGCATGTGGCGGTGCGCCGTAGGTGAAGGCATCCATCAGGAATCCGAACTGTGCGGCAGCGCTCTCGTCGGTGAAGCCGAGAGTATGGAACATCTTGTTCTGCAGCACGCGGTCGTGGATACGGATGCTGCCGCCACCCACCTCGGTGCCGTTCATAACAATGTCGTATGCGTTGGCGCGTATGTCGCCCCAGCGGCTGGGGTCGTCGAGCAGAGGTTCATCCTCGGGCTTGGGAGCGGTGAATGGATGGTGCATGGCGTAGTAGCGCTGTGTCTCGTCGTCCCACTCCAACAGCGGAAAGTCAATAACCCATAGGGGAGCGAACTTCTGTGGGTCACGCAGACCAAGCTGGTTGCCCATCTCGAGGCGCAGGGCGCAGAGTTGCACGCGTGTCTTCATGGCAGGGCCGCAGAGCAACAGCATCAGGTCGCCGGGCTTAGCTTCCATCTTGTCGGCGATAGCTTTAAGGGCTTCTGCATCGTAGAACTTGTCAACACTGCTCTTGAATGTTCCGTCAGCATTGTATTTGATATAGACCATTCCGCCGGCGCCCACCTGCGGACGTTTGACGAAGTCGGTCAGTGCGTCAAGCTGCTTACGTGTGTATTCGGCGCATCCTTCTGCCACGATACCCACCACCAACTCGCTGTTGTCGAAGAGGCCGAAGCCATGGCCTTTCACCACGTCGGTCACCTCCTTGAAGGTCATGCCGAAGCGAAGGTCCGGCTTGTCACTACCATAGAGACGCATAGCGTCATGCCAGGTCATGCGAGGGAATTTTTCAAATTCAATACCCTTCATCTCCTTGAAGAGGTGCTTGGCGAGGCCTTCGAACATGTTGAGTACGTCCTCTTGATGCACGAAGCTCATCTCGCAGTCGATCTGAGTGAACTCCGGCTGACGGTCGGCACGCAGGTCCTCGTCGCGAAAGCAACGCACAATCTGGAAATAGCGGTCCATGCCGGCCACCATGAGCAGTTGCTTGTACTGCTGCGGACTCTGTGGCAGGGCGTAGAACTCGCCGGGGTTCATACGGCTGGGAACGACAAAGTCGCGGGCACCCTCGGGAGTGGATTTGATAAGCATGGGGGTCTCTATCTCCAAGAAATCGCGGTCGGAGAGGTAGTTGCGTACCAGCATAGCCATACGGTGACGCATGATAAGGTTGTTGCGCACAGGATTGCGACGGATGTCGAGGTAGCGGTAGCGCATGCGGAGGTCGTCGCCGCCGTCGCTCTGGTCCTCGATGGTAAATGGAGGTGTCTTGGAGACGTTGAGGATATTAAGTTCCTGAACGTCGATTTCGATTTCTCCAGTAGGTATCTTTTTATTTTTGCTGGTACGCTCAATAACAACCCCCTTAACCTGCAGTACATATTCACGTCCTAATTTGCGAGCCTTCTCACATAATTCTGCATTGGTTTCCATGCTGAAGGCAAGTTGGGTTATTCCATAACGGTCACGAAGGTCAATAAAAGTCATACCTCCAAGGTCTCGAGAACGTTGCACCCATCCTGCAAGTGTGACGTTTTGTCCAATATTGGAGATATTCAATTCACCACAAGTATGTGTTCTATACATAATTAATAATTACTATTATTATTTCTATCAGCTTGCAAATTTAAGAAGATTTCGTTAATCCCCATGTAGATTTATTAAACAATGACTTGTTCAATAAATCGTATCATTGTTTCAGGTCAATGAAAGGTACGGAGTTGCCCAACATATACTGAGGGAGTTTTCCGTCCCATTTTTGAACAGCCTCGTAATTTACCAGTTTGGGATTACGCTCAAGAGCGTTTGCCTTGATACGCATAGCCTCAGCATCAGCCTCGGCCTTGATTTTTGTTTGTTTTGCCTGTTCTTCCACCTGGATTGTCACGTTTTTGGCTTTTAACGCGTTTTGTTCCGCAACCTGTTTTTCTTTGATGGCATTTTCAAAATCATCGTCAAAGTCTATATCCACCAACTGGAACTGGATATTAACAAAGTAGTTACTATCCAAGGTTTTGCGCAGCTGTTGTTCAATTTCACGACGCACGGCGTCGCGGTTTTCGACAATCTCGGTAGCTGCAAAATTGCCAAAGGACTCCTTCATGGCAGATCTGATGAATGGAACGACGATACGGTTGTGGTAATCATCACCGACATTTTTCATCAGCTTAGAGACATTTTCCCTAACCAATTCGTAGTTAATAGTATACTCAACCTCTGAAGTCTGGACATCGCGAGTATAGCTATTCTCCTTGCCATCGAACTTCTTCTGTTGAACATTCACACGTTTAATAGTCTGGATGAAAGGTATTTTCACATGAAGACCATCAGTAATAACATCATCGCTCATTTTGCCAAAGGTAGAGAGAACGCCTCGTTCGGAAGAGCGAATGGTATAGAATGAAGAAGATATGATTATAACCGCAACCAGTGCGATTATTCCCCATTTTATTAAACTTTTTATTTTACTGTCGTTGTCGTTATTGCTCATGATAATAAAATGTTAAAACATATACCCCATTTTGATGTAGAGGTTGCTGAATTTGCCGTTGTCCTGCTTGTCGAAGGCAGTTGCCCAATCGACGCTTAGGACGAAGTTGTCGTTCATAGCCAGTTTGAGGCCGCAGCCGCCCGAGAGGTGAGGATTGTAGAGACTATTGACAAAGTCGATATTAGTCTCGTCATCGGTCACGGGTGCACCTATGTGCGGGTTGTGCGACACGGTTCTATAGGGCTGCACAACCATACCCGCATCGACAAAGGGATTGAGTCCTACATAAAACATATTCTTGCCCACCTTGAAACTGAACAGTTGTGTGCGTAGCTCGACGTTGGCGAAGGCCACGCCAGGAGCGAGGATGCGGTTGCGCATTATTCCACGTACCGAGTTGGCGCCGCCCAGTCCCTCATACACCACACGCTGCATATATAGCTGGTTAAGGTAGGTGTTCAGATAGAATGGGCAATCACCGGCCAGGTTGAGCTGTGTGCCGACGCGGTAGGCGAAGGTCAGGCGTTTGGGTACAAGGGGTATATACTGACGCCAGCTGGCGTTGAATTTAAGGTTATTATAGTCGCTCATAGAACCCAAGCCCACATAGTAAGTAAGGAATGCGTCGGCGTGGATGCCGCGCGTGGGGTTCTGCAGACGGTCGCGTGTGTCGTAGGTGATGCCGCCGTGCAGGTAGGGATGGGTGCCGCCGTTGGCCTCACTAGGACGAATGTAGCCGTAGTTTACATAGTAGTCGAAGAGTGTGACGGTGTCGGGCAGCATCTTCTCTTCATCTTTGGTAAACTTGTTCAGTCGGTCGACATCAACAGAGCCCACGTCGAAATGGAGCAGACCCAATCCGACGTTCCAATACCATGGTCTCTTGATTTCGCCCTGCAGGTCGGCACTGAAGCGGAACAGGTCGCGGCGGTACTTGTAGTAGGCGCGAGTGATGTATGCCGCATCGTCTTGGTTGGAATATGAATTGTTGTATTCCGACTGGTAGCCATTGTAACCATAGAAGTCGCACATCTGGTCGGGCAGATAGGTGAGGTCGACACTCAAACGGTGATTTGGAATGAGATACTTCGAGTCGTATGATGTCCTGAAAATACCAAAGTGCTTGGTGGTATAAGCAGCCTCAGCATAGATAGAGTGCAGATACTCCGGGTATGTAGAGCCGTCACCATAATAATAGATATTGGTGAGGGCGCCATACTGGAAGCCCAAGTCGGCATCGAAGGCCACGCTTGGCAGCACACCGAAGTTCCATCCTGTGCGGACATGACGGGATGAATCCTGAGCCGAGGCTCCGAAAAAGATGACAAGAGCTGCCGAGAAAAAGATAATTTTTTTCATGGTGTTATGTAGGTTATGGATATCAAGTTGTTTTTTTTCGTGGTTTGCGGAAGATGAAGAGTGCGAACAGAGCCAGCGCGACGACCATCAGGCCGACAGAAATGAGAGTATTGGTCAAGCTTTGAGGAGCGAAGCCCATCAAAAGGAGAACTGGGAAGCCGAAAGCCAAAGCCGGTATGGTTTGCAGGACAAGGTTGTTGGCGGCAGGAGTCTCGAAGCGGGGGTCTATCTCACGAAGAAGAATCATGCCGTTAGAGGCTGTACCTGTGAGCATACCGAACATTGAAAAGAAAGCCTCGTATGTATAGTCGGGATAGAGCTTGCGGCAGCAACGGAGGACATACCAGAAAGTAACCAGGGCTCCAAGAGTGCAGACAAGCAGTAGAGGGAGCCAGATGCCACGGAGGTTATTGAAGTCGATGGCGGCAGTACCTGCGACGATCATCAAATCAAAGCAAGTGCCGGCAATGCGGTCAAGAGTGTAATTGTTGATATACTCGCGCTGCATAAGGTTGCTCTTGCGGAGGCGACCGATAATCCACTTTACAAGTACACCCAACAAGGTGCCCCAGAGGAAATTGAAACCCCACACAAGTGGTTTGAGCGTTTTAACGCCAAAGTTACCCAAATCAAGTTGCTGAACGCCGTACATCAGCAAGAACACGAAGGCATAAACCAACAGCACCAGACAAATCTGGACAGTAAGCTTATCTATCGATTCCGAATGAGGTATCTCGCCTTCTGATTCATAGTCTTCCAACGTGTAGCGTTCCACATAAGAGGCATCGGACACTTTCAGTTTGCCCTTGCGACGAAGAATATTCATGTATACCACGCCGACAATACTGCCGACTATAAAACCTGTAGCCGCAATGCTGAGGCCGAAATCCTTCCCAAAGAATGCAATACCCTGGTCTTCGGCCCAGCCACTGAAAGTGACGCCGAAATTGAGCGCCTGTCCCGGGCCTTGCCCATAACCCATAGGAAGCAGGAGTCCACCGGCATAGAAAATACCTGAGTTTTTTAACCATAGGAACATTGGAACCGTTATGAGCAGACCTGCGAGTCCCTGAAGAATATAGGTACTTGCTGTCACCGCACCCGTCTCGACGACCTTCATTGTTGTCGTGAGGCTCTTGATTTTCTTGTTTTTCAAAGCCATAGCAACAAAGCCTAAACCAAGGGTGTGGTAAGTGATAATCTCCATCACATGGCGATCGACCAAAGTGTTGAAGATATCCAATGGCTTAAGACATAGAATCAAAAGGCCTGCAAGCAACGCCGACGGCAGAAGGCTGCGGCGAAACAAAGGCACATTGCAACGGATAAGGTTGGCGACAAGCAATGCAACAACGATGATGAAGAGCTGGATAAGCCAAGACCATGAAGAAATATCGGCAAATGAGGACATAATAGATTATTTTTTAGAAATCCTATTTTTCAGTTTTCTTGTTCAATGGTTTCCTGGTTCGGAGCGACAGTGGTGTCGGTCTGGACAAGAGCAGAGCTGTCATTTTGTTCGACAACGGCTGGTTGTTCTTTCTTGAAGGGGAGGCCGACATATTTCAGAGTATTGGTAAAGTAGAGTGCGCAGAAAATGCCGCCAAGTACAACTATGGCGACAAGCCATTTTTTCCATGCAGGAATCTTCTTGTCGGCATAAGGATCGGGCATGGTTACCATTGGATATTTGGCAAGACTGGTGAGAGTGGCACCAAATCTGGTATTAACACGGACCTGTGCGTTTATTGCCCAACCATTGGCATTCAGCACCGGGCCCAAGTTGCGTTTGCGCAGTTTGAGCCATGCCAGAAACATCGAAGGACCTGAAATAACGATAACAATAAGAGCTATCAGTAGAACAGCATTATACCATTTGGCAAAAAGGAAACCGCCCAACATGCCGAGTGCGGCACCCAAAGCACCCAAAGCCAAACCTATTGCAGCGAATATACCGGCAAACTTGGCGATATCGAACGGCATCTTCTTCTCAGCGGCGGCAGGTTCAGCAGGAGCTCCATCTGCTGGCTTTGCAGCTATCTTGTCTGTAGCCACGTCGGCCTTGGCAGTAAGGTCTTCCATCTGCTTGGCCTCTTTGTCGGCGGCGTTCTTTGTGATTTTGTCAGAAATAAATTTGCCAAGTTTCTTATATGGTGACAGAAAAGCCTGACGGACCGAGATAGGATTGTCAACAATTTTGGTAATTGTTGCATCCCAGTCCTGACCAGAACGATCATAGAAGAGGGCATTCTTGCCAACGCGGAGGTCGTCGACATCGCCGTCGGTAAGAGCAGCCACAATATCCATCTCTGTCCCTTTCACTTTGGAAGTGCAATGGCAGTAGATAAGGAACATGCCGCTGAGACCCGCCATGTCGGCATGTTTTGACATATCGCTCACACGTATGCACAAGTCGCAGCAACGCTGATCGATAAAGAGCTGTCCGCATTGGAAGACGGCCAGTTTGGATTTGTCGCGGGTATAGAAGTCTGAGAAAACGACATAGTTTTTAAGCAGCTTGTAGAAATCGCGGTAGAAAAGGAGAAATTTGGTGACAAGCTTGATATCTGCATCCTCCTCGGCCATCTCTTTGTCGAAATTCTCCACCTTGGCAGTCTTGTCGTCGGCAAGGCCACTGACATAGGCATCGAGTTTAGCGACAACAGCATTCCACTGAGCCTCGTTGATAGTTTCAGTACCCGGGTATTCCACAGAAAGAGCTGCTGCCTTGACCTTGTCAAAGGTTGACTGCCAAGCTGGGTTGATGCCCGAGACGAGTGACAAACGCTGTTCCTTGTTTGGTCGGGCCAATGGATAAGCTGCAATTTGGTCTGCACATGCTGCGAGATTAAGTTCACTGATAGCCTGAATTTTTTCAACAGAGACATATACAGCATCTGTACAGTCATTGTCGAAAGCAATAAGTTTGCAACGCATAAAAAAGTCCGCCACTTTTTCACGCAAGGCATTGACTGCTGCTATTGCGTCGTCGGTATTGTCACCGTATGGACGTCCATCAGATGAGGCAGCAGTGGCATCGTCTTTTGCTTTTACTTTTTCTTCGAAAGACGCCTTTACTGTTGCAATATCGGCAAGAGAAATACCTTCCTTATTATCACCTTTGGCAGCAAGCAGACGACGTGCCGAAGCAAGTATTGCCGCTCCGTTCTCGTCAGCTTCGTTCAGTTCGGCAAGCGCTATGGCATCCTCTCCCGCAAGGATTTTATCCCTGTTTTTTATCGCGCCTGTAAGCCATTTGGAAGCAGCGACAACCTCGGGGACACGAATTTTTCCGTCGCCGTCCGAATCCAAGAGAGTGAGTGTCTGTGCGTCAAACTCAAGACCTTTTACCGGACAGCTCAGAACCGTCCAAAACTTCTGGTCCAGTTCGTCAAGATGGGCAATGTCTTCACCGCTATTGATTGTCACACGGGTTACACCTCCGACAGAGGCGAAAGTCCAATTATAGGAATTGGAAAGATTTGGAATGATATTCTTCTTAGCCATAATATATTATATTATTTTTCTTAAGTAAATAGCGTGATGATGATAATGTGCAAAAATAAGATTTTTTTTGAAAAGTTAAGAAAAAAGGCGTAAAAAAAAGTTTTTTGTTAAAAATGGAGACAAAGAGTTCAAAAACTGAAAATGTTTTGTACTTTTGAAGATTGAAGCAAATATTCGCATTAGACTATAAACAAAAGATTTTTAACTATATAATCAACAACGAAAGATAACAACCATGAAAATTTTAGTTCTTAATTGCGGCAGTTCGTCAATAAAATACCAGTTGGTTGACATGGCAAACAATGCCGAAGTCATGGCAAAAGGATTGCTGGAGCGCATCGGTCTTGAGATGGGCGAATTCACACACAAGTACCGTGGACAGAAACACTACGAGCAGTTGCCCATCCCGGATCATACGGCCGGCATCAAGATAGTGCTGAACGCACTGGTCGATCCCGAAATGGGAGTGATAAAAGACATCAATGAGGTGGGAGCCGTAGGAAACCGCGTGGCCCACGGTGGCGAATCATTCGACCACAGTGTGCTGGTAACCGACGAAGTGATAGAAAAAATCAAAGCGTTGACCCCGCTGGCTCCATTACACACCCCCGGTAACCTTGCCGGTATTTACGCAATGCGTGAGGTACTGCCTAACGTACCGCAGGCTGTTGTATTCGATACTGCTTTCCACAGCACCCTTCCTCCTAAAAGCTATCTGTACGGATTACCTTATGAATACTACGAAAAATATGGTGTAAGACGCTACGGATTCCACGGCACAAGCCACAGATTCGTCGCCGAAAAGGCTGCAAAGATGATTGGTAAAGACTGGACGACACTGAAGATCGTCAGTTGCCATCTTGGCAGCGGAGCCTCGATATGCGCTATCGACCACGGCAAAAGCGTGGACACCACAATGGGCATGACCCCTCTTGAGGGACTTCTGATGGGTTCACGTCCAGGAGATGTGGATCCCGGCGTGATAGAGTTCATCATCAAGAAAGAAATTGTTGAGAACGGCAAAGACTGGAAAGACATCACCAAAATTCTCAACAAACAGAGCGGACTGGTGGGCATCAGCGGCGGAAAACAAGACATGCGCGATATCCGTGCAGGACGTGACGCAGGCGACGAACGTGCAACCTATGCTTTCGACATGTTTGCTCAGCGTGTGAAACGCTACATCGGTGGATACATGGCTGAAATGGGCGGATGCGACCTGCTGCTCTTCACCGGTGGCATCGGCGAAAACGCCTGGTTCATGAGAAGGCCTATTCTTGAGAACATGGAGTGCCTCGGCATCAAGATCGATTTCTCGAAGAACGACAACGTGATGGGTGAAGACATAGTACTTTCAACCCCCGACTCGAAGGTCGCTACAGTGGTGGTCACCACAGACGAAGAATATGTCATCGCCAGCGACACCTACCGTTTAGTAACCGGTAAGTGATAACACAACAGCTTCACGCACACAACTAAAGCCGCGATTCTTCGCGGCTTTTTTTACACAATAAAACAAGACTTTTTCAGTTATCCAAGTATGAGACCCCAAAGATACATATTCATACTGTTTCTTGTATTCCTGTCCGTTGCGCAAGGACAGAACTACTCAACCTCGAACAAGAAAGCTATCAAACTGTACGAGAGAGGTATGGAAGTCCTATATCAGGGCAAGAACGATGCCGCAATGAACTGTTTTGAACAGGCGCTAGTGGAGGATGACGGTTTTTTGGAGGCACACCTGATGCTGGCTGACATAATGACTGATATCGCCGGTGTCGCCATGGAAGATGCAGAGAGCACACAGATCTCATCTACACGGCATTACCGCGATGAGGCCAAACGGCACCTCAAGGCTGTAGTCGAAACAAACAGGGATTTCTTTCCGCCAGCCTGGGTAAACCTGGGTAAACTTGAACTATCTGACGCCAATTATGATGAGGCCATAAAATATTTCGAGACCTATTTGGAATTGAACGAGAAAAAGGGTGAAAGCAGGCTGGATGCACAACGCGGATTGGAGACAGCTCGTTTCCGCAAAAAGGAACTTGCCAACCCAGTACCATTTAATCCCAAAAATCTGGGGGCTTCCGTCAACAGCCCCGACGACGAATACCTGCCGTCGCTTACCGCCGATGGACAGACACTGGTCTTCACACGCCGTTTCCCGCGCAAAGCAACCACAACGGCCAACACCAAAGAAGAAGAAGACCTTTATATTAGCCTGTTGAAAGAAGGCAAATGGAACAGTGCTGTGCGTATGCCAGAACCAGTGAACAGCAACGACAACGAAGGTGCTCAATGCATCTCACAAGACGGACGCATAATGTTCTTCACGGCATGCAACCGCATCGATGGCGGCGGACGCTGCGACCTATACATGTGCGTCAACAAAAGCGGTACATGGAACAAGCCTCGCAACCTTGGACCAACCGTAAACAGCGGCGCTTGGGAGGGACAACCGACATTCTCCATCGACGGCAAGACATTATATTTCGTCAGCAACCGCAAAGGCGGCTACGGAGGTATGGACATCTGGAAGACAATATTTGAAAATGGACAATGGACAGAGCCTGTCAATCTGGGACCAGAAATAAATACAGAATGGGATGAGATGTCGCCGTTCATACATTTCGACGACCGTACACTATATTTTGCCAGCAACCGTCCGGAAGGTATGGGCGGACTCGACCTGTTTGTGTCAAACCGGAGTCATGACGGAGGCCCCTGGATGAAGCCTGAAAACCTTGGCTATCCCATCAACACCGAAGGCGACGACAACAATCTGATAGTTAGTGCCGACGGAATGACTGCAATCTTCGCGTCAGACCGTGATGGCGGCTATGGCAAAATGGATTTGTACAGTTTTGAACTGCCAGAACAAGTGCGTCCTACAGTAGCCATCTGCTTTACCGGCACAGTCACAAATGCCAAAACAGGCCAGAAGGTCGCTGCAGACATAAAAGTGGTTGACATACAAAGGAACACCGTCGTTGCCAACACTTCGTCCGACGCACAGAATGGCAGATACATTGTGAGCCTGCCTGCCGACGGAGTATACGCTTTCCACGTCAGTGCCGACGGTTACCTGCTACACTCGCAAAGCGAGGTATGGGAACGCGAGGACGACGGATACGACAAATGGAAACCGATAACAATGGACATTGCACTGCATCCAATAGAGGCAGGCGAAAAGATAGCCCTACGCAATGTGTTTTTTGAGACAGGGCACTGGGAAATACTTGCAGAATCAGAATATGAACTGAATAAAATTGTTGAAATACTGAAACAGAATCCCAGACTACGCATTGAACTGGGCGGCCATACTGACAATATTGGCCAAGCCGACGCCAACCAGCGGCTATCAGAACAGCGAGCAAAAGCAGTATATGAATACATCATACGCAAAGGCATAGCCTCCGACCGTCTGACATACAAAGGGTATGGAGAGACTCAACCCATAGCCACCAATGACACAGAGGAAGGCAGAGGAGAAAACCGCAGAACAGAAATAAAAGTACTTTAGTAAAGGTTAAAGTTTATAGTTTAAAGATTTTTCAGAACTCATAATCAATAAAATAATCTCTTGTATTATTACTGTTTTCGAGCTTGGTGAGCCTGTTTTTTTTTAATCGTTCCTTAAATTAATAAAAATAACCAAAAACCCGACAATAATGAAAAAGATAGTTGTTCTTACTGGCGCAGGAATCAGCGCCGAGAGCGGAATATGCACTTTCCGCGACAGTGACGGACTATGGGAACAATACCGAGTGGAAGACGTGGCGACTCCTGAAGGCTACGAGAAAGACAAAGCGATGGTACTGGATTTCTATAACCAGAGACGCCGCCAACTGGAAACCGTACATCCCAACGAAGGTCACAGACAACTGGTCAGGCTGGAAGAAAAATACGATGTACGGATTGTCACCCAGAATGTTGACAACCTACACGAACAGGCTGGTTCGTCCAATGTTCTGCATCTACACGGCGAGCTCACCAAGGCTCGCAGCGAACGCAACAGCAACCTTATTGTCGATATCGGATACAACGACATCCACCTTGGTGACAAAGCTCCAGACGGCGCACAACTGAGACCGCACATTGTATGGTTTGGCGAAGCCGTACCCAATATAGAGCCCGCCGCCCAATTATGCGAAGAGTGCGATTACTTTGTTGTCATAGGCACCTCAATGAACGTATACCCTGCTGCAGGACTCATACACTATGTTCCGAGAGAGAGTCCCTGTTGGCTGGTAGACCCCAAAGCCGTACCAATATCCAGAAACATAAAAATATACCAGGAGAAAGCAGGAACTGGCGTGAAGAAGGTGGTCGACGAACTGATGGAGCTGGCATAAAAACGGTAAACAGCTCTATTTTTCCGCACAACAATTTCAATCCAAAAAAAACGTGTATTTTTGCACTTGAAAACAATAAGAAACAACACCCATGAAAAAAACATTATTTTTCGCATTATTAGTCAGTTGCCTGTCATTTGCCCAAAGCCAGATTCTGACAGTCGCCTACAATGATGAAGCCGTAAACAACGGTGACACATTGACTGTTAAAGCCACCAGCGACGACCTGATCTTCCGTCCTGTTTTATACAACAACGAACCATTAAACATCGTGGCACAGATTGCCGGTGAGAAACTGAATAACACGACAACCGAAATAACATCTATCTGTGCCGGGGTATGCAGGGCCGGATACCTTTCATCGCCATTCATTATCAATGGCAATTCAAGCTATGAACAGAGCTATATCGACTTCAGCGTTCCCGAAGATGCCGCCGACGGATTGTTCAAAATAAGCATCTACGACACCGCCGACAGGTCTACCGAGGCCTATTTCTACCTTATCGTAAAAAACAAGAACAGTGTCAACATAGCAACAACTCAGAATACTATTGCCCTGAACGCCTATCCAAATCCTGCAAAAGACAAGATAGTTGTCGAATACAGTATGGATGAGAACAGCGGAACATTGGTTCTGTATAACATGAGCGGAAAGGGAATAAAAGAGGTGTCCGTCAGCGGCAATAGCGGACGTATAGCTCTCAGCATTAGCGATTTACCTAGTGGCATTTATATGTATGGCATTCACAACAGCCAAGGCCTGACTAACGTCAAAAAACTGGTCATAAGATAATTTCATATATAATTATAATCGCCAAAACATGGGGTGCTGTAGTTATTATACAGTATCCCATTTTTTTGTTCTGACTTGATGTACAAAACATTATCGCCATGTTAAAATTTTTGTTAATAAATCAAAAGTCAACAAAGTTGGATTAAAGAATCTTATCTGTATTTTAGCATTTCAAACGCACTTCGAAAGGCAGTAGATAACATTTTGTTATAGTGTGACAAAAAAAAAATTAACATGAACAGCAACGAGCTATTTTTAGATTTCGGCGACATTCCTGAGCCCAAACCTCAGAAAGGCATAAAAAAATCACGTTCTAAAAAGTCCGCCAAAGCACAAGCGGACAGCACGTTGCACAATTCCGACACTATTCAGAACAACATCGCTGCCAATCCTGCCAAAAATACATCATCACGAAAACAAGAAACCGCGAAGACAGTCAGCACACCTGCCATGAACAACAAATTAAAAACACCCGACACCCAGTACCAACCCGAAGAAATCATGAAATCGTCTGTGGAATATTTCCACGGTGACGAACTTGCCGCAAACGTATGGATGAACAAATATGCTCTACGTGACGGCAATTGTATTTTCGAGCTTAACCCCGACATGATGCACCGAAGACTGGCATCGGAATTTGCCCGAATCGAGCAGAAATACCCCAACCCGTTGAGTGAAGATGAAATTTACGGTCTGCTCAAAGACTTCAAATACATCATTCCTCAAGGCAGTCCCATGTCAGGAATAGGCAACAATTTCCAGGTCGTCTCCCTCTCAAACTGTTTCGTTATCGGGAACAGCGGAAACAGCGATTCTTATGGCGGAATCATGAAAATAGATCAGGAGCAGGTGCAGCTTATGAAACGTCGCGGCGGTGTGGGACACGATCTGAGTCATATTCGTCCTGGCGGCAGTCCTGTGAAGAATTCGGCATTGAGTTCGACAGGAATCGTTCCATTTATGGAGCGCTACTCCAACACAACAAGAGAGGTGGCACAAGGAGGCCGACGCGGTGCACTTATGTTGTCGATAAGCATCAAGCATCCTGATGCCGAAAACTTTATCGATGCAAAACTTGAACAGGGAAAAATAACCGGAGCCAACGTTTCGGTGAAAATCACCGACGAGTTCATGCAGTGTGTCATTGATGGCAAACCATTTGTACAACAGTACCCTATAGATTCCGACAATCCGATAGTGAGAAAAGAAATCGATGCAAGAGCCCTGTGGAACAAAATCATCGCCAATGCATGGTCAAGCGCAGAACCTGGAGTACTGTTTTGGGATACAATCATAAGGGAATCTATTCCCGACTGCTATGCAGACTATGGCTACAAGACTGTGAGCACCAATCCCTGCGGAGAGATACCTCTTTGTCCTTACGACAGTTGCCGACTGCAGGCTATCAACCTGTACAGCTATGTGGTTAATCCATTCACCAAGAAGGCTGAGTTCGACTTTGAACTCTTCAAAAAACATGTCACCATGGGACAACGGCTCATGGATGACCTTATCGATCTGGAGTTGGAGAAAGTTGAGAAAATCATCGCAAAGATAGAGGCCGATCCTGAAAGCGACGAAATCAAATCCGTAGAAAAGAACCTGTGGCTCAACATTAAAATGAAGTGTTTGGAAGGTCGTCGCACAGGTTTCGGAATCACTGCCGAAGGCGACATGCTGGCAGCAATGGGACTCCGTTACGGCTCCGACGAAGCCACCGACTTTGCCGTTAAGGTACAGCGTACATTGGCATGCAGCGCTTACAGATCGTCAGTGACTATGGCTAAAGAGCGCGGATGCTTCCCAATTTTTGACGCAAATCGCGAAAAACTCAACCCGTTCATTCAGCGTCTTGCCGAAGCCGACCCTGAATTATACACCGAAATGCTCACTCATGGCAGACGCAATATCGCACTTCTAACCATAGCCCCTACCGGCACCGTAAGCATCTGCACCCAAACCACGTCCGGCATAGAACCCGTATTTCTTGTCTCGTACAAGCGCCGCAAAAAAATCAACCCCAACGACAAAGACAATTCCAAACAGAAAATCATTCAGGATCAAAGCGGTGACTATTTCGAGGAATACAATGTGTTCCATCCCAAGTTCATAGACTGGCTTCGCATAAATGGCTACAACGCCGACGAGGTGATGACGATGAAAGACGCCGACCTGCAGAAAATCATCGAGAAATCGCCATATCACAAAGCCACGTCGGCAGACATCGACTGGGTTGCCAAGGTCAAGATGCAGGGAGCGATACAGAAATGGGTAGACCACTCGATAAGCGTGACCGTAAACATTCCCAAAGAGACAAGCAAAGAGACTGTACGCGAAATATACGAGACTGCATGGCGCTCAGGGTGCAAAGGATGCACCATTTACCGCGACGGAAGCCGAAACGGTGTATTGGTGAGCAACAATGAAAGCAGTGCTCCACAGTTCGGCGAAACAAAAGCCCCGAAACGTCCGAAAAAACTGGATGCAGAAATCCTGCGTTTTAAGAATAACAAAGAGGACTGGATTGCTGTTGTAGGCATGTATGAAGGCCGTCCATACGAAATCTTCACCGGAAGAGCCATGAACTTCCTCCTTCCGGCAACAGTGGAGAAAGGTTGGGTGATACGCGTTAAAGAACCGGGTGACGAGCATGCACGATACGATTTCCAATTCCTTGACCCCGATGGGTATAAGGTTACTATCGAAGGCTTGTCGCGCACCTTCAAACAGGAATATTGGAACTATGCCAAACTAATCTCCGGCATCTTACGTCATGGCATGCCTTTGCAAAATGTTGTTGATCTAATTGCCAAACTCAACTTTGACGAAGACACCATTACGACATGGAAGAACGGTGTTGCACGCGCATTGCGCCGCTACATCAAAGACGGCACAGCAACCGACGAAGTATGCCCCGATTGCGGACAGAAGAGCGTCGTGTACAGTGGCGGATGCAAGCACTGTACCAACTGCGGTTGGAGCAAATGCAGTTGATAGCCGCTATATTTTATCTACATTCTGAATAATCTTATAGGTGTCAACCGCTATGGCCAATTCCTCGTCAGTGAGGACAACGGCCGTGGTGACACGGGCACCGGGCTTGGATATTATGGCATCGACACCGGAAGTACGGTCGTTTAACTCAAAGTCGATGTCCACTCCCAACCAATCCATATCCTGCAGGATAGCGTGACGCATGAACCATGCGTTCTCACCGATTCCGCCAGTGAATATCAGCAAGTCGCAACCGTTCATCTGAGCCATGAATGCACCTATGTACTTTTTGCAACGAGCTGCAAAGACCTGAAATGCCAACGTGTTACGCTTCTCGCCACGCTGCACACCGGCCCATATATCACGCATGTCTGGCGAAGCACCGGTCAGGCCGACCAGCCCACTCTTCTTGTACAAAATATCATTGATTTCCTTAGGACTGATATCTGCTTTTTCCATCAGGTAAAGCAACGCCCCCACATCGATATCACCACAACGCGACCCCATTGTAAGCCCCTCGAGCGAAGTCATACCCATGCTGTTGTTGACGCTCTTGCCATGGTCGATGGCACAGATGGAGGCTCCACTTCCCAGATGACAGGTGATTATCTTAAGATCCTTCCAATACTTTCCAATCATCTTGGCACCTTTTTTAGCTACAAAGCGATGACTCGTGCCATGGAATCCATAGCGACGTATGCCATATTGCTCGTAATACTCGTATGGTATTCCATAGAGATAGTCTTTCGGTTCGATAGTAAGGTTGAAAGCAGTGTCGAAGACGGCTACCTGAGGCACGTCTGGCATGACATTGTTGATTGCCTCGGCGCCCATGATGTTGCCTGGGATGTGCAGCGGAGCCAGGTCGATGAGCGACTCCTCCTTGTTGATGACGTCGCGTGTAATCTCCACGCTCTTTGAAAAATACTCACCGCCATGAGCAAAGCGATGTCCAACAGCAGATACCTCTTTGATGCTGGATATGACACCTGTTTTCGGATCAGTCAAAGCAGCCATAACCATACGCAAACCCTCGGTGTGGTTTGGAATAGGGCATTCCGTTGTGTGTTTCTCGCCACGACTCGTATACGAGAAAATGCCCATTTCAAGGCCTATGCGTTCCAGCAGACCTTTTGTAAGAACTGTACGAGTATCAACATCTATCAACTGATATTTTAACGAGGAACTGCCGCAATTGAGGACTAATATTTTCATAGGGCGGTGCTTTTTTTTCTGGATGCAAAGATACACACTTTCTCCGACACAACCAAATAATTCATGCAAATTCAAATAAAAATCGTATTTTTGCAGTCAATTTCAGAAGGAAATCGTCGAAGCGTTATGCGCGTTCTGTGTTTGGGAACCTGAGAAATTCCACAGAGATACAGAATAAGTGTAATGGCTCTTCGCATTTTAAGGCGTGGGCTTATTGCATCTTCTTATCTCAAGGTAATTCTCAGGACCTCCAAACAGGAAGTGGCAAATGGGCGCCACGCTTCTTGTTTTATATGTTGGAACGGTTAATTAACTCAATTCATAAACAAACAAAAATGGTAAAACAAATCAAAAAACTGACCGTGCTGTTCTTTGTGGCAGCCACAATGTTCACCTTCGCGTCCTGCAACGAGGACGAAAAAGAATTCCCTCAATTAAACAACATCTATGGTTCCTGGACAACAGATGAGGGAAACAATCATTTCCGGCTGGATTTGGTGCCAGAAAATGAGTGCCACTATACAGCCGAAAATGAAATTGCAGGTATTTGGATGAGTTGCGACGGGCTGTTCTCCTATGCAAACGGGACAGGGACAGTTTATTTTGCTCACTATACAGAAAATGCCTCATTCAACATTAACGAAGATGGATCCGAAATAACATTTGAATTCTTGGACCAACCGAAACGGACTTTCACCAGAATGCAACATAAATAACAAATAAGGGAACCAAAATCGGCTCCCTAATAAAGACTACGGCGAGCTATCGGCCATTCTCTATTATCCTGGCCTCGCCGGAGAAGGAGCAGATCTCGGCGGCGAGGGTGTTGAGGTTGTGGAAGCGGCTGTAGTCGCTGTCGGAGGGGACACCGGCGACGGCGCCCATGGTGTCGAGATTCCACGGGGCCAATATTAGCAGGCTGCCTCGGGCACAGGCCTCGAAACGCTGGCGCTCGGGTTTCCAATAGGGGCCGATGGGTTCTTTCTGCAGATGTATCAAGGGATAGCCCTTCTCCAAGCATTCTTTCTTCATCAAGAGCTCGCCCCGCGAGATGCCGGGTGTGACAATGACCGTTTGGCCTTCGAGAATGGCGGCTTCCCACGCCAGGCGTTGGCGCGCATAGTCGTCGGTATTCTCGTATGGAATGCGGCTGACAGGATGGCGCCGGTGGCACTGCACCTGCACCTTGCGGGCCCATCGCAGAAGGAAGAGGTTGCCGAAAGCGCCATAGCTGCGCTGGCCTATCATCACATGGAGGCTGCGTTGCATCACGTC
>JAGCUU010000029.1 GCA_017962665.1 Bacteroidales bacterium | reverse complement strand
GATACCCAGGTTCACGCTCTTGTGATAACGGAGACCACCTTTGTACGGGCCAATAGCGTTGTTGTGCTGGATACGGTAACCCATGTTCGTCTGGACATTACCCTTGTCATCAACCCATGTAATGCGGAACTCGCATACGCGATCGGGGATGCACAGACGCTCGATCAGGTTAGCCTTCTCGAACTCGGGGTGCTTGTTATACTCCTCCTCGATGGTGGGAAGAACTTGAGAAACTGCCTGGATGTACTCCGGCTCATTGGGGAAGCGCTGCTTCAGCTGCTCTACAACTTGTGCTGCATTCATAATTTTTAAGTTTGGTTTTGATTGTTAAAATACACTTGTTTTTAAAATTTGGTTGCAAAATTACATCAAAAATCTGAAACAACAAACATTTTATTACTTTTTTTATCAAAAATCTATCTTTTTGTCATCTTTTTGATATAAATCAATCCTAAAGTGACACTTTTTGCAACTTTCAATGTGCTCGCAAACAAAGAGGTGACAAAGAGTGTGGGTTGAATGACGGGTAAAAAAAGAAAACCGAAAACCCCGTTTGGGATTTCCGGCTTTCAAGAGGTGCCTAGCAGATTCGAACTGCTGTAGACGGTTTTGCAGACCGTTGACTAAGCCACTCATCCAAGGCACCGTTTCTGCGAGTGGAGAGTGAAGCTTGCTTCAACTCTTCCGAGCATAGATGACTAGACCGTAGGTCAGAACACCATTTTTTAAATCGGCTGCAAAGGTAATACTTTTATTTTACATGGCCAAATTTTTCGCATGTTTTTTTGTCGCAGCATTGATTTTTCAGTGCGCAGCCCTCGCAACCACAGCAGGGTTCGCTTGTTTTCTTCAGTGATTTGTGCATGCGCCAGCTGGCGTAGGCAATGGCGGCGGCAATGCAGAGGGCGACGGCAATATATTGAATCATAGTTTCGACAGGCGGCGCAGCATCAGCTTGTTGATGACCTGTATGCGGTGGCCGCGCTTCTCTATGTCCTCGCGTACATTATTAATATTATTGAAGAAGTCGCTGAAGGCGTTCAACACAGGATTGGGCTGGGCAATATCCTCAGTGGCTTCAGGGTTTGTTACGATGCGCAATCCCAGATGCTCGATACTGACGTCGATATCAGTGCCTGTCATGATGGGGTCTCCGTCGAAGTGGATGGCGCCAGGCTCCTTGCGGTGGATGTGCAGCTTGTTGGTGCGGAAGGTCTTGATTTTCGAGTTGTTCGTCAGCGTCTTCATAAATAGGTCTGCGGCTATCTGCGGAGCATCGAGGGCGTTGAAGGGTTCCATTATAATGACGTCCATCTGCCCGTCCTTCATTGTGGCTCCAGGTGCGATGTAGGCATTGTTGCCATATTGCGAGGCATTAGCGCAGGCAATGAGGAAGGCCTTGTGGCGGTGACTGCCTGTGTCGTCGCTCACCTCGTAGGTCTCGGGTTTGTATTTCAGTCCTTCCTTCAACACATTCTCGACGTAGGTGATGGGGCCACGTTTGCCTGCCTCGGCAAACTTCAGTGAGATAAACGCGTCGAAGCCCATGCCACAGGTGCAGAAGAACGGTAGGTCATTGATGATGCCGAAGTCGAACTGCTCGATGCGGCACTCGTTGATGATGCTGATGGCTTTTTTCATGTCCATCGGCAGACATAGGTGGCGGGCCAAACCGTTGCCAGAACCGCAGGGCACAATGGCCAGCGCCGTCTCTGTATGTACCAGCGAGCGCGCCACTTCGTTCACCGTACCGTCGCCGCCCACAGCTACCACAATGTCGGTCTTCTTCTCGGCCTCGGCTTTCGCAATTTCAGCCGCATGGCCTCGGTACTCGGTAGTGACGATGCAAGTTTCGAACCGTTCCTTGTCGAGTGTCTGCTCAACAAGTGAGGGCAAGGCACTCTTCGAACCGGTTCCCGATATAGGGTTTACGATGAACGTAACACGTATCTTCGTTATATTCATGCTGCAAAAGTACAAAAAAAGGCTCTATTTTACGCTTTGTGAACAATAAAAATCTCTAAAACACATATTTATTACCAAAAAAGTGCACTGTTTCATAAAAAATGTGTAACTTTGCAGCCTGTTAGAAAAACAATAAACAAAAACGACTCCAAAAATCGGAATGGGACAGTTACAAGAAAGATACAAGCAATATCGTGAGCCGCAGAAATATATGGAGGCTGACGTGTATCCCTATTTCCGTGCCATCGAAGGAAAACAAGGCACGGAAGTGGAAATGGGTGGCCACAAGGTATTGATGTTTGGCTCGAACGCATATACAGGTCTTACCGGCGATCAGCGTATCATTGACGCCGCCAAGGCTGCACTCGATAAGTACGGCTCAGGATGTGCCGGAAGCCGATTCCTGAATGGTACACTTGACCTGCATGTGCAGTTGGAAAAAGAAATCTCTGAGTTCATCGGCAAGGACGACTGTCTGTGCTTCTCGACTGGATTCTCCGTCAACCAAGGCGTGTTGGCTATGGTTGTCGGTAAGGACGACTATATTATCTGCGATGATCGCGACCACGCTTCAATTGTCGATGGTCGTCGACTTTCGTTCGCCCGTCAGCTGCACTACAAGCACAACGACATGGCCGACCTTGAGCGTGTGCTCCAAAAGCTGCCGCAAGAGGCCATCAAGCTCATCGTCGTCGACGGTGTATTCTCCATGGAGGGCGATCTTGCCAAGTTGCCCGAGATTGTCGAGCTAAAGCATAAGTACAACTGCTCCATCATGGTCGACGAGGCCCACGGTATTGGTGTCTTCGGACGTCAGGGTAGGGGCGTTTGCGACCATTTCGGACTCACCGACGAGGTTGACCTCATCATGGGTACCTTCTC
>JAGCUU010000028.1 GCA_017962665.1 Bacteroidales bacterium | reverse complement strand
TTATAGACAATTCCTTTGGTATAACGATAATCTTCTTTTAACCTACCACAAACAATTCGCATCCATGCCATGTGTATTCTCGACTCCAGCACCCCAAACGTATATAGCGAAGCATCGGCGATAACCATAACCGCATTGCTTGCCATATTGTTTGGATGCATGAAACCCATTGGAACATATTCTCTATTTTTAGAAGATGTAGAAGGTATTATAATATATTCGCTTTCGGGCCTAAATTCAACATGGAAGCGACGTGGCTTTTTATATAAGTCAGAAGACTCGTCATATCCACATTCTTTTCTGTACGCTTTTACTGCTTCAACTCGTTTCACACATAAAGGCATTTTTGCTAGTTCTGCTGGCGTACAATCACCTAACCATAGACAATAACGGGGTTGGCGGCTGATAAACTCTTCTGAACCGTACCAAGGATGGAAAAAGGATGCAGATTGGGGTTCCTTTTCAATAAATTCATCCATTTCTTGCTTGGTAAACAAATAATAGCCACCATCTATAGGTTTGTTTCCTATCACGATGGCCGGAATATTGCATAATGCTTTTCCTCTATTCCATATAAATAGATTCTCAGCGCTCAAGAGATAACCATTGATGTTATTAGCAATAATTGTTTCATTATTCTCACTGAAAATTCTGTGCTCTACAGGCCTCTTTCGCTTGCTTAAATAGAAACCAACAATGACACAATACACATGAGCCATATTGTCTGCCTCATTGAACCATTCAAAAGACTGCCATGCAAAGAGAATCTGTAAGTTATAGTGAGACATCAATGGATGCCATAGCGGAGCCTCTTGGTCTCCTTGCACAATACTATTTGTTGAAACAAAAGCAGCAGAGATATTACGTTTACCCTCCATATATGCTGCGGCTTTTGCATACCAAGCACATACAAAGTCGAGCTTGCCTTGTTTGTCCCAGAGCTTTGTTTTGTCAGGAAGCCTGCTTGGCATAGCAATTTGGAGACTCTTTTTCTGCTCATCATTCATTTTCTTTGCGCCTTGGAATGGCGGGTTGCCGATAATATATGTTTCTGTTGTTGATTTTCTCTTCAACACATCATTCCAATCCGTCAATAGTGCGTCTGCGCAAATCACATAATTATTTTTATCTAGCGGCAATGGCTCAATAGCACAATGCAGCACTTTCGAAGTCTGTTGTATCAGCTGACAAGCAGCAATCCACAACGAAGCTCGGGCAACGCTGGCAGCAAAATGGTCTATCTCTATACCATAGAATTGTCCCATACGAATCTTACAAGGATCAGTATTGGGCATAATAACGTCATGCTGAAATTCCAATTCGCTCTCGATTGCTTTAAGTTCCAACTCATGCAGCGATTTGTAACATTCAGTAAGGAAGTTACCACTACCGCAGGCAGGGTCAAGGAAACGCATATCTGCCAATCGGTCACGATAGACTTCCAACTCACGGTACTTTTTATCTTTTTCACCAGCTGTCCTAATCGGTAGATTCACTATCCTCTCCAATTCTGTTTTTAAGTTGTCAAGAAACAGCGGGTCTATCACACGATGGATATTTGAGGGTGTCGTGTAGTGCATTCCACCCGATTCGCGCACATCGCTGTCAACCGTACTCTCAAAGATACAGCCGAAGTTTGTTGGTGAAATCTCGCTCCAGTCAAACGTTTCGTCGGTGTCTTTCAGTTTCAACCCCCAAGCACTTTTCAGAATGTCGCAAGCAGCTTGGCTAATGACTGGTGTTTCGTAAAGGTCTGTGTTATTAAACAGACCTCCATCCACGTATGGAAAGTTCTGAATCTCAACATCGGCAAGTTTATAACACTCACGTCTTCTGGCATCAGTCATATCGAGCCAGAAAAAAAGCGCATCAAACTTCTTGCTGAGGTCTGTAGCTGTGAATTTTTCAAGGAACGTCGAGAACTGACCATCGTCGAAAATGCCTGCGTCTTCGGCGAATAAACAGAATACTACGCGAACGCAGAACATATTCAATGACTGCAATTCTGGCTTCGTCCATTCTTTCTTGCTGTCGTAGATGGTGTCATACAGATTTCTGACGTATTCGCTGGCTGTGCTCGAAACACGCTCTTCACGTTTTTCATCCACATAACCTATTGGTCTATAAGGCTCAACCAAGAATTTAAGTTCGCGCCATCGGGCGGGCAATTCCTCAAGCAAGATGCGGCGGTGGGGTGAATTCTTGTGATAGCTGTCCCATATTTCGAACTCTCTGAAATTGCAGGCTATCACATAACGGCCCTGGTCTGGCGTATTCAAATTGTTATAATAGCGGATGGCTTGTTCCATCGGAGTTAGCCATATTTCATTTCCATTAGAGTCTTTACCACTCTGCTTCTGCTTCTCGTCAAGACTAACGTCTTTGCTTTTCTGCTCAATAATGACCTTCGAAGTCTTAACACGAATGTCGATACGTTTGGTGGTGCCCTCAAATTTTACAGGCGATTGAGGCTCTATCTCCTTTCTGGCCTTGGGTACTCCAAAAACATCTTCCAGCAAGTCTTCCCAGAACTCCACGTAGTCCTTGTCTTCCTTGCCACGATTTTTCCATTCAGCTACAAACTTTTGTGCAGCCTTCTTTATCTCTGATTGCTTGGGTTTTGCCATCTTACTTTTCAATATATATTTGCAAAGATACAAAGATTTGTGTAAAATAAACATTCTTTTCCGAACTTTTACACATTATTAATAATAGGGTAGGATTAACTGATCAATTATCCAAATATATTTTGTTTTTTTGATTTGAAATTAGAATAATCATCCTTAGCCAAGTCAATGAGCGTTTGCCTTACTAACTTGATATTCTCAGGCGATGCGTTTTTCTTTGTTAATCTGGCAAAAGTTCCATAACTATAGTCGCCTTTTATGTCCGACTTTTGCTCAGAATTATTGCCCACAACCTTTACCGATTTGTAATTATTAGGACACATAACGGGAAGCCGACGGTTTATCCAGAAGTTATCCATGCTCTTCCAAAGAATGAAAAGCAATAGCAATGACCATATGCATACTGTGACTATACTGTCTACAGAACGGTCTATGAGGGCATATATGTAAATAGGTATGCTGCTTCCAGTAAAAATCAGCGGTGGGTAAAGTATCTTATTCATCTATTCATTTGATTTCTGCTTTCAATATCTCCAGCATCTCTGCAGGTGTTACTACAATCGGCTTCTTGGGGAAATGCTTTGTGTTGCCGGTTACGAGATAGGCGTCGTCTTTTGAGATTGCCACCTCGTAGAACACAACATCTTTAGGATCGGGGAAATACTCTTTGCTTTCAACGCGATCAGATAAAACTCCCATCTCTTGAATCGCATCTAAAATGGATGCAATCTTCTGGGGAGGAAATGAAAACTTAGGTCTGCTAAGCACTTCCCTATATTCTGCCAGAATATCCTTGTTATACAAAGGACGAAAAACGCTTGTTGAAATAGCCTTTACAACTTGTACCGTAGCGGTATCTGGGAGTCTAGACAACAATGCCGACACCAATACATTCGTATCAATTACTGCGTATATCATTTTTCAGTCTTCTCTCTTGCTGCTCTCTCCTCACGAGCCAGTCTGATTTCTTCGTTTATTTCGTCAAGAGTCAAGTCTGGAAACTGACCGGCTTCAGCCATTTTTCTTACTTCGCGGAAAGATTCGAGAGCGTCCATAGATGCTCGCTCTGGCTCTGCTTTGATTTCAAAAGGAATCTTTCTTTGCATCACTACAGCTTTTGCAAACACATTCATTGCCGCGTTTGCACTCATACCCATACGTGCGCAGAGCGCATCAAAATTCTGTTTCAGTTGTGAGTCCATCCTCACCGTCATAGATACCTGTGCCATACTCATATCATTTAATAACTGCTGCAAATATAAGCAAGTTTATTTCATTATGCAAGCATAATGACGTAAATTTATGTCTTTTTAATAATTCGCAATCGAGACTTTGTGACTGGGACTTTGTGACATTAAGGAGGTAAGCAAAGCCGAAAAATAGTGGAACTGGAAGTTTATAATATTATATATTATAAAAGTTATTTTATAGTATTTTTGTGTGTTTGGTGATTGTCTGTGGACGATGTGCTTAATGTCACAAAATCACAGTCACATTGTCCACAGATTGTTTTCGATACGCAAACGATACATTTGCGAGGGCTAAATATTACGTTTGCGATGGCTAAACATAGCGTTAACATATTTTTGCAGTACAGGGGGCTGCGGATTTGGATTTTAGCCAGAAATGTTGTACCTTTGCATTGTCATCATGAGAGACAAAGCGGGAGGCGGCCACCCGATGTAGTTGGTCGCAAAGGAATCTAATATCATGAAAAACACAACAAAATTATGAGCGTATTTTATCGTAAGTATCAGAACAAGAATCAGAAGAGTGCAGTCTACGGACGTTGGTTTGCACGCGCCGTCACCATCGGCAAGACCTTCGATCTGGACGACCTGGCCAAGCACATGAGCGAGCACAACACTCCTTACTCTAAGGGTGCCATCAAGGGTGTGCTGACCGACATGGTGGACTGCATCCGCGAGCTGGTGCTGGAGGGCAAGGCCGTTAAGCTGCCCAATCTGGCAATCTTCTCGGCAGGCATTGAGACCGCAAAGGGCGGAGCCGCTAAGAGCGAGGACTTCTCTACCTCGAAGCACATCGACAGCGTGTATCTGCGAGCACGTGCCACCGGCGAGTTCACCCGCGCCGAGCTTACCAAGGCCGGAAGCGTGACCGAGCTGCCAAAGAACTTTACCGACTACAACGAGGAGGGTTCGCAGCCAGCAAATTCAGGCAACACTGGTGGCAGCGGCAACACTGGCGGCAGCGGCGGCAACAGCGGTAGCACCACCGGCGGCAACAGTGGCACTGGCGGTAGTGGAAACACTGGCGGTAGTGGAAACACTGGCGGAGGCAATACCGACGGAGAAGGCGACTTTAACTAAGCGGACGGGGCCCTGTGCCCCACCGCCTATCGCTAACCCCACACATGTTTAACCATCTAAAAAAACACACCTCTATGAAAAAGGAAACTTGGAAATTTATCATCCAGACGGCCATAGCTATCCTAACGGCCATCGCAACAAGTCTGGGCGCGGCCAGCTGCATGGGTCGCCTGTAGACGGAAAAAGAAGAGAGTCAGACCAATAAAAAAGTCTGACTCTCTCTCTCTTTGTGTGGACCAGCCTGGGCTTGAACCAGGGACCTCCAGATTATGAGTCTGTTGCTCTAACCAACTGAGCTACAAGTCCGATGCAAATGCGTTTTGCGGGTGCAAAGGTAAGTAGAATTCTTTAAATATCCAAATTTTTAAGAGGAAATAACTAAAAATGATTGAAATCCACCCCATATTTGCAGATTTTTAGCTAACTTTGCGGCCAATTATGGAGATTATATACGATATATATAACACAAAGATAAAGGATGAATGTCATGCAACCATCGGTGTGTTTGACGGTGTACATGCTGGACATCAGGCGATCATCAAGCAGATGATGACGCTTGTGGATTTTTGTCATCGCAAGTCGATGGTGATTACATTCGACAAATTTCCCATAAAGGCTTTTATGCCTGAGTTCCAGCCACAGCTGCTCACCACGCTTAATGAAAAAATACAGCTGATAGAACAACTAGGAGTTGACTATCTGGTAGTGTTGCCCTTTACTAAAGAGATGGGTATGCTTACCGCACGTGAATTTATGGAGCAGATACTGAAGGACCGACTGAACGTTAAGATGCTCTATACAGGCTACGACAACCGATTCGGACGTGGCCGCGAGGAAGGCTACGATGACTATGTACGTTATGGCAAAGAGCTAGGCATAAAGGTTGTAGAGGGCATAGAATTGCAGTATAAGGGCTATGAAGACCCAGTTTGCTCTACGGTGATACGTAAGATGATAGAAAAGGGTGATGTTCACCATGCCGCAGCTATGCTCACACGCAATTATCAGCTATCAGGCACAGTTACACAGGGCGAACACATCGGCACTGGACTGGGATTCCCCACGGCTAATCTGCAGCCCGACGATGCTGAGAAGATGATTCCGCTGCCAGGTGTGTATATTGTATGGGCCAGCATAGATGGCGGCGAGCGTATGCAGGCTATGATGAACATTGGCACGCGCCCCACATTTAACGGCCATCAGACTACACTTGAAGTGAACATACTCGACTTCGACGGCGATCTGTATGGCAAGCGGCTCACCGTAGGTTTCATAGTGCGCCTGCGCGATGAGGAACATTTCGAGTCGGCTGAAAGTCTTGTAGCTCAGCTGGAAAAAGATAAGGAAATAACACGCAATGTGTTTAAAGAAATAGAAAAGAAGAAATGAAGAATGCAATAATCTATGCAGTGATATTTGCTGCAATGCAGGTGGTAGTGTCAACGATAGCACAGCTGGTGTGGACCCTGCTGCTGCACCACAAGGGGGTGATGGACACAGACTATATGATAGTGACGCTGGCCACATTCAACGTGCTGGTGATAGCTGTGTTCCTGATAGCCAAATGGGCCCAGGTTAGTCGCAACTGGTTGCTCACCCGCCCATGGGGTGTGCTCTGCTGGGCTGCTGTGGCTGCCATAGGCTGCATAGTGCCATCGCTGTGGATACAGGAGATGATGCCCGAACTGCCAAACCTGATGAATGAGAACGTAGAGGGCATGCTGGGTAGCAGGACAGGATATGCTGTGGTAGGCCTGCTGGCGCCGCTGGCCGAAGAGGTGGTATTCCGTGGTGCCATACTGCGCAGTCTGCTACGCTGGACACAGAACCACTGGCTGGCCATAGCCGTATCGGCACTGATATTTGCCGCTGT
>JAGCUU010000027.1 GCA_017962665.1 Bacteroidales bacterium | reverse complement strand
TTCCGACTGCGGAGTGATAGGATAGCCGAAATAGCCGTCCGTACCGCTGGCAATCATAGCGCGGGCAATAGCCTCATTGCCCTTCATTAATTTCAGTTCTTTTGCCATTTTATGATACTTTTTACTTGTTTAACATTTAACTTTGTAGACGGATATCACACCATCCGGGCAAACGATTGCACATGAGGCGCAGCCGATGCAGTTGTCATTGACAGTATGGGTATAGTTGTAGCCCTTACCATTTACATTTTTCGATAATTCGATGCAGTGCATCGGACAGGCCTCAAGGCATACGCCACAGCCTTTGCAACGCTCGATATCGATAACGATTTGTCCTTTAAATGCCATAATGTTAGTTTTATACGATTAATATTTACAATAAAATGAATTGCATTATCAAGACTGCAAAGATACATAATTTATTTTTATATAAAGCATTTTTTCTAAAAAAAATTTAACGTAGCAATAAAGTAGACGAACAGTGTACAAAATAACGAAACGGAAAGAGCTAAAATATCATTTAGAGACTGGATAACCAATCCCATCAGGAAACTTTAAAAAATCAAAAAAAGGCAATAAAAAAGAGCATAAAAAGTTATAGCAACAAAAAAAAGTGTACCTTTGCACATTAAATAATAAAACAGAAATATCAAAAAACCATTCTATCATGAAGAAATTCTTTTTGTTAAGTTTGTTTGTTAGCATGGCATTCTCATTTGTCAATGCTCAGGAAATCAAATCATCCTCAACCGATCAGCCACAGGACGGACCTAAAATTCAGTTCAACGAACAGGAGCACAACTATGGAACCATCCAGAAAGGCGGCGACGGCAACTGCGAATTCCTTTTCACCAATGAGGGTAACGAACCTTTGATCCTCAGCAACGTAAAAGCAAGCTGCGGATGCACCACTCCTTCTTGGACCAAAGAGCCCATTATGCCAGGCAAAACCGGCAGCATCAAAGTGCGTTACAACACCAACAATGTTGGCAACTTCACGAAAACAATAACTGTAACAAGCAACGCCATCAACTCGCCAAGAATCACCCTGAAAATCAAAGGTAAAGTAGAATAACAAGCATTATAACAAACAACAAATTATGCCACAGATATCAAACAAAGGCAACGAGCTTCCGCAGTCGGCAATCCGCAAACTCGTACCTTTCTCCGACGCAGCAAAATCTCGCGGAATACACGTCTATCACCTGAACATTGGTCAACCAGACATCGAGACTCCACAAGGAGCTCTGGACGCTTTGGCCAAAACAAAGATAAAAGTGTTGGAATACAGCCCTTCGGCAGGCATCCTCTCCTACCGGAAAAAACTATGTGAATACTACGAACGTCACGACATACACATCACTCCCGACCAGATAATTGTCACCACCGGCGGAAGCGAGGCTCTTCAATTTGCCTTCACCGTATGCCTTAACCCTGGCGACGAAATACTGATTCCAGAGCCATACTACACAAACTACAACACCTTCGCAAAGCTTTGCGATGCCAAGATTGTCACCATTCCAAGCGACATCAGGACCGGATTCGCCCTGCCTCCTATCGAGGAATTCGAGAAAGCCATCACCCCGCGTACACGCGCCATCATGATTTGCAACCCCAACAACCCTACCGGATATCTCTACACAAAAGAAGAGCTACTCAAGGTTGCCGAGATTGTAAAGAAATACGACCTGTTTCTGTTTGCTGACGAGGTTTATCGCGAATTCTGCTACGACGGACACGAACACTTCAGCGTAATGCAACTCAAAGGCTTGGAGCAGAACGTTGTATTATTCGACTCCGTATCGAAACGCTATAGCGCCTGCGGTGCACGAGTAGGATGCATGGTCACCAAGAACGAAGAGGTGTACAGCATTGCTATGCGCCTCGCCCATGCACGTCTCTCCCCACCAAGTTTCGGACAGATTTTCGGCGAAGCCGCCGTCGACACTC
Organism: Bacteroidales bacterium; assembly: GCA_017962665.1. Lineage (GTDB taxonomy): Bacteria > Bacteroidota > Bacteroidia > Bacteroidales > P3 > Colimorpha. The sequence goes on along the minus strand of JAGCUU010000027.1, from coordinate 14,805 downwards.
CCCAGGATTACTTTGACGCAGTACAGGCTGAATATGTGGCTCGCCGCAACGTCATTGTGGAAGGTATCAACAGAATACCCGGATGCTTCTGCCCAATGCCTAAAGGAGCATTCTACACCGTCATCGACCTGCCCGTGGACGACAGCGACAAGTTCTGCAAATGGTTGCTTACCGATTTCAGCTATAACGGTGCTACCGTAATGCTGGCTCCTGCCACCGGATTCTATGTAAATCCCGAGCGTGGACGTCATCAGGCACGTATCACCTACTGCCTCTGCAAAGAGGATCTTCAGGCAGCCGTCAAATGTCTCGAAGAGGCTTTGAAGGTCTACCCCGGAAGAATCTAAAGAACACACTCCTGCATATTATTGCAGCATAAAAAGTCAACGGGCAACCCCCAAAATAACGGTTGCCCGTTTTATTTTAAACGACATGACACCCAAAGAGAAACGCACTCGAGTAATACAGGCCTGCATTGCACACCAGCAACATGTGGCAGCCATCGCCAAAAAAGAGATGGACTCGGCACAACAGCAAAGCAACGACTATGGAGCCAACGTGGACCGCTACGACAGCTACCGCACGAAAATGATGCGTGCACGCGACATGTATGCAAAACAATACGCAATAGCCAACAGCAGCCTGCAATACCTGAACGAAGCATTGCGCCACCCTCCATACGAAAGCGCTGAACACGGAGCCATTGTCATTACAGACAAACAACGTTTCTTCTTAAGCGTTGGTGTAGGTAAATTCGTAGTTGCCGACGACGAGTCACCCACAGGAATGCAATACTATTTCGCCATAAGCGCACAGACACCCATTTATCTGGCACTTAAAGGAAAACATATTGGCGACAGCCTTCTTGTCAATGGAATTAGTCACAAAATAATAGAAATCTTTTAAATCCAACCAATGAAATCCTGCCCCCTACTTCTTGCAGTCCTCTTCATTTGCCTCGGATGCACAAAAGTGGTTTGTGAGGAACCCGACTTGCAACTACCCACCGAAGACACTGCCTTTTTCGAGCAATGTCTGTTTCGTCCGGGCGACTATAACAGCGCCAACTGGCGCATCCCCGCGATATTGTGTCTCAACGACGGCAGTCTGCTCATCACCTGCGACAAACGCAAATACAACGAGTCCGACCTGCCAGAAGATATAGACATTGTATCGCGTCTCAGCACCGACGGAGGACACACATGGAGCGAACCCGTTACCATTGCTGAGGGAACAGGGATAAAACACGGGTATGGAGATGCCGCCCTTGTAGAGTGCGCCAATGGCGACGTGATTTGTGTTTTCGTTGGAGGCAACGGACTATGGGCATCAACAGAGAACGACCCTCAGCGCAGCTATGTATGTCGCAGCACCGACGGAGGACACTCTTGGGGGGAACCTGAAGACATTACCTCTAAATTATGGGGAAGCCAGGCCTCAAACAGCGCCTGCACCAACTACAAATCCTCTTTTTTCGGTTCAGGTAACGGATTACGCCTGACACGCGGAGAACATGCCGGACGAATCATGTTTGCCGCAGCCATGTGCCGCATAAGTACAAACAAATTGGACAACTACGTAGTGTACAGCGACGACAATGGACATTCATGGAACGTGTCGAACAGAGCATATAGTGACGGGGACGAAGCAAAGTTGATGGAACTTACCGACGGACTCATACTCATCAGCGTAAGGCAGAATGGTGCACGAGGCTATAACTACAGCAGCGACGGCGGAATCTCATGGGGAACCCAGGGACGATGGCAAGACTTGACAACCAACGCATGCAACGGAGACCTTCTTCGCGTCATGGCCATTGACGAAGGCGACAGTCATAACATGCTATTACACAGTCTCCCCAACTCAATGAGCCGACAAAATGTAAGCCTTTTCGTCAGCCGAGACGAGGGTTCAAGCTGGCATCATTGCAAAACCCTTTTTGAAGGGCCTTCCGTGTATTCATCCCTTACACTTCTCAAAAACGGATGCATCGGGGTGCTGTTGGAGAAAAACCCCGACGGTGCTTGCGAGATATGGTATCAGAATATCCCTCAATGGATGCTTGACAGCAACGGGACCAAGAAATAGACGCTCCATAAACAAGTAAGAACAAAATCACTACTTTTAGGGATTGCCTGCCTTTTTGAAAGTTGTTATCTTTGCAAAATCAAATTAAGATTAATTGCAATGCTTCTTTCTGATTTACAGACAGGTGATAAAGGCGTCGTGGTACGTGTTTCAGGACACGGAGCATTCCGCAAGCGCATAATCGAAATGGGGTTTATCAAAGGAGTTACCGTCGAGTCAATACTCAACGCGCCATTGAAAGACCCCATAAAATACCGCATAATGAACTTCGAGGTGTCTCTGCGTCGAAGCGATGCCTCAAAAGTGGAAATCGTCAGCGAAAAAGAGGCTGAACGCGAGATTGTCAATCACGACGACTACAAGCCATTGGAGGCTGCCGAGTGCGACGCCATGCACCATATTGCTGCCGAACGGTCAAAGACAATCAACGTGGCTCTTGTCGGCAATCCCAACTGCGGAAAAACCAGCATCTTTAATATCGCCGCTCACGCCCATGAAAGAGTCGGCAACTATAGTGGAGTGACCGTAGACGAGAAGATAGGAACCTTCGCCCATGGAGGCTATACATTCAACCTCGTGGACCTGCCAGGCACATACTCTCTTAGCGCCTACTCTCCCGAGGAACTCTATGTCCGAAAACATATCATCGAAAAGAGTCCCGACATCATCCTTAATGTGGTGGACGGCAGCAACCTTGAACGCAATCTATACCTGACAACGCAACTTATCGACATGGATATCACCATGGTGATGGCTCTAAACATGTACGACGAGTTGCAGCGCAGTGGCGACAAGCTTGACATAGAGCAACTTTCCATTCTTCTCGGCATGCCTATTGTCCCTACAACAGGCCGTTCGGGCGACGGCATAGACCGTCTCTTCGACAAGATTATTGAAGTTTTTGAAGGTCACGACAAAAAAACGCGCCACATTCATGTCAATCATGGCAAGTTGCTGGAAAAAAACATCACACAGCTACGAACCGAGCTTTATGAACATGGATTCAGCGACAGTCTTTCGACACGTTTCCTGTCTATCAAGCTACTTGAGAACGACAAGCAGTTGGAACAATATGCTGCAGAGCGTGATTCCGACGGCAGTGTATTGAAAATGCGTGACAAGATTGCAGAAGAATTCAAGAAAAGCATAGGCCGAAGGTTAGTAGACAAGGATATCAGCAAAGGACATCAGGTAACTGTCGAATCCGAACGCCAAGATATAGAGAGTGCCATCACTGATGCGAAGTACGCATTCGTGCGCGGTGCATTGGCAGAGTGCTACGAGAAGAATGAAAAAAGTACGCTTCACGCACATACCGACAAAATCGATGCCATTGTAACTCACCGCTGGCTCGGCTACCCAATATTCCTTATAGTGATGTTTATCACATTCTTCTGCACCTTTGCAATAGGACAATATCCGATGGACTGGCTCGAAGCCCTCTTCAACTGGTTGGGTTACACGGTGGGAAGTGTAATGAATGACGGGCCACTGAAAAGTCTCATTTGCGACGGCATCATTGCAGGAGTCGGCTCTGTACTGGTTTTTCTTCCCAACATATTGATACTCTATCTCTTCATCTCGTTCATGGAAGATAGTGGATATATGGCTCGCTCCGCATTTATCATGGACAAGATGATGCATAAAATGGGCCTACATGGAAAGAGTTTCATACCTATGATAATGGGATTCGGATGCAATGTTCCTGCGGTTATGGCCACACGTACTATAGAAGACCGCAAATCGAGATTGCTCACCATGCTGGTCATCCCAATGATGAGTTGTTCGGCACGCATTCCAGTATATGTCATTTTAGTGAGTGCATTCTTCAGCAAATGGGCTGCTTTCGTGCTTACCGGACTTTATCTGCTGGGCATGATTATGGCTGTAGTTATGGCCAAGCTCTTCAGCCGCTTCTTCGTGCGTGGAGAGAGCCTGCCATTCGTTATGGAACTTCCCCCATACCGTATGCCTACCGCCAAAGCTGTTTTACGTCATACCTGGGAGAAAGGCAAGGAATACCTCAAAAAGATGGGCACGATAATACTTGGTGCAAGTATAATAGTATGGGCCCTGAGCTACTATCCCACTAATAACGACCGACGCCTTCAGGCCGAAAACTCCTATATGGCAAAAATAGGCAAGGCTATTGAACCGGCCATGCGCCCCTGCGGCTTTGACTGGAGACAAAGCGTGTCATTGCTTGCCGGAGTGGGCGCCAAAGAGGTGGTAGCCTCAACCATGGCAGTGGTCTATTCCACAAGCAGTGACGAAGCCGAATTGCTGGTGGAGGATTTCGAGAGCGACGAGGGCGAGAATCGCATCGGCGAACTGATTCAAAACAACATGACGCCCTTGAGTGCCATGTCCATGCTGCTATTCATACTGCTCTACATGCCATGTATCAGTACCATTGTGGCAATCAAAAACGAGAGCGGAAAATGGAAATGGGCTTTCTTTACCGTAGCCTACACCATAGGCCTTGCTTGGATTGTTTCGACGCTGTTCTACCAAATAGGCACGCTTTTAATATGACAACATCATGCAGACACTGATAGTAATAATAATTGTATCTATCACCATTTTGCTTGCATTTCGCTCCTTAAGTCTGACTGTCAAAGGGAAACGGGGATGCAACTGTAATAATTGTCCATCTAAAAAAAATGGTGACTGCCCATACAATAATCAAAGAAAAAGGGATTAACGATCTTTATTGTGGGTTATTCGTTACGAATTTAGACAAAAAGAAAGGCGCTGACATCAGCGCCTTTCTTTTTGTACCCCTGAGGAATCGTGGTATGCCGTCGGCTCGGCCGACAACCCTCATTAAAAGTTTAGGAAACTTCCGTTCTATCCGTTTCCGTATCCACTGTCCTTTTTTGTACCCCCTGGGGGAATCGAACCCTCATTTAAAGTTTAGGAAACTTCCGTTCTATCCGTTGAACTAAGGAGGCAATCAACACTTCTACTAAACTCGAAAAAGCTGTTTTTAGTATACCGTGATTAATAATTTATAACTTACGTTTCACCTCTATGACTTCGTACGCTTCAACAATATCGCCGACCTTGATGTCATTGAAGTTTTCAATATTCAAGCCACAATCCTGACCGCTGACAACCTCCTTGACATCGTCTTTGAATCGTTTGAGCGAGGCCAGCTTGCCTGTGTAGACGACAATACCATCGCGGATAACACGCACATTACTGCTTCTGTTAATCTTGCCATCAAGACACATACATCCGGCAATAGTACCCACCTTGGAAATCTTGAAAGTCTCGCGTATTTCGAGATTTGCAACAATCTTTTCCTGCTTTTCGGGCGACAACATACCTTCAATAGCATCCTTGAGTTCATTGATGGCATCGTAAATAATTGAGTAAAGACGTATATCTATATGCTCAGTCTCTGCCATTTTGCGGGCTCCTACAGAAGGACGCACCTGGAAACCGATAATGATAGCATCGCTCGATTCGGCAAGCAGAACGTCGTTTTCTGTAATCTGACCGACAGCCTTATGGATAACATTGACCTGAACCTCATCGGTGGAAAGTTTGAGTAACGAATCGCTGAGAGCCTCAACGGAGCCATCGACATCACCTTTGACAATGATATTGAGTTCCTTGAAATTACCCAACGCAATACGACGACCAATTTCATCGAGAGTCATGTGCTTCTGGGTACGCAGACCGAGTTCACGCTGCAGCTGAGTACGGCGGTTAGCAATATCCTTTGCTTCCTTCTCTGTCTCGGTGACATTGAAAGTGTCGCCTGCCTGGCATGCACCTGTGAGTCCAAGCAGCAATACAGGCTGAGAAGGACCAGCCGACAAAACCTCTTGGTTGCGTTCGTTATACATGGCACGTACACGTCCGCTGATTGCACCTGCGACAACTGGATCACCCTTGCGAATAGTGCCGTCCTCTACAAGTATTTTGGCAACATAGCCACGTCCTTTGTCAAGAGAACTCTCAATGACTGTACCTTTGGCACGCTTATTCGGATTACCCTTAAGTTCCATGATATCAGCCTGAAGAATTACTTTCTCAAGAAGTTCATCAACACCAATACCTTTCTTTGCACTGATATCCTGGCTCTGGTATTTTCCACCCCATTCCTCTACAAGGAAGTTCATATTGGCCAGTTCGGTCTTGATGCGATCCGGATCAGCACCAGGCTTGTCTATTTTATTAATAGCAAACACTATCGGGACACCGGCAGCCTGTGCATGGTTAATAGCCTCAATTGTCTGCGGCATTATCTTGTCATCTGCTGCGATAACGATAATGGCAATATCCGTCATCTTTGCACCTCGTGCACGCATTGCGGTAAAAGCCTCGTGACCGGGGGTATCCAGGAATGTGATTTTACGATCATCCGCTGTGGTAACCTCGTAGGCTCCGATATGCTGGGTGATACCACCTGCCTCACCGGCAATGACGTTAGTCTTGCGGATATAGTCGAGCAGAGATGTCTTACCATGGTCCACATGTCCCATAACAGTAACAATGGGGTTACGGGTTATCAAGTCTTCAGGTTTGTCTTCCTCCTCTATTTTATGGATAGTATCTACCACTTCAGTGCTTGCAAAACTGATGTCGTATCCGAACTCGTCGGCAATAAGACGTATGGTCTCGGCATCAAGACGTTGGTTGATACTCACAAAGATACCAACCTGCATACATGTGGCAATAATCTGAGTCACAGGTATGTTCATCATTGTAGCAAGTTCGTTTGCGGTGACAAACTCAGTCACTTGGAGAGTTTTCATATTCTCCATCTCACGCAACTGCTCCTCTTCTATCTGTTGATGGACCTTTTGACGTTTCTCGCGATTATGCTTGGAAGTCTTTGACTTGCCCATCGGGCTGAGTCTGGCCAGTGTCTCTTTTATTTGTTTCTCAATCTCTGCGTCGTCGACCTCCGGCTTTTTCTTTTCGACCTGCTTGTTTTTCTTGTTCTTCTCACTCTTCTTGTCTTTTCCCTGTTTGTCCTTGGATTGTTTGGAGGAGTTTTCGCCCTGTTTAGCGGCAGACTGGATGGCATTTTCGTCAACCTTCACACCGTCTTTCTTAATGCGCTTGCGTTTACGTTTTTTCTCTTCTTCATGGCCTTTCGGCTTTGCCTTATCAAATTGGGTGAGGTCAATTTTAGACACCACTTTAGGACCTTCAAGACGTTGATATTGAGTCTCGATAAATTCAATCTCACGATCCTGCGCTTTCTTTGTGTTGTCAAGCTCTGCCTCGACAACTTCTGGAGTATCAATAACTTCAGGGATTACAACCACTGGCTGTTCTTCAACCTTTGTTTTAGGCTCTTCTATCGGCTGTGCAGCCTTTTGTTTCTTACCTTTACCTGAACGTTCCTCGCGCTCACTCTTGCCCTTCTTGGTGGGACGCATTTTCGTATTGATGCTCGAGAGATCGATTTTGTCAACGATACGCACTTCGGCATCGAAAGCGTTCTTGCCTTCTTTGACACCGGCCACAGAGCTGCGCAGAACTTTCGTTTCGAATTTAGGTTCTTCAATGACAGGCTCTTCAGGAATATGTTCTTCGACAGTTGTCTCCTCTGGAGTTTGCTCTACAGGTTTTTTCTCCTCTATTTGCTCCTTGTCGACAGGTTCGGATTTTGGTTCCGCAACATGTTTTGCCTTGGGAGTGTTGAAATTCTTAATGATTATTTCATCGCCATAATCATGTACATCCTCACTTGCAGGAGTATTAGTAGCCTCAATGGTAACACTATTGCCCGTATTGATTTCGATACGGTCGGCAATTTCCTTCACCTGGCGTTCCGCCTGAAACGCAGTTTCCAACAAAGCATACTGCTCCGGAGTCAGACGGGCATTAGGATTTGCATCAACCTTATGACCCTTCTTGGCAAGATATTCCACAAGGGTGGGAATACCGACATTAAGCTCCTTGGCGGCTTTGTTCAGTCTTATATTTTTAGGTTCTTCTGGCATGTACACTCCTTTTTTTGAACAGTTATTGAAAAAAATAAATCGGCGGTTGACCGGAAATATTGCGAGGTATTAGTCTTCAAATTCAGCCTGAAGAACTTTCAGGACATGATCGATGGTCTCCTCTTCAAGGTCGGTGCGACGGATAAGTTCATCCTTGGGTAACTGGAGAACATTCTTTGCCGTGTCACATCCAATCTTTATGAGTTCGTCAATAATCCACTGGTCGATTTCATCGGCAAATTCCTTAAGATCGACATCATCAACATCCTCGTCACTATTACGATAAACTTCGATTTCATACCCACATAGACGGCTGGCCAGCTTTATGTTATGTCCACCTTTTCCGATGGCAAGCGACACCTGGTCAGGTTCCATGAAAACCTCTGCGGTTTTGGTCTCTTCGTTGATATCGATTCTGGTTATTTCGGCCGGACTGAGGGCGCGGCGGATCATAAGGTCTGGACGGCTTGTGTAATTGATAACATCAATATTCTCATTCTTCAACTCACGCACTATTCCATGAATACGGTTACCTTTCATACCGACGCAAGAACCCACAGGGTCAATGCGGTCGTCATAGGACTCGACCGCAACCTTGGCACTCTCGCCAGGGACGCGGACAATATTCCGTATTGTTATAAGTCCGTCATAAATTTCCGGCACCTCGGCCTCGAGCAGACGCTCAAGGAAAATAGGCGAAGTACGGGACAGGATAATGACAGGATTGTTGTTTTTGAGTTCAACTTTTAACACGATGGCACGGACAGTGTCTCCCTTGCGGAAACGGTCGGCAGGAATCTGCTCACTTTTCGGCAGAACAAGTTCGATTTTTTCCTCGTCAAGGACAAGAATCTCCTTATTCCAAGGCTGGTACACCTCACCGATGACAATTTCGCCAACCTTATCTTTGTATTTCTGGAAAATAAGGGACTTCTCGTAATCCTGAATTTTTCCGACAAGGTTCTGGTGGATTGCCAAAATCTCACGACGGCCAAATTCACTCATCGGAACAGGTTCCGAAAGTTCCTCGCCGACTTCAAAGTCCGACTCTATCTTAATAGCCTGCGAATACTCGATTTCTCGTTTGTCGTCGGTAAGCTGTCCGTCTTCGACAATGAGGCGGTTGCGGTATATCTCAAGGTCTCCCTTGTCGATATTGACAATGATGTCGAAATTGTCATCCGTACCATAACGCTTGGACAATGCTGTACGGAAAACCTCTTCGAGAATATGCATCAGAGTCTCGCGGTCAATGTTCTTGTAATCTTTAAATTCCGAAAAGGAATCGATAAGGTCTGACGTCTTCATAATACTTGAAATTGAAACGTATAAATTACCTATGTATTAGAATTTTATTACTATTTTTGCTGTTTTGATGTCTGCATAAGCAAACTCTATCTGCTCGGAAGCGTTCTTTTTCGTCCCTGCGATTTTAAGCACTATCCTGTCATCGTCGGCATCGACAAGCAAACCCTCTTTCGTTTCCCCATCGAACGTCGTGACTGTCAAATCCTGTCCGACATTTTTCTTGTACTGTCGTTTCAGTTTGAGTGGCGAGTCAAGTCCCGCGGAAGCTACATTCAGTTCAAAATCCTCTGCATCACGGTCAAGACTATTCTCGATAGCACGGCTCAACTCAATACAGTCATCGATATTGATACCATTGTCACCGTCGATAGCCACATTGATGCGATTGTCCGACGAAATCTTCAGGTCGACGAGAAACTTGTCTGTTCCTGACAATTTCTTGTCGATTATATCAAGCACATATAGTTTGTCAATCATAGTATTTTTGTTTGTTTTTCAACAACTTATAAAAATAATTATCTCCGGTAGTCAACAAAAGAGGGGAACTTGCGTCCCCCATTCTCACATTCCGACTGCAAAAATACAAAGAAAATTTTGATTATAAGGCAGTTTTGAAAAAAACATTTTTTTATTTATATTATATCATTTCAAATCAAACAAATAAGATTTTCGAAAAACATTCATGGTGTGTCCTATAGTTTCTGATTTTCGACAGTGCGCAACCGTTTTTCTAGTTTTTTTTTAAAAAACACAATTATTTTTTTCGATTTACGTTTTTAGAATACTATGAAACAATACCTCGACCTTCTACAGCATGTACTCGACAACGGCACTCCAAAACAAGACCGTACCGGAACGGGTACCATAGGTGTATTTGGTTACCAGATGAGATTCCCTCTCAACGAAGGGTTCCCTCTACTGACAACGAAAAAACTTCACCTACGCTCCATAATTTACGAACTGTTATGGTTCCTTCGCGGCGACACCAATATCAAATACCTGCATGACAACAAGGTGACGATTTGGGACGAATGGGCCGACGAGAACGGTGATCTAGGTCCTGTATATGGCAGCCAATGGCGTTCATGGCCTGACGGGAAAGGCGGGACTATAGACCAAATTGCAAATGTGGTGAACCAAATCAAGAACAATCCTAACAGCCGCAGGCTGATGGTGACAGCCTGGAATCCTGCCGAAATAGAAGATATGGCTCTCCCGCCATGCCACTGTCTTTTCCAATTTAATGTTGAACAAACAGCCACAAAAGGACGTCTGAGTTGTCAGCTTTATCAGCGCTCTGCCGACATTTTCCTCGGTGTACCTTTCAATATAGCCAGCTATGCCTTGTTGACGATGATGATGGCACAAGTGTGCGATATGGAACCGGGCGACTTTGTTCATACTCTCGGTGATGCTCATATCTACAACAACCATATAGAGCAATGCAGGCTGCAACTCACTCGAGAGCCAAGGCCTCTTCCTGTCATGCGTATCAACCCCGAGAAAAAAGACATCTTTAATTTTGATTTCGAGGATTTCTCATTAGAAAACTACACTCCTCATCCACACATAAAAGGCGAAGTGTCTGTATGATAACGCAAACACTGTCTTATTGACAATATGGCACATCTAAACCCAAACAACTATTGCATAATTATGGCCGGTGGCTTCGGCAGCCGATTCTGGCCGCTCTGCTCCGTCAACAAACCCAAACAGTTCGTAGATCTGCTTGGCACAGGAGTATCCATGATACAAGATACCTTCCGCCGTTTCGAATCCATCTGCCCACGTGACAATATCATCATCGTCACCACCAAAGTCCACGAAGCTCAGGTACGCAAGCAGATACCTGGACTGCTCAGCTACCAGGTGCTCTGCGAACCTTTCCGCCGCAACACGGCTCCATGTATCGCCTATGCCGCATCTGTCATCAACCAGATAAACCCCAACGCCAACATCATAGTGACTCCCTCCGACCATGCCATCTTCGGTGCAAACGAATTTCAACGCAACATCATGGATGCCGTCAGCATGGTCGACTCTCACGACTGGATTGTCACCCTCGGAGCGCGTCCCGTCAATCCCAACATCAAATACGGTTACATTCAATTCCGTGATGCCGGCATCCGCGGGACATCATCAAAGATACACAAAGTGATAACTTTCGTGGAAAAGCCTCCGTTCGATATGGCATGCCAATTCATCAGCTCTGGAGAGTTTCTGTGGAATGCCGGCATCTTCATCTGGAGACTGCCCATCCTCATCGAAGCCTTCAAAAAACATCTGCCACTTATTGCGGAGAAATTCTTCACACTAACCACCGACACCACTACAAAGCAACTTAAAGAGATTTACACACAGGCGCAGACAATCTCCGTCGACTACGGAATCATCGAGAAAGCCGACAACGTGTACGTCCTTGAAGCCGAATTCGGATGGTCCGACGTGGAAACATGGAACTCGCTCTATTTGGCCAAACCCAAAGACGACAATGGCAACGCCATATCCTCAGGGAAAGTGATGACATACGACACACATAACTGCATGGTACATGTACATCCAGACAAATATGTGGTACTCCAAGGTCTTGACGACTTTATCATAGCCGCAGGGGCGGACACCCTGCTAATCTGTCGCAGAGACCAGGAAGATCAATTGATGAAATTCAATTCAGATATTGATCTGATGAAAAAACTGATAAACACAAAAAACGAATGACAAAAACCATCAACCACCTAAAAGCACTTGCTTTCACAATCTGCCTGATGGGATTTGTCTGGCAGGCAAAGGCCACAGAACAATATCCCGACTATATCGAGTATGGCGGAAAAAAATATGAGCTGGCGGTGAGCTGGGGACATCCCTCGCCGCTACAGGTGCTGTATATCCGCACCAACACTGAGTCGCCTTTCCAGAGCTGGAGCACGGCCAACTACCGCGGCCATATTGCCACGTGGCGCATCAGCGACGGCAAGTTCTACCTTGTCAAAGTGGACACACGACGCCACTACGGCCGCACAGGCACCTACTGGCCTGAAGAGGGCAAACGACTCGACACTATTGCGGCTCCAAGGTACTTCAACATCGTCTCGCTGTCCGTACAGTCCACTATGGATGACGGCACTGTGCTGGCCGACTGGTTTTCTGGAGTACTGGAGATTGGCGAGCAGGTGGTTGAGGGCAAAAAGAAACCTAAGATGAAGGGCATACGCTACATCTACGTGCGCTATGGCGAGGTGGTCGACGACCAGTTGGTGACGGACAAAGACTTTAAGCGGATGCAGACCATGACCTATAAAGACACCTCGGACCATAAGTTCATGGACAAGTACCGGATTGCCTACCTCAACCAGTGCTACCTCTCCTACTATTTCCAAAGCGGTATGAGTCACGACGAGGTGACGTACAAAGGCCATATAGGCCGATTTGAGAGTCAGGACTTCCGTCCACAGCTGATGTCCTTGTTCGACTACGACCCTTTGAACTTCTATTTCAACTGGGAAAACTTCCAACGCAACGGCACTCCCGTATGCACCTGGAGTATCAGCCACGATTCGCTGTTCATCAACAGCATCACACTGTACTCAGGGCTTGGATTCTATGAGCATAACGAGGACACTGTAGGACTGGACTGGATATTCAAACCCGAGCGGATTGTCGACCGAAAAGTGTTTGCCTTCTGGATGAACGGTGAGAGAACGATAGAGTACGGCGAGGAACGAGAGGGTGATTTCGGAATGAAAGAGTTCAAGATGGAGCGGCAGCAGCGCATCATGCTCGATTCCGGTCGCATCGTTAATAGCTCGTGGACACCGTCGGACTTCGATGCCGAAAGTCAGGATGTCACTTTCGCCAACTGCACCCCGAAACATGTATACCGATGCGACCACTGGGGCGCCCGAGACTCCTATAAAGATTTGCCCGAAGCAGTCACACTGCCCACTTGGAATGAAGGTGATGACGCATTACAGAGTTGGTTCGACAGTCATCCACTGACCGACCCGCGTGCCAAAAACATGATTATGCGAACGGTGATTCTCTTCAAAGTGAACTGCCATGGTGAAGCCGGCGAGTGGTCCATCGCATCAAAAGGGAAAGGGGTATTGTTCGAATTGTCCAACCAAGTGCTGGAAATTGCCAAGCAACTGCCCGACGGCTGGATTCCAGCCACCGATGCCGACGGCAAGGCCGTGGACTGCTGGCAGGTGCTTCAGTTTAGCATCAAAGAGGGTCAACTCAAATGCAACGTTTACAAAAAGTGACACCTCTCCACACAATAAACCGCAGAATGATTCGTTAAAAAGATTTATTTGAAAAAGACATTTAATATATGACACGTTACGAGATTAAATATCTGTTGAAAGAGGATGTGTCGACGCTAATCGGCACCTCCATTTGTGTCAAAGGCTGGGTCCGCACCAAACGCGGAAACAAGAATGTGGCCTTTATCGCCCTCAACGATGGCTCCATCATCCATAATATCCAGGTCGTCGCCGATCCTACCAAATTTGAAGAGGTGCTGAAACGTGTCACCACAGGTGCATGCCTCTGCGTCGAGGGTAAGCTCGTCGAAAGCCAAGGTAGCGGCCAAGCTGTCGAGGTACAGGCCGAAAATATCGTCGTCTACGGCGAAGCCGATCCCGAGACCTACCCCCTCCAGAAAAAAGGTCACTCCATGGAGTTCCTCCGCGAAATCGGCCACCTGCGCCTGCGCACCAACACCTTCGGCGCCGTGATGCGTCTGCGCCACAACATGGCCATGGCCATCCACACCTTCTTCCACGAGCGCGGCTTCTTCTACTTCCACACTCCCCTCATCACCGCCAGCGACTGCGAGGGTGCCGGCGAGATGTTCCACGTCTCCACCCTCGACCCCGAAAATCCGCCCCGCAAGGAGGACGGCACCATCGACTGGGAGCAGGACTTCTTCGGCAAGTTCACCGCCCTCACCGTCAGTGGACAGCTGGAAGGCGAACTGGGTGCGACCTCATTAGGAAAAATTTACACCTTCGGCCCTACCTTCAGAGCAGAAAACTCGAATACTCCTCGACATCTGGCAGAATTTTGGATGATTGAACCCGAGATGGCTTTCTACCAGCTCGACGAACTCACCGCCCTCGAAGAGGAATTCATCAAATACTGCGTGAAATGGGCTCTCGACCACTGCATGGACGACCTCGAGTTCCTCAACAAGATGATCGACAACGGCCTCATCGAGCGCCTGAAGAGCGTCATCGACACCGACTTCGTGCGTCTGCCGTACACGGAGGGAATAGCCATTTTGGAGGAGGCAGTGAGAAAAGGAGAAAAATTCGAGTTCCCCGTCAGCTGGGGTGTCGACCTGGCCTCCGAGCACGAGCGCTACCTGGTGGAAAAACACTTCAAGAAACCCGTCATCATGATCGACTATCCAAAAGAGATCAAGGCTTTCTACATGAAG
>JAGCUU010000026.1 GCA_017962665.1 Bacteroidales bacterium | reverse complement strand
TAGGGCAGGCGTACGAAAGGGGAAAGAAAATCTTTTTTTTGCAAATCCAATAATTCTTTGTATTTTTGCAATCGCATATGTGCGTGCACGAGCTAAAATCATTGGGAGGCATTGCCGTTCGGCGCACAAGTCTCATGCCTTACATAATTGTATAATCCCCGATTGGAGGCTTGCGGGAACGAAGAACAACGAAAGAACGATAGAAGAATAACGAGTCAATAAACATCCTTGATTAGGCTAAAGGATTAGAATTAGCACTTAAATAATAATAATGCAATGCCCTTAAACTCATACTATAGCAAATCAATTTACGCTTTTCTGGATGACGACCCAGAACAGATTGAGTTAAGGTTATTGGCCAAAGGTGGTAATGCTCCCGAGCAGAAAAGTGCTTGGATAGAGGAGATAGATATTCTTCAATCAGCGCTACAACCTTATCGTGGGGAGGAAGGGCAAATAATATTTGAATACACAATTCCTCGAATGGGAAAACGTATAGACGTTGTCCTCTTATTACGTGGAATCGTTCTCGTTATTGAGTTCAAAAGTGGCGAGAAGAAATATCTCAGGGCCGATGCTGAACAGGTTATAGATTATGCACTTGACCTGAAATATTTCCATAAAGAAAGTGAGATAGCACCGATTGTTCCTATTCTTGTAGCTACCAAAGCAAAGAATTTTGAACAAGTTTTAGAGACTTCCGCTTATCACGACCAAGTATATACTCCTATTTTTAGTAATGTCACGTCTCTACCTTCTACGATTGCCAAAATATTGCAAGAAGTTAAGGGTAATAAGATTGATTTTGACAGATGGGAAATTAGTAATTACCAACCAACTCCTACCATTATTGAGGCAGCACGAACTTTGTATGCAAAAAACAAAGTCGAAGAAATAACCCGTACCGAGGCATCTGCTGCATCCATCCATCGAACAACAGAGTTTGTAAAGAAAGTCGTACAAGAGACAAAAGATACCAACGGAAAAACAATCTGTTTTGTGACAGGTGTCCCCGGAGCAGGAAAAACTCTTGTGGGGTTGAATGTCGCATTTTTATTGGATGAAAAATATCGAGAGAGTGACAACCCCGAACAGGCAGAGGCTGTTTATATGTCTGGCAATGGCCCATTGGTAAAAGTACTACAAGCAGCATTAGCAAAAGATAAAATTGCCAGAGAGAAAGCCGAAGGTAAGAAAAAAACAACAAAAGCATCCGATGCACTACGTGAAGCGAGTTCAAAGGTACAAGGAATCTCCGACTATCGCGAACGAATGCTTCACAAGATAAAAACTCCAATTATCGAAGGGCAACAAGATTTAGCAATTGATCCTAATCGCGCTAAATGGACAGAAGAAAATGGTTATGCCGAATATGAGCACATTGCCATCTTCGACGAGGCTCAACGCTGTTGGAATAAGTCCAAATTGGCAGATTGGTTAAAGCGTGGCGGTAGCTATGGAAACAAAATGAAAGTACCAAACTTCCCCATGTCAGAGGCAGAGTTCTTGGTGTGGTCACTTAATCTGCGTCCAGATTGGGCTGTTATTATTTGTTTGGTTGGCGGTGGGCAAGAAATTCATACAGGTGAGGCGGGTATTGGCGAGTGGATTAAAGCAATCAACAATCGCTTCCCTGAGTGGCGTGTTTGTATCTCTGATCAATTAAAGGACGAAGCATACGAGAAGGGAAACACGAAAGAGGAAATTAGCAAAGTCAAGAAGCTCACGCCCAACAAAGATTTACATTTGGCTGTAAGCATGCGGTCTTTCCGTGCTGAACGACTGGCAAATTGGGTTGAACATGTTCTTCACTTCCAAGTTGAAGATGCGCAAAAAGAGTATACAAGCCTAACATCAAAATATCCCATCGTACTTACCCGAGACATTAACAAAGCAAAAGATTGGCTCAAACAACATGCTCGTGGTTCTGAACGCTACGGAATGATTGTTTCTTCAAAAGCTGCCCGATTACGTCCTTTGGCTATTGATATCAAGCGTAAAATCGATGTTGTAAACTGGTTTTTGGCCGATAGGGATAATGTCAGTTCTTCATTTTTTTTGGAAGATACGGCCACCGAATTTGATATTCAAGGATTGGAACTGGATTGGACATGTGTGGTTTGGGATGGTGATTTGCGATACCATAACAAAAAATGGACGCATCACCAATTCACTAGCACGAAATGGAACGACATACGACAAGAACAAGACCAAGAATATCAAGAAAACGCGTATCGCGTACTTTTGACTCGTGCACGTCAAGGAATGGTAATTTGTGTTCCTGAAGGGAACAATAAAAGAGATGCCGCTGGTGAATATGAGGACAAGAGCCGCAAGCCAGAGATTTATGACAGCACCTACGAATACCTTAAATCTGTTGGCATAAAAGAAATATGATTGCCTTTATTGATACTGAGGTTAGCTTTCAAAATAAGCAGGCAAAAGATTTCGGAGTTGTTCGCGAAGATGGTGCTGTATTACATACACACTCCTTGGATGAGTTTCAAAAGTTCGTCTACGATTGTGAATATATTTGCGGACACAATATCATTAAGTTTGACCTGAAATACTCAAGTATTAAAGGCAAACACACATATATTGACACATTACCCCTTTCCCCACTGCTCTTCCCAAACAAACCTTACCACCGCTTGGTAAAGGATGACAAACTTCAGGTGGAAGAGTTGAATAACCCTGTCAACGATGCTAAAAAAGCCAAAGACCTCTTCTTTGATGAGGCGGAAGCGTGGAAACATCTTACCGAGCAGAAACAGGAAATACTCTATCAGTTGTTACACGACAAACCAGAGTTTAGTGGCTTTTTCAAATATGTTGGGTATTCTCCACAAACCCAATCTTCTCTTTTCGGGCGTCTGATATCGTCCAAACCTGATATTAGCTCATTAATCATTACTGAGTATCATGGTAAAATATGTGGCAATGTTAATATCAGCAAGCTAACCAATAGCTATCCTGTAGAGTTGGCTTATGCCCTTGCTGTTATTGGGGCAGATGATATTATGAGTATTACACCATCTTGGGTACAACGCAACTATCCACATATGGCCAGTGTAATGAATTTGTTGAGGAATACTCCCTGTGGAGAATGCGAATACTGCCGAAATCAATTGGATGCCCATAAAGGACTTCAAGAATTCTTTGGCTATAATGAATTCCGTCTATTTGACGGAAAAAAGATGCAACAGGAGGCTGTTGAAGCTGCCATTCGCAGCGAATCGATACTAACCATTTTCCCAACCGGTGGCGGAAAGAGCCTTACGTTCCAACTACCTGCCTTAATGGCTGGTCGAAATACGCATGGTCTTACGGTGGTCATTTCCCCGTTGCAATCGCTCATGAAAGATCAGGTAGACAATCTTGCCGAACGTGGTATAAGTGATGCAGTAACAATCAACGGGCTTCTTGATCCAATCGAACGTGCCAGTGCGGTGCAACAAGTGGCTGACGGTTCAGCAAACCTGCTGTATATCGCCCCTGAGATGCTGCGGAGCAAAACAATCGAACGCTTGCTACTTGGGCGAAATGTGGTACGATTTGTTATCGACGAAGCCCACTGTTTCTCTGCCTGGGGACAAGATTTTCGTGTAGATTATCTGTATATTGGCGACTTTATTCGTCGTCTTCAAGAGCTGAAGCAACAGCAACAACCCATCGCAGTATCTTGCTTCACCGCAACAGCCAAGCAAAAAGTCATTACAGATATCTGCGACTACTTCATGCAGAAACTTAATCTGAACCTAAAAATATTTGCAGCTAATTCGGAAAGGAAAAATCTACACTACACGGTTATTCATTCTGATACAGACGACGATAAATACAACCAATTGCGATCTCTTATTCTTGGTCACAATTGCCCTTCTATCATATATGTAAGTCGCACAAAACGCACCAAAGAACTATCGGATCATTTAAGAGCGGACGGCATTCGGGCTCTCCCATTCAATGGGAAAATGGAGGCTGCTGACAAAATCCGAAATCAAGATGCCTTTATGAATGGGGAAGCTCAGGTTATCGTGGCGACTTCCGCTTTCGGTATGGGTGTGGACAAAAAGGATGTCGGATTGGTGATTCACTACGACATTAGCGACTCTTTGGAAAGCTACATTCAAGAGGCCGGCCGCGCAGGACGAGACCCCCACATGGAGGCTGATTGTTATGTATTGTATGCCGATAGCGATCTTGACAAACACTTCATTCTGCTAAATCAAACGAAACTTTCCATTAGTGAAATTCAGCAGGTGTGGAGAGCTATAAAAGATATGACACAACAGCGTCCAACCGTAAGTTGTTCCCCTCTTGAAATAGCACGTAAAGCAGGATGGGGTGACGAAGTGGACGATGTGGAGACAAGAATCAAGGCTGCCATTGCAGCATTAGAGGATGCTGGTTTTATTGAACGAGGTAGCAATGCTCCACATGTTTTTGCTACGGGAATCACCGTAGGTAATATGGATGAAGCTCGTCGACGAATTACTCGTTCCTCTTTGTTTGATGATACCACTCGTGAGGAGGCTGTCAGAATTATCAGCTCGCTAATTAGCCGTCGCGCAACACAGCAAAATAATGATGAGGCGGAGAGTCGCATTGATTACTTGGCCGATGTGTTGGGGATGTCGAAGGAATCCGTTATTCGCAATGTAAACCTAATGCGACAAGAAGGCATATTGGCTGACAGTCAAGATATGTTGGCAGGCCTTCCCAAAAGTAACACAATGCGTGAACTTAAAAACACATTGCAACTTGAGCGATTCCTTCTCACAAAACTCACAGATAAGACTCGTGAACTGAACTATAAAGAGCTAAACGAAGAGGCACAATCACAAGGAATGTCTTTCTGTAACGTAAAACGCATAAAAACATTACTATATTTCTTGCGACTTAAAGGATACGTAAGAAAAGAAGAACATACTGCAGCCGGAAGCGTAAGTCTTCGCTTGCAAGTTGATTCAGATGCAACGATGCAACATTTCGAGCGTAGAGCAGGCCTTTGTCAGTTTGTAGTAGAAACAATCAGTACTCAGAAGATTGAAAAGGATAGTTCTTTCGTTCCTTTCTCGTTGGTAGGTCTACTTAACCAATACAACACTTCTCAGTTATCGCTATCCGACCCGCCAACCCTTTCTGATATGGAGGAGGCGCTACTGTTCCTGAGTAAAAATGAATTGCTAAAAATTGAGGGCGGTTTCTTGGTTATATATAACACCATGCAGCTTAGCCGTAAAGTGGAGCGTAAGGCAAGATACACCAAAGAAAACTACCGTCTACTGGATGAGTTCTATAAGCAGCGAATCCAACAAATTCATATTGTCGGTGAATATGCCAACCTGATGGTGCGTGACTACGACACAGCGCTACAATACGTAAGCGACTACTTCACCATGGATTATCGTCGTTTCATCAACAAGTATTTCAAGGAAGATCGCAAGACTGAAATCAACCAGAATATCACACCTGCTAAATACAAGAAAATATTTGGCACACTTTCCACTCGTCAGCTGGAGATAATCAACGACAAGGAATCGCGCTATATTGTAGTTGCGGCAGGTCCTGGTAGTGGAAAAACACGCGTGTTGGTACACAAGTTGGCATCACTTCTATTGCTTGAAGACGTAAAACACGAGCAATTGCTGATGCTCACTTTTTCTCGTGCAGCAGCTACCGAATTCAAAAAGCGTCTTATCGAACTGGTTGGCAATGCGGCTCACTTTGTTGATATCAAAACGTTCCATTCATATAGTTTTGATTTACTTGGCAAACAGGGCTCACTCGAAGAAGCTGACAGCGTAGTGCAGCGAGCTGCAGAGATGATCGAAAATGGTGAGGTAGAAACTGCCAAAATTGCAAAAAGTGTGCTTGTCATCGATGAGGCACAAGATATGGGACCTGATGACTATCGTTTGGTACGAGCTCTCATGCAACGAAATGAAGAGATGCGTGTGATTGCTGTAGGAGACGATGATCAAAATATCTATGCTTTCCGTGGAAGCGATTCGAAATACCTCCACTCGCTTGTGGTTGACCATAACGCTACATTGTATGAGATGACCGACAATTATCGGTCAGCACAGGAAATTGTCAACCAAGCCAACCGTTTTGTACGGCGCATACCAAACCGTATGAAACACACCCCGATTAAAGCTGTAACAACAGATGAGGGTGTTGTGAAAATAATTCCTAATGATGCAAAGTTTGTTATTCAACGTTCGGCAATTAATGGTTCTACTGCCATTTTGACTCGTACCAACGAACAGGCATTACAAGTGGCTTATCAGTTAGAGCAACATGGTATTCGTGCATTATTGGTGCAATCTGGCAGCGGATTCCGCTTTATTAATCTCGCAGAAGTACGTTATTTTGTCAAATATCTCGGAGATGAAGGCTCTGTTATAAGTAAAGACGTATGGGAAGCCGCAAAAGAACGTACTTGCCAAAACTATGCCACAAGCCGACTTCTGCCAGCAATGAGACATTTTTGGGAAGACTACGAACAGATTAACCGGACAATCTATCGGAGTGATTTACGCCAATTCCTTTTGGAAAGCGATGTAGAGGATTTTGTCTCATTCGATAACAATTCTGTGTTCGTAAGCACTATTCATAAAGCCAAAGGGCGCGAGTTTGACACAGTTCACCTCTTTGTTTCAGAACCCAACACCACCGATCCTGACGACCTGCGCACCATATATGTTGGTCTTACACGTGCTCGTCGAACCCTGTACATCTACAATAAGCCTGTTTTAGATCAAACCAACATCTCTATAAGCCTCAATCTACATGATGTTTGGCTTGATTACTTCAAAGAGCGTAAAGATAAGGTTTTAAGACTGCGTAGCGGTGATGGTTTAAAATATTCCAATGGCTACCTTATCTCACAACAAGGCGACTATATAGCATGTTTGTCGAAGGCGAGGAAACAGCAGATGGAAGAATTATTTCAAAAAGGATACCATGTAATCAGCACTCAAGTGAGCTATATCCTCGCCTGGCGTCCTAGAGAAGAGCCCCAGGAAGTAGCTGTTTGTCTTGCAAATATCATTTTGCAGAAATAAAACGGAACACTAATTAAATACGACAAAGACAACGCCGGACACGATAAGGGCGCTGTAGCGGTGCCTTTCTCGGAATTGGTTTGCTGCAAGGCTTAATATCCTTTTATGACCGACACGATGACACCCGACCAGCGGCACCGCTGCATGTCGCACGTACTTCACTCGGACTTCGCACGCCCTGTCTTCGCCCACCGCAAGCCCAAAGGGTTTGCTTGATCTTGCGAAATGCTTGCCATCTCCGAAGAAAGGGTATCCACAACTGAGCAAAATAGCCAATAGAAGGATGAATTTATTTTTCTGTGAAATGATATTTTTGTATATTTGCAGAAAAATTAAATGAAATTATTTGTAGATGATTTTGCCAGTTCGATAAATGTTTGTATCTTTGCGAAAAATTTCGTTGCGAAAAATTTCGCAATGCTAATACGCTAAGTATATGAATCCTTTTAAATTTGGAACAATTGTAGAGGGCGAATTTTTTACCGACAGGGTGGAAGAAACAGCTCTGCTGGGTCAAAAACTGGATAGCGCAAACCACATCGTGCTTATCAGCCCCCGACGTTTCGGGAAAAGCAGTTTGGTTTACAAGGTGCTTTCCGACATCGACCGGCCTCAAATTCAGATTGACTTACAGTATACGTTGAGTGTCGAAGACTTTGCGGCGCAATTAGTGAAGTCTGTATTTAAGATTTTCCCGATGGAGAAGGTACGTCACGCAATGACGCATTTCCGCATCGCGCCTATCCTTACGACAAATACGGTGACGGGGGCGATGGAGGTCAGCTTCCAGCCACTGGCCAACGGCGGAGTGCTGCTGGAGGATGCTATGGCCTTGGTCGGGAAAGTGACACAACCCAACCGACGTTTGATTGTGGTGCTTGACGAATTCCAAGAGGTGGTCAAGATCAAGAAAGGATTTGACAAGCAGCTGAGGTCGTTGATGCAGAAACAGGAGAACCTTAACTATATTTTGATGGGCAGCCAGGAGTCGATGATGGAGGCTATTTTCGAGAAAAAGACATCGCCGTTCTATCATTTCGGCCAGATGATTCGTCTGCCCAAGATACCCTACGATGATTTCTACGCTTATATTGCCAACCGTATGCCAAAGGAGGTCCCTGAAGTGGCCAACGAGATTCTGCATTTCACCTCGTGCCATCCCTACTACACGCAGCAACTCGCTTCGCAGGTATGGGATATGGTTGTGTACCAAGGCTGCAAGGAAGACGTGGTTCCGCGCGCTGTCGAAGCATTGGTAACGATGCACGATTTGGATTACGAGCGTCTGTGGCAAAACTTGAACCGCACCGACCGTTTCACCCTTCGCCAGCTGGCCGAGATGAAGCAGCCGATGCAGAACCGGAGCCAGGCGGCCAGCACCTCGTACAGTTCTTTGCAACGCCTCATCAAGGCCGGATTTGTTATCCGTACTCCGCATTACGAGATTGAAGACCCGTTCTTCCATCGCTGGATACTGCAGAACATCCTATAGTATGACCGACACTATGACACCGGAGCAGCGGCACCGCTGTATGTCGCACATACGCAGCAAGAACACCAAACCGGAGCTGAAAGTGCGGAAATGGCTGTGGAGCCACGGGTATCGGTATAGGCTCAACGTAAAGTCGGTTCCAGGAAAGCCGGACATCGTGATGCGACCGTACAGGACAGCGATATTTGTGAACGGGTGTTTCTGGCACGGGCATGGGGTGACAGAGTCACTGGTTCAAGGTTCAAGATGTTGCAAGATTCCACAGACGAACCGTGAGTTTTGGGTGAAGAAGATTCTGCGCAACCGAGAGCGTGACCAAGAAAACTACCGCGTGCTGCAGGAGAACGGCTGGCAGGTCATCGTCATCTGGGAGTGCCAACTGAAGCCTGCCGTCATCGAACACACCATGCGCGAGGTGGAAGTGCTGCTTAACAATAACATGCTGTTACTCTACAAGTGCCACGAGCCCATCCCTTACATCAACGAGGAGGACACCCCGCTACCGATGGCAGCAGAAAACGAATAAAAAAAATCAAAAATGAAACACATACAATATCAAACTCAAGGCACTTGTTCAATTCTGATTGACGTGCAGGCGGATGAGAACGACGTAATCCAAGATGTGGCTTTCTTGGGAGGCTGCAATGGGAACCTGCAGGGCATCTGCCGGCTGGTGAAAGGGCAAAAGATTGAAGATGTGATAGCCCGACTGGACGGCATCCGCTGCGGTGACAAGTTAACCTCCTGCCCCGACCAACTCTGCCGCGCACTGGAAAAGTTGAAAATTGAACGGTGACCTGCGCATCAGCTATTACTACGACTTCCAATGGCCCAACAGCGACAGCACCTATGGTCACGCTCTCGAGAGCGCCAGCGAGATTGCCGCCCAGCAGCACTCGCTCCACACCCGCAACGGCATTCACGGCACCCATGTAGCTGGCATCATGGCTGGTTCGGCGGTGAATGGGCAGTATCAAGGTATGGCTCCCGAGGCCGACATCTACCTGGTGGACTTCAACTCCGACCGCGAGCAGTTCGCCAATCCCGACGAGAACACATCGGCCATCGCCGTACTGGGCTTCAAGAAGATATTCGACCGTGCGGCGGAAGCGGGCAAGCCCTGTGTGGTCAACTTCAGCAGCGGCAAGAGCGACATCGACCTGTCAAAACTAAGGAACGGCGTCTATGCCGTACAACTTATCACCGACACCAAAGCAACTACAGGTTCAACCCTGATACGACTGCAATAAATAACGGTTAAAGTTTAAAGACTTTTGATGTATGATGTTTAACGTTTGATATTTCCAATCACCATTCACTCATCACTATTCACCAATCATTAAAATGAATATAAGAAAACAAATCGACAGATTCCGTGCTTGGCAAAAAGAACCCTATAAGTATACTGACAAGGGTATGAAGATGCAGCGTTGTGCCAATTGCGGCCATGAATTCACAGGCAACTATTGTCCTGTGTGCGGTCAAAAAGCCGAAGGTGCCAGAGTCACTTGGCGATGGGTTTGGAAAAACATGATGAATCTTTGGGGAATGGATTCCCGTTCGATGCCATATACGTTGTGGCAGTTGCTTCTGAGACCTGGCTACCTTATCAGCGACTATCTCTCGGGTCGTCGTAAGGTGAGTTTTCCTCCATTCAACATGCTCTTCATTGTCGCCATCATCTATACTTTGGCAAACTACATCCTTGGTATTGAGGCACCAACGATAGAAATTGATGTCAATGACTCAATGCGTTATCTTTATAAGTCCATCGACTGGTTACAAAACAATCCCGGTTGGGGTATGATGATGCTGACCATGATATTGATTCTCCCCACATGGGTCCTTTTCCGTTTTGCCCCACGCCATACTTGCCATACATTTCCTGAAAGTGTTTTTATTCAGTTGTTTATGACTACGCTGATGCTAATCTTGTCTTTTGTCATCTCTGTCACTTTCAAATGGATGTATCTGCTCATACCCCTATACTATTTTTTCTGCTACCGACAACTCTTTGGATACGGCGTATGGAGTACAATCTGGCGACTGATATTGTGCTTCTTTGTGTGGCTGGACCTGTTTTTTATAGTTATATGTGCGGCAATTGTGATATCAACCCTAATAAAAGATGGATTTGATTTTTCTGGAATATTATTAGGTTCTTTTATTGTTATCGCCATTCTTTTGGTCGTTGTGGCAGCTATCCTTGCATTTGGATACTTTATTAGTAGAAAACAAATACGAAAACATGAAAAGAAGTAACTTATTATTCTTTCTTTTCCTTATTTTATTGTCATGCAATGTCATGGCGCAGGAGCGTGACCGGCGTGACAACAGTACCTTGCATCCACGTTTCACCCTGCAGAGCGGCGACCTGCTTTTCTTCACTGGCGGCAGAAACGAAATGGATAATGCCATTACAGCAAGCACAGGCAATTATACCCATGTGGCTATGGTGGAGCGTGACAGCACCGACCGTGTATGGATAATCGATTCCAGCCCTAGTCACGGTGTGCGACGCACCCTGCTATCCGAGTGGCATTGTGATGTTTTTGACCTCTATCGCCTCGCTGTGCCTTTCGACACCGCTGCGGTCGTCGCCCGCGCCCACTCTTTCCTTGGACAACCCTACGACGATTGTTTTCTTCCAAACAATGGAAAACTATACTGTTCAGAACTTATCTATGAATGTTTTCTCGACGCCGCAGGCAACCATCTTTTCGAGGCCAAACCCATGAACTGGCGCGATGCCAATGGCGATTTGCCGAAATATTGGAAGAAGCATTTCCGCAAACTTGGCATGAAAGTGCCCGAAGGTGTTCTCGGCACAAATCCCACCGACCTCTCACGGTCGTCGCTGCTACGCAAGCTATAGTATAGCTGCCGGAAATATCCTATTGTTCCGGGACGACAGCTATATAGGTCAGAGAAGTGTTTGGAGAGGCATTTATAAGGCTGTGTGAGTGGCCTTTGGGGCAATAGTGGCACTGCCCCGGGACGAGATGCTCCTCTCCATCGTCATACAGCACACGGGCGTCGCCGCTGAGGATATAGATTATCTCGCTGCTTGTCTCATGGTTGTGGTAGCCGATAGTGCAGCCCGGTTCCAGGGTGCCGTGCATAATCTTGTTCGTGCCGTCGAAGAACATGCGGTTTTTTGTTTCGCCCTCGCCGCCTTTGAAGTGCGGGATGACGTCCTGCTGTATTTTTTCAAAATCTATTATCATATTTCTCCTGGAATCAGTTCGGTTCTTTATTTGCCTTCTTTAAGCTTTTTCAAATCCAGGCAATACATTATCATACGGTCCAATTCGGAACGCAGCTCCCAGTTATCATTCAGGACTTCTCCTATCTTCCAACATCCATCCTCCTGCATCATAAGCAGATGCATTATTGTTACCTGTCCCAGATTGGTGATTATAATATCAGCCCAGTACCATCCTGTAAAAGAATCGGAGACGGTAACATTGTCAATTTTGAAAGTAGGATGGTCCCAGTCCTGCGCCATTACCCAACGGTCATAATCCCAATATCCTATTTCCCCTTGGTTGTACAGCGAGTCGTACAATGCCACGGAGTCAAAGTAATTAAGGTATTCCTTCGTAAGGTATCGTCGATTGAAAACCTCTGAAGAATCGTTTCCTTCGCCGTAGCAGGTAAATACATGGTTGTAAATGGCGTTGACAGCTTCCGCAACCTCTTCCTCGGTAGTTAGTGTTGTTGTGGTCTGTCTTCCAGTGCATGATACGTAGACCGCGATAGCCATAGCTAAAAAAGCAACTATTAATGATTTTTTCATGTACGTATTGAAATAAAATAATTTACAGAAATAACGTGAAATAGGTTGAATTATTTTCTTGACCAAAAAAGAATGAGTTGTTATCGAACAATCCGCTTTCTTTCGCGTTCTATAAGACCTATTTGCGCAATAAGAGAAAAAAAACCGCCACAGCTATCTGTGCGAACATGATGGCCGGCACTCCGTAGCGGAATTTCTTGTGGAGCGTTTTATGGTGAAACAAATGCATGGCGACAAGTGCCGCAGGGGAACCGCCAAACGCGGCCAGCCATAGAAGTACCGCCTCGGGGATACGCCATTGTTTCCGGTGGGCTTTCCATTTGTCAAGGCCATATAGAATAAATGTCAACGCATTGACAGCGAGAAGATAATAGAGTAACAAACGAATAGGCATAAGTTTTTAGACGATAAGGTCGGCAATGGTGCCTTTGGCGGCTCGCAAAAGGTCTTGTGGTGCGATATGGAATTGCAGGCCCCGTTGTCCGGCGCTGCAATAGACGGTGTCGTAGTCAGTGAGGGTATGGTGGAACCAGGTGGGCAACGCCTTCTTCATGCCGATTGGGGAGCATCCTCCACGGATGTAGCCCGTCAGCGGCAGCAGCTCTTTGACGTGAATCATCTCCACCTTCTTGTTACCTGTCACTTTGGCGGCTTTCTTAAGGTCCACCTCCTCGGCGCCAGGGATGACACAGACGAAGAGTCCCGTCTTGTCGCCCCGCAGCACCAGTGTCTTGAAGATGCGCTCGATGGGCTGCCCCAGCAGTTCGGCGATGTGCTCAGCGCCAAGGTTGCTCTCATCCACATCGTAGGGGATAAGCTCATACTGTATCTTCAGCTGGTCAAGTAGCCGCGCTGCGTTTGTCTTTTTGATTCCTTTGTCTGCCATCATTTCTGCCAGTTAAAGTTTTCTTTGCCGGCGCCCACCTCGAAATGGTATTTGGCAATGCCGAGATCCATCTTGCTGTAGCCAATCAGCGAGAATCGGGCGTAGGCGGCTACGATGTGATTGAATATCAGTTCGAAGAAGAATTTCTGCTGATTGACGGCTGTGGGAGCTCGCAGTACAGCATCCATGCCGCGTTTAAACCAATCAGGAAGGACGACATCCCGCTGACGCCACATCATTGACCCATTCACTATGACAAACTGGTACATCGGCCGCATCGGGTGTTGCACCCCTTGGTTAGCGCCGTAGCCAAGGGAAATGACGCAGTGCAGCTTTTCTCCGTTGGCAATTGTATAATGATCGGGCTGTTTTCTAAAAGAGAGCCCTACCCAGCAACTATTAAGGCCCAGCGTCTGTGCCAGCAGCACCAGTCGTTCGCCGTAGTAGCCGATGGCCTCGTCGGCCCATTTAGGACCCACCATGGCGAGGTAGTTGCTCACCCCTCTGAACTTGCCGTATTTGGCCATCCCGCCAGCAAAGGCTTTAGGCTCGTTCGTAACCAATTGGATATGCAGCTCGCCCTCCTGATTACAGAGAGCAATTTCCTCGTTGAGGCGTTTGATAATCTCCTCTTCGATAGGTTTTTCTATATACTGCCGCACCGAATGTCGTGCGGCAATGGCTTCCTGTAGAGTCATATTTTGTGTATTATTTATTCTTTCTTCGGCTCCATGTGGAGGGTGACGTGTGTCTGGGGGCCGAAACGGTCTTTGAGGCGGTGCTCGATGTCTGTGGCGCGGTCGTGGGCTTCGTTGAGTGAGAGGGTTCCGTCCATGCAGATATGAGCTTCGATGGCGATGCGGTTGCCGATCTTGCGGGTTCGGAGGTTATGGGGCTCGCAGACATCGTGAAAGGAGCAGATAATCTCCTCTATCTCTTTCTCTGTCTCGGCGGGCAGCGAGCATTCCGTCAGTTCGTTCATGCTGCCTTTTAGCAGGTCGACCGCCACCTTGACGAGCATGCCGCCCACCACGATGGAAGCCAGTGGGTCGAGCACCGTCCAGCGGTCACCAAGCAGGATGGCGCCGCCGATACCTATGGCGGCCCCTATCGACGACAGCGCGTCGCTGCGGTGATGCCATGCATTGGCCACGACGGCCTGTGAGTCCAGCCGCTTGCCAGCGCGTGCCGTATATTGATACAACAGTTCTTTGACCACGATAGAGATAAGTGCCGCCCACAATGCCAATCGTCCTGGGGCGGTCAGCTGTTCGCCGCGTAGCCAGGAGGCGAACTTTACGGCGCCGGAGACGATGATACCCGTGGCGGCAGCCACCAGTGCGAGACCTACAAAGAACGAGGCCATGGTCTCGTACTTCCCGTGGCCGTAGTCGTGCGACTCGTCCTGCGGTTTCGCGCTGACACGCACAAAGAGTACGACGATGATATCAGTGATGAAGTCCGACAGCGAATGCACTGCGTCGGCAATCATGGCGGCGCTGTGTCCCAGGATGCCGGCCACGAACTTGAAGGTCAGCAGTGCCACATTGCCTGCGCTGCCCACCAATGTTACCTTGTAAATATCTCTTTCTCGGTTCATTATATGTTGCCATTCAATTATGAATAACGTTGCAAAGTTACATTTTTTTCAAGTGCGGTGGAAAACTTTTTTATATATGTGTGGACTCCCTTTTGAAAAATGAATATGGATATGTTTGAATGAAATGAAAAAATTAGTATTTTTGTCAATTATAAAAGCACACTAAATATAGTGCAAGTTTTTGTTGTACAATAAAGTAAACATAATATAAACATAACAACAATGAAAAAAATTCTTATAGTTGGTGCCGGAGGACAGATAGGTTCCGAGTTGACACGTAATCTTAGAGACATTTATGGTGACAACAATGTTGTTTGCAGCGACCTTCGTCCTCTGAAGGGTGACCCTTATGAGCGTGGCCCTGTCGAGCGTATAGATTCCACACAGATAATGCAGATTGCCACCGCAGTGAAGCAATACAACATCGACACTATCTATAACCTCGCCGCAATACTCAGCGCAACAGCAGAGCTCAACCCTATGCTCGGCTGGAATGTAGGTATTGGTAGCCTCGTCAACTGTCTTGAGGTGGCACGCCTGTTCGGTTGCGCAGTCTTCACACCTTCTTCAATTGGAGCTTTCGGTCCCAGCACGCCCCATGACAATACCCCGCAGGACACCATCCAGCGTCCCAACACCATCTACGGTGTCACCAAGGTGACTGGCGAACTGCTTAGCGACTACTATTTCACCCGCTTCGGTGTAGATACCCGCTCGGTGCGCTTCCCCGGCCTCATCAGCTACCAGACCCTCCCCGGTGGTGGCACTACAGATTACGCTGTCGAGATATATTACGCTGCTGTCAAGGGAGAGAAATTCGTCTGCCCGCTGAAGAAAGGCACCTATATGGACATGATGTACATGCCCGACGCCCAGAAGGCTATGATCGATATTATGGAGGCCGATCCCACCAAGCTGGTCCATCGCAACAGCTTCAATGTCACAGCCATGAGCTTTGACCCGGAGATTATATATAACACCATCAAGAAACGTTATCCAAACTTCGAGATGGTTTATGAGCCTGAACCCATCAAGCAGGCCATCGCCGACAGCTGGCCCGACAAGATGGACGACAGCTGCGCACGCAACGAATGGGGCTGGAATCCACAGTACGATCTAGAGAAGATGACGGATGACATGATTCTCAACCTCAAGAAGAAACTCTTGTAGTATATGGACGCCCCTCAACAGGACAATGAGACCGTAGATGTTTACACTCCAAGGCAAAGCTAATAATATTTTAACAAATAACAATATGAAAATGAATAGAATCTTTACCGCAGCATTGCTTGTTGCCTCTATGATGGTGGCTAACAGCAGCAGTGCCTGCACGAACTTCCTGTTCACCAAAGGAGCTACCAAGGACGGTTCGACGATGATTACATACGCCGCTGACAGCCATGTGCTGTATGGCGAGCTCTATTATCGCAAGGCTGCCAACTATCCTGCCGGAACCATGTTTCAGGTTGTCGACTGGGACACTGGAAAACCTCTGATCAAGATACCTCAGGTTGCGCATACCTATAGCGTGGTGGGTAATATCAACGAATTTCAACTTGCAATTGGTGAGACCACATACGGTGGCCGTGAGGAGTTGGCCAATGAGATTGATGGTGGCATAGACTATGGCTCGCTTATCTATCTCACTCTGCAGCGTGCCAAGAATGCCCGTGAAGCCATCCAGGTCCTGGCTGGTTTCCTGAAGGATTACCCTTATCATAGCGAAGGCGAGAGTTTCAGCATCTGTGACCCCAACGAGGTGTGGATTTTCGAACTTATCGGCAAACGTCCCAAGCCAGTCAATGCCGACATGGCCAAGAAATTAAAATATAACTACACTGACGGTGCAGTGTGGGTTGCACGCCGCATACCCGACGGTTATGTCTGCGGCCACGCCAACCAGGCCCGCATCACCCAGTTCCCGCAGGAAGCCAAGAAATTCAACAAGGCTAAAGGCAAAGGTCTTCACTCTGCCATCAGCAGTGCACATATAGACTATGTCTTTGAACCCGAGGTGGAATGTGTATATAGCAGCGATGTCATTACCTACGCCCGTGCTTGTGGTTGGTATAATGGCACCGACGCCGACTTCAGTTTTACCGACACATACGCACCGCTTACCTTTAGCGGAATCCGTGCTTGCGATGCCCGTGTCTATGCCATGTTCCGTCGTGTGAACAGCAGCATGGTGCAATACGAGAAGTATGCCATGGGTGACGTGAATGCAGAGCGTATGCCTCTATGGATCAAACCCGATCATAAAGTCGATGTGCATGAGGTAATGAACCTGATGCGCGACCATTATGAAGGCACGGCTATGGATATGAGTCAGGATGTCGGCGCAGGTCCTTTCAACTGCCCCTATCGTTGGCGTCCCATGGGCTGGACAGTTGACGGCAAGACATATATCCATGAACGTGCAACGTCAACCCAGCAGACTGGCTTTTCGTTTGTGGCACAGTGCCGCGGATGGCTGCCAAACAAGGTTGGAGGTATTATATGGTTCGGAGTCGACGACACCTATTCTACCGTATATTGCCCGATGTATTGTGGCATTACCGAAATTCCGCTCTGCTTCCGCGAGGGCAACGGCGATATGCTAACTTATAGTACAACATCTGCATTCTGGCTGTTCAACCGTGTCACCAACTTCCTTTACAGCCGTTATAAAGACATGATTGTCGATGTCCAGAAAGTGCAGACTGCCCTTGAAAAAGGCTTCATTGCTGATGTCGAGCGGTTCGACAACCGTGTCAAGAATACCAACGACAACGAGATGAACAAAATGCTCAACGAATTCTCCAACCGTCAGGCTGAGAAAATGATGTCGGAATGGAATAAACTTGACCAGTACCTGCTTGTCAAATATATAGACGGCAATATCAAGGCAGAAGAAAACGGCAAGTTCAAACGTACCGAATTTGGTGGCTGTGACAAGCCTATGATGCCTGAATATCCCCAGTGGTTCTATCGTCAGATTGTCAAAGACCACGGCAACGTCATCGAGGAACGATAATTTTTTTTCAAAAATACCCCAATAGCACAGGCCGGCAGTGGGAAAACCCTGCCGGCCTGTGAGTCAATAATACGAAGCTATGAATAATAAACCACTCCTTTTGATTGTCTTGGCATTGCTTTTGCCTTTTATTAACGCGGAGGCCTGCACCAATTTCATCTGCAGTAGGGGCGCAAGTGCTGACGGAAGCACTATGATAACGTATGCTGCGGACTCCCATACCCGATACGGCCAGTTGCGCTACCACCGTGGCGGTACCCATCAGGCAGGCGAGACAGTGAAGCTATACAACTATGGAAGTCTTAAATTCCAGATAGAGATACCTCAAGCTGCTGTCACTTACAATGTTGTAGGCTTTATCAATGAGCATCAGTTGGCAATCGGTGAGACAACATGGGGTGGAATAAGCCCGCTTGACAAAGGCAACGCCGAGGGCATCGACTACGGCAATCTTATCTACCTTGCCCTGCAGCGTGCCAAGAACTGCCGTGAAGCCATCAAGGTTATGGCCGAGCTGGTCGAGACCTACGGTTATGCCGACGGCGGCGAGAGTTTCTCTCTGGCCGACCCCAACGAGGTGTGGATATTAGAGATTACCAGCAAGGGCCCCTACGAGAAAGGTGCTGTATGGGTGGCGAGACGTGTGCCCGACGGATATGTATGCGGCCACGCAAACCAAGCCCGCATCACCACCTTCCCGCAGGAACCTCTGAAGTGGAAGAAGAAAGTTCCGCATCCCGCCATTAGCAGCAAGCATATCGACTGCATCTATGAGCCCGAAGTGGAGTGCGTCTACAGCGAGGATGTGATTTTCTTCGCCCTCAAGCATAGCGAGTTTGAAGCCCTGTTTGATGGTGATGAAGAAGGGTTCTCCTTCGCCGATGTTTACAACCCGCTGACATTCTCTGGTCTCCGCGCCTGCGAGTCTCGCGTATATGCTATGTTCAACCGCTGCGCTGACGATATGAAGAAATATGAGGCTTACGCTATGGGCGATCCCATCGCCGAGCGGCTACCCCTATGGGTCAAGCCCAACCGCAAACTCAGCGTCCAAGACGTTATGGAACTGATGCGCGACCATTTCGAAGGTACGCCTATGGATATGAACGGCGACGTGGGCGCAGGCCCGTTCCACTGCCCCTACCGCTGGCGCCCGATGGACTTCGAGGTCGACGGCAAGAAATATGTCCACGAGCGTGCCATATCGACTCAGCAGACGGGCTTCTCGTTCGTTGCACAGTGCCGCAGCTGGCTTCCCGACAAGCTGGGCGGCATCATATGGTTCGGCGTCGACGACACCTACAGCACCGTCTACTGTCCGATGTTCTGCGGCATCACCCAGGTGCCCGTATGTTTCGAGGAGGGCAACGGCTCGATGGCCGAATACAGCGAAACATCGGCCTTTTGGCTCTTCAACCGCGTGAGCAACTTCTGCTATCTGCGCTACGACAGTATGATAGTCGATGTGCGCCGTGTGCAGAAGGAACTGGAACAGGATTTTACAAAGATTGTCGACGGCGTGAGCCGCGAATACGAGAACTACGACGATGCACGCCTTGTAGCTGCCATCAACAAGACAAGCAACCGCTGTGCCGACCAAATGATGCGTCGCTGGACGCAACTGGACAGGTTTCTTCTGATGAAATACATCGACGGAAATATCAAGAACACCGAGAATGAACGAATAAAGACCACCCCGACGGGAGTGGTGGCAGGCCTTAAACAACCGCCATATCCACAATGGTTCTACGAGATGATTGTGCGCGACAAAGGAGAAATATTGAAAGTAAGGGAATGAAAAATTGATATGAAAAGAATCGTTATAGTTGCAATAGTCTGCTTGTTGTCTGGTGCATGGACCGGATGCTTGGCGCAGCAGAACCTCAATGTTCTTTTTATAGGCAACAGCTACACCGCAGTCAACAACTTGCCACAGACAATAAAGAACATTGCCTCATCAATGGGTGACAATATGACCTACCAGAGCAACACTCCCGGGGGATGTACATTAAGCCAGCATTGTTCGAACCATTCTATGGAACTAATCTGTGAGGGAGGATGGGATATCGTGGTGTTGCAGGAGCAGAGCCAATACCCGTCGTTTCCTCAAAGTCAGGTCGAGGCAGAGGTTTTCCCCTATGCCAAACGGTTGGTGGATTCTGTTTATTCCAATAACTATTGTGCCGAGCCGATGTTCTATATGACATGGGGACGCAAGAACGGCGATGCCGACAATGCAGTCTATTTTCCTGTTTTGGGTACTTATGAAGGCATGGACAGCATGCTGTGTGAGCGTTACACATATATGGCACAGGTTAATGACGCCTCGCTCTGTCCTGTGGGACGGGTATGGCGTTATTTGAGATGCCACAATCCAGATATTGAACTATATCAGTCGGACGGCAGTCACCCCAGCCAGGCAGGCACCTATGCCGCCGCATGCTCTTTTTATGTTATGTTTTTCCATCGTGACCCCGAGCTGATAACTTATAACGGATCTCTTTCTTCTATGGACGCACAGGCCATACGTGCTGCTGTTCGCGAAGTGGTGTTCGGGGAACTATCCAATTGGCAGCGTCCATATCCTGTAGCATCTTTTGCTGTAGAGATGATTGACAGTAACAATGTGGCTTTCGTTTCGTCATCCCTGTTTTCCGACAGCCTCGAATGGCATTATGGTGACGGGGTGGTAGAGAAAGTCGCCGCCACTACATCCTCCATCAACCATTTCTATGCCGATGCGGGGGATTATGATGCCGTATTGGTTGCGTCGCGTCACTGCATGACCGATACCTTCTCGGTAAGTGTCAGTATAACCTATGACACCGTTCCTCCTGCTACGGGTTTCGCCAATGTCAACGATCTCACCTCAGTCACCCTTTTTCCTAATCCTGTAAGCGACAGGCTTAACGTCACAGTTTCCAACAGTGCAGGCACTGTTGTGGCTTCTGTCTATGGGCTGGACGGAAAGAGACTTATCCAAACCTCCTCGCAATGTCCGGATTTTCATATTGATGTCTCTGGGTTGTCCTCTGGTGAATATATACTGTTTCTTTCTGCCCCGTCGGGTGTGGCTGTACGTAGGTTTATTGTCCGCCGATAGGTAACCAAGAAAAGACAGATGGTTGCACTTGTTAATATTCGGTTAGCGTTCTCGTTGATTCTTGCATGGTTCGTAGGCGGGTCGTTTCAGATGGCTCATACGCCACGTTTAAGTGACATGTATGAGTGTCACATTATTACCGATGTTGAGGTCTCTGTTTTTGGGGAGGATGATTTCCAGCAAATTGAAAGTGATGACTTCATGGCTCTTGTGGCACGTGGCAAGCGAACTTATACTCCTTTTGAACCTGCCTTTCAAGTCAATCTTTATGATGACGAAGGTATACGGTATTGCATGTATGTCAGTCGCAGCTGTCGTTTTCTCCGAATCGACAGCAACTATTTCAAACTCTCAAGGGGGAAAGCAAAGCGTTTAAAAAAGATAATGCTCCAGTAGGTTTTTCACCCTTTAAGTTTTCCTGCAAGCAGGCCGCATGCCGCCATGATGTCCTCACCGCGTGAGGCGCGAATGGTGCATGTTATTCCTTGGTGGTCGAGGTAGTCGCGGAAAGTAGTCATTGTGCGCTCTCCAGAGCTCCTGTAGGGTACCTCTGGCGAGGCGTGGAAGCGTATCAGGTTGACTCTGCAGTTCAATCCGTGAAGCAGTCTGGCCAGTTCCGCAGCATGTCCAAGGTCGTCGTTTATGCCTTCAAACATTATGTATTCAAACGATATGCGACGTTGTCCGTACCAATTGTATTTTTTCAGTAACTCGATGACCTCATGCAGCGGGTATTTTTTCTGCATGGGCATCATTGAGGCGCGCTGGTCAGGGAAGGCGTTGTGCAGGCTTACGGCGATATGGCACTGGCATTCGTCCAGCAGTCGTTTCAGTACAGGTGTGATACCCACCGTAGACACTGTCAATCGTCGCGGACTCCATCCAAGGCCCCATTCGGCGGTAAGTACCTCCAATGTCTGTTTTATAGCTTCGTAGTTATCCAGTGGTTCACCCATGCCCATAAAGACAATATTGGTCAGCTGCTCGCTCTCGGGTATCGAAAAAATCTGGTTAAGAATCTCGCCAGAAGAGAGACTTCCCTTGAATCCCTGTTTTCCTGTGACGCAGAAACGGCATCCCATCCTGCATCCCATCTGGCATGACACACACAGCGTGGCTCTTTCTCCATCGGGAATGAATACTGACTCGATATAGTCGGTTGTCTCTTTGCCCTCTTTCTGGCGTCGGATGGCGAAAAGGTATTTCTTTGTGCCGTCGCATGAGGTCTGGCAGTCTACAGGGGTGTTCCTTCCTACACAGGCCATCTCGTTGAGGCGGGCACGGGTCTTGAGTGACAGGTTTGTCATCGCGTTGATGTCGTTGACACGCTTATGGTATATCCAGTCGCAAATCTGTTTTGCGGTATATTTAGGAAAACCCTCCTCTTGGCATAGCTCCTGAAGCTGATGCAGGGATTGTCCGAACAGTGATACCATGTTTGTGTTGTTTACAGCCACTCGTCAATTGTTTTTGTAATGGTAAATAATAAGCAGTAACAAAAAATAATATTTTTATCTTACCGATAATTAGCGATAAGTAACCTTTAACCATTAACCGTTAACCGTTACTATCACCAGATGGCGTTATTGTCCAGTTCTTCATCACTTTCTTCCTCCACTTCCTGATTGTATATGCTCTCATCCCAGATGAAATCTTCCTCCGGGAGGTCAGGCCTGGTGAAATCCCCACGGTAGAAGTTAAGTATGTTGTCGTCGTAGACCGATCGCATATAGTGGCCGAAGATAGGTAGAGCCAGTCGTGCACCCTGGCCGTATTCCATGCTGCGGAAATGTATGGAGCGGAGTTCTCCGCCAGTCCATATCACGGTGGTAAGTTTTGGAGTTATGCCTACAAACCAACAGTCGCTGTTGTTCTGCGTCGTACCGGTTTTGCCTGCCATTGGGTATGACAGATTAAATTGTTTTCCTCGCAGACGCATGCCGGTACCGCTGTCGACGACGCCCTTCATCATCTGAATCATCATCCAGGCGATTTTAGGACTTATGGCTTCGCGTCTTTCAGGGGTGAATGTTTGAAGCACTTTGCCTTTATTGTCTTCGATGCGTGTGATGAAAATAGGCTGCACATATTCGCCCTGGTTGGC
Source organism: Bacteroidales bacterium (assembly GCA_017962665.1). Classification (GTDB taxonomy): domain Bacteria; phylum Bacteroidota; class Bacteroidia; order Bacteroidales; family P3; genus Colimorpha. Next base: position 5,677 of record JAGCUU010000026.1, on the reverse strand, counting down.
AAATGTCGCCATAGCTCCCGCCATTTCGAACACAGTGATTTCTGCTGCTCCGACACAGATTGCGGGTACAGGGTCTATGGGGCTGGTGACACCCATCTTGCGGGCAATGTTGATAACCATGTTGGGACCGTTGACACCTCCTTTTTGCATGAGAAATGCCGACACCCAGTTTATAGAGTTTGCTAAAGCCCATTTCAGAGTGACCAATTCACCTTCGCGTTGGTGGCTTGAGTTGCGGGGACACCAGTCGCCTATGCACACTTCAGTATTTGGAACCAAGGTATAGGGATTCATGTCAAGATCCTGTAAGGCCATGGTGTAAACGAACGGCTTAAATGTAGAACCCACTTGACGCCGACTTTGGATGACGTTGTCGTATTTGAAATATCGGTAGTTGATGCCGCCCACGTATGCTTTGACATAGCCTGTGCCTGTCTCAACCGACATCACTCCGGCATTAAGGAATTTTTTTACGTATATCAGTGAATCCCAAGGAGTCATTACTGTGTCTACAGGACCGTCCCATGAGAAGACGCGCATAGGAACTTTTTCCTCTTTGAAATATTTCTTTATTTCCGATTCGCTTGAGCCATCCTGTTTCATCTGGTAGTAGCGGTCAGAGCCTTTCATCGCCAAGGTGAGGAAATGCTCTTCCTGCTCTTTTGAGAGGTTGTTGAACGGATTGCCCTTGCGACGAGCCAATTCCTTGAAGAAAGCCGGCTGAATGACCTCTTTCATGTGTTTCTCCACTGCTTTTTCGGCGTGGCGTTGCAGGCGTGAGTCGATGGTGGTATATATTCGAAGGCCGTCTTTGTGGACGTCATAGTATGACCCATCGCTTTTCTTATGGCTTCCGCACCAGTCTTTCATGTAGTTGCGTATGTATTCGCGCAGGTAGGGAGCAGCACCGTCGTTATGGCTGATTGGACGGTAGTGGCCCATGTCGATTTTTTTCTCTTTCAACTTTTCAAAATCCTCGTCGCTTAAGTATTTCTCGCCAGTGGCGGGATCGTCGTAGCTGTTCATTTGGCTCAAAACTATGTTGCGCCGGCGTAACGAGTTGTCCGGATGCAGTATCGGGCTATATGTGGTGGGTGCTTTTAGCAGGCCTACCAGTACTGCGGCCTCGTCGACGGAGAGTTCCGACGGGGCTTTGTCGAAGAAGGTTCGGGCTGCTGTCTCAATGCCGTAGGCGTTGCTGCCGAAGTCGACGGTGTTGAGATACATGGCGAGTATCTCCTCTTTCGAGTAGTTGTGTTCCAATTTTACGGCGACTATCCATTCTTTGAATTTGGATTGTACAAGTCCCAGTTTGGATTTCTTTTCTCGCGGGAAGAGGTTTTTTGCCAGCTGTTGTGTGATGGTGCTGCCGCCGCCGCTGCTGCTGTGGCGTCCCACGAGTGTCTTGAAGAAGACGCGTACGAGGCTTCGCGCGTCGATGCCGGCGTGATCGTAGAAGCGCACATCTTCTGTGGCGACAAGAGCATGAATAAGGTTCATGTTCTTGCCATCGTTTGTAATCTGTTTGTAGGTTAGGCTTGAACGATTTTCAATGCCTATATATCCAAGAATCTCGCCGTCAGCTGACCATACCTCGGAGGCAAGGTTGGAGCGCGGGTTTTCCAGCTCTTCAAACGATGGCATGAAACCGAGCCATCCCAGGGAGAGCATGGTGAAAAAGAGGGCTAAAAGAACCCAGAAAGATGCAAAAGCAATCCATACTGCACGTATTCCTTTCTTGGAATTGTTCCCGCCTTTATTTGTTTTCTTTTTCTTGTATTGAGCCATTTATTGTGATGCTTTATGGTTAATAAAAACTCAGTTGTCTATTTTTACTATTGAAATACCCACCTCTTTAATGCCAATAAGAACGGTATCGCGCATGGCGTGCTCAACGACAAACTGGTAGACACCTTGCTGGGGGAAGTGGAAATAGCAGAATGGATAGCGTCCGTCTATATAACGCCCGTTTTGGCGTCCCAGCGGACGACCGTCCTTTTCGGTGAGGATAAAGTGCAGATTGGTATCGGCGGCCACAGAGCCGTCAGGAAAGATAGTCTTAAGAGAGAAATATATGTTTGAAAAAGGATAGTCTATAGTGTTGCGCAGGTCAATGCAGCATAGAAAAGTGTTGGAAGTGTCGGTGGCCTCATAGTTGAACACGAGAGCATCCGAAACGTGCCATCCTTTTTCATCCACACGTCTGTCCTCGTCGAATACAACGTTTCTGTCGCACGATATGAAAAACGTTGCCAGTACGACAAAAGCTATAACTGTCCGTATGTTTGGTTTTCCCATTGCAAATCTGTTTTATACTTTATCCGTTAACCTTTATCCTTTATCAATACATCTTACATCTTTAATCTTTAACCTTTAACCGTTAACCTTTACATAGTTACCAGTTTTTTTTCCGGTTTCTGTTTTCCCTGTTCTCGCGGTTACCTTTGTTGCGGTTTTCGTGGCCGTCGCGATTGTTGCGGTTGCCTTTGTTCTCGCGGTTGCCTTTGTTTTCGCGGTTTTTTGGGCTTTCCGTAGTATTTGACGATTCAGTGTCGGCGAGGAGTTGCAATTCCCGTTCGAATTCCACGGCATTGGACTCTTGAGCCAGTGCAGCGGTGGACATGAGCTCTACCTGGTAGTCTTCCAGTTTTTCAGGATACTCCTGGTTGTGGTTCATTTCAATGATTTTCTTCACGTCGTCGGCCTTGATGGCATACAGTTCGTTTTCGCCTTCGTAGGCGTACCACATAATGCCACGGAACACATCTGTTTTCTTGTAAAGTGCCAGGCCTTTCTTGAATCGGATAGGAGTATTCGACGGTGGAAATTTTTTCAATGCATCGACATATACGGAGTATTCGAAGTTCAGACAGCATTTCAATTTTCCGCATTGTCCTGCCAGTTTTTGTGGGTTGGGAAGGATTTGCTGGGCTTTGGCGACGCTTGTGGTTACCGACTTGAAGTTGGTAAGCCATGTACTGCAGCACAATTCCCTTCCGCATGTTCCCAAACCGCCGACCTTGCCTGCCTCTTGCCGGACTCCTATTTGTTTCATTTCGATGCGGACATGGAACTGTTCGGCAAGGACCTTGATGAGGTTGCGGAAATCAACCCTGTCGTCGGCGGTGTAGTAGAATATGGCTTTGGAATGGTCTCCTTGGTATTCCACATCGTTAACCTTCATGACAAGGCCTAACTCCTCTGCAATATGACGTGTTTTCTTGAGAGTGTTGTCCTCGGCCTTTATGGCTGCAGTCCAGTGTTCGATATCGCTGACCTTGGCACGCCGGAATAGTTTTTTGATATTTTCCGATTCGGGGTTTACCTTCTTTTTGAGCATTTGTATTCTGCAAACCTCTCCGGTTAAGCTCACTATGCCCACGTCATGGCCGGGTATGCCTTCTACGGCGACGATGTCACCGTCGCTTACGTCGATGCCGTCGGGGAGCCTGAAAAATTCCTTGCGGTTGTTTTTGAATCTGACCTCAACGCAGTCGAAAGGTTTGTCCATTGGTCTGCGAACATCCTTCATCCAGTTGCATGCACCTACTTTGCAGCAGCTTCGTAGTTCGGTCTCGGAGACAGGTACGTATGATTCCGGGCAGTGGTTGCATCCTCGTGAAAGGTAGATTGGCTCGTTGTATTCCACTTTGGGTAATGTGGGATCTGGCTCCAGGTAGGGGTCCATAGCGCTTTCGTTGGCAGCCAGGTCCGTAGGCACAGGTCCTTCGTTTATCTCTTCGTAGGCATGGCGGTGATTGGCGCTGCGTTTTTCACGGCGGCTGCGGATAAACTCTTCCATTTCTTCGGCGGTGGCGATATTGTCGTCCTCGTCAACTTGCTTTTCAACCTCAGGATTATGTTGAGGCTGCGGATTGTCGGGTCGGTTGTGTGTGCCGTGGTTTTGCCGGTTATTGTTGTCCCTGGTATTGTCTTTATTGTTGTCTTTGTCGTAGGCCATTCTTATTCTTGTTCAGAATATTCAATTATTCAGTTGATTATATAGTTTTCGACTTATCTTTTCTTTAGCGCTTTGCTAATTCGGAACGACAGTTCCATGAATGTAATCTTGGCATAAGCGTTGCGCTCTATCGCATAAAAAGCATCGTTGAAAGCGTCGTTTAGTTTCTCAATGTTGTTTTCTGTAATCATGGTCGGGAACGAAGTGTTGAATTTTGCGTCGCCGAAATCCAATTTTAGAGGCAGTCCTGCGAGGTTGCGAAGCATGCATTCACGGGTGGCCTCTTGTGCGTAAAGAATAAACATTTTTTGCTGTTCGCGCCCTTTTGCATGCATCGAGTCAACCCATTCAGAGAGAGATTGCATATTTAGTTTGAACAGCTGTCGCATCCAGATGACATACAGGTTTGCGAAGTCTGGATTGTCGGATGATGGCATTGATGTGATGTCAGGCACCCTGACAAGCTGTGTGCGCGAAATAATAGTGCTGAGCATCTTGTCTCGGTTTTCGGTAACAAGCAGCAGAAGTGTATTGGGGTATGGCTCCTCAAGGCTTTTAAGAATCTTGTTGGCCATAGTGTCGTTCATTTTCTCTGCCATCCAGATAATAACTATCTTGTATGATCCCTCATAACTTTTCAGCGACATGATATGGACCAGTTCATCTGCGTCGCGTTCACGAATCATACCCTGTTTGTTTTCGATTCCGAGAAATTCATACCATGAGTCAAGTGTACCTTGCTGATGATTATTGTTCAGGAATTCGCGAAATTCATTTCTGAAGTCCGTCGACGAATAGTTCTTCGTTACCGATGGTGTGGCGGCATTAGGGAAAAAGAAGTGTAGGTCGCTGAATGAAAGTTGTTGGAATTTTTTGCATGATGGACATTCTCCACACGAGTCGGCGCGGAGTCCGCCATCTTTTTTGTCATAATGTTGCCGGTTCTGGCAGTTAAGATATTGGGCGTATGCAATGGCCAGTGCCAAACTGCCCGAGGCGGTATCACCGAGGAACATTTGTGCGTGGCTTACCCTGCCGGAATCAATAATTTCGGTAAGGTGATTTGCTGTAATCGTTTGGCCTTTAATATCTTTAAACTGCATAATACGCGTAAATTAATCTACAAAAGTACTAAAATAGTATTACATATTTAAAAATATGCCCCAAAAAAAGTTAAATATCAGATTAAATATATTGCTATTAAGCAATTTAATACAGGTCTATCATTACTCTTAGTGATGGGTACAGTATAATTGACTAATTGTCGCTATGAGTGATAAAAAAACGAACCAGTATTTTTGCAATCAGAAACAACAAAATAATATTTTGCCATTCAATGTGTAAAAGATTGATTGTTATTTAGTTTTATGGATTAATAATGGAAGCAGGCGGTCTTGCAAGACCGCCTGCTTTTTTGATTTGCATGCAAATCAAGTTTATACATTTTACTTCCAAATGTGTTATTTCCTTCTTCTTGTTTGGCTATTTTGTCAATTATTTCAAAAACGTTAACCTCTAACCCGTTATTTTTTCACAAGTTTTTTTACCGTCACACCGTGGTTGGTCTCGATGCGGAGGAGGTAGGTGCCGCTGGAGAGTGGGGAGATGTCGAGTTCGGTGTGTATGCCGTCGGCGCGGTGGCGCGAGACCATCCTGCCGTCGATGGTGTAAATCTCGATGGCGCCCATCCTGTACGAGGAGAAGACCTCGACCCTG
>JAGCUU010000025.1 GCA_017962665.1 Bacteroidales bacterium | reverse complement strand
TGCATTTGATAAAAAAGAAAAAAGTCCATTTTTTCTGTCATCCTTTGGCCGTTTGCGGGATTGTTTGTATATTTGCGGCATACTTGCAATGAGAAATACAAATGAGCAGATTATTGCGCCATCACATCCTGTATGCTGCAGCCGTCATCCTTTGGGGACTGCTCACCATCGCCGCCTGTGACAGCGACGGGCGTCGTGCCGCCATGCTAGCCGTCCTTGACGAGGCCGACAGCCTCAACCGCAACTATATCCCCATCACCTCTGATAGCCTGCTCCGTGAAGCCGTAGACTATTTCGACCATCATGGCACTCCCAACGAGCGAATCCGTGCCCATGACCTCCTCGGCTGCGCCTATCGCGATATGGGCGAGGCACCACGTGCCATCGAGGTATGGCAGGATGCTATCACCTGTGCCGACACTACCGCTGCCGACTGCGACTATTCTGTGTTGGCTCGTGTCTATGGTCATTTGGCACTTACCTATCATCAGCAACTGTTGTTCAACTACGAACTTGAAGCCCATCGACAGGCCAGTCGTTATGAATACCTGGCAGGTGATACTTTATATGCCATTTATGAACAAAAGATGTGTGCGAATGTTTACCTCCTGCAAAACAAAGCAGACAGCGCGGAAATAGTTTTGTCGGACGCTATCAGGCTCTATCGGCAGCATGGATATGATCAAGAAGCGCTTCAGTCATCCATTCTCCTAATGCATCTCTATGCAAATAATCCAGAACGGCTACCAGAATTGAAACAACTTGTGGAACGATATGATGCTGAATGTACTCTTTTTGACGAAGCGCATGAACTTCCTCCTGACAAACGCCTGTTCTATTATTATAAAGGAAGGGCCTTTGAGGAATGTATGCAACTGGATTCTGCTGAATTCTATTACAGGAAAGTGTATGGGTCAGTCATTCCCTACACCAACCTTGATCCCATGTACAAAGGCCTTCTCAGCATATTCACCAAACGCCATCAGGCAGACAGCATTGCCAAGTATGCACAACTGTATTTTGCAGTCAATGACTCATCGATTGCCGTTAAAGACCTGGAACGTACAGCCATTCTGGCAGCAAGCTATAACTATAACCATTCTCAGCACGAGGCATTTGAGAACGCGAAAAAGGCCAACCGGCGTCTTTATGTAGTCTTGCTGTCTATTGTCGTTATTGGAATGATCGCTGCACTATTCTTCTATCGACAATACCGGAAAAAGAAAAAAGTCTGGGAAGAATTGGAGAGAGAATATGAAGAAGCCAAAAACAGGTTAAGCAGAATACAGAGTCAGCTGCAACAGCTGGATGAAAAGCACAAGGATGTGTTAAACTCGCTCCAGAAAGAAAATGCCGAGTCACAAGCCGTCATCACCATGCTCAATACCCAGCATGAGATGGAGAAGGAGCAGCTCATGCGGGAACTCCGTACAAATACGGAGAGAGTGGAACAGCTGGAACGTCAGCTCAAGATATCACAGTATTCAAAAACCTCCCATCCTTTCCTCCATCTTGGCATTGTCAGTCGCATCAAACAATATGCTAAAGACAGCCAGCGGCAATTAAGTGAGAATGATTTGCTTACCCTCGCCGATGCCGTCAAGGATTACTTCCCTGACCTTATGACTGATCTGGACGGGGCCCCCACCATTACGCCCCTTGCCAAGAACGTGTGCCTGCTGACGATGCTCAACCTGAAGCCGGGAGAAATCGTCAATTTGCTGGGCATCTCCTCCTCGCAGGTAAGCAATCTGCGCAAGGATGTCAACACGGCGTTGTTCAACGAAAAGACGACGCGAACATTATATCAGAATCTGTCTAAACGCTACAAGATTCTTTCTTCCTAAAACCTGCTTTTTGGGTCGAAATATCCAAAAAGTGAAAAAACGGTGTAAAAATTTTCGGGTTCGCCAGATCGCCTTTGTTTAGGGAAGATTTGGCAAGTTTTCATTGTTTTGGATATTGGCGATTATTCATTTTTCACCTTTATTCCTTTGGAAGTTTACACGGTTGTTTGTATATTTGCGGCATGATGAAGAGACTACTATTTTTCTTTGCGTTATTGCTTGTCGCCACAGCTACGTTTGCCACTGGCCAAACCAGCGACGTCATCTATATTGGCGGTATGCGTTGGCAATTGTTGGGAAGGCCCATCTATAGCGACTCCAAGCTTTTCAGAGAACTGATTGCTGTTTTGCCCAAGCACCGTTCACGCTCAACAGCCAATTGGGATGGCTTTACTTCCTTCTGGTCCATTAGACAAAATGCGCTCTGTTTAGACAGCATACAATACCAACTGTATGACAACGCTACCAGGAAGAGCTGGACGGAATGTGTTCCCGCAGAAACCCTGCAGCGTGTTTTCAAGAAATACTCTAACGGAACGACTATCGTTGCCTCATGGCTCACGGAAGATATTCGTGTGGGAAAGGGAGAAAGGCTTTACTATCTGCATCAGCTTTTTGACAGGTTCTATGAGGAGGAACAAATCATCAGTATTGATCATGGGAAGGTGTCTGACGTGAAAACCTTTCACAACTATGTCGTAGACGGTTTTTCTTTCGACAACATCAAAAACGCTGCCGAGCTGAGGGAGAAGTTGCCTTTGCATATTGAGCGATATCCAGAGCTTTCTGGCGCTAAGAGAATCATATTCCAAATCAGCAAAGTCCGTGTTGATTCCACCGGCCATCTTCTGGATTGCAAAGTAAAGGTGTATTTGCCTAAAGGTGTTGACAAACTTGCCGAAGAGATGGAAGAAGCGATGAAAGCCTACTATCCTTGGCGAGTAATGTTCATTAATGGCAAATATAGGGCATTCGGAATTGAGGGGTTAATTCCATATCGGCTTGACAGCAGAGAATAAAATGGCGAAAAGAATAGGAGATAATAGCAAAACCATTATAGAATGAAAAAGATATTAATATTCTTATTGTTAATCAGTTTGTCTACAAAATCACAGACAAAAAGCACATTATATCTGGATTATTATGTGGTGTTGTCACCTAGTCTTTTTCAACATATCAATAATACCATCATAGAAAAACTATCTGATAAAGATATTTGTACTATCTCGGCAAGCGAATCAGAAAAAGGAACGTATGTGTGTATTTCTGCATCTGAGGAAAAACAATTAGATAAAGACATAATATGTGGATATCTTTTGATTTCAAATCACATTTTTCTTATATGTAACAAACAACACATACCCGGTTTATTTCACACGAAGACCCCAATACTAAAATATGAGTATATGCAAACTGATAAACTTCCTTCTTTGGATGGTGGAAAAGAGTGGTGGTTTTTGTTTAAAAACGACAAATATGATTTGGTAGACGAAATCATTAACTGGTAAATTAACCCTCGTTAGATTGGATTTGCCGCTCGACCTCTGGTCGCTTGCTGCCGAAGGGACGCAAGAATCCGAGCGCAGTGAATTTGCAATGCGAAAAGAACGAATAACAATGAACTATGGCAGCAATAGCACAGATGGGTAAATTGCGGATTTCGATTCCTTATACTCCCAGTAGGTGGATTCCAGCTAAACGGGTGTATAGAATCTTGAAAACAAGAATTCTAATAC
>JAGCUU010000024.1 GCA_017962665.1 Bacteroidales bacterium | reverse complement strand
CTACAACGTCCAGCTCGTAGAGTTGCATGATATTGAGAAACAGAACGGTCACCCGTCGGTCAAGGGCATGAAGAGCATCTGCGACCAACTTCTGGAAGCAGGACTGTAGTCATCAGTTGACACAAAAAAAAGCGGGCCTTGCGGCTCGCTTTTCTTTGTGTGAGAGAGTGAGGGAATTAGTAGTTGAACTTGAACTCGGCGAGACTGTAGTCGATCGCGTTGCCAGAGCACTCGATGCGGTAATAATTGTAATTGCCGGTATTCTGGAGATCGAGTGTCAGCGTTGCACCGTTCTTCGGGGCTAATTTGTCGTTGATGCGACCGAAGTAGAGTTCCTTCCAGCCTGCACATTTTGCATCCGTACCATACCTTGTGTTGCCAAGGATTCGGATGTCCTGTGGAATCCTACCAGTGTGCGGACCGCAGGTTATCGTGAAGCTCTTTGGAGCGTCATTGGAGAAAGTTCCGAACTCCAGCCATGAAACAGTATAGTTCTTGACTGCAGACTTATTTTTGTAATCACAACAACTCTCAATTAATTCAGATTTATAGTTTCTTGCCCCCTCTCTGCTGTACCAATATGTAGAGGGGTTGCCGTCAATAAGAGCAAAGCCGCATTGTTCTTCCGGATCCCATACTTTTGGTTTATCTGTCAACCCATTATGATCATATGCAGTCATGATTGAGGCAATGCTTCTCGGTGTGTGGGCAATCCATTCGCTAATGCTTTGGATGCGTTCTACCTGACTGTCGAAAAGACCGGTGAAGTGAGTCTTGTCGGCTTTCTTGGCCTTGTCATAGACGTTCTTCAGATTTTCTGCCTTGCACTCCTCATATTCGGGCAGGTAGGTGCGGCTATACATAAACGTTCTGCCATTGTATTCGACTGTCACTGTGACGGTCACCTCGTAAGCGGGCAGCATGTAGAAGTTCCAGTCACCTCCGTCCTTGCCGCCTGCCAGTGCCATCGGCTCGATAAGGAAGTCGCTGTCGCCACGTCCGAATACACCCATCTGACGGTTATCGACGGTGTCCACTCCAAACTTTACGCCAGTCTTACCTGTCTTATCAGCATAATTGCTGAGTGCATCGAAGGGAGTCTCTGTTATCGGGCGGTCACTAATTACTTTAGTTTGTAAATAGGTGTTCTTTATTCGTTTAATTGCTTCAAAGTTGCATAGGCTACCCTTCAGGCCCTGTGCCTTGCGATATTTTTCGGTACTGCCGAAGTTCATGTCCTTGCGTACGCCGCAGACGGCAGTTACCTTATAGGTTGATCCTTCAGGGAAGATGTTGGGATTCAGCTCCACCTCAATGCTGCTGGGGTCGAAGATGCATACCTTGCCCTGGAATGGCTTGGTGTCGGCTTTCCAATACCCTTCATTTACGTGTATGTTTGCTCTACCATCAAATGGGCTCCTATATTTATCGGGATATGCCAAGTTGTTTAAATTACTCCATTTATAATCCATATCCTGCCTTCTCCAGTCCACGCGGAGGTCGTTAACGATGTACATCTTCGGTGCGCTCTTGATGTTCCAGATGCCCTCGCCGAGTGTTGAGCAGTTGCTGCTGCTGACCTTGAATGCGTCGGCCTTGATTGAAGGTGAGCAGACGCCGATGACGCTACTGTTTGCTGTGATGGTGCCCTCGGTGTCGATCGTGCCGTTGATGTCGAGATTGATATTTCCCTTGTAGCCGTCAAAGCCAGTAGTTTCCTTGCCGTAGTCAATGCCAAGCAGGTCGCAGCCGTTCTTGGCCAGGTCGAGGCCTGCGGAGAGAGCATCCAGCGGGTTGGGACTCATCATCTTCGTACCCAGGTCGTAGAGATTCTTCACGCTGTTGGCCTTGTCGAGTAATCCTTCAACGCTTGCAAAGATGCCATTCTCGGTGTTGGCAGACACCTTCTTCAGATCCATACTGCCTGCTGCGCTAGCCTTCAGTATGTTTTGCAGCTTGACAAACTGCTCGAGGTTGCACTTGGGTGAGAGGCTGAGCAGGGTCTGGTCGGTGCCGAAGAAATCGCTGATCTTGTTCTGCTCGCCGGGGTTGCGATAAACGGAGAGGTCGAGGTCGAAAGCCCACCAACCGGTCTGCAGTGCCTGTCCCCTGAGGCCGTCGCTTGGTTTGTAGGCTGCCCATGGGCTGACAGTCTGCGCCATCTCGTTGGGCTGATTGATTTCTTTCTTATTGATTTTGCGGTCCATCGGTAAACCATATCTAAATACGGCGTGCGAGCTGAGTGCATCGTGCATCTGCATCACCCACATGTGGTCGTTGGCATCGGTTTTGACACAGTTGTCGATGTAAGTGAAGATGCGCAGGATGCCGGTGTACTTGTTGTAGAATCCGAGGAAGTTGCTGTTATCTATGTTGGTGATGCCACAGAGGTTGAAGGCCAGTTCCCAGTCGCTGCCAGCAGCCCAGACCTCGCCCCAGACATCGCTGGGAATGTGGGCGCTGGCGCTGGCTTGTCTGGAGTTGGGGAGTGAAACGTTTTTGAAGCCCTTCAACGTCTTTCCGTTGACAGTGATCTCCTTGTTGCCGCCGTCGTTGACGTAGATACCCTCGTGATCTCGCCAGTTCTCTGCGGTGTAGGCCTCTGATGGTTCGCCGTTGGCTTCGGTGACTGGGAAGTCGTTCACGTTGAAGCCTTCCACCGTTACGGGTTAGGCCACTGTCTTCCATCTCAGCCATCTGCTGGATGTCCTCCATTTGAATGTCGTCGCTACATGCTGTGAAAGCGAATGTTGTACCTGCGGTAAGCATGCTCATGAGCAATGTCTTTACCAAAATTGAATTTTTCTTCATAATTGTAATTTTTTTTATTGTTTATACTTATTATTTATTATAATCTCTTTTTTTTGTTTTTGGGGTTGCCCTTTTTTGGTTTCAGTCAGGGCGGAGACTGATGTAGTAAGCACTTAAGGTGCTGATTATTACGCCTTTATGTTTTGTTTGTGTCAGTAAGTCAAAGAGCGATATCATTTCTGATTTCTGATGCAAAGTTATGACGGATTTTGATTGATTCCAAGAAATTTTGTGTTTTTCGCTCGCAGTTGTTGCGACACAGGGGGGTGTTTTGTAACAAACCGGGGGGAACGTTGACACAGTTGTCGCATCACCCCTCTCAAAAAGAAAAAAAAAGCGACACAGAGGTGCCTGACCCCATTGTGTCATTCTGAAACAGAGCTCACACAAAGGCCACTCTGTGAGTATAGTTTCGTTATCCGCCAAATTCTAGGAAGAAAATTTTGTTGTTTTGGGTTTTTTGTTTATCTTTGCAACATGACAACGAAAAACCTATACATAAATATCGGGCTGTCGATGCGTAACGCATTGACTACCAATGCGTTATACCCCCCCCTATTTCGAGATAGGTATAAAAAGCTAACATTCTCACTAAGAGATAATACGGGTTACTCCCACTTATTCACCCCTGCTGCTAAGGCTTCGGCCATTAGTGGCGGGCATTTTTTTGTCTATGGATATGATAAGCGATATAGAAACCACCGACATCAAAGCCTCCTTCACGGTTAGCCGTCTGTTATGGTCTATGCTGAATACGGCATTTGCGGGCGATGACGATGAGGATGCGCTGAGTTTCTAAGGAGATCGCGGGGACAGGTGATTGATCTTTTCACAAAGAAATCAAAGACCTGTCCCTCCGATCTCTGGTGCGATATGGGTAACAGATGAATCTATATTTTATTACACATCCACCAAGTCAAGGGGAATACAATTCGTGGTGATTGAGTATGACCAAGTTGGTAACCCCAAATTTCAATCTGTGGACGGGAAATATGAGGCCAATTTCAAACAAGTACACTTATAACCCGATTTTAAATTATAAAGGTAAAAGATCAAGGAGAGTTTGAGGATGCAAGAGTAGAGTTTGAGCATATTGCTTTGGTACAACAATAATTAAAAACTAAAAATGAGAAAACAACAAAAACTCTTAATTTTCTTGGCGCAACTTCAATAAATCAAAGTACATCAGACGAGTGTCTAATTTGACTGGAGTATCCTTCTTTCCCATAGTATAGGCAAATTCTTGCTCTTCTGTAGGGAAAAGGGGACGAAAACCATTCTTCTCGTAGAAAGAAAGAACTTGTGGGTCATTAACAGCATCAACAATCACAAAGCGGCAACCTGTCTTGTTGCTACTGGAGTAGAACCAACCTTTAACGAAGTCAAGGGCTTCGCTACCAATACCCCTCCCAGCAAACTCACTGCTGACACCAAGACGACCAATCAGTACCCCTGGGTATCTGCGAAGTGGTTTTTCGTGATGGGTAAGGCTCTTCATATAGTCACGACGACCACGAGGTAAATCATAGATACGGATACTGTCATTGGATACTGTCAATGCACAAACAATCTTTGACGGGTCGCTATTCAGGCGAAAGCAATAAGTCTTTCCCATCAAGAAATGAGCATAGCGAGTAGCATCATTCAGAAAGAAATCGTCCAAATCAGCATTGCCACAAGAAAAAGGCTGACAGGTGGCGAGAACGTCCTCTGTCAGTTCAAAGAATGTGCATTGTTCTATCAAGAAAGACATATGCAAATTCGAGTATTACAACATCCCTGCCTTGCTCAGAATCTCATGAGCCATCACACAGAAAGGATGCTGATCCTTGTTCTTGTTTCCCTTAAAGTCACGCTCGGCTTCCTCTGCACGAAGAAGAAATTCTCGTGCTTCCTTGCCTTTCAGCGTGGGGATTGCTTTAATTGCTGTTGCCATTGTTGTATCTCCTTTTCTATTTCTTGGCGCAAAGTTACGATATTTTTCTGAATCAACAATGCTTTTGCCAAGAATAATATAAATATTTTGAGTTTAGTACGTCTCTTTGCTATATATTCTGATTGTGTGCCATAAAAATATGTAGGTTAGTCGCCGCCTTTTAGTTTATGGTCGATCATTACGTCTACGCCTAATGCAGCGCCTGCGTATAAGAGGCATTGGGCGAAGAACCAAAGGACGGAATCTGAGATTTCGCCAACTGGGGTAGTCGTTGGGACAGGTGCTTGGGTATTCCGCAGTTTACCCAGACGCCATGAACAATTAAAATAATAAAGAAAATGAATTTAAACAATGAAAAATTTCGACCTGTACGGTTGAAAAAATGACTGTTGACTGAATATTTCCCCACATTCTGCGTTATTACTATAAATCATAACGCATTACGAACATGGGAAAGTCAAAACGACACAGAGGTGCCTGACCCCTCTATGTTGCAAACCAAATAATTGGTCTGTTTTTTAGCATTGTTTAATCGTTTTATATCCGTTTTTACTTTAATTCACACATATACAGCCAAGAAATCCCCCTCCAGACACGTTCTTGCTGT
>JAGCUU010000023.1 GCA_017962665.1 Bacteroidales bacterium | reverse complement strand
TGCCAGAAATACACCATGGATATTTCCGACAGAATATCCTTGAATTGAATCCATCGGATTTATATAAGGACCATTTCCTCCCAGCCGGGCACTCATACCGCATCGGCCAAAAATATAGGTGTTCCCCACACTGTCAATGTATGAGTCCACCACTTTGTCCATCAGATTACCCATATTTGTTAGTTGCCCTGCAGACCATTTGCCCCAGCGGAAGCCTTGTTCCTGGGCGTGGGCGGAGGATGACAACACAACGAACACCGCAAGCAGTATGAAGAAAGCCAGTGGCTTTCGATAGCGTTCCACAGGATGGCTAACGGAGTGCTGCCAAGCGGAGAACAAAAGGTTTCTCTTGATCGCTTTCATGTTTTATTTTTTGACAATCGTCTTTATGCCGTATTTGCCTTTGGTGCGGAGCAGGAGCATATATTGTCCTGCCGGGAGCGTGCTGAGGTCGACTTCGGTCACCTGATTCTCGCATTTCCTGCTCCAAACGGACTTGCCGTTTACGTCGTAGATTGTCATTTCATACGGTTCTTGTTGGTTCAGCTGCACCGTCAGTCGGCCCGTTGTCGGGTTGGGCGATACGGTGAAGTCCAGTGTGTCGATATTGTCGATGCCGATTGTCGGGTCGACAGCGAAAATGGCTTCGAATACCGTGTCCTGTGTGACGGTGACGATACGAGGCGAATCCTCATTGCCGTCCGACCAGCTGTCAAACACGTAGGATTCAGCTGGAATGGCTGTCAGAGTGGCCTGCTCACCCTCATAGTACATACCTGTGCCTTCAACCGTGCCCCACTCCTCGTTGGTGCTTGCCGCTACAAGGTAATATTGCGGCAGCTCTGTGAAGTGGGCGACAAAGGCGGTGTCGCAGGTGAGATATATTGTGAGGGGGTTGTCGGTGATGCTGTCGCCAGCGGCTGTGCTCCAATGCGAGAATCTGTATCTGTTCTCGGAGGGTACGGCTGTGATGGTTTGGTAGGTGCCACCAGAGTAGCTACCGCCACCGGTGACGGTGCCCATCGTAGCATTGGCCGACGAGACCTGAAGAGTGAACGTTTGCTCGCTTACATCCTCGAAATTGGCGACAAAGGCGGTGTCGCTTACGAGGTGTACGACGAGCGGGTTGGTGGTAATCACGGTCGAGCCATTGTCGCAGCTCCAGTTGTTGAATCTGTGGCCAGGGTTGGGCGTTGCTGTTATTGTGACATCAGAGGCTGTGTAGCTGCCGCCGCCGGTAACAGAACCCATAGTTGCGTCAGATGCGGATACTTGGAGATTGAACTGTTGGGTGCATTGGAATATGGCGGTGAACGTTGTGTCGCTAGTCAGGTGAATGACCCTCGGGTTTTCGGTGCTGCCGTCGTTCCACGAAACAAAGGCAAAGCCCAGCGCGGCAATGGCCGTGATGGTGTCGTCGCTCTCGTCGGGGAAGCGTCCGCCGCCAAACACCTCGCCCCAACCGACCTCGTTGGGCACGGCATTGAGGTCCCATTTGTCTACAATGACAAGATAATATCCGAATGGACTTTCAGGCCAGTCGCTAATCCAGTAGTTGAACATAGGACCGATTTGCATATCCCAAAAAGCGTAAGGCCGGCCCACTCCCAAGCATTGGGGGCATTCGAGAATAGATAGGGCGTGTGGTGGGCAATATAAAATATCATGATAGTCACTTGCGTCACAGCCATTTTTGTTGTCCAACATATAGTCCCCCTCGTCCCGAATGTCGACATAAAACGTGGACACCATCCCATTGCTGTTAGGTGTATTCATAGAGCCGACGATGTAGAAATCGGAGTCTACCCACACAGGCTGTTCAAAATAAGCCTCATATATATAGCAGTACTGGATAAACTCGTCGTTCCATCCCTGGCGGAACTCCATAACGCGCGCCGTGGCCGTGTCCCACCTCACCGAGTCGAGCAGTTGAAGCCGGACTTCGACGTCAATTCCCTGAATAGTCCGGCCAGTCTCCGTCATCTGGTATATGTACATATATTCGGGATTTTTCAGGTTCCCCGGGGCACCGTCGACCGTCGGCGGAGTGTAGGCATTCACCATAGCCGCCAATCCTTTCACCTTCATACGCCCGTTGTGGGCATATTCCCATTTGGCAAGCTCGCCTGAAAAGATTCTGCCAAACTTATACTTGAAGCAGAGGCAGCTGTCATATACGCCCTTGGGATGCCAATAGGGGCAGTCGTCAAACCATTTGGTGTAATAGTACTTGTCGCAACGGGGTTCGGCAGGGATGGTGTCATCGACATCGGACGGTTTCGCCATCGAGGCAAAAGCCATCGCCGGCATAACAAACATTGCGATAATGATAATGGTTTTGTAGAATGTCTTCATAATATGTAATTATTTAGGATTTGTCGATTTATCAAAGTTGTAGTATTTTACCGCGTGTTTCTCAACGTCATTCTTGATGTGGAAAATTGTTAATGTGCGCTTCAAGTAGGAGATGGCTAGAACATCATTAGGGTATGGGTTGAGGATGGTATCTGTGGTAGTGGACTTGGGAATAATTTTTACGCCTATCAAATCTTCCCCATTGTCAATGAATTGCTGGGCGATGGGACCTGGGTTGGGGACTTCGAAGTCGTTTTTAAGCATAACCCAAACGGCAGAATCCTTGGCCTCCAACAATGTGACATCGACAAATACGGTGTCATTGACTTTATAGTCTTTTATAAACGTGGCATCAACGCCATCAACCGCAGCATAACGCTTGTACACGTCGCTGCACTGGTCGAAGGGGACGGTGCGGGGCCAGAACTTGACAGTCAATGTGCCTACGACAATAAGGAGGCAGATGGCCAGCGTCACAGGCCACGAAGAAAGTTTTTCTATAATCCTTTGAGGTATCATAATTGGGTAAGTGTGTTGGCCACATTATCAACGGCTTGGACACGTCCGGGGTGGTTCTGGGTGATGGTGATGCCGTCGATGCCGGTGGTGGTGCACGAAACGACAACAAGGGAAAAAACAGCGGCCATACAGGCAGCTGCAAGACGGCGCCTGCTAATTTTTCCACCGAGACCTGC
Organism: Bacteroidales bacterium; assembly: GCA_017962665.1. Classification (GTDB taxonomy): domain Bacteria; phylum Bacteroidota; class Bacteroidia; order Bacteroidales; family P3; genus Colimorpha. The sequence continues at coordinate 138,445 of JAGCUU010000023.1, read as the reverse complement.
AGCAATAAGAAGAATATATACAGCCTCGACGATGAGACTGGCGACAAGCGCGAGGGTGGTATAGGCAAGTGTCGGGATAATCACTGCCCAATAGACGGCAGCTGCAAGGGTCAAGAGTATCAATTCAATATAAACCGATGATCTCTTGTAACCACGCTTCGCAAAACGAGTAAATCCCTTGATGCTCACACTCTCGGCAGGATGCGCTTCGACAATTCGGTCAACACGCTGGGCGTGGTCATCCCAAATGGACTGCAAATCGTCGAAAAAAGCCTTTTCGTCAAATGCAGGCGAGCCGGGGTCATCCATTATTTTTTTTGTTTCCATATATTAATTCTCCATTTCTTTCTGATGCAGTTTGATTATCTTTTGTTTTATTCGGTAGATGTGTTGTTTTGCAGCGGACTCTGATATTCCCGCGACGACGGCAATTTGTGCAAAAGGCAGTCGGTCGAAGTAGAGATAGATGAGCTTCTTTTCGTCTTTGGACAGACGGTCAATAAGTCTGTAAAGGTGTTCCAGACGTTGGTCGGCGGATTCTTCGGCAAGGGAGTCGCACAGCGATTCATCAATGGCAACAAAGACGGGACGGTCCTTGTTTCTCCATTTCCGTTGTTCTGATACTGCGGTGTTCAGCGCGACGCGGTAAACCCACGAGGTGACATCGCTCTCTTTGCGGAACTTGGACCATCCGAGCCAAAGTTTGCAAGCAATATCCTGGTAGAGGTCATTGACATTATCTGGCTTACGGTCGGTGAAGGCAAGACAAATCCGATAGATGATGCGTCGCGATTGACGCAACATCTGCTCGAATTCCCGATGTTCTACCTGTCGGTTCACTTCCTTGATGTTAATTACATCTCTATATACGTTAGACGCAAAAATATCGAAAACGTAACATGTGAAACGAATTTTTTTTCTTTTTTAGGCACAAAAAAAGCGTGGAGCAAAAAAACTCCACGCCATTTGGTTTTTTGTTGTCCTACCAGGATTCGAACCTAGACAAGCTGATCCAGAGTCAGATGTGCTACCGTTACACCATAGGACAATAGAATTGAAAATTGATGATTGAAATTTGACAATTGAAATTTCCTGTTCAAAATCCAAGCTTTCTTCCTCTCGAAAGCGGGTGCAAAAGTACAAAGATTTTCAGTTCCAGCAAAATTTTTGTTTATTTTTTTTACATTTTACTGTTTTTGTTGATTTTGGATAGAATACAACGGCAGCGTATGCAAATAAAATCCGCAGTTTTGAACTTACAAAACTGCGGATTTAAGTGTTTGTTTTATACTATCGATATCAAATGGTGGATTATTCGAGAGTGTCGCCGGTGTCGGATGATCCTTCCTGGGCGTTGCGTTCGAGTTCCATCTTACCGAAACGGAGCGTGATACCTGCCGAGATATAACGGCTGTTGATCATGCGGTTGGAGGAGTTGCTGAGATAGTAGGGGTTGGTGTTTTCGGAGCCGGAGCCTCGTCTGGCGCCCCAGTTGAAGAGGTCTTGGATGTTGACGAATACGGAGAGTTTGCGTTTGAAGAAGTCGCTGCGCACACCCATGTTGAACCATAGACGTTCTTTCTGTGTACTCATCAGGCTGATGGTCGGTGAGCTGTAGTTGAACGACATGTGGAGCTGATACTGGTTGAAAATTTTTGTCCAGGCATTGAGACGTATGCTCCATGACACTTTGTCGCGTTCGTCGGTCTGCTGCACGCCGTTGCGGAGATACTCCATGCGGTATCCGTAGTCATAGACATTGGCATAGAGACGGACATTCATGAATCCGCTTGGGCGGTAGGTCATGTTTAACGATGCGCCGTAGCGCCATGAAGTACCCATGTTGTAAGGGATGGAGTAGTTGACAATGCGATCGAGGTAGTTGTCGTATTCAGCGTCGGTCAGAGAGCTAATCTCGTTTGTGGATAGTCGTCCATAACCTTCAATGCCGACATTGCCGAAGGTCTGGAAGTATTTTGTCCATCCTGCTTCGGCGGAGTGGGTGAATGCCGATTTAAGTCCATTGGGGTTACCTGTGCGATAGCTGTCCTCGCCGTATATGCGGAACGAGGTGATTTGTTCTTCGCTGGGGTTTGACATGCGCATCGAGTAGTTCAGCTTGAAGTTGTGCATGCTGGCGGTGCGATAAGTGAGATGGATAGAGGGACGGAAGGTGAAGTCGTTGACGGTGTTGCTGTCGGCAAAAGTCTGTGTGGAGCTGTATCCATAGAAGAAATTCTCGTGTCCTACGCCCAGTCCTGTCGAGAGGGTGAATCCGCCCCAGCGGCGTGTCCAGTTGACGTCGACGTTGGTGCTTGTCTCACGGCCGTCGAAGTGGTATGTGCGCAGGTTGTCGGGCACGCTGCCGAGTAGGTCGTTGTAGCGTTTGTAGTCGTTGTTGGTGTATTGGTTGCTGAACCGCAGGCCATAGCTGAGTTCGCCGTTTTTGCTGTAGGGGCGGTTGTAGCGTGCGTCGAGGTCTACGCCTCCCGAATAGCTGTCGGTGAGGAGGTAGCGGTTTTCGTCGAGGTCGGTAAAGGTAGTATAGTTGCGGCGATAGTATTCCTCGTTGCCGTTGTGGTTGAGTCGACCGTTGATGCCGATGCGGAGGTTATGGCCTTCGAGGTCGAACTTCTTGGTGTAGTCGGCTCCGATATGGGTGAAGTAGGATGGTGACGTGGTGGTGTCGGTGATGCCGTATACTATGTTGCTGTCGAGAGCAAGGGGCCAGTAGGTCTGAGCTACGTTACGGTTCGAAAACGAGCGGTTGTAGTTGTAGAATCCGCCGCCGTCGACAGACAGGTCGGTCATTGAGTCTATCTCGTAGTCGAGCGACATAAAGATATTGCCGCTGATACTGCGGTTGCCAGAGGTCGATGTGTCGGTCTGGTACATTATCGTGTCGTATGTGCAGTTGGTGGTGTCGAAGGTGCGCGGCAGTGACCAGCTGTCAGACTCGTTGTCGCGGAACGAATAGCGTCCGCTGGCGAATAGGTTGAAGCTGAGTCGTTCTTTGGCCCACATGTAGCTTACCCAAGGAGAGACGAACGGCTGGTTGGAGCCATTGAGTCCGAAGCTGACGAATTTGTTGCTTTTGACATGTGCCGAGGTGATGATATTGATGATGGCTTCTGCCTCTGTGGCATACTTGGCCGACGGGTTGGTGATGGTCTCGATGCGGTCGAGAGCGTTGGCGGGGAGTGTTTGAAGATAGGTCTTGAGGTTTTCCTCGGTCAGTTTTGAGGGCTTGTCGTTGACCCATATCTCCACGCTGCTGACGCCACGCAATGTGATGTTGCCTTCCACGTCGACTTCCACACCCGGGGCGTTCTGAAGGGCGTCCTCTGTGGTACCAGTCTGTATGGATGGGTCGTCGGCGACGTTGTATACTGTTTTTTCACCGTCCATGGCGTAGAGCGGTCGTGCTGCAGTTATCTTCACCGCTTTCAGTTGGGCGGCGCCAGCCTTCATGTTGATGACACCTATGGCGGTATTGTTAGTGACTGTGACTGGGATGTATCGCGTGGCGTAGCCTATATAGCTGACTCGTAGCAGATATTCGCCGGCCGGTACCTCTTTCACTTCGAAATAGCCGTTGATGTCAGTAACAGCGCCTTTAACGAAGCTGCTGTCTTCCTTTTCGAGCAGGGTGACGTTGCAGTACATCAGAGGCTCGTTCTTGGTGCTGTCAATGAGAGATCCGACAACTTTGAATGTGGAACCGGCTTTTACATTTTTCTTCTGTTTGACGGTGGTGCTTTTCTGTTGTGTCTGTTGCATCTGTTTTGCACCGCGAGGGCCGCGAGGGCCACCAGGGAATCCGCCGCCTGGGAACCCACCCGGAGGGGGGCCTCCGGGACCTCCGGGTTGTGCAGAGAGAGTAAGGGTGATGATGATGAAGGAGAAAAAAAGAATGATTTTTTTCATTGAATTGAAAATATGTAAATAGTGTATATATTATTGATCCTTTTCGTTAAATTTGATAAATATTAACGATTGTTTTGGCTTGTTATTGCTTGATATTATTATTTTTTTTTATTTTTCAGAGAGCGCAAGGAGAAAAAAAGAATGTATTCTTTAGTATCTGCAAAATGCCTTTTATTTTAATCTATATATAATATTTTTTTCTTTTGGGCGTTTTTATTATTTAAAGTATTGGTCAAGCTGTACATTGCCGATGATAAGTTATAAGAAGGATATACTGGACAACGGGTTAACTCTGATTGTTATGAAGGACAAGAGTACGCCTCTTGTTTCGGTGAACACACTGTTCGGAGTTGGGTCACGAGATGAGAGTCCTTCGCTCACAGGTATAGCTCATCTGTTCGAGCATCTTATGTTTGGTGGCACGAAGGCTGTGCCGGATTATGACAGGGTTGTAACTATGATGGGTGGTGAGTCCAATGCAAATACATGTCTTGATTTTACGCAGTACTACCTCACTGTTCCGGCAGGATGTCTGGAACAGGCGTTGCAGTTGGAGGCGGACCGTATGCATGGCCTCGACCTTTCGCAGCGAAGCCTGCAGGTGCAGCAGTCGGTGGTTACGGAAGAGTACAATTACCGTTTCATCAACCAGCCGTATGGAGACGCATGGCTGTTGCTGAGGCCTCTGTGCTATAAGGTGCATCCTTATCGTTGGTGTACCATTGGTGCGGACATCAGGCATGTGCAGGAGGCTACGCTTGACGATGTACAGGCTTTCTTCGAACGTCATTATTGCCCGGACAATGCTATCGTTGCCGTTGTCGGAAATGTTCTTTATGAAGAGGTCCGACGGTTGGCGGACAAGCTTTTTGGAGATCTGCATTTTACTGGCCGCAAGCGAAGCGAACTCCCTCAAGAGCCTGAGCAGAAAGAGGGACGCAGTCTCACCGTGCATCGCGATGTGCCGTCGACAGCTATCTATATGGCTTACCATATGTGTGGCCGTTTGGACGATAGTTTTCGATGCGCTGACCTTATCAGTGACATTTTGTCCAACGGACGTTCGACGCGACTGTATAACGAGCTGGTGAAAAATCGCGGTTTGTTTACCGAGATTGAAGCGTACGTTACAGGCGATCGAGACCCGGGACTGTTCTTGGTGTCGGGTCGTTTGCGTGAAGGGGTGAATCCCGATGAAGCAAAGGCTGCTGTTGAGGAGGAATTGTACAGGGTCGCCAAAGAACCTCTTGGAGATGGTGAACTTGAGAAGGTGCTCAACAAGTTTGAGTCAACTTTTGCCTTTTCACAGTACAAGGCTATTGATTGTGCCATGTCGTTGTGCCATTATGAGTGGCTTGGCAAGCTGGAATGGGTAAACAACGAGCCGCAGTATTACAGAAGGACCACAGAGGAAGAGGTGCGGCGTGCTGCGGCCGAATTGTTCAGGCCGGAAAACCTGTCGGAGTTGAGAATATGTCGTAAGTGATTTGAAAAAAGAATAATAAATATGGCGATATGAACAGGAAGAATCCAAATATCATTGTAAAATTCCTTATGTTGCTGTGGTACTGCATAAGTCACCCTTTGATTTGGCTGTTCAAAAAGATTGCGGGTTTCTTTATGCGTCTTAACTATCGAAAGATAGCAAGCCGCATGGCTCATTTTGTCGGTAATGTATTGCATTGGATTATTTTCAAGGTGTTGCTTCCGAGGAAACATCGTGATATTACCAAGAAAGAGATATACCGTATCATTTTCAAGGCTGACACTGCTGCAGGAAAGAAGTTCGATGTCTGGCTGTTGGTGCTGATTGGCCTTAATTTGTTGGTGATAATGCTTGACAGTTTCGAGGCAGTGCACGAGAATATGAGATGGGTGCTGAAAGGCCTTGAAGGATTGTTTACCATTATTTTCACGCTGGAATACTATCTACGTATTTACTGTCTTCAGAAACCTTGGAAGTACATCCTGTCGTTCTACGGTATTATCGACTTCCTGTCGATATTCCCAGCCTATCTGAGTCTTTTGATTCCTGCAACCCAGACGCTGACGGTGTTGCGAGTGCTGCGTACACTACGTATTTTCCGTATATTCAATATGCAGCGTTTCCTGAACGAGAGCTTCCATCTCCTCAACGCCATGCGTCGCAGCGCAACCAAGATATTGATATTTATGCTTTTCGTATTCATTACTGCAATCATTTTGGGCTCTGTTATCTATATGTTTGAGAGTAGCAAGAATCCGGCGATGAAAAGCATACCTACGGCTATCTATTGGGCTGTTGTCACCATCACCACGGTGGGTTACGGCGATATTACTCCTGTGACGCCTATGGGGCAGTTTATTTCCACGCTGGTCATGTTGCTCGGTTACTCCATCATAGCTGTTCCTACAGGTATTGTCGTTGGAGAGACGGTGCGTGAGTATAGGAATGACGCTCCACAGGGCAGTGACAATGAGGTGCCTGAGGAGTTCAATGAATATGAGGAGCACTCTGTGGCTGTGGTGCAGGAGGAACCCGTGGCGGAGGTCGGGCAGTCCGGTTCCGAGTCCGCTGCAGAGCCGGAGTCGACGGAAGCCTTGCCTGCGCGCGAGGTAAGATATTGTCCCCATTGTGGGCATGAGGAGGCTGACGAGGCGGCAAGGTTCTGCCGTTATTGCGGCACGCTGCTTGACAAGAACAAGCCCAGTGGGTGGATAAATGATTTCTTTAAAGGGTAAAATGATTTAATATGAGGAATATTGTTTTGGTATTAATGTTGTCGCTTGTAGGTGTCACCGCTGCGCAGAGTTACACCATCAGCGGCACCATCCGGTCTGCCAACAGTGGAGAGACACTGATAAGTGCCACTATTTACGACCAGGTTTCGGGCAAAGGAGCTCTGACCAATGCCCAGGGGCGCTATTCGTTGACGCTGCCCAAGGGGGAAGTGCGGCTGCGTATCTCGTATGTGGGCTACCAGACTTGGATCGACACATTCCAGTTGGAGGCCAACCGAGAGCTGAATATTTCGTTGCAATCCTCTACGCAGTTGCAGACGGTGACCATTACCGCTGACCGTGTGAGTTCGCACAAGTCGTCGCAGATGAGTGTCATTGATGTTCCGCTGGAGCATATCAAGTCTGTGCCGGTGCTTTTTGGCGAGACGGATGTTCTCAAGGCCCTTCAGTTGCTGCCTGGTGTCCAGTCGGGAACCGAGGGTATGTCGGGCATATATGTGCGTGGCGGCGGTCCCGACCAGAATCTGTTTCTGCTTGACGGCGTGCCACTGTACAATGTCAACCATCTGGGTGGCTTCTTTTCGGCTTTCAATGCCGATGCCATCAAAGGGGTGACGCTATACAAAGGCAGCTTCCCTGCCCATTTCGGCGGACGCTTGTCGAGTGTGCTCGACATAACGACCAATGACGGCAATGACAAGAGGCTGCACGGCAATGCTACCATCGGCGCCATTGCAGCAAAGGTGAATCTTGAGGGTCCGCTGTGGAAAGACAAGACCACCTTCAATGTGAGTTTCCGCCGTACCTATTTCGATATTCTTATGCAGCCGATGATCATGTCTCTCGCGGCAATGGAAAACATGGGCCGCACAAATCTCGGCTACTATTTTTACGACCTGAATGCAAAGGTGACACATCGTTTCAGTGACCGCAGCAGATTGATAGGCAGCTGGTATTCGGGAGACGACAAGATATATGCCCGTATGAAATATACCTACACCTACGATTACTCGACATCGGAAGAGATTATGAAATTAGGCTATAATTGGGGCAACCTTGTGGGGTCGTTGAGATGGAACTATGAGCTGACTCCCAAGTTGTTCATGAATTTGACTGGAGCGTATACACGCTATCGTAACGATGTCAGTGTCGGGATTGAGGAAAACGAATACTACTATACCAATATGGACTACTACAAGGCCGAGATGACATACAAATCAGGCATACGCGACATTACGGCGAAAGTGGACTTTGACTATCACCCTAATCCGGACCACATGGTGAAGTTTGGCGGAAACTATGTCTACCATATATTCCAGCCCGATGTCACAGGTACAAAATACGAGGAGAATTATTCCGGTACGACGAACGTGTTTGATACGGTGATAGGCGAAAGCAAGGTGTTCGCAAACGAGATAAGTGCCTTTATTGAGGACGACTGGACCATCAGTGACGCCTTTAAGGTCAACGGTGGCGTGAATTTGACGGGATTTGCCGTACAGGGTAAGTTCTATCCGTCGCCGCAGCCTCGTCTGAGCGGTCGCTGGATGCTGAGCGACGACTTGTCGATAAAGGCGGGATACTCATATATGACACAATATATGCATCAGCTTTCGAACAGTTCAATAAGCCTGCCCACCGACCTGTGGGTACCTGTCACCAAACGCATAGAGCCGATGAAAGCCCATCAGGTGGCGGCAGGAGTGTTTTACACGTGGTCGGGTATAGCGGATTTCTCTATGGAGGCCTACTACAAGAAGATGAAGAACATGCTGGAGTATAAAGACGGAGCCAGCTTCTTGGGTACTTCCACCGGATGGGAGGACAAGGTGTATATGGGCGACGGATGGTCGTACGGGTTGGAATTGCTTGCACAACGAACCATAGGCAATATCACGGGCTGGATTGGTTATACCTGGAGCCGCACAATGCGCCAGTTCGACCGTGAAGGGCAGATGATAAACAATGGTGAGCCTTTCCCAGCCAAATATGACCGCCGTCACGACCTTTCAATCATGGTTAGCTATAAACCCAACAAAAGGTTTGACTGCAGCGCGACGTGGGTACTGTCGTCGGGAAACACCGGCACGTTGGCAATGCAGGAATATTATGACCCGACTACAGGGCAGACAATATATTATATAGAAAGCCGAAACAATTTCCGTATGCCGGCATATCACAGGCTGGATGTGGGTGTCAACTTCCACAAGGAGAAGAAACATGGCGTCAGCACTTGGAGCTTGAGCGTATACAATCTCTACAACCGCAAGAATCCCTTTATGGTGTACGAGAAAAACAATATGCACTCCGTAATCAACGGCGTACACTACAATTCATCTCTTGTGCAATTGTCACTGTTCCCGATAATACCGTCAGTGTCGTATAGTTTTAAGTTTTAAGTAAAGGTTATAGGTTAAAGTTTAAAGGGTTAATTTGAAGTATAATATGGAGTTAAATGTTGTTATAGGGGAGTTAAAGGGAGTTAAAGGACAATACGATTCGAAACGGTTCGTTTGTTACTTAACTTCCAGAGCGAAGCGTGATAACTTCTTTTATTTCCCACTAACTCCCACAAAAAACAGATTATGGTAAGAAAAAGATATATCCCATTGTTTTTTATGCTCGCCGTTTTGATGTGTTCGTGCGAGAAGGTCGTGGATTTTGACCCTGGTGATGTGTCGCCATACGTTGTGGTGGTGTCGAAGCCTGTCAGCGATTCACTTGTGTCTGTTTACGTCGGCTATAGTCGCTTCTTTCTTGATAATAGGGGCTTCAATGGTGCAGACAATGCCACAGTGACAATAACATCAGGAAGCAATACCGCCGTCGGAACGTATGACCCGGATTGTTTTATTCAGTCAGATTATTATGATGATTGGAATGGCTATTATGGAGACACAACCCATTACGGCGGATACGGTTTTATGTTGCGTCCCAATCCTGGTGACACAATGCGTGTCAGTGCCACCGTGCCAGGGTATGACAAGATAGTCACTGCACAAACCGTAGTGCCTCCGCAGCCGCAGGTGGAAATCGTCGACTTAGTCATCGACACATTGGACGAGGTTACTGGCGGATACTATTATTGCTATTACTCTTCTACCTATTACAGATTACGTTTCAGAATCAACTGCAACAGCAATAGGGAATATTTCAGCGTAAGGGTACTCCTCGGAGAGGAAATTTATTTAAGTGATACTGTGTCTGTATGGGACTCCACACAGATGTCAAGCTACTATTTTACGGTTAGCGACCCTATCGTCAACAACGCATCGCTCGAGGATGCCTTTGACGGAGATGACGGAAGTTTTTCTGGCAGAGAAATGACCTTCAGTTCCGAACGTTTCTCGGGCGGTGCCCACGAATTCACAATGGAATTCGACGCAACCACCTATGGAAACCGTGATATTCTTGGCAGACCTGTTAAAATAGAGGTGTGTGCCCTGTCAGAAGAGTTATACCGCTATAATGTAACCTCATCGGGCTATACATCGGATTTGGATGACCTTTTCAGCGAGCCGGTGCAAGTGTATTGCAACATCAAGGGTGGCATAGGCATTTTCGGGGCGTCGACAAAGAAGATATTCACGGCGCCGGCACCGCGTGTGGAGAATTTCAACAACAGCGCGTCATACTACAAGAAAAAGAAGAAATGAGAATACTCGTTACCGACAACACCCACCCCGTGCTGGTTGAGCGGCTGACTGCAGCCGGCCACAAGTGCCGCGTATGGACTGACTGTAACTATGACATGCTGCTGGCTGAAGTGGCTGGCTATGACGCACTCGTGGTGCGGAGCAAGATTGCAATCGACCGCAACTTTCTTGACCACGCCCGACATCTCAAGTGCATCGGCCGCGTTGGTGCAGGTATGGAGACCATCGATGTCGACTATGCCGAGAGTGTGGGCATCCGCTGCCTCAACTCGCCCGAAGGCAACCGCGACGCTGTAGGAGAACATGCCGTGGGATTACTGCTTGCCTTGTTTGACAAGATTGCACGTGCCGATGCCGAAGTGAGGCAGGGACAGTGGCGGCGCGAAGCCAACAGAGGCCTCGAAGTCAAGGACCGCACGGTAGGCATCATCGGTTTCGGCAACATGGGTTCGGCCTTCGCCAAACGCCTTCAGGGGTTCGACTGCACTATTGTGGCATACGACAAATACAAACCCTCCGGCTATGCACCCTCATACGTCGAGGAAGTTTCGCTCGATGAGCTGCAGTGTAGGGCCGATGTGGTGAGCCTCCATGTGCCGCTCACCGACGAGACATACCATCTGGCCGACAGCCGCTTCATCGCCGCCTTCGACCACCCCTTCTTCCTGATCAACACCTCGCGGGGTGCGGTAGTAGAGACCACAGCCCTCGCCGAAGGCTTGAAAAGCGGCAAAGTGCTTGGCGCAGCGTTGGATGTTATTGAATACGAGGATATGTCGCGTGACGGATTGGATTTGGACAATCTTTCTTCCGATTTCCGCTATCTGCTTGGTTCGCCAGTTATGGTGTTTACACCTCATGTCGCGGGCTGGACGGAAGAGTCAAAATATAAGCTTGCCGCTGTTCTTGCCGACAAGATTATAGAAGTACTTAAGTAAAGGTTAACGGTTCAAGGTTCATGGTTTGCTCATCGGGCTCGCAGGCCTGCATAGCAGGCAGAAAGATGTTTGATGTAAGATGTATCCAATCACTTATTGATTTGCCATTACAAAATAAATGAAACGATGATAATTGTAGACGATTGTATTATCTCCGACAATCTTGCAGACGTCAGGTTCTCCTGCGATTTGGAAAAGTGCAAGGGCGCCTGTTGTGTGGAGGGTGACTGTGGAGCACCGCTGGAAAAGGAGGAGATTGCAGTGTTGGAGAGGATTTACCCGGAGGTAAAACCATATATGACCCCTGAAGGTGTAGCGGTGGTTGAAAGCGAAGGAGTGTCGTCGCTTGATGTAGACAAGCTTCCCTGCACCCCGTTAGTCAACAACCGCGAATGTGCATATAGCGTAGAATGTGAGGGAAAGACGCTTTGTGCCATTGAAATGGCCTGGAGGGAGGGCAAAATCGACTACCCCAAGCCAATATCGTGTCATCTTTATCCTGTTCGCATAGAAGACTATGGCGAGTTCAAGGCTGTCAACTACCATGAATGGGATGTGTGCCGGTGTGCCTTGGCAAAGGGCAAAGAGGCTGGAGGACGTCCATTGTACGAATATCTTGAAGTGCCGTTGTTGCGTCGTTTCGGAAGGGCATGGTACGAAGAGTTGTGTGAACAGTGCAGAAATAGAAAATAATTTGTACCTTTGCATCTGTGTTGAAAAACGTCTGTGTTTTTTAATGTGTTTTGGAATAATTTATTATGGATAATTCTATAAAGAAAAGATATTGGATTTGTTTTAGCCTCATGGCATTTATTCTTGTTGCCGACCAGGCGCTTAAGATTTGGATCAAGTGCAACTTTGTGATAGGAGGCTATATAGATATGATTGGCGACTGGTTCAAACTCTATTTTATTGAGAACGAAGGTCTGGCTTTTGGCCTTTCATTGGGAGACGGAATCGGTAAGACTATTTTGACAGTCTTTAGAATCGTCTTCTCAATCTGTTTACTGGTAGTGCTCATAAGGTGTATCAAGAAAAAGGTTCGCTATTTCATGTTGGTGGCACTCTCGCTTATCATTGTCGGGGCTTTGGGCAATGTGATTGACAGTTGTTTCTATGGGTTGATTTTCAGTGAGAGCACACATACCGATGTGGCAGTGTTGTTTCCTTCTGAGGGAGGGTACACCAGTTTTATGCATGGGCGTGTGGTGGATATGTTGTATTTCCCGTTGTTCCATTGGATATGGCCTGATTGGATACCGGGATTGGGAGGACGGCATGCCGAGTTTTTCTCAGCTATTTTCAATATAGCCGATTCGGCCGTATGCGTAGGAGCGGGAATGCTTGTCGTAGACATTATACATCAAGACAGAAAGAAAAAGAAAGGCTCCAATGTGTCGGGGAACAATGAGGAATCAGTCTCAAATTCGTCAGAAAATGCTGAAGAAACAGCTGTGGAAGCAGAGTGAAAAGGAGGAGTTGAAGAAAAAAAAGAGTAAGTCTTATCAGTTGGAAATCAGTTAGGAATTGACTATTGGCTGTTGTTCTTTGAAAAAATATTTTGCTATTTGTGAAAATAGTTGTACTTTTGCAGCCGATTTTGATTGATACAGAATCATGGCGTTGTAGCTCAGTTGGTAGAGCAGCGGACTGAAAATCAGTGTGTCACTGGTTCAATTCCAGTCAATGCCACCAAAGCAGGGAAGTACGTTGTTGCTTCCCTTTTTTTGCATTTTATAAAACTATAAAGTATTAATGCTATGAGTCTTGAAGTACAGATTAACAATGACATCAAGCAGGCGATGCTCAACAAGGAGAAGGATGTTCTTGAGTCGCTGCGTGCCATCAAATCCGCCATATTGTTGTTGAAAACCGGCAAAGATGCTGTCAATGGAGAAGTCAGTGAGGCTGCCGAGGTGGCCATGCTTCAGAAGTTGGTGAAACAGCGTCGCGAGGCTGCCGACATTTATGTTCAGCAAAACCGTCAGGATTTGGCCGACGAGGAGTTGTTCCAGGCGGGTGTGATAGAACGTTATCTTCCCAAACAGATGAGTCGGGAGGAGATAGAGGAGAATATCCGTGCCATAGTTGCAGAGGTTGGAGCGACATCGCCCAAGGATATGGGTAAGGTTATGGGAGTGGCTTCAAAGCGATTTGCCGGCAAAGCCGACAACCGTGTTGTCTCGGAGATTGTCAAGTCAATCCTTTCCAATTCCTGAAATCGTTTTTAATAGATGAGGATACTCGTTGTCGACGACGAACCAGACCTGTGCGAGATACTCTGTTTCAATCTCGAAAGTGAAGGTTTTGAGACGGAGCGTGCATATTCTGCGGAAGCAGCGTTGCCGTTGCTGTCGTGCTGCCATTACGACCTTGTGTTGCTTGACGTTATGATGGAGAATATGTCAGGTTTCGAGATGGCGCGGCAGATGCGAGAGAATGAAGACGATACACCTATAATATTTCTCACGGCGCGTGATGCGGAGAGCGATATGTTGGATGGTTTCTCTTCTGGTGCCGACGACTATGTCACCAAGCCGTTCTCGTTTCCTACGGTATTGGCTCGCATTCGTGCGGTGCTTAAACGTTCACAGACGACGGATCCAACGGGAGTAGAGGTGTTGTGTCACGGCAATTTGACAGTCGACTTGCAACGTCAGATGGTGACGAGAGACGGAATTCAGGTGCCGCTTACAAAGAAAGAGTACAATATCCTCGTCCTGCTGATGCGGAATAAAGGTGAGCATTTCTCGCGACAGCAGATAATCGACAAGGTTTGGGAGGACAATACTTTCGTGACAGACCGTTCGGTGGATGTCCATATTGCCAGGCTACGCAAAAAGCTGGGTAGTGCTTCCGACAGTATTGTGAACCATTCCGGTTTTGGATATGTTTTTGTCGAATAAAGTTTAAAGATTATTTGCTTGCAATCAATAAAATAAACTATAAAATCATAACCGCTTTGACTGGCTGGCTTGTTGAGCCAAATTATATTAAATAATTGATAGAATATTGTTAACGGAGGAGAGATAAAGATGTCGTTGTCGCCAGGTGTATATATAATCACGGTGATAGTTGCCATATCGTTGCTGTTCTTGATATGGAACCATCTGCGACAACGCAAGTTGATTCGCAAGTTGCAGGAGTTGGCGCGCTCGTTGGAGGAGTCGAAGCAGCAGATAATACAGGAGCAAGAGCGCAACAGACAGCTCAAGCAGGAGATGACCAATAATATAGCGCATGAGTTGAAGACGCCGGTGAGCAGCATACGTGGGTATTTGGAGATATTGCTTGGCGACAAGCCTGTCGAAGAGCAGAAGAAGCAGTTTTTCCTGCAGAGGTGCTATTCGCAGACGATGAGGTTGTCCGAGCTTATCAACGACGTCTCGTTGATTAACAAGCTGGAGGAGTCTGCTGATTTGTTTCCCCGCAAGGAGATTTCCATACCCGATATTGCCGACGAGGCGATATCTGATCTGGAGGATATATGCAGGGTACATAATATTACGGTCCGCAACAGCCTTCCGCGACCGCTGACTATAGTTGGCAATCATAGCCTGGCGTACTGCATCTTCCGCAACCTGTTGGAAAATGCGGTGTTTTATGCCGGAGACGGTGTAGAGGTCGGAATAGAGTGCTACAAAACTGACGAGGAGAAATACTATTTGAGGTTTTATGACACCGGCTCTGGAGTCGATAACGCCTATCTTCCCAAACTTTTCGACCGTTTCTTGCGTATAGAGGAGGGCCGTAGCAGGAAGACAGGGGGTACGGGCTTGGGACTCTCGATAGTGAAGCATTCCGTACTTTTTCACGGAGGAGACATATATGTGCGTAATAGGGAAGAGGGGGGATTGGAGTTCTTTTTCTCGTTAAAGAAAAGGGATAGTAAATGATAAAAACAGAATAACATGCATACACTTCCATTACAGATTAGGTTCAACGACATAGACATGATGGGACATGTCAACAATGCGGTGATTATGGAATTCTTTGATTTGGGCAAGTCGCACTATTTTAGTGACGCAGGAATACCGGTGACACCGGAAGAGGGGGACTTCACAGTGATGGTGGTGCATGTGGAGGTGGATTTTCACAGCCAGATACACTGGGGAGACAATATTGCGGTGCAGACCTATGTGTCGCATTGGGGCAACAAGAGTCTGCGTGTCACGCAGACGGTGATAAAAACAGATACAGGACAACCATGTGCCACATGCAACACCGTTATGTCGGGATATTTACGCAGTGCGGCAACGAGCGCAGTCATTCCCGAGGAGATAAAGGAACGCGTCATGAAATACGACAGCATGAATTAGTTATAGCTAAGGCCACGATAGTTGAACGTGTCATTTCAGGAAAAACAAGTTATGTGGAATAAAAAGGCACTCTGAAAAAGAGTGCCTTTTGTTGTCCCACCAGGATTCGAACCTGGGCAAGCAGAACCAAAATCTGATGTGCTACCATTACACCATGGGACAATAGAATTGAAAATTGATATAATTGACAATTGAAAATTGACAATTGAAATTTTCTGTTCAAAATCCAAGCTTTCTTCCTCTCGAAAGCGGGTGCAAAAGTACTATTTTTTTTGAAAATGGAAAAAAATATTTACCAACGATTATTATAGGCGTTGGTAAATATTTGTCTATTATGGCTTTGGTTTGTAAATGGGCTTGGTCTGAACGGTGGAGAATGAAAGTGCAGAGCAGTTGTTGAGCGTGGATAATATCAGTTTTTGAACGGAAGTTTGATTGAGGGCAGTTCGATGGTGCGGAATGAGGAGAAGAGGCCGTTCTTTGTGTCGTCGCCTTTGCCGAAGATGTCAATGATGATGTCTTTGTATTTGTTTTGGAGTAAGTTGCGGCGTACTTTAAGGGTTGGGGAAAGGAGGCCGTTGGCAGAATTCCATTCTTCGCTTACGAGACGGAATTTTTTAATCTGTTCGTGTGGAGCAAATTCTTTGTTGTAGACATCAATGACTTCCTGCATTTTCTTGTTTACCTCGGGAAGTGCGATGAGCTGCGTGTTGTCGCGGTAGTGGAGGTGGTGTTTGAGAGCCCAGTAGTGAAGGGTGTTGAAATTTGGAGATATGATAGCAGCTGCCATCTTCTGGTTTTCTCCTATAACCATAACCTGGTCGATATATTCCGATTCCCGCAGTTTGTTCTCAATCACTTGCGGGGCTACATATTTCCCAGCGGATAGCTTGAAGATGTCTTTTTTGCGGTCGGTGATTTTCAGGTATCTGTTGGCGATGATTTTGCCTATGTCGCCGGTATGGAACCATCCGTCCTGGTCAATGACTTCTGCTGTGTATTCGGGGTCTTTGTAGTAGCCCATCATGACATGGGGGCCTCGTGTGAGGATCTCGCCGTCGTCGGCTATTTTGAGTTCGGTGCCGCTGAGCATAGGTCCTACGGTGCCGAAGCGGACATAACCGTCGACAGGGTTGTTTACCGCTATGACAGGAGAGGTCTCGGAGAGCCCATAGCCTTCATAGATGCAGATTCCTGCTGCGCTGAAGAGTCGGACCAGCCGTTCAGGGATGCTGCTGCCTCCGCTGATGACAATCATGCGTTTGCCGCCAAATTTCTCGCGCCAGTGGCGGTATACCATCTTGTCGTAGAACCACTGCATAATCTGGAACCAGATGGAGACTTTTTTGATAATGCCGTTGTCGAAACGCATTCCATGTTTGAAGGCACGGAAATAGATGGCTTTCTTGAGGAAGGGGAAGTCTTTGCCCGCCGCATATAGCTTGTCGTAAAACATTTCGAGAACACGGGGCACGGCGCAGAATCCGCCGCATCCAATGTCTTGCATGTCGCGTTGGAGAGTACCCATGCTCTCTGCGTAATATATGCTGCAGCCGAGGTATTGGAAGTGGTAGTTGACAGAACGTTCGAAGACGTGATTGAGTGGAAGGAAAGAGAGAACGCGGTAGTCGGAGGTCATGGGGTTGACTTTGGCGTGTGCGAGGAAGTTGCTGCAGATGTTGCGGTGGGAGAGCATTACTCCTTTAGGCTCGCCGGTGGTGCCGCTGGTATAGACAAGAGTGAGCCAGTCGTCAGGTTTTATCTGTTCCTTCCGTTGTTCAAGTTCGGCGAGATGGCGTTCGCGGCTTGCGATGCCAAGTTTGAGTATCTCGAGTGTCCTGTGTTCGCCTTCGATGTTGGCGAGGGTATAGATTTCAGGTTTTTCGTCGAGTTGTTGCCAGGCAGGACGTATGCGGTTGAGGAGCATTTTGCTGCTGACAAGGATAAGTCGGGCACCGCTATGTTTGAAGATATGGACGTAGTTCTCGGTAGCGAGGGTAGGGTAGACGGGTACATGGACTGCACCGATAAGGGCAAGAGCCATATCGATGAAGTTCCATTCGGGACAGTTGTTGGAGATAGTGATTACGCGGTCGCCAGGCTGGATGCCCATTTCCATGAGACCGTATGCCATAAAATGGGCGTATTTGTAGTAGTCGTGAGAACTATATTTGACCCATTCACCATTGACTTTACCAGCAAGGATATCGTCTTTGGGATGGTTTACCACAAGGTGGTCGAGCAGGTCAAACAGTCTTGTTATTTCTATTTCCATGAGTGCTTAATATATATTTCAATAAGCTGGTTAAGATGTATTTATGATTGATATGCTTCTGTCGTTGGAACAATTTCCAACATGCAAATATAGTAATTTTTTAGGAAATCTGGAGTTTTTGTTAAAAAAATTAAGCTTTTGAAGTGTTGGAGACGAGGACGTCAAGTTTGTCAATGGCAGAGTGGATAGAATCCACGTTGTCGCACACGAGGGAAAGTCTTTCCGTGGTTTCGCGTAGGTGGACGCTGCGGGGATGGTCTTGGGCGTAGCGGATAAGCTGCATGAAGTTAGGTGACTGGTAGAAGGGGTTGTTTTGGTTCGCTACGAAATAGCAGACCATTTTGTTTTGTTTGAGGATGAGTTTTTCGATGCCGAATTCTTTAGCCATGCGGCGCAGTGTAATTGTTTTGATAAGTTCTTGGGTCGCTTTTGGTATGGGGCCGAAGCGGTCGATGAGACGTTCTCTGTAGTGGTCGAGATCGGACTCGCTGCTGAGATCGTTGAGTTCCTTGTAGAGCAAAAGACGTTCGCTGATATTGGAGACATAGTCGTCAGGGATGAGCACTTCGAGGTCGGTTTCGATTGCGCATTCTTTAACGAACTGGGCATTTTGATTTGAATCTTGGTTTTCGGCCTGGTTTCCGTAGAAGAGATCGTGGAAGTCCGTCTCTTTGAGTTCCTCGATGGCCTCGTTGAGGATTTTGTGGTACATGTCGTAGCCGATTTCGCTGATGAATCCACTTTGTTCGGCGCCGAGGATGTTGCCCGCACCACGGATGTCGAGGTCTCGCATAGCTATATTAAAACCGCTTCCCACGGTGGCAAACTCTTCGATGGCGCGAAGACGTTTTTGGGCTTCGTCTGTGAGGGTGCTGTAGGAGGGGATGAGCATATAGCAGAAAGCCTTGCGGTTGCTACGTCCGACGCGGCCACGCATTTGGTGCAGGTCGCTGAGACCGAACTGCTGGGCATTGTTGATGATCATGGTGTTGGCGTTGGGAATGTCGAGGCCGTTTTCCACTATTGCAGTAGACACCAGAACGTCTATTTCGCCCTCAATGAAGCGCATCATGGTCTCCTCCACGTCGCGTCCTTCCATCTGGCCGTGAGCAACAGCTACGGTGGCTTCGGGGACGAGGCGGCTTACGAGGCCGGCCATCTCTGGAAGGTTTTCGACGCGGTTGCTGACAAAGAATACTTGGCCGTTGCGAGAGAGTTCGAAGGAGATGGCGTCTCGAATCAGTTCCTCGTTGAAGGGGGACAGTTCAGTCTGTATGGGCTGTCGGTTAGGGGGAGGGGTCTGTATGACGCTGAGGTCGCGTGCACCCATGAGTGAGAACTGGAGTGTTCTGGGAATCGGGGTGGCGGTGAGAGTCAGCACGTCGATATTGGCACGCATCTGTTTCAGTTTCTCTTTTACGCTGACACCGAATTTCTGTTCCTCGTCGATAATGAGAAGACCAAGGTCCTTGAATCTCAGTTTGCTGTTAGTGATGGCGTGAGTGCCTATGAGAATGTCTATTTTACCGCTCTCCAACTCTTTGGATATGCGGTTGCGGTCTTTTGTGGTGCGGAAACGGTTGAGGTAGTCGATATTCACAGGCAGCCCTTTGAGGCGTTCGGTAAAGGTGTTGTAGTGTTGGAAGGCAAGGATGGTCGAGGGGACTAGTACGGCCACCTGTTTTGAGTCGCAAACAGCTTTGAATGCTGCGCGTATTGCCACTTCTGTCTTGCCGAAGCCCACGTCTCCGCAAACCAGGCGATCCATGGGGGAGGCGGATTCCATGTCGTGTTTTACGTCGATGGTGGCTTTTAGCTGGTCGGGAGTGTCCTCATACATAAAGCTGGCTTCGAGTTCGTTTTGCAGGTAGCTGTCGCTGCTAAAGGCGAAACCTTTGGTGGCCTTTCGTTTTGCGTAAAGTTTGATGAGGTCCTTGGCGATGTCCTTGACCTGTTTTTTCGTCTTTTGTTTCAGGACCTGCCAGGTGTTGCTTCCCAGGCGGTTCAGGGTAGGGGCAACCCCCTCTTTTCCTACGTAGCGGCTGATTTTGTGAAGACCGTGGATGCTGATGTATAGAGTGTCGTTGTTTTTGTAAACCAGGCGAATGACCTCCTGTTGTTTGCCGCCTGTCTCGATTTTTTCTAATCCTGAGAAACGTCCTACTCCGTAGTCGATATGGGTCACGAAGTCACCTGGTTTGAGTTCGAAAAGTTCCTTTAGCGTCAGGGCTTCGCGGCTTTGGCTCATGTCTCTGACGGTGTATTTATGGTAGCGTTCGAAGATTTCGTGGTCAGTGTAGCAGAGTAGGTGTTGGTCGTGGTCGATGAAACCGTGGGAGAGTTGGAAATTGAGTATTGATGACTGGATGTCGTAGTTGTTTTCTGATTCGTCGAATATTTTCAGCAGCCTTTTTTTCTGGCTTTCGTTGCTTACGGTGATGATGATAGTATAGCCGAGTCCGCTGTATTCCGACAGGGATTGGTTGAGCATATCGAACTGTTTGTTGAAGGAGGGTTGCAGTTCCGAATGGACCTCGATAGGCTTGTCTGTCTTTTGGCTGTTGAAGAATCTGGAATTCCCGGACTCTATGACTTTGCAGTTGATGAGGTCTTTCAAGAAGTCGTTTGCCGAGGAGTAGAGGTCGTCAGGAGATGAGTTTTGGAGGCGTACGATACCTTTTTCCTTGTCTGCGGAGATTTTCTCATGTTCGTTGCAAGCTGTTGCGTAACATTTCTCGATGGTTTCGCTAACATACATCAAGCTTTGTGCCCAGACGATGTCTTCTCCGGAGAAGTAGTGCAGGATATTCACCTTTTGCTCCACTTGATTATTGATTTCGTCGGGAAGGTGCTGTTCCAGATTGGGTATTATGTTAACAGAATCGTAATGTCGTACCGAGAGTTGTGACACTATATCGAAACTGCGTAGCGATTCGATGGTGTCGTCGAAAAACTCTATGCGGAAAGGTAGTTCGTTGGCGAAGGAGAATACGTCGATGATGCCGCCCCTGACGGCGAACTGGCCTGGCTGGACAACGAAGTCGACACGTTCGAAATGGTAGTCCTGTAGCACCTCGATAACGAAATCCATGTCAAGTTTCCCATTTTTGGATATTTGCAGGGTGTTTTTGGTGAGAGTCTTTGATGATATGACTTTCTCTGCAAGGGCTTCAGGGTAGCTTACCAGGACCATGCTTCGCCCAGCGTTGAGCTGTTTGACAACTTCTGAGCGCATAAGGACGTTGGCGTTGTCTATCTCTTCTGTTTGGTATGGGCGACGGTATGTGGTAGGGAAGAGGAGAACCCTTTTCTTGTCTGTCTCTGTGTCGTTTTCATTTAGTAGAGTCTCCAAGTCGTTCTGGAGATAATAGGCGTCCTCTTTGGAGGAGGCGATGAACAAGAAGTTACGGTCTGGGTGTAGATCGGCTACGGTGGCTCCTATCACGGCGGTGAGACTACCTGTGAGGCCTTTGATGTGGATTCTTGCTTTGTCGCGGTGGAGCAGTTGGCAGAGGTCTGACACCGTTTGCGAGTTTTTGTAAATATCAGTCAACAACATTTGTCTGTCTATCCTTTTTACTATCAGAGCAGTATCCTATTGCCGAAGGCAAATAATAATCTTCAAATATACGAAAAAAAAATATTTTGCGTTAAGGTGGCACTGATTACTGAATACCAAAATCACATTAAGCATCATGGAGAAAACAACCATTCTTTGGGCTGACGACGAAATAGATTTATTAAAACCACATATACTTTTTCTTGAAGAGAAGGGTTATGAAGTGATTCCGGTTACTTCGGGCAGTGAAGCTCTCGAGGAACTCGAGGAAGGAAATGTGGACTTGGTGTTTTTGGATGAGAACATGCCTGGTCTGAGCGGATTGGACACCCTGTCGCAGATAAAGAGCCTGTACCCACACGTGCCGGTGATAATGATTACCAAGAGCGAGGAGGAGCATATCATGGATGAGGCTCTTGGAGGCAAGATATCAGATTACCTTATCAAGCCCGTCAATCCCAATCAGATACTTCTGTCGGTCAAGAAGCATACAGAGGCTCGCAGACTGGTGAGTGAGAAGTCGACGTTCAGTTATCAGCAGCAGTTCAGAGAGATTAGTATGCGCCTGTCAGAGAAATTAGACGCCGAGGAGTGGATGGAATTGTACAAGAAGTTGGTGTACTGGGATCTGGAGCTGGCGTCTTCGGAAGACGGCAATATCCACGAGATATTCAAGTCGCAGAAAGACGAGGCGAACCAGATGTTTTGTAAATTTTACGAGAGCAACTATATCGATTGGGTCAACGACGAGAAGGAGAAGCCTTTGATTTCGCCTACTGTAGTTCGTGAGCGTCTGTTTCCATTGCTTGAGGAGAACAAGCCCACCTTCATGATTGTGATTGACAATTTCAGGTACGACCAGTGGAAATACATACAGCCTCTGATTGAGCAGTATCTGCGTACGGATCGTGACGATATCTACTATAGCATTATCCCAACCACCACGCAGTTTGCACGCAACAGCATGTTCTCTGGGCTTATGCCAGCCGAGATAGAGCGCAAATACCCGCAGTACTGGGTCAATGAAGACGAGGAGGGATTCAAGAATCAGTTTGAAAGCGAGTTGATGGGAGAGAACATCAAACGTCACGGTTTCAATATCAAGCATAGTTACAACAAGGTGCTCAATGTACAGCACGGCAAGAAGTTGATAGATTTCTTGCCGAATTTGATGAACAACAAGTTGAATATTATCATATACAATTTTATTGATATGCTCAGCCATGCGAGAACAGACAGCAACATTGTGCGGGAACTTGCCGAGGACGAGAGGGCATACCGTTCTGTCACTCTGTCGTGGTTGGAGCATTCGCCCCTCTTGGAGGTCATCAAATTCCTTGCGGAGCGCGATGTCAATGTGGTTATCACCACCGACCATGGATCGGTCAGAATAGACAATCCTGTGAGGGTAAAGGGAGACAGAGACATTTCAGTCAACTTGCGTTACAAGCAGGGACGCTTGCTCGACTATAATCCTAAACTGGTCTATGAGGTCAAGGATCCCCGCAAGATTTTCCTTCCCAAGAGGTATATTACGTCACCGTACATCTTTGCGCACAGGAATGACTTCTTTGCCTATCCAAACAACTATAACCAGTACGTGCAATACTATATGAACACCTTCCAGCACGGAGGTATTTCGATGGAGGAGATAATGATACCCTTCATTACCTTGCGGCAGAAGTAGTTTTTTCGGAAAAACGTTTTATCCCATCAGGTTGAGGCATCTCTCGATGGGGATGCCGTTGCATTTGTCGGGCAATTCACGGTTGCTGTCAATTAAATTGCGTACAATGGTCATAGCCGCCAGGGTACTCTCTTTGAGGGTAAGGCCATTGAGGAGGCGTCCAATCAGGATTGCCGAGAATATGTCGCCGGTACCATGGAAGGCTACGGGTATTTCATTGTATTCGATTTTGAAATAGGGTCCCTCGGAGAGGTTTTGCGAGAATCCTTGGAGTGGTTTGTCGCTGCGCCGGCCAACTACACAGGTATGACCTTCGACGCGTGCGCTGGTGATGATGGCTGAGCGGGCACCGAGAGCGATGAGGCGGTCAAGCATGGTGCAGGTGTCTGACCAGGAATAGCCTTCGTCGCGAAAAGGAGTTTCTGTCAGATAGCAGGCCTCAGTGAAGTTGGGGAATATAAGGTCGGCCAGACCGACCATATGACGCATCAGTTCTACTTGAGACTGGCTGATTCCGTTATAGAGGCGGCCGCCATCGCCCATGATAGGGTCGACGAAAAGGGTGGTACCCTCCTCATGGAGTCGAGAGCAGTAGGAGGCTACGAGTTGTGCCTGTTCTTCGCTGAACATCAAACCTGTGCATACAGCATCGAAGTGGAATCCCAGCTGATCCCAGACTGGAATGGTTTTACGCATGTATTCCGTAGTCTCCATGACGTTGAAGTGACCGTAGTCCAAGGTATTGGAGACAAGAGCCGTGGGCAGGTTGTAAGTCTGGTGGCCCATATAAGTCAGTATAGGCATCATGGCTGCCATTCCCACATGGCTGCGACCCACGACATCATTTATAAGAAGAATTTGTTTCAAAATCGGGTGTTTTTCAGTTTTCAAGTTTTAATGAGATTCGGTGACGGCGGAGGTCTATGTCGAGGACTTTTACATGTACATGTTGGTGCAGGTGGACTATCTCGTTTGGATCTTTAACGTGTCTGTTAGCCATTTGCGAGATGTGTACCAAGCCGTCCTGATGGACTCCCACGTCGACGAAGGCGCCGAAAGCGGTGATGTTGGTGACGATGCCGGGGAGAACCATACCCTCCTTCAGATCTTCTATTTTTGATACATTCTTGTCGAATTCAAACACTTCAAATTTTGCACGTGGATCCAGACCGGGTTTGTCCAGCTCTTTCATGATGTCCTGAAGTGTGGGCAGTCCGCAGTCGTTGCTTACAAAATGCCGGATGTCGATTTTCGAGCGTAGCTCTTTGTTTTTCATAAGCTCTTCGACAGTGGCGCCGACCTCTTTTGCCATGCGTTCCACGAGGGTATAGCGTTCAGGATGTACAGCGCTGCGGTCCAGTGGGTTGTCGCTCTCTCGTACGCGGAGGAATCCTGCGCACTGTTCGAAAGCCTTCTCTCCCAGTCGATCGACGTTGAGCAATTCATGGCGGTTTCGGAAGGCACCTTTTTTGTTGCGGTAGTCAACGATTTTGCGAGCCAACGAGGGCCCTATGCCGCTGACGTAGGAGAGCAGTTCCTTGCTGGCGGTGTTAAGTTCCACGCCAACACTGTTGACGCAGCTGATCACCACATCTTCGAGGCTGTCGTGCAACAAGGTTTGGTTCACATCATGCTGGTATTGGCCTACTCCAATGCTTTTGGGTTCAATCTTTACCAGTTCGCTTAGAGGATCCATAAGTCGTCTTCCGATGCTTACAGCGCCGCGCACCGTAACGTCGTAGTTTGGGAATTCGTCGCGTGCCACATCGCTTGCGCTATATATCGAGGCGCCGTTTTCGCTGACCATAACCGCTATGACTTTGTTTTTGAACCGGCAGCGTTTCACTACCTCTTCTGTCTCTCGGCCCGCGGTGCCATTGCCGATGGCTATGGCCTCGATTTTGAAAGCCTCCACAAGGGCTTCCAGTTTGGCCACGGCAGCGCGCTCTTCCCGTACCGATGTAAATGGGTAAATGGTTTCATTGTGAATTAGTTGTCCTTGTGCGTCAAGGCATACTACTTTGCAACCGGTGCGGAATCCCGGGTCAATGGCAAGGGTGCGTTTTTGACCGAGAGGAGAGGCAAGGAGCAGCTGACGGAGGTTTTCGGAAAAAACCTTTATGGCTTCCTTGTCGGCGCGTTCCTTGAGCATATTGTAGAATTCCGTTTCGATGGAGGGCGCTATCAGACGTTTGTAGCTGTCCTTCACGGCGTCGGATACCTGCAAGGAAGACTCATATTTTCCACGGACGAACTGTCGTTCCAAGGCTTCCAGAGCTGTGTCCTCCTCTTCGGGGGCGATTTTTACGCGGAGGAACCCTTCGTTTTCACCGCGGAACATAGCGAGGATGCGGTGTGACGGGGCGCGCATGGCGTTTTCCTTCCAGTCAAACCATGATTGGAATTTTCCTGCCTCTTCCTCCTTGTTTTTGATGACCTTGGAGGAGAGCATGGCGTTACGGCGGAAGATGTTGCGGATTTTGTTTCGTGCAGAGATGTCTTCGCTCACATGTTCGGCGATGATGTCGCGAGCTCCGGCCAGTGCTTCGTCGGTGTCGGATACCCCTTTTTCAAGGTTAACGTAAGGAGCTGCCAATTTGTGTACGTCGCAATCGTATTGTTTTAAAAGGGCGTCAGCGAGAGGTTGGAGGCCTCGTTCGATAGCCATCGTGGCGCGAGTTTTCCGTTTGGGCTTATAGGGGAGATAGAGGTCTTCCAGTTCAGTCATTGTTTCGGCCTCCTCTATTGCCTTGCGTAGTTCCGGTGACAGTTTTCCTTGTTCTTCAATACTTTGTATTATTGCTTCTCGACGTTTGTCCAACTCCTTGAGTTTGGACAGGAGGTCGCGGATGGCAGAGATCTGAACCTCGTTAAGGTTGCCGGTAACCTCCTTGCGGTAACGGGCGATGAAAGGTACAGTGGCACCCTGTTCGAGCAGTTCGATGGTTTTTTCCACTTGACGAACGCCCAGGTTTATTTTTTCGGCAATATGTTTTGCATATTCCATAATTGCGAGAGCTTAAATGATGGTTATATTTATAGGGCTTTGAGAATGATAGTGTTGATGATTGGCTGCGTTTCTGTATTTAGGATACAAAGATAATAATAATTCTACAAACCGACATTTATACAAAAACACCTTTTTTATACAATAATAATAAAAGATGTTCGTTAATACACAATAAAGTAAAAAAAAGAGATGAGAAAAATACTATTATTGGCGGTATTATTAACGGCCACAGTGTCGCTTTCGGCACAGGAAATCAGTTCGAGAGCAAAGGCTATGCGTATGATGACTTTTGCCAAGCCAGAATATATGATAAAGGACATCAAGGTTCTTGCCGACACTATGACAGTTTATTCCCTGGCCGACTTTGTGATTTATCCCATAGGCAAGTGGGAGAACATCGAACAATATATTACGAATACCCAGTTGCAGTGGTATCGAGAGTCTGGTTACAAGAGTTTTTATGATTCGATGACTGTGTCGGTGAATACTTTGAGGAGGCTGGACGACAGTTACTTTGATATGTATAGGAGTATTACTACGGGACGAGTGGAGATGGTGGCCGGCAAGATTACCGACCCAGAGGTGGTACTTGACAACGGAGTGCATGTGGGCATGTCAAAAGAGGATGTGTTCAAGGTACTGTTCAAACGTTTTCCGAAATCGTATGTAGCAGACATTAAAGTTCTTAAGGTTATTAGTGGTGCAGGAGAAGTAGGAGAGATTTACACTTTCAAGGGCAATAAGTTACGTCATATCGGCATTATTTCGAAATACAAATATTATTGATTTTTGTTGTGGTATTCGGATGAAGCATGTAGGTCTTTTTTTTGGTTCGTTCAATCCTATACATGTAGGGCATCTGATAGTTGCCAATTCCATGCTTCAGCTGTCGGATATTGATGAGGTGTGGTTTGTTCTGTCGCCGCAAAATCCATTCAAAGAGAGGAAGACTCTTTTGGCGGATCACCATCGAATGCAGATGTTGAGGATAGCCATAGACGACAACTACAGTATGAGGGCCTGTGACGCCGAGTTGCATCTGCCGATACCGTCATATACTGTGGTGACTCTTACCCATTTGACAGAGAAGTATCCCGACAAGCGTTTTTCGTTGATAATAGGAGGTGACAATCTCGAGAATTTCCGGCAGTGGCGTAACTATGAGTATATCCTGGAACACTATGACCTGTATGTTTACCCGCGTCCCGGCAGCGAGCCTGGGGATTTGGCCCGGCATCCCCATGTGCATTTGATTGACGTGCCCAAGATAGACATCTCGTCGAGCTATATCAGACAACAGATTGCAGAGGGACATCCTCCAAAGTATCTTCTTACCGAGCCGGTATTCCAATATCTCACCGAGATGCATTTTTATGAAAACAAGTAATTATAATATAATATGAAACAAAAACTGTATTTCATAGCTGCACTTTTGATTGCAGTCACTTTTAGTTCATGCGACCCTGGTTACGAAATCGAGTGCAAGATACAGAACAACTCATCGCATTCGGTGACGGTCATTCCTGGAAGGTATGATATATATTTCGGTAATAATGGACTTCGTGACACATCATTTGATATCCGTCTGGTTGAGCCAACCCGTACTATCTCGGTCTTTTCCACTGGAGGAATAGGCTGTGCTTCAATGGATGAGAGTATGCAATGTTTTGTTTATTATTATGGGGACAGTGTCACATTCCTGTTTGACGACAGCAGCAAAGTGGTGTATCATATAAACGACACAACAGGTCTAAGTCCGTATAATTTCGATACGGTATGTTACTTGTATAAGCAGAATAGATACGAAAATGGCTGTCCGTATTACGGGGACATGACTTTTTTCATTGACGACAGGATATATCAGGCTGCTTCAAAAAAATAAAGTAGACAATCATGTTAAAAAAAGCGGGAAGCTCTGTGTTAACGACAGGCTTCCCGCTTTTTTTTATGCAATGGAAAATGTTAATTGGTTTTCCTTGTTGTCTTTGTTTTCGTTGTTGTTTTTGTTTTCGTTGTTGTTTTTTCGGCAGAGGTCTTTCTCGGTTTAGCCGTTTTGGGAGTTGTTACAGGAGTGGCTTTGGCTTTTTTGGTGCTTTTTTTCTCTGGCTTTTCTTTTACCTCGGCGGTCGCATTTTTCTTCTTGCGGCCTCTTTTCTCTTCGGGTGGGTTCTCTTCACGCAGAATACCTTCCCCGTTGTCTGCTTCGCTGAGAAGAGCTTCGATGTTGAGTAGCTCGTCATCGTCAGGCTCGATGTCGTCATCGCTTTTGCCATCTGTCTCTCCGTCTATGTAGCTGTCAATGTCGTCGTCATTGTCATCCTCGAGGCTGTCGCCGTACTCTTCTTCAATATCGGCGTTAGCCATTTCGAACTCTTTTTTGTCCTCGGGGAGACCTTCGAATATGTCGTCGTAAGTGCCGTGGTTGAGTTTGCCCACACGGTGGTTGTCGCCTTCCTCTTTCTCGATGGCTTCGGAAATGGGAGCGAATTCGTTTTCTTCGTGTTCTTCCTCGCCGTAGAGGTCTTTGTCGAGATCTTCGTCAACAAGGCCGGTGTCGATTTTTACATCGAATTTGACCATATACGAGGTGTCTTCTGTCTCGAGAGGAACGACAAAAATAGCCTCACCGTTGGGCTTTATTGTCTTTTGCAGATAGTCCTTATATCCGTCAGGATAAGCCTCTTTGAATAGTTCCCGAATCTCGTCGGTTAAGTTTTTGTAGCTGATAATCAGTTTTTTCTTACGATTTCTATGGTCTATCATTACCAAAAATTTTTGTGCAAGTATAGCAAGATTATATTAATGGGCAAAATTTTTTTTTGACCTGGGTGGGCGCATTTTTTTTTAGCTTGCAACAACGATGCTTTCGTCGTCCTCAATGCGTAGGTTTTGCATGATGAAATCGCGACGCTCCATGGTGTTTTCACCCATATAGAAGCTGAGGACTTCTTTTGTGTCGAAATCTTTGTGAAGTATGACGGGATCAAGACGCATGTCCTTTCCGATGAAGTTTTTGAATTCGTCGGGGGATATTTCACCGAGTCCTTTGAATCGGGTGATTTCGGCGTTAGGGGTGTTGTTGATGGCGGCTATGCGCTCCTCGTCTGAATAGCAGTAGTGGGTTTTCTGTTTGTTGCGTACGCGGAAGAGGGGGGTCTGGAGTATGTATACGTGACCGTTTCTGATCAGGTCGGGATAAAATCTCAGGAAAAAGGTGAGGAGCAGGAGCCGGATATGCATCCCGTCGACATCGGCATCGGTGGCTATGACTACATTGTTGTAGCGCAGACCTTCCATACCGTCGTCGATGTCAAGGGCGTTGTGCAAAAGATTAAGCTCTTCATTGCGGTAAACGTCGGCTTTGCTGATGCGGTAGGTGTTTTGGGGTTTGCCTCGGAGGCTGAAGACCGCTTGGGTGGCGACATCGCGGCTTTTGGTTATGCTGCCACTTGCAGAGTCGCCCTCAGTGATAAATATGGTTGTCTCAAGACGACGGGAATGATTGGTGTTGTAGTGGACATGGCAGTCGCGGAGTTTGCGGTTGTTAAGGTTTGCTTTCTTGCTGCTTTCTCGCGATAGCTTCTTGATGCTTGCAATTTCCTTTCGTTCCTTTTCGTTTTGGTTGATTTTTTGCAGCATGGCTTCGGCTGTGGCGGAGTTCATGTGCAGGTAGTTGTCAAGGTGTCGTTTCAGTATGTCGAGGACGTATGTTTTTAGTACGGGGCTGTCGTTGGTGCCGTCGGCATTGTTGGGAGCGAGGTGTGTTGAACCTAGTTTGGTTTTTGTTTGAGCTTCGAAAACAGGCTCTTGGATGCGGACGCAGAGGGCGCAGACGAGGCCTTGTCGGAAGACAGCCGGTTCATAGTCTTTTTTGAAGAATTCTCGCGTTACGCGAGCAAAGGCTTCGCGGAAAGCGCTTTGGTGGGTGCCGCCTTCAGTGGTATGCTGTCCGTTGACGAAGGAGTAATAGTAGTCGCTACCTTGACCGTTGACATGGGTGAAGGCACATTCGAAGTCGCCCTCCTTGATGTGGACTACAGGGTAGAGACCGTCTCCGTCCATATTGTGCTCCAGAAGGTCCAGCAGTCCGTTTTTGGAGACGAAGCGTCTGTCGTTATAGTATAGAGTCAGACCTTTGTTGAGATATGCATAGTTCCAAATACGTTCTTCGACGTATTCGTTGACGAAATGATAGTTGCCAAAGAGTTTGTGGTCGGGAATGAATTCTACCAGTGTGCCGTTATCCTCATTGCATGGGGTGACACCGCTGTCGCATGTCAGCTTACCCTCGTTAAATTCGGCATATCGACATTGTCCGTCGCGTACGGCCATTACTTTGAAATAGGAGCTTAGCGCGTTGACGGCTTTGGTACCAACGCCATTGAGGCCCACTGACTTTTGGAATACCTTGCTGTCGTATTTTGCGCCGGTGTTAAGTTTGCTGACAGCGTCGACGATGCTTCCCAGAGGGATGCCGCGTCCAAAGTCACGGATACTCACGCGACGTTCGCTGAAGTCGATCTTGACATTGATGCGTTTGCCGTAGCCTGAAGTGAATTCGTCGATGGCGTTGTCAATCACCTCCTTGATTAATACGTATATTCCGTCGTCGTGTGACGAGCCGTCGCCAAGTTTGCCGATATACATACCAGGGCGCAAACGGATGTGCTCCATGTCCTCAAGGTGGATGATGCTACTCTCGTCGTAGTCGTTGGTGATGGGGTTTATGATATCCTCTTCCATGTTGCAAGTAAGTGTGAGTCAGCTTATAAGATATGTTTGGTGATTATTTACCGCTTGCAAAAATACTAAATATTAAATAGAAAGGGGAAGTCGTTGAAAATTTTTTCCACACATCGGTTGTTGAAAAACTATGCTGAAGTTTTTCTGTTTACCTGTCATCCTTTTGCCTCACACTTTTTTGGCATTCGCCATCATTTCTTTTTGACAGAAAGTGGAAGATGCAGTCACAACATGAGCCCTTGTAAAAAATAAGTCCCGTAGAATTGTTTTCTTACGGGACTTGTTTCTTTGTGTGCGGATGGGGGGACTCGAACCCCCACTCCGTGAGGAACTAGATCCTAAGTCTAGCGCGGCTACCAATTACGCCACATCCGCGTTTTGTGTTCATTTATATAAGGTTACACCGATATTGCATTTCCTTATTGATTTGCAAAAATAGTATTTTTTGAAGAAACTGCAAAAATAAGTAAAGATTAAAGTTTAAAGGATAAATTTTTTCATTTGATTTAAATTGATTTTAAGGTGCTGACGCACTACATCTCATCTATTCTATGGTGTTCGCAGGCATACCACAAAGCCTCTTACGAGGCAGAAAGTTTAAAGGGTGTTTATAACTCACAATCAATAAAATAATCTTTAATATCGTTACTGCTTTGACACGCGAGTCTGATGGACAAACATATTATTATTTGTTCCTAAAAAAATGCTTGACCTTGTCGGGTTGAAATGCGAAGCGTTGACACAATAAAAAAACTTTTTTTGAGTTATCATACCGCTCGATTTAAAGGAAAGATGATAAAAAAACAATACGCCATATTCCTCTTGATACTTCTTTGTATGGTGATGCCTACGGCACGCGCCTCATACCTGTTGATACCAATGGATGAGACACAGCGAAACCACTTGAAAGCGTACGGAATAGCTTATTATGCTTTGGAACGCGATGTGGAAGTTACATGGCTGCTCAACTATCGTGGAGGTGCGTTTATGATGAAGTATGCTGACCAGATAGATAGGGAGGCGAAACTGAGAGGGGTGAGCGTGGAGGTTATTGCCGACGGTCAGTCGACGGCGATATTGTCGGAGATATCCGATGCATCGGTGAATATGGACGCTGTGAGGTTGCAAAAGGCGCCAAAGATTGCTGTTTATTCTCCCAAAAGCAAATTGCCGTGGGATGATGCGGTAACGCTGGTGATGACATACGCGGAGATACCCTACGATGTTGTCTATGACGAGGAGGTCATGGCTGGAGTTCTGCCCCGTTACGACTGGCTCCACCTTCACCATGAGGATTTTACTGGACAGTATGGGAAATTTTGGGGCAATTACCGCAATGCCCAGTGGTATATTGAAGATGTGCGTGACCAGGAGGAAAGGGCTCATAAGCTTGGCTATTCCAAGGTGTCCCAGCTGAAATTGGCGGTATGCCATAAGATAAGGGATTTTGTTTTGGGCGGAGGTTTCCTTTTTGCCATGTGTTCGGCTCCGGACAGCTATGATGTGGCCCTTGCTGCCGAGAATGTTGACATTTGCGATGTGATGTTCGACGGAGACCCGATGCAACCTAATGCCCAGGCGATGTTGGATTATTCGAAATGCTTTGCTTTCAGGGATTTTCGTATTAGCACCAATCCTACTGAGTATGAAATTTCGACGATAGATATCGATGACCGTACACGTCAACGTCAGATAAACGAAAAAAATGATTTTTTTACCTTGTTTGAGTTTTCGGCTAAATGGGACTGGGTGCCCACGATGCTAACCCAAAACCATACACGCATAATTCACGGGTTTATGGGACAGACTACGGCATTCCGTCGCGAGACTGTGAAGAGCAGCGCCCTGATACTTGCGGAGAACAAAGAACTTGGAGAGGTGCGTTACCTGCATGGCGAATATGGAAAGGGTACATGGACATTCCTTGGAGGGCACGACCCTGAAGATTACCGTCACTTCGTCGGTGACCCGCCGACGGACTTGTCGCTTTATCCGAACTCTCCGGGATACAGGCTGATACTGAACAATATCCTTTTCCCGGCTGCAAAAAAAGAGAAACACAAAACTTAATAAAAATTTCACGTATCAATTGTATTTATGAGGAAGTATTATCTTGTCATTGCCATTGTTTCGCTATTCGTTTATGGACAACCGTCTGCCGTGGCCCAGAATTGGACCCGTTTCACGATGCAGAATTCCGAATTGGGCAATTCTGTGCTTGCTATGGCATGTGACCAAAAGAACAATAAATGGTTCGGTACCGAGCTTGGCATGGCTCGTCTGAGTGGCAAGACATGGACAGACTTTGCTATGTTTAATGAAAAACTCAAAGGTCAGTATGTCAATTGTCTGACTGTCGATGGCAGTAATATGTTATGGATAGGTACAGATGACTATGGAGTGATAGAATTTGATGGCTCGCGATGGACGGAATACAAGAATGAGATGAAACGTCTGCAGATGAAGTTTATCTCGAAGATAGCCATAGACCGAAACGACGTGAAGTGGATAGGAGTGACACTGGGAGGTCTGGTGCGTTATGACGGTCGCGAATGGAGCAAGTTCACATCCAATGATTCGGAATTACTTAGCGATTTCATACTGTGTGTCGCTATAGATCGAAAGAATCGCAAATGGATAGGTACCAATAGTGGCATATCTGTGTATGACGACAGGCAATGGAGGTCGTACACTGTCCGTAACTCGGCGCTGCCCGACACAATTGTGCCTGCAATATTGATAGACAAAAACGATGTGAAATGGATTGCTACTCTTGGGGGGCTTGTGCGGCTGGATGCCAATGGATGGACAATCTATAATAAGGATAACAGCCCTCTGCCATGTAATCAGATAAATGACCTTGCCTTTGACCCATCGGGCGCGATATGGCTGGTTACAGACAAAGGCGTGGCGTTGTTTGATGGAGACAAGAACTGGCATGTCTTCAAGCCAAGAGAGACTGTTTTGCCCAATGATATTCATCGACGGGTCATGGTGGACAATCAAGGGAACAAGTGGTTTGGCAGCAGTCTGCACGGCTTGACGCGTTTTAGCGCCCATCCAGTGATGGGGCGTGTTGTCGATGAAGATGGTAATGCTGTTAAGGGAGTGAGGATTGTCTGTGGGGACAATGTGGCACTTACAGATGGCGACGGAAACTATTACATTGAGGTGGCTACGAACGCTAACGTAACATTGTTGCCGGACGACGATATGCGTACTTTCGAACCTTCGAGCATTAAGCTTACAACGGTGTCGGGAGCACTTTTCGGTAAAAATTTCACTGCATCGTCTGGCCTTGTGGCAGAGGGGACATCGACAGAAAAGGTGGTTGTTAATCCATATCTGGAACAAGGGTATATAACCATTACCATGGAGAGTGCAGTCGCAGAGGTGGAGTTTGTCAACTCAAGGGGTGAGAGTGTTCGTACCCTGCCGCAATACAAAAACGGTGCCCGCATCACCATTAGTAAAATGCCACGCACCAATTATACATTATACATTCGTACGGAAAAGGGAGAAAAGAAACTGCTTTTTAATCTGAAATAACGATTGATGTCTGCGCTTGAATACCGTATAAAAATAATAAAACGGCATGAAAAAATATTCGTGCCGTTTTATTTTAAATGTGTTTTTTAGCTTATTCGCACTCAACACCGGTCTTGGGATCGGCGACGATGATAGCGTTCATTTCGGAGCATTTCTTGTAGGTGTCCTTGTCAAGTTCAACATCTTCCTGAGTAGCGGTTACAACACCAGCTGCATAGGTCTTGCAGGTGCAATGTTTGTTGCAAGCGGTGAAGCATGCGACAATAGCGATAGCGGCAATAGCCAAAACAATTTTCTTCATTTTTTTTGATTTATAAATCGTTACGCCTACTCTAAATGGTTTTCGGCATCCCCATTCTATTTTGCAAAGGTAAGAAAAAATCTTATTATGAATAAAAAAAATAATATTATGGAAAAAATATGTAAATTTGCATTGTTTTTCATTACAAACGATTATTTGTAAATATCTATAACACAATACATGAAAAATATAGCAAAGCTCTCGTTGTTATTTCTGTGTCTGCTGGTGACATCAGTCTCTTTTGGACAGATAAATCCCGCGCATTGGAATTATAAGGTGAAGGAATTGTCTGGAACAGAGGTGGAATTACAGTTCCAGTTAAAGCTTGATAATGGTTGGCATATTTACTCTCAGAAGTCCGATCCCAATGGTCCGATACCTTCTGAATATACTTTTGAAAAGAATCCCAACTATTCTTTGGTGGGAGGCGTTGTTGAGCCAAAGCCGCATGAGGAGATGGATGATATTTTCAAATGTGTGGTGCGTTCGTTCAGCGACAAAGTGACTTTCCGCCAGAAGATTAAACGTAATACAAACAAGGCTTTCGAGGTGAAGGGCTCGATGTACTATCAACTCTGCAACGACGGCAGTTGCATAGCCCCCGACGATGTTCCATTCACCTTCAAGGTGCCCGCATCGTCGAAACCTTTGGATAATAAGGAGGAATTATCTAAGTTGTCCGATGATAACGAGTTTTCCCCTGAGCTCTACGATGTCAATAACAGTACTTTGACTGACTCTCAAGCTTACAATAGTGTGGTCGATGAGAAGGAACAGTCACAGCTGTCAGAAAGCGTCGAGGCTGAAAACGAAAAACCTGAGAAGGGAAAATCCTTGCTTGGCTTGTTCTTTGGAGCGCTGTTGGCGGGTATCATCACCATGTTCACTCCTTGTGTGTTCCCAATGATACCTATGACGGTCAATTTCTTTATGCACAGCAGTGACAATAAGCGCAAGAATCGCCGTCAGGCATGGGCTTTCGGCTTGTCGATAGTATTTATTTTTGCTGTTATAGGTGCCTTGTTGTCGCTGGTGTTTGGGCCCGACTCGCTCAATTTCATCGGCACACACGGCATACCCAATCTGATATTCTTTGTAATCTTTTTTGTGTTCTCACTTTCTTTCTTTGGCCTCTTTGAAATCAAGATGCCCGAGAAATGGGTCAATGCCTCCGACGCCCAGGCTGACAAGGGTGGACTGATGGCTCCGTTCTTTATTGCACTGACAACGGTTTTAGTGTCGTTTTCTTGCACTGGCCCCATTATCAGTGCTGCCTTGGTTGAATTTGCCACTTCCACGACCAACCGTTGGATTGGATTGGTCTCCATGCTTGGTTTCGGAATAGGTTTTGCTATGCCGTTCACGCTGCTGGCCTTTTTCCCGTCGATGCTGAAGAATATGAAGTCTGGTGGATGGCTTAACTCAGTAAAAATTGTCTTTGCATTTTTGGAGTTGGCGTTCGGTTTGAAATTTCTCTCGATGGCTGATCTCTTCTGGGGATGGCGTTTGCTTGACCGCGAGGTGTACCTTGCGTTGTGGATTGTCATCTTCTCGTTGATGGGCATTTATCTAATGGGCAAGATCAAGTTCAAAGGTGATGATGAGGTTCATCACATTGGTGTTATCAGATTGTTCCTGATTATAGCCAGTTTCAGCTTCGTCATCTATATGATTCCCGGAATGTTTGGCGCTCCGTTGAAAGCCATATCGGGCTTTATACCGCCTATGAACACGCAGGATTTCAATATAGAACGACTGGTGACCGAATCAAGTCACAGTTCCACTACAGTTGAATTCCCGGCCAATGTCAAGTTTAAAGAACAGTTGCACAAATACAGTGTGCCGGGCTATCATGAGTTTTATGACCTCGATGAGGCTAAGGCTTATGCCAAACAGCAGAACAAGCCCATCTTCATTGATTTCACGGGTATCAACTGTGGCAATTGTCGTTTGATGGAACAGGCTGTTTGGACAGATGACGCTGTCAAAAAAATGCTCAATGAGGAGTTTGTCCTCTGTGCCCTTTATTGCGATGCCAACAGCATCACACTTGACGATGCAGACTGTGTTACGGACTCGGATGGACGTGTGCTCAATAAGCTTGGCAAGAAGAACTTGTATTTCCAGCGCAGCCGCTACAATATGAATGCGCAGCCATACTACGTCATTATTGATGCCGCTGATCCGGAGAACAAACCGCTTACTCGCGACAACTATTCCTATTCTCCGGATGTTGACAAGTTTATGGCGTTTTTGAACGAAGGCTTGGAAAACTTTGGGAAAAAATAGTCTTTTTACGATAAAAACAGGTAAAACGACATGGTTTTACTATTTCGAAATAAAAAATAAGATTATATTATTATTTTGATTGATTGATTGTTGAAAATATTCTAAGTCTTTTTTGAATAAAAAGTTTTGTGGGTTTATGAAATGTTTGTATCTTTGCAAACTAAAATGACATAGTGCGGGGTGGAGCAGTGGTAGCTCGTTGGGCTCATAACCCAAAGGTCGGAGGTTCAAGTCCTTCCCCCGCTTCCTAAGTGGACAATCTATCAAGGTTGTCCTTTTTTTGTATAAAAGGTAGGGTGAAATTGGTTTCAGACCAGGGAATTAAGTAGGTGAAATATCCCTATTCCGAGGTAATTGCCGAGCATATAGCCGAGCAGTCCTACGGCAATACCAAGGACTACGATGTCTTTGTTGTTCAGTATTGCTGCAGCCATTGGAACAAATGGCGGTGAGTTGATGAGAGCAATAGAGCATACCATCACGCTGTCGCCATCGATTTTAAGGATTCTCGCAAAGATAAACTGCAGCACCAACGAGCATATTATTACAAAACCAAGATAGTAGAGTATTGTCAGGCTGCCGGAGAGGTCCATTTCTCGAAGGTCGCAGGCACTGGAGATAGACAGGCTGAAAACATATACGCAATAAAGTCCTATATCGAACGAGTGCTGTTGCTGTTTCATCACGGGAAGGAACGAGGCGGCGATTGCGAGCGAAGTAAGCATTAGTATCAATACGGTCATGTTAGGGCCGTTTTCATTTGCAAACAGCAGCGAAATGGCATAGGAAATCGCAGCAATTAACAAAGTGATTCCAATGGCGAGCAGGGAAATCTTATAGTGCTCCTTGTCGAAAGGGTTGACCTTTGTGGTGTTTTGTTCGTCCGGTTTCTCTGTTGAGGCGTCTGATGTTGGTGCTTTGAAAGGTGCAGGTAGCAGAAAACGGAAGATTCTTTTGCCGAAAAAGATGATGAATATGAGATAAAGTCCAGTGACCACGATATCGTATCCTGTTACGTATAGAAAAATGTCTTCTGGCATGCGAACAGCCTGTTTGATGGCACCAGTGTTTGGAATGCCACCGGTATAGAGTCCTGTCGCCACTGCCGATATTTGTGCGAAACTGCCGTTGTCGTTTTCAGGGCGGAAGATGAAGAATCCGGCCACCACGGTTATGAGTACGGCAAATAGACCAGAGAAGAATACTTTTAAAGCATTTCCTACACGCCACCCGCCAGTGTTGCATCCCATAAGCATGAGAGGTATTGCTAACGGAACAGCGAGGTCTCCGATAAGGGTGTTCGTGTCTGCATCTATGTAAAATATTATGTTTCCAGATGGGATAAGATTGGCTGTGAGCAGTCCGATGATGTAGAGAACAGTCATGGGGCTTACTTTGTCAATCCAACTCCATCGTTTGGCAAGCCACATCACCAACAGAGGGGTGCCAAGCAAATATAATATGGTCAGCAGTGTATGCAAGGATACTTATTTTGAGTGGTGATGCTTTTGAGATTCGTTGAGTTCTTCGGCAAGGTATTGACCAGTGAAGTTGGTTGTCTCTTTGGCAAGTTGTTCCGGTGTCCCGTTGAATACGATTTTACCGCCTTTTATGCCGCCGTCGGGTCCGATGTCAATAATCCAGTCAGCCACTTTGATGACATCCATATTGTGTTCAATGACGAGAACGGTGTTGCCTTTGTCGACCAGTCGCTGAAGTACGTCGAGGAGGACACGAATGTCCTCGAAGTGTAGTCCGGTGGTAGGCTCGTCAAAGATGTAAAGAGTGTTTCCTGTGTCGCTTTTTGCAAGTTCGGTGGCCAGTTTAATACGTTGGGCTTCACCGCCACTAAGTGTTGTAGACGACTGTCCGAGCGTGATATAACCTAATCCTACGTCTTTTACAGCCTGTAGTTTGCGAGCAATCTTGGGGTAATGTTCAAAGAAATCGACAGCATCATTAATGGTCATGTCCAGAACATCGGCTATGGATTTGCCTTTGTAGCGAATCTCCAAAGTTTCGCGGTTATAGCGTTTACCGTTACACACCTCACAGTTAATGTAAACGTCCGGAAGGAAGTTCATTTCAATGGTACGCATTCCGGCGCCTTTGCAGGTGTCGCAGCGTCCGCCGCTGACATTGAATGAGAAACGTCCTGGTTTGTAGTTTCTTATTTTAGCGCTTGGTAGTTGGGAAAACAGTTGGCGTATATCGTCGAAAACACCTACGTAAGTTGCAGGGTTTGAGCGTGGGGTTCGACCTATGGGAGCCTGGTCTATCTCTATGACTTTGTCTATGTTGTTGATACCTTCGATATCGCGATAGGGAAGTGGGCGTTTCTGGGCGTGGTAAAAATGTTGGTTGAGGATCGGGTGCAGGGTTTCATTGATGAGCGATGATTTGCCGCTGCCGCTAACACCTGTGACGCACACGAATAGCCCTAACGGTATGTCAAGGGTTACATCCTTCAGATTGTTACCCGTAGCACCGCGGAGCACTATGTGTTTCCGGCCTTCTACGCTTCTGCGTACAGGAATACCGATGTCGCGTATACGATTCAAGTAGTCACATGTAAGGGTTTTGTGCTTGAGAAATTTGTCGTGGGGGCCGGAGGCCACAACCTTTCCCCCGCGGATTCCGGTACCAGGACCGATATCAATGACATAATCAGCGTTGAGTATCATATCACGGTCGTGTTCAACGACGATTACAGAATTGCCTAAGTCGCGAAGGCTTTTGAGTGCGTCAATTAGGCGGCGGTTGTCACGTTGGTGCAATCCTATGGAGGGCTCGTCAAGGATGTAGAGCACGTTGACCAATTTCGCACCAATTTGTGTTGCAAGACGAATACGTTGTGATTCTCCGCCGCTAAGGGTTTTGGAACTGCGGTTGAGGGAGAGGTAACCTACGCCGACGTTGAGCAGGAACTGGGTGCGTGTCGTTATTTCGCGAAGTATTTCGTGGGCCACCTCGCGGCGTTTTTCGTCAAGCTTTTCTTCGAGAGTGCTGATCCATTCATAGAACTCGGTAAGGTTCATCTCCGCAACCTCGCCAATGTTTTTCCCATCAATCAAGAAGCAAAGAGACTCTTTTTTCAGACGGTGGCCGTGGCATGATGGGCAGGTGACGTTGTTCATGAATCCCGCTGCCCATTTCTGCATGGCTGCAGATTGTTCATCGGTGGCCATCTCGTTGATATAGTTGGCGATGCCTGGAAATCCGCTGTTATAGCTGCTTTCGGCATCCATATTGATTCCAAGATAGTCGCTGGTGCCGTAAAGGATGACGTTCATAGCCTCTTCGCTGATGCTTTCGAGTGGGTCGTCGAGGGAGAAGTTGTAGTGTCGTCCGAGGTTTTCCAGTTGTCGGTAGAGATAGTTGCTGGCAGAGTATTTCCCGAGTATGTCGAGACCTCCTTCGCGTATGCTTTTTGAGGGATCGGGTATTATTTTCTTTATGTCTATTTCGGAAATTTCACCGAGGCCGTTGCACTTTTGACAGGCGCCGTAAGGCGAGTTGAAAGAAAATGTGTTGGGTTCGGGTTCGGGGTAAGAGGCTCCTGTTTCGGGATCCATCAGTAGTCGACTGAAATATCGTGGCTTCGGAAGAGAGGGTGTTCCTGTCGGTATTTTGGTACCCGAAGAGGTGTCGTTTTCCAGGATCATCAGCATTCCTTTACCTTGTTTGAAGGCTGTTTTCACAGCCTCTTCCAACCGGTGGTTGCTTTTGTCGTTCACGCGGACACGGTCGATTACCAGTTCGATGTCATGGGTTTTATAACGGTCTACCTGCATATTGTAGGTCAGCTCCCGTATCTCGCCATCTATGCGTACACGCAGGTATCCTTTTTTCGCTACTTGTAGGAACAGTTCGCGGTAGTGGCCTTTGCGGCTTCTTACCAGCGGGGCAAGGATGAGGATGTCTTTGTCGGCATACTCTTTACGTATGATGTCAAGTATTTGGTTTTCCGTGTATTTTATCATTTTTTTGCCGCTGACGTTCGAGTAGGCGTCGGCAGTGCGGGCAAAGAGCAGTCGAACGAAGTCGTATATTTCGGTGACGGTGCCAACGGTAGAACGTGGGTTCTTGTTGGTCGTTTTCTGTTCTATGGAGATGACGGGACTCAGGCCGCTGATGCTGTCTACATCCGGGCGTTCCATGTTGCCTATGAAATGGCGGGCGTAGGCGGAGAAAGTCTCCATATAACGACGTTGGCCCTCGGCATATATGGTGTCGAAAGCTAACGACGACTTGCCGCTACCGCTGAGGCCGGTGAAGACTACCAGCTGGTTACGTGGCATGTCGATATCGATATTCTGCAGATTGTGTTCGCGAGCTCCTAGTACTTCTAATTTCATTGTTGTTCTCACATCCTAGTGATAAACGCCTTGCTGGTGTCGCGTTCGGTAATGATGTTGCGAAGTAATGTTCCGTCAGCGACAGGCAGTTTTAGACGATAGGTCTTGTTCGCTTTGTTGGTGAGTTTGTCAGTCATTATCCACGGGTTGAACTCACGCAGCATTTTGTATGATGTGCCATTCTTTTTTGCAAAGGCATAAAGGTCTACATTTTGTCCGGTCAAGGTGACTACCCGATAGGGGAGGGATGGATATAGGTCGCAGTGGCGAAGATAAAAGCCGTACTCTTGAGGATGTTGCATAATCTGTTTGACGGCAAGGATACGGTATACATATCTGGCGGTCTCTGGGTTTAGACGTGTGTCGTAATAGTTGAAAGAGCTCTGCTTGTTCATATTATTAGACAATCCAGTCTCGCCGCAGTTGTAGGCTGCTGCCGCTGCAGTCCAGCTTCCGAGGTGGTCGTGGAGAACCTTGAGGAATTTGCAGGCGGCTTCTGTTGCAGACTCCAGATGGTTACGCATGTCAATCTCTTCATTGACATCAAGACCGTACGTCTGAGCGGTAGGTTTGATGAACTGCCAGAACCCTCTTGCTTTTTGAGGTGAGGTGGCGTTGGTGAGGCTGCTTTCGATTACGCAGAGGTATTTGAAATCAGAGGGGATGCCGTTCTTCTTAAGGATTGGCTCTATTATTGGGAAATATCTGTGGGCACGTTTGAAATAGAGTATTGTGCTTGAATGGCTGAAGGTGTTCACAATCATTTCACGGTCCAGGCCCTCGCGAACATAGTAGATATCCAATGGCACACGCTCTCCGGCGAAAGATAGGGTGTCAGGGATCTGTGGAGAATAGTGTTTGCTTATTTGAGCAGCACTGGCTAACGGCCTTTTTGTCTCATTTGTCGCTTCCTTGCTTTGGGACTTCGAATCTTTATTCGCTGAGCTTTTGGTTGTGGCAAAGATGAATATCATCAGAGAGAGGGAGGCGATAGATAGAATGAGTGCTATTGTGCTTTTGTCTTTCATATTAGTGTGGTTCTGGCTTTATTTGACGAGAGATGCTAAACACCCATCATTGCGAAGAGCTTGTCGGCGATGTCGGAAGCCACTTCCTGCTTGCTTTTCAGTTCGCCATTGTCAATATCCCCGTTTCGGTCAATGATAGTTACTTTGTTGGTGTCATGACCGAATCCGGCTCCTTTGTCGTGGAGTGAGTTTAAGACGATGAAGTCGAGGTTTTTTTTGACAAGTTTCTTTTGGGCGTTTTCCAGTTCATTGTCGGTTTCGAGGGCGAATCCGGCGAGAATCTGTTTGTCCGACTTAATTTTTCCCAGCGTGGCGAGAATGTCTGGGTTTTGAATAAGATTCAATGTCATTCCGTCGCTGTCGTTATTTTTTTTGATTTTGTAATCCGGCGCGTTTTCAGGGCGGAAATCGGCTACGGCAGCAGAGAGTATGGCAGCGTCGCAGGAGGGGAAGATCCGTGTGGCGGCGTCATACATCTCGCGAGCAGACATTATGTCTATGCGTTCGATGGAGGGATGTAGAGTGGATAAATGTGTGGGGCCGGAGATAAGGCTTATCCTGCATCCGCGTGAGGCAAGCTCCTCGGCCAGTGCATACCCCATCTTGCCGGTGGAAAAATTGCCGATGAAGCGGACGGCGTCAATTTTCTCGTAGGTAGGTCCGGCAGTGATGAGAATATGGCGACTCGGGCTCAGGGGTGAATTGTCTGACAGTGCAGACACCATCAATCGTACAATATTTTCAGGTTCTTCCATACGTCCGTTACCTGAGGTGCCGCAAGCAAGTTCACCGGTGGTACTCTCAATGACGGAGACTCCATTGTCGCGCAGATATTGTATGTTGCGTTTATAGGCAAAGCTCTCCAGCATCTGTGTGTTCATCGCCGGACAAACAAACAGGGGTTTCCTGAATGAAAGTAGAAGAGTGGAGAGTGCATCGTCGCCAATTCCGTTGGCCATCTTCCCGATAATATTTGCCGTGGCAGGGGCCACAACCATTGCGTCGCC
Organism: Bacteroidales bacterium; assembly: GCA_017962665.1. Classification (GTDB taxonomy): domain Bacteria; phylum Bacteroidota; class Bacteroidia; order Bacteroidales; family P3; genus Colimorpha. The sequence goes on along the minus strand of JAGCUU010000023.1, from coordinate 95,078 downwards.
CCAGTCTTTAAGCGAGATATGTTCTGTGCTATGCGGGTTTGTGTGGTCGAAAAGTTGAGAGTAGACGCGATGGCCTGACACTGTTTCCAATGTCAATTCGGTAACGAATTGGAGAGCGTGTTCCGTAACAGCACATTGGACTTCCGCACCAGCCTTAACCAACAGGCGTACCAATATGGGTGCCTTGTAGGCGGCTATGCCGCCGGATATGCCGACAATGATATGTTTGCCTTGCAGGGGTAACATGACCGATTAATTACATTGCGTTTTCAGCGATGGTTTCGTTTTCCATGGCTTCAAGGCGCTGCATATTCTGGTCCTCTTTGGCGGGGTTGCGGTAGTAAAGTTCACCGTTTAGATATTCCTGGGTGGCTTGGAGTGTCGGTTTGGGCATTTGCTCATAGTGACGAACCACTTCAATCTGTTCACGGTTCTCGAAAATTTCATCCATGGTGTCTATACCTGACGAAAATTCCTCGATTTTTTTGTGAAGTTCGCGCTTCATGTCGCTAGCGATCTGGTTGGAACGTTTTGACAGCAAAGCCACAGTCTCGTAGATGTTGTCGGTTCCTACGCTGAAGTCCTCGGTGTTGCGAGTGATGGTTGTGTTCACTGGACGTTTTTTCTTTTCTTCCATTGTGAGGTTATTGTTTTAATATGTTTGATATCAATTTTGTTATTGGGCAAGAGATGATTACATCTCCCTTAGTTTGGCCTTGCAGGCATTGTATATGTTCTGGCACTCCGTCATGTATTTGGAGTTGTTAAAAGTTGCGGAGAACTTGTCGAAGTTACCGACTACCTGTTGTAGGCGTTCTTTCATCTTATCCTCGCGGCTGTTAATGGCGTATTCATATCCGGCTTTGATAATATAGAACATGGCATCTTCGCGGTGGGGGGAGTCCGGGTAGTTGTTGAGGAATGTACCGAGAGCCACAACGGCTGCACGGTAGGATTCGGTGTTATAATAGCTGTAGGCGATTTCGTAATCTTTCTGCATCAGTTTGTTGCGGAGCTCGTCAAGGTATGCATTTGCTTCGGGAATATGAGTACTTTGCGGGTAGCGCTCGGAAAAAGCTTCAAGTTCAGCAATAGCCTCCTTGGTTGATGTCTGGTCAAGGGTGTAAGAAGGAGAGTCCATATATTTGCAATAGGCAGAAAGAAAAGCGCCCTCTTCCGCGTGCTTGCTATATGGGTATCGTTTGCAGAATGTTTTGAATTGGTATGCTGCTGTGTAGTAGTATTGCGATTTCATCAAGCTCTGTCCGTAGTACCAAGCAATGTCTTCGGCATGCTCGTTTCCTCGGTAATAGAGGGTAAGGTTCTCGAATAATTGACGGGCTCGACTATAGCGTTCTTCGTTGTAATATTTCATTGCAGCCTCGAATTTGGCATCATAATCGTTGCTTTTGAGCATTTTTTCATAGCCCTTGCAGCTGCTTAATATGCTGATAGATATTAATATAAATGCTATTGTGATAAGTCTTTTCATGGGGTGCAAAGTTACATATTTTTTATGAATAATAACGAAAGTTTTAGTGAAATATTGTAAAAAGGGATTGTTGGAACGGTGGGAAGATTAATTTTTGGGGATAAAAAAAAATGTGTAATTTTGTATTTTATTTAAATAATTAGATTATGGACACAATTATTGTGTTAGACTTTGGTTCTCAATATACTCAATTGATAGCACGCAAAGTGCGAGAACTGAATATTTACTGTGAAATCCATCCGTTCAACAAGATTCCAGCCCTTACCGACGATGTCAAGGGCGTGATTTTTTCGGGTAGTCCCTATTCTTGCAATGCAGCCGATGCTCCAATACCGGATATGTCGGGGATAAAAGGCAAATTGCCGTTGTTGGCTGTATGTTACGGAGCCCAGTATCTTGCTAAATTCGGAGGTGGAAGTGTGCAAGGATCGAAGACGAGGGAATATGGCAGAGCCAATCTGCAGTGGATAGACAATGAGTCAAAGTTGATGAAAGGCATTCCGGTAGGTTCGCAGGTATGGATGAGTCATGGCGACACCATAGAGAGTGTGCCGGACGGATACCGTTGCATCTGTTCTACGGACAATGTGAAATATGCAGGGTATCAGATTGAAGGGGAAGAGACATACGCTATCCAGTTCCATCCGGAGGTTCATCACTCTGTCGATGGACTTACCCTGCTGAAAAATTTCGTTGTTGATATATGTCACTGTGATCAGAGCTGGACTCCTGAATCGTTCATCGAAATGACTGTGCGACAAATCCGCGAAAAGGTTGGAAACGATAAGGTCATCTTAGGCCTCTCAGGTGGTGTGGACTCATCAGTCGCGGCAGTTCTGCTCAACAGGGCTATCGGTCATAACCTGCAGTGTATTTTTGTAGATAACGGACTGTTGCGAAAGAATGAGTTCGAAGGAGTGCTTGAGTCGTACAACGATATGGGTCTTAATGTACGAGGAGTGGATGCAAAAGAGAGATTCTATAGCGTTTTGGCAGGAGTCACTGATCCTGAGAAGAAACGCAAAGCCATAGGCAAGACCTTTATTGACGTATTTGACGAGGCGGCCAAGGAGGTTGATGATGCCCGCTGGCTGGCACAGGGTACTATCTATCCTGATGTTATAGAGTCAAGTTCTGTCAAGGGGCCTTCGCAGACTATCAAGTCGCATCACAATGTCGGCGGATTGCCAGACTATATGAAGTTGCAGCTTGTGGAGCCGTTGCGCAGCCTGTTCAAAGACGAGGTGCGCCGTGTGGGACGTCAGCTTGGCATAAAGGAAGAGTTGATAAGCCGTCATCCTTTTCCCGGTCCGGGATTAGCCATTCGTGTGCTTGGAGAGGTGACACCCGAAAAGGTGCATGTATTACAGGAGGTGGACGACATATTTGTGCGGGGCTTGCGTGAGTGGGGACTTTATGACAAGGTGTGGCAGGCAGGATGCATGCTCCTCCCGGTTCAGTCCGTTGGAGTTATGGGAGACGAGCGTACCTACGAGCGTGTCGTTGCACTCAGGGCTGTAGAGTCGGTGGACGGTATGACAGCCGACTGGTCGCATCTTCCCTATGATTTTCTTGCCAAGATTAGTAATGAGATAATCAACCGTGTAAAGGGTGTGAACCGCGTTGTATACGACATCAGTTCCAAACCTCCTGCAACAATAGAGTGGGAATAAGAATATGAAGCGCTTAATAGTTATATTTGTAACGCTTGTTTTCTGTATAGCCTCGGTCCAGGGTACCGTCACGGCACAAGGGATTTCTTTGTCCAGTCAGACTCAGAAAATAAAAGGCAAGGAGTATTATGTGCATATTGTTGAAAAGGGACAGACTCTTTTTTCGATTTCCAGAGCCTATGGGTTGAAATATTATGATGCCGTAATCAAGACTGACATACACCTTATGCAGCCCGGCGACACGGTATGGCTGCCGAAAAACGAACTTAGTATGGCTGCCGTCGGACAGAGCCAGGGGAAAGTCAAGGATGAGAAAAAAGATGTTCATTTTGCGGCACACTATGTCAAGGTGGAGGCGGGTCAGACCCTTTATGGTATAGCCCGCGAATATGGCATCACTGTCGAAGATCTTGTCAAAGCCAATCCTGATTTGAACAACGAACAGCTTAAGGCCGGACAAATGTTACGAATCCCTGAAAAGGACGAGTTCTCCAAAAAAAATGGAAGTGATGTGTCGGTGAAAAAAGAGGAGAGCAAGGAACCGGTAAAGAAAGTTGACCCCGTCAAAAAGGAAGAGAGCAAGGAACCGTTAAAGAAAAACGACAGTACGGAGATTACTAAGGATGAGAAGTCTGGCGAGCGTACGGACAGTTTGGCAGTAAGGCGCCCAGTGGAAAATCCATATCCTTTTGCCGAAGTGCCATCAGTTTTTCCTAAGGAAAAGGCTCCGTTCCTGACCAGCTCAACACCATCGAAATTCCCTTTTAGGGTGCGTGACCGTCAGGACAAAAATCGACTCTTTGTTACCGTAATGCTGCCTTTATATCTTAACAGAATAGATGGTATCTCAACTTCCAAGTTCGATATTGAGCAGCGAGGAAAAAAAGAATACAAATCCTTTGAGTTTATCCAGTTCTATGAGGGTATCCTCATGGCGTTGTATGAGCTTGAGGAGCGGGGTGTCAGTGTGGTGCTCAATGTGGTCGACATGACCTCGGACAAGGAGGAGGATGTGGCGGCGGCATTTGAGTCGCATAACGTAGCCAATTCCGACTTTGTCATTGCACTTCTGGTCAAGAAGCCCTTTGAAAAACTTGCAGCATTGGCAAAAGAACACCAGGTGATGGTTATCAACCCCTTCTCCTCTCGTGTGGAGGTTGTCGCCGACAATCCTTATGTTGTCAAATGCATGCCTTCAACGGAGTCTACTGTAAAAAGTATGCTTGACATTGTGGCTTCCAAGCACAAGGGAGGGCAGCTATATATTATTCACTCAAACAACAAGAGTCTCTCGAGCGAAGAACATCTGTACAAAGAGGAGATTCTCAAGCAGCTTGAAGCTCGCAAGGATATCAAGTATACCTTGTTTGATTGGAGTGCCAATAACAAATTGTTGTCGACTTTGAAGACAACTAACAACAATGTGATTCTGAGTATTTACGACCAAGGAGACAGTCGAAATAATTTGTACGCAACTACACTTCTTAACAGACTGTCGTCCACGGGAAAGGAGACTCCGAGACTGATGACCATAAGCAACTATCTGGAAAAATATCATGATCTGGATTTCGATCAGTTGCAGCATGTAAACTACACGATGGTTACTATTGGACATCTTGACTATGACAATCCGTTGCACAAGCGTTTTGTAGATACATATAAGGAAAAATTTCGCACTGAGCCAAACAGCCTTTATGCCGGAACAGCACATGATATCATGCTGTATTTCGCTACCGCTTTATGGCAGAAGGGAGCTGAATTTTGGCGTAACCCACAGACATTCAATTCTCCTTCCGGACTGCTTTTCCCCTTCGGGTTGAAGCAGCGTGGGGCAAATGGAGGATATGAAAACCAATGTCCGGATATCTATCAGATGTTTAATTATAAATTGATAAAGATTAGATAGTCCTAATCATCACATATTGCGTTGAGCAATACTTTAATATTTAGAAATGGAATATCAAACAACAATAAAGAGACCTTTCACCTTGTCTGGACCGGGACTTCATACTGGCAAGTTTACCCATGCCTGTATGATACCTGCACCCGCAGGCAGCGGCATAGTTATACGCCGTACCGATGTCAGACCCACTGCATTGATACCTGTGTTGGCAGATAATGTGGCCGACACTAATCACGGTACTACCGTGGCACGGCGTGGTGTTTATGTGTCTACTATAGAGCACATGATGTCTGCTATACATGGAATGAGGATCGACAATGCTGTTATAGAGGTGGACGGCCCGGAGATACCTATACTGGACGGAAGTTCTCATCTTTGGGTTGAGAAAATCATGGAGGTGGGTATAGAGACACAGGATGTAGAGAGAAAGTATCTCTGTTTGACGGAAGAGGTGAGATGGGAAGACTTGAATGCTGGCATTGAAATGGTTGCTACGCCGGCAGAAGACTTCAGGGTAGACTGTCAGATTGAGTTTAAGAGTGGCCTTATTGGTATACAGAGGGCAACACTGACCTCTTATGACGATTATGTGAAAGAGATATCCAAATGCAGGACTTTCGTGTTTCTTCATGAGGTAGAGGTTCTGCTGTCGTTAAACCTTATAAAGGGTGGCGATTTGGACAATGCTTTGGTCTTTGTTGATAAGCCGCTCGGCGATGAGGAAAAGTCGAGGCTGGCAGCCCTTTTCAACAAAGACAGGAATAGTATACAGGTTGACAATGGTGTACTGAATACGGTGAAACCATATTTTCCCAATGAGCCGGCAAGACATAAGCTGTTGGATTTTATGGGGGATATTTATCTTGTTGGAATGCCTGTGAAAGGTCATTTTGCTTTGAGATGTCCTGGCCACAGGGCTAACACTGAATTGGCAAAAAAAATCAGGTCAACAATAAAAAAGTTGGCTTAACGTTTATACAAACAACATTACTGAAATAATCACTAATATTTGAATCATGACTCTCTACGATTTGCATCCTGAGGCAAAAATCGGAAACAACGTAAAGATAAGTAATTTTACAACGATATATGAAGATGTTGTCATAGGAGACAACACATGGATTGGACCAAATGTGACTATTTTCCCAGGTGCACGTATTGGAAAGAATTGCAAGATATTCCCGGGATCGGTGATATCTGCAATACCACAAGATTTGAAATTCAACGGAGAATATACCACTGTTGAGATTGGTGACAACAACGTTATTCGCGAGTGTTGTACCATTAATCGTGGAACAGCGGCATCGGGCAAGACTGTGATTGGCGACAACAATCTGATAATGGCTTATGTACATGTGGCGCATGATTGTGTGGTTGGCAGCAACTGTGTTTTTGCCAACAATACCACATTGGCAGGGCATATTATTGTTGGCGACTGGGTGGTTCTTGGAGGAAAGACGGCTATCCTTCAGTTTGTCCATATCGGTTCGCATGTGATAACTATGGGAGGATCGCTGGTGAACAAGGACATCCCACCGTTTGTAAAGGCTGGTCGCTATCCTATCCAGTTTGCAGGAGTCAACTCTGTCGGGTTACAACGCAGAGGATTCTCCACGGCTGAGGTAAACAACATTCAGGATATATACCGCATCCTTTACCAGAAAGGTCTGATTGTCTCGCATGCTGTAGAGGTGATCAAGGAAAAATACGGCAACACCGACGAAGGCAAGATAGTTCTCAGTTTTATCGGCAGTGCCAATACCGGATTGATGAAGGGCTATACCTTCATGAACAGGGATCGCGCTTCAGAATAAGTGTTGATTAAGAATTAATGTAAAGGGACCTTAGCGTAGCAGTATAACGGTCCCTTTTTCTGTATGCCAGTATTGAGGTTCAACCACGCTGCGGTATTTCACTATCCAGACATAGCATCCCTCAGGGCAAGGGGAGCCTTTGTATGTGCCGTCCCAAGGAGAACTGCCTGTGACGCTGCTATAGATCTCCAATCCTTGTCTTGAGTAGATTGCGAGTTCATATTCCAGTATACCGGTGAATAGGATGTCGAAGGTGTTGTTTGTCGACTCGTTGGGTGTGAAGGCGTTTGGGGCATAAATAGTGTTTTTGCGTACATATACAGTCCTTGAGACCGAGTCGTGGCATAAGCTGTTGTTTGCAAAGAGGGTAATCAATACCGAGTCGGTATTCATTCCGCAGGTGTATGAGATGCTTTGTTCGCTTCCGAAGTCGTTTCCGTCTACAAACCACTGCACCCATTCTTCACCGCTGCTATGATTCTTTGCGATGATAGTCCTGTTGTCGTTGGTAAGGTATTCCGGAGAAACATCCATAATGGCCTCGGGCATAATAATAGGCTGTAGTGTGACGCTTGTAGTTTTTGAGCATGTCGGCGTGCTTGTGTAGTCTGCAAACAATGTCAGTGTTAAGGGAGTAGGGGTGGAGACAATCAGATTCCGTCCATGCACAGAGCCCCAGTCGTCGTTCCAGTTTCCGTTCGCGGACCAGCATAGATAGTCAACATTGCTCTCCGCATGAATGAAATAATGTCTTGTCTCACAATCGTGGCTTTCTGTTATGTGGAGAACAGGGATTGACAGCATTGTAAGAGTTAGTTTTGTAATGCTGTCACAGCCGTTTTCAGCCTGCAGTGTGTCGGAATAGATTCCTCCTGTAATATACGAGTGACCATTGAATTGGTATTGTGTTCCCTGACAGAAACTGTCGGTTAATTCTGTTAGTTTTGATTGGATGATGACCAGGTCGAGAGTTACAATGCTGTCACAGCCATAACTGTTTTCAAGATGTATTTGTGGTACATTGGTTGAAGTGTGGTATGTTATTCCATCCTGCCACATGTATTTGTCGCAGTGTTGCTGATGATCGGTGGCTTGGTGAGTTGGATTGACGGAGAGTGACAGCCTGATTGTACTGTCGCAACCATGACCGTTTGTATACGATGAACTGTAATTGTGGGTCGACGGACTGTCGTTTTCAATGTCGGGATTCAAGATAGTGTCGCCCCAGTGATATGGCAGTTGGTCTTGGCAAATAGTGGTTGACTCGTCGAGGACAGTCGATTGAAAGATTGTAAGGTGTAGTGTTATTATACTGTCACATCCTGAATGATTCTGGGTTGTGAAAGTCGGGCTTTGGGTGCTGGCAGTATATGTGATATTGTGCCAGGTCAAGCTGTCGCATGTATATACTGTCTCGGTGTACGTAGAGCTATGGTTGACGGTCAGATTTAATGTGACGGTACTGTCACATCCAGTGAAGTTGGTGTATACATGCTCAGGGGTATCTGTTGAGTTTGTGTAAGAAATGTTCCACCAGAAAAAACTGTCGCAGGCGGTGGCAGAGGTGTCTCCGCTGTTGCTAAATATACTGGTTTTTATTGTTATGATATTGTTTGAAGTGTCGCATTCGGCTTGTTGCCCTCCATTTTGGGCTATTCCGTTGCCCAAATCGTTGATGGAGATTACCAAGCTGTCGTTTTCATTTAGTTGGCAAATAATGTTTCTGGGGATACGTAGGGTGTGCAGGTTGCTGTCGGTGAGGTTGGTAAGGATGCTGTCGCGCATGATGACAGCACCAAGGTATTCATTTTTGTATATAGTGATTCCGTAAGGCGCTACAAGTGTTGCCCCTCCTTGGTTGTGGTATTCTACGGCAACGCTAACAGAATCGTCTGTCCAGAACATTGTTGCGTTGTCTGCGGCGGCATCTGCAGCGAGGGTGAAAATCCTTCCCTGACGGTCTATCATAGGCATCTGGCACAGGAAAGTGTTAAAAGGCTGTTTCCCGTTTGGGAATTGGTTGGCGATATTGAACAAATGTTGCGGAACTGTCAAATCCTCGTTGATGTTCACCGAATTGTAAGCCCATTGATTCCATACTTTTCGTGCGGAAGACCAGGCTCCCGGTGTGGCGCTTCCGTATACAGAGATGCAACCGTTGCAATTCCCGGAACTCCAATCCAGGTATGCTCTTGATACTATTATTTCTGCGTGACCGTCACCGTTGACATCAGCTACTACAGGGTATTCTGTCAGGGTGCCAGAAAAAGCAGGGACTGGTGTACATTTATTTGTCAATGTGGAGCCGTCTACAATATAGAGGAGTGAGTCGTTGCGAAAAACAATCTCGTTGTGGTTGTCTTGGTTGAAGTCGAACACTGTCAATCCTGTTGTTTCTCCGAAGGGAATGTAGTGATGCAGCTCACTCATGCTTGATGTGGCATTAGGGTTATATGAGTAGGCAATCAATCCTACCCCTTTGATGGTGAAAGCTATTTCCGGAGAGCCGTTGCCGTCGAGGTCTGCAGATGAAGGAATGGAGGGACAATAGTTGCTGTTGACAATTTGGCTTTTGTAACCCAGAATAGTGCTGGTTTGTCCATCCCAGACGTATGTGTTTACGGTGTGTGTGCCTGGTAGATTATTTGACGAGATGCTGTGGGAGGTGCCAATAACACAGATGTCAAGGTCCCCATCCCCGTCGAAGTCAATACTGATGGTTTGACCGTCATAGTTTGTGATGGCGGGATTTACGTCTGCTTGTCGCAAGATGTTCCAGCTGTTGCCTGCTGTACCGTTTTCGTTTGTGATTGTTATAGAGTAAATAGTATTTCCCGCGCAGAGTTCCAGTTTCCCGTCGTTGTTGATGTCACATAAAGAGTAGAGGTAGTATGGTTTGTTTGTGGTGTTGAAACCGTTTGGAGCAGCGAAACCTCTTCCGGTTTCCTGTGTGACGCCTTGTAGGAGGAGTGTCCCGTCAGAGGCATTGAAAATATAGCTTCCACAAACGATTTCTGCCGTACTGTCGCCCATTATATCGGCGGCTGTCAGGAGAAAGTTGTATGGCACAACCGTTGTGCTGTTGACCCAGCGTAGGGTTCCGCTATTGGAATAGCTGCAAACGAACCCCTCTCTGTTGAGGAGGTATATCTCCGCAAGTCCGTCACGGTCGATGTCGGCAATAGTGACACATTGGCCGTTATTGACGAACTGGTAGGTGTATATGGTTTGTTTAAGAGTTCCGTTCCTTCCGTCAAACACAAGGAATCCGTTGGAGTACCAAGGAGACTGTTGGCTATCATGTTTGCAGGCTATTATTTCCGGGTAACCGTCGCCGTCGATATCCGCGACCATGGGGGTGGACATGCTGTTGACATTGGAGCATGAGAAGAGTTCCGTCATTCCGAAAGCGTTACTGTCAGCGGGGAAAGTGCAGTCGGAGTTGAAAATGTTGTCTGGCAGCGTGGTCACGGTGATGTAAATCCACGATGTGTCGCAAGGTCCGTTGCAGCATACGGAAATCAGTATACTGTCGATACCTATAAATTGGGAACCTGCAGGACTCTCCTGCAGAGGTGTGTAGATTACAGAGGGAAGGATTTCGCCGTTACCTGTGTTGTTTTCCAAATTAGTCGAGCCATGAGCTGGCGGGACTATTATGTTAATTGTCGGATTACTACAATAAATGCTGTCGTTAAGGGTAGGATAAATGGCGACAGATGCTTCTGGTGATGTGAATGTGTGGTCGTCGTAACAGAGAGGTATGCTTTGGGCATAGAGTGCAGAATTGCCTTGCGTCAACATTAATAACACCACTATTGGAGCAATGAAGAACTTCGTCAAATATTTATTGAAGAAAGTTTCTGGTGCTGTCATGACATGGTGTTATTTTAAATAGTTAATGTCGGTGAACAAAATGCGAAGTGTATATGTCTGTTATTAGATTGTTTTACAATACATATATGCTTAATCGTTTTTTTTACAAAGTGCAAAGATACAATAAAAAAATGATAAGTTTTACAGCTATTAATAAAAACGGGATTGTATGTTGACAATCCCGTTAAGTTATGATGAAATGTTAAACTGACAAGTTTGTCTTATGTTGTAGTTGTCTTTATCACTTGATAATATCGACAGAACGTTTGATGAAGTTTGTGAGAGCTTCTCCTTTAAGAAGTCCATTGCTCAGCAGGGCGAGGTCGGTTAGTTGATGTACAAGCTGGCGTTGTTTTTCGACGTCTGTTTCGTTGAGTAGCTGACTGATAAGAGGATGGTTGATATTTACAACGAGGTTGTAGCTGTCGGGCATCTCCCCATAGAAACCCATGCCGCCTCCGCTCGTCTGGCTCATCTCTTTGTATCGGCGCATAAACTCGTTCTGGGTAATGACCATAGGTTGATCGTCGCTTTCCATGCTTTCGAGCAATACTGTAAAACGTGCTTTGTCGACCTCGTTTTCAATGATTGGTTTCAGCTTGTCTTTCTCATCCTGGGATAGTTTTTCCGGGATGTTATCATCGTGGGCGATTAGTTTTTCGACCGTATCGGCGTCGACACGAACGAATCGCGTGTTTTCTATTTTTTGTTCGAGCAGGTTGATGTAGTGTGAGTTAAGAACGCTGTCCATCAGTAGTACGTCATAGCCTTTTTCCTTGGCTTTTGCAATATAGGCGTGTTGTTCGTCTACATCGGTGGCATAGAGATAGATGACGTTTTTATCCTTGTCGGTCTGGAGAGCTTTGATTTTGTCGCGGTAATCGTCGAGTTTGAAATAGAGTCCTTCGGTATTTTTCAGTAGGGCGAATTTCAGTGCGCGTTCACAGAATTTTTCTTCCGTCAACATGCCGTATTCCACGAAAATCTTTATATCGTCCCATTTTTCTTCCAGTTGAGAATTGAAAACAGAAGGTTTCGAATCTGTTTTATCGTCTTCGCTCTTTTCCTTCTCTACAGGGTTCTTGCTCATCTCATCGAGTTTGTCGGCGACCTTTTTTGATATGTGTTGTGCGATTTTTTTGACATTGCTATCGCTCTGTAGGTAGCTGCGGCTGACGTTGAGTGGTATGTCGGGGCTGTCGAGCACGCCATGCAGCAGCATGAGGTATTCTGGGACAACACCCTCTACGCTGTCGGTTACAAAGACTTGATTGCAATATAGTTGTATTTTGTTACGGTTCGGGTCAATCGTTTTGCGTACTTTCGGAAAATAAAGAATGCCGGTGAGGTTAAACGGGTAGTCGACGTTGAGGTGTATCTGGAACAGAGGATCCTCGAAGTTCATCGGATATAGTTCATGGTAGAATTTTTTGTAGTCTTCGTCGGAGAGATCGGCAGGTTTCTTTTTCCAAGCGGGGTCGGTGTCGTTGATGATGCGCGGAACTTTCTTTTCCACGCGTTTGGGTTGTTTTTTCTTTCCGCCGTTGCCGTCGTCTACTTCGTTAAATTCTGTCGTACTGTCTTCCCATTGGCTTTCTTCTCCGAAACGGATAGCCACAGGCATAAAACGGCAGTACTTCTTGAGAAGTTCAAGAATGCGGTGCTCTTCGAGAAACTCTTTGCAGTCGTCGGCGATGTGAAGGATAATGTCGGTGCCACGCTCTTTGCGTTTGCCTTCGTTCATTTCGAATTCGGGAGAACCGTCGCAACTCCAGTGTACGGCAGGTGAATCCTGGTAGGATTTGGTTTCGATTTCCACTTTGTCGGCGACCATGAAAGCCGAGTAGAATCCGAGACCGAAGTGGCCTATTAGGTTTTCTTGAACGTCTTTGTATTTGTCGAGGAAGTCGTTGGCGCCGCTGAATGCGATTTGGTTTATGTATTTATCAATCTCGTCCATAGTCATTCCGATACCATGGTCAGAGATGATTAGCTTTTTCTTGTCGATACGAACCTCAACGGTAAGGTCGCCGAGGTCACCTTTGATTTCTCCACGCGAAGAGAGTGCCTTAAGTTTCTGAGTTGCATCGATGGCGTTGGAGATAAGTTCACGCAGGAAAATTTCGTGGTCTGAATATAGGAATTTCTTGATTACCGGAAAGATATTCTCGGTTTGGACATTTAAGTTACCTTGCATATTGATAAAGTATTTATATTAATTTCATTATTATTGTACCTGATTAAAGTGCAAGGTCTATGCCAAAATATCCATGGCTGACATTTTGTCATCCATGGATATTCGGTTTGTGCAAGAGGCGAACTATTTTGAGTGGTGCCGCAGAATTGCAGGCAGAGGCGTTTGGGATGGGGGTTATTTTTCTTTTAGAAATAGTAGCCCAGCGAGCAGGTAAACATCGTCTTGCGTGCTTTTGGTAGGCCGCCGGTCTCCAAGAAGATATTGTTACATTGATAGTAACTGGTCAAGTCGAGTTGCAAATGGTATCCCAAGCGCATACCTAAGCCCCAAACTATGCCCCATTGGTCAGGATTTGGCAGATAGGAGGGTGCCGATTCGGGTACGTTGTCGTAGAACTTTCCTTCGAAGGTACGGCTATAGTAACCTCCAAGGTTGAGATAAAAGGAGTTCAATATGTTCCCGAAGTTGAATTGAAGCATGACAGGGATGGTTGCCGATTGTTGTTGGAGTTTGAATCCGTTTCCAAAAGCGTCGTTTGCCGTTGTCATTCTGCATCGGGTAAATGAATAGAGAGCGTCGGCACGCAACGATATCATTTCGCTTAGGTTGAATTGCATCATAAGTCCTGCCTGTCCGCCGTATAGTGATTTTCCTATTACTGCTGCGTTGTGGAAATGAAGGTTGCTAGTGTTATATCCCATGCATACGCCCAAAGAGAAGGCTTTTTTCTTTTCTCTGTGTTTGAAGGCCACTTTTCCGGAGGGGATGTCGCTCTCTTGTTTGGATATGGAGACGGTCAATGCTGTAATATAGTTGGTGATAAGGTCCAGGCCTTCATAGTCAATAAGATCGGCGTCGTCCTGTGGTTTGTGGTAAGGCGATTTCAGTCCTGTGGTTACTGCCAGAGTGGCTATCCCTTTTTTTGCGAAAGGTTCGGTGTCGGTAGCTGTAAAAATAGAGTTTTCGAAGGTCTTGTTTTTGATATTGATGTCGACTCCAAGGCATGTGGGATTTGTGATATTGTTTCCATCGCTGAGGGTGCCTGTTCCTTCCATTATCAGGCTTCCGTTTGCCTTGTACCAGCCTACCATATCGATGCTCATCATCAGTTGTACACGCTCTATGAGACCGTTGATTGATAGGTATTTGGCAAATTCCTGAGAGCCAAATAAACCAATCTCTTCGGCGTCGAAAGCGCAGATTATGACGCTGCGGCGAAGTTTTGTCTTGTCCGCGAGCAGTTGACGCGCCACTTCTATTAGACATGTAGAACCCGATGCATTGTCGTCGGCGCCGTTGCACACCTCGCCATTTTTTATACCGATATGGTCATAGTGGGCGCCCAGAATAATGTATTCATCCTTCAGTACTGGGTCGGAGCCCTCTATGATGGCCACAAGATTACAATATTTATCTGATCCGAAGAGCGAGAAAGGCATCCTGTAACTGGAGCCTACAAAAGGTTTTAAACCCATTTCGCTCCATTGTTTTTCAATGTATTTGGAGGCACGAAAGGCATCGTCGGTTCCAGCCTTGCGGCCATTGAGGCTGTCGGCTGCAAGGGTGTATAGATGCTTTTCAAGCCGCTGGCGTTGGCTGTCCTGACAGATGGCGTTGCCGCAAACAATAGCGGTAAGCAGAAATAAGAGCAATCGTTTCATGGGGAAATTTTTTTTTTTAATAATTCAAGCAAGGACTATCGGTTTATTTCCGAGCATTCTTGAATAAAAAACGTTGATGAGTAAGGATTATTGTAAGTAAAGGGTAAAGGTTTTTATGAGAGAAGTTAAAGGGAGTTAGTGGGAGTTAAGGGACAAATGTTATTGACAGTCCAAATGTATAGTCTTTAACTTCCAGCGCGAAGAGCGATAACTTCGTTTAACTTCTGTAACTCCCATTTGGAAAATTAATGCGTAGCTTCTGAGGTTGTTTGTAAAAAAAGCAATAAACCTTGTTCTTCCACGTTATATCAACATCAATAAGTTGCGGATAGAAATTAATCCAGATGATAAAATATATTGCTGATAAGGAACATTATACCGAGGTGCTGTCGCGTTGTGCGAAGGTAAAGCATGATATATGGATTGGCACTTCGGATCTGAAGGATTTGTATGTAAGTAGAGGATCCGGTGCCGTTCCGTTTCTTTCCGTTCTTGACGGACTTCTTAAACGGGGAGTGGCAGTCCGTTTGCTTCACGCCAAGGAACCCGGGGAAAATTTCCGTGCTGATTTTGACAGATATCCGGGATTATGGTCTAAATTGGAACGAAAACTATGTCCGCGTGTACATTTTAAGATAATGATTTTCGACTGCACGGTAGCATATATTGGTTCCGCCAACCTCACTGGAGCTGGAATGGGAATGAAAGGGGAGGGTGGCCGTAATTTTGAGTCCGGAATACTTACTGATGAACTCGCACTTGTCGATGCCGCCGCTGATCACCTCGATAGTGTCTGGCTGGGAACACATTGCGCAAAGTGTAAACGGAAAGACTTTTGCGGCGACCGTATTTCAAAATAAATGATTCCGGCGTAGTATGGAGGTTATTCGCTAATGTGTCAACTTGCTCCATTGGTGAGAACCGCCTTGAGGACATCCTGTTGTCGATGGGATGCGCTCGTTGTGCAGGGTGACACCACATTTCCGGCATTGGTAGGTGATATTACCCACATGGCCAAGATGGCTCCATTGGTGTGACCCTTTTGCCGGACAGCCTGTCGTACTGGGGATGCGCTTGCTTTTGAGCACGGTGCTGCATTTCTTGCAGCAATAGTTTTCCATGCCAAACTCTCCCAGGTTATGCCATTGGTGTGAGCCTCCTGCTCTGCAGTTGGAGGAAGAGGGAATCCGGTCGCTTCTGACTACCGTGGCACATTTGCTGCACTGGTAGTTTTTGATGGAGGAACTATACCCTGTAAAAGAGGCATGAGAGAGAATAAGACTGATGATGACAAGGATATGAGTGGTTTTCATGATGAAAAAATGGTTATAGTTTTATGATATATTTTGCGCCTCAAACATCTTGTTTTCCTGCCAGTATGACAACGATCTCCCCTTTAACCTCTTTAGATGAGAACACGGAAAGGACTTCACGTAGTGTTCCGCGTACGGTTTCGGCATGTAGTTTGCTGATTTCGCGGCTGACGCTGACATGGCGTTCTTCGCCAACGACTTCGATGAGTTGTTCCAGCAGTTTTACTAAGCGGAAAGGACTTTCATAAATAATCATGGTGCGGCTTTCTTCGGCAAGTTGCCGTATGGCAGTCTGACGGCCTTTCTTGTGAGGCAAGAAACCCTCGAACACAAATCTGTCGCAAGGGATTCCGCTGTCTATAAGAGCTGGCACAAATGCTGTAGCTCCGGGGAGGCATTCCACTTCGATGTCATTGTTGATGGCTTCGCGAACCAAAAGGAATCCCGGGTCGCTGATGCCGGGGGTGCCGGCGTCGGTGACTATTGCTATAGTCGTACCGCCCTGTAATTTTTCTATAATGGAATCTACGACTCGGTGCTCATTGAAGATATGGTAAGACTGAAGAGGTGTGGAAATGCCGTAATGCTGCATGAGTACGCGGCTGGTACGGGTATCTTCGGCGAGTATCAGGTCGACAGATTTTAAAACCTCGACGGCACGAAAGGTCATGTCGCCGAGGTTTCCTACAGGAGTTGGGACAAGGTATAGTTTTGATTGTTGGGTTATGAATGTTGAATCAGACATTTTTTCAATTATTATTGCATTGAATTTGAATGTGGTCGTTCCAATATTCAACTATCAAAACAGCCTTGGGGAATGATTATTCTTCCTCGAAGTCGTCGGGTATCTCCATGTCGTGGAAGACGTTGGTTACGTCGTCGTCCTCTTCGAGAATATTGATAACCTTAAGGACTTTGCGTATAGAGTCTTCGTCGATGGAGCGGGTGGTGTTTGGAATACGCTGAAGTTCGGCGCTTTCGCACTCGATGCCTTTGGTTTCGAGCATTTTGACCATATTGCCGAAATCTTCGTATGCAGTGTAGAGGGTGAGGTAGTCATCATCTACTTCCATTTCCTCGAGGCCACCGTCTATAAGATCCATCTCGAGTTCTTCAACGTTCATATCGGCTTTACGCGGGATTACGAAGACGCCTTTGCGGTCGAAAAGGAAGCTTAGGCTTCCGTTTGTCTCGAGGGTGCCGCCGAATTTATTCATGATGGATTTGACATTGGCAACAGTGCGGTTGTTGTTGTCGGAGAGAGCCTCAATGAATAGTGCTATACCATGGTTGACGTGGCATTCGAAAGTGAGTTCCTGCATTGCGGCAGCGTCTTTGTCATTGGCTTTGTTGATGGCGCGCTGTAGGGTGTCCTTGGGCATGTTGCAGCCACGAGCGTTTTGGACGAGTAGACGCAGACGCGGGTTGCTGTCGGGATCGGGGCCGCCTTCACGAACGGCGATAGATACTTGTTTCAAGATGTTGGAGTACTGTTTAGAGCGTTTGGCATCTGCTGCGCCTTTGGCTCTCTTAATCTTTGACCATTTGTTGTGTCCTGACATGATAATAAAATTTGAATTTATGAATTTATGAATTTATTATGCTATGCTGAAAAAGATTATGACTATTTATTTGATTTGCCATTGGATGTATGTTATTGGCTTGCCTTGACTTAGGAACATCTTTTCATAGAAAGTCTGTACGGCGGATGCCATTCCGCCATAGTTTGAGTTGTAAAGGTCTGACGTTGCGAATATGACCGGATATCCGGCGGGAGTGATGACTTCGTCAAGGGTGTAGTCGTAAAGCTCTTTGGAGTCTGTCTTTAGATGAATAGGGCTTCCTGGCTTGAGGAAACTGCTGTAATAGTTTAGAAAGCGGGGAGAGGAGAGTCTTTTGAGAGGTTTTTTTGGCTGAGGGTCAGGGAACGTTATCCAAATCTCTGACACCTCGTCGGAGGCGAAGAAATGATCGATCATTTCTATACGGGTGCGCAGGAAGGCGACGTTTTTCATCTGCTCTTCATTGCTTGTTTTAGCACCACGCCATAAACGAGCCCCTTTGATGTCGACACCGATATAGTTGCGGTCGGCATTCTGGCGAGCGAGGGCTATGGTATATTCACCCTTGCCGCAACCCAGTTCGAGTGTTATGGGGTTGTCGTTTTGGAAGACCTCGTTCCAACGCCCCTTCCATTCGAAACCATGTTGTGCAAGGTGATCGAAAGAGACCTGGAAGAGGTTTGGAAAGGTTAGGTTTTCGGCGAAGCGTGCTAATTTATGTTTTGCCATCTTACCATTTCTTTATGGATATGTCGCCTTTGTACCATTCCATGATGACGGCACGTTTGGCTTCTATTTCAGTGCGGGAAGCGGCACTGCCCATGCTGACATAGTAATAATTGTTGCGGTTGATGATATAGGCGTCGCATCCGCGGTTTTTGAGTTGACGGCATTGTGCGTCGGCGGTGCGCTTGTCGAGATAGAAACCGGCAATAATGTCATATCCTTGTTTTGAGGCTGTGGCCACGTGTGATGTCGGTGCCGTTTGGCGAGGCTTTTTGTCTGCCACGGTCTTTGGAACATCGGGTTCTGTTATGGTAACCTCTTCAGGCAAAATGTCGTCGAGAATTCTTGCGATGGTGGCGTCATCCATCAGTTCGGTTTGAATAATTGTCGATTTGATCTGGAACTTTCGGTATTTGAGATAGGGCATTGCTTCTTCGCGCACATAGTCTTTGTAGTTGAGCAACGATTGCGGGTGGAATACGTTGTCAGTGAGCAACTCGGTAAGACGCTGGATGGTGTAGGTGCGAGCCTTGTCGTTAAAGGCCTCCAGATATTTTGATTGTTTGTGAGCTTTGAGATAGCTCTCAAACAGAGGTTGGAGGTTTGATATGATTTGGTCGCTCTGAGTCTGAATTTCATTTTCGTCAAAACTGAGACCGTCAAGCAGGAAAGTGTATTCGGTAATGTTGTCGCGTGCGGCTTCGGTGTCATAGTTTGCGGGAGGTTCAGGAATGTTGTTTGAAACCTGTTGCTGTCGGTTGTCTGTAGTGATTGAAGGTATATACTTGGCAAGCCAGTTGCGGCCTTTGCTGTTGAAGATGTAATGGTCGATGACGGTAGCGCATGCGGCAAGGATGATGAGTAAGGATATAATCCAAATAAGGATTCTCCAGAAGCTGAAATGTTTTTTTATTTCATCCTCCTCGTCGTCTTCATCTTCATCGTCTTCATTGGAACTCTCTATGGCATCGAGTTGGGAGAGCTGTGAGAAAACCGGTTCGGAATCTCTGTCATGTTCCTGTTTCGGCTCGTCAGTCGGCTCTGGTTCTTCAACGAGTTCAATTTCTTGTTCGGGCTCTTCGTCAGGTTCGGGATTTTCGTCAGCAATAGGTTCTGTCTCTTCGCCAAATGCAGGTTCTTTTATGGTTTCTGGTTCTTCTACAGGTTCGGGTTTTTCGAAAGATTCCGGTTCGTTAACGTGTTCAGGTTCCTGTATCGGCTCAGGTTCTGGAATATCGAATGTCGGGGTGGTCACGATAGGTTCATCCCTCAAAGGCTGTTCGAAAGCAGCGAAGGGGTCGTTGGCAGACGAATGGTCGTAAATGCGTATTCCTCCGACAGGTGAAAGCTGTTGGGCGCTGTTGCGTAGGTTCATGCCGTCGGTCATAACGAAGCGGAATTCCCCATCCTGTTTCACGATGGCCCCCAAATCGCTTAGTTGGCAGCTACCTTCAGTGTTGATTTTCCTCATGAGAGCGTCGGTGTAGTTTTTCCATATTTGTATGGCGGTATTTTGTGCGACACGTTCTTTTTTGGCAAGAAAATCAATAAATTTGGTCTCTGTAGAGGTGGAAGGCTCCAAGTGTAGAAAGATGCAGGTGGGGTGAAAAGTCGAGGTGGAAGAATCAAAGAAAGCCTTTGTCTCTTTTTCGGACAGTAGGCCGATGCCTGGGAGTACCACGCTATAGCCTTGTTTGAGGTATTCTACCAAATAATCGGTTATATTCATTAGATTAGGTATGAAATTTAAAGATGGGGGTATTATTTCAGTTTCAATAAGTCTTCGGGGATGTCGATAGCCACGCTTTCCTTGGTTGTTTCCAGAACTTTGATACGGTAACCGTTCTCAAGCCAGCGCAGTTGTTCGAGGGATTCGCATTTCTCGAGGGGTGTTTGGGGGAGTTGGACCACCTGTTGGAGCACTTGGCTGCGGAAAGCGTAGATGCCAATGTGTTTGAAGTAGGTGATTGAGCGGCGGCGGAGCCACATCTCCTTGGCGATGCTACGGATGTAGGGGAGAGGTTGGCGGCTGAAATAAAGTGCGTCGCCGTTGAGTGCACAAACAACCTTGACAGTGTCTGTGGAGTTGAGCTCGGCGAGAGAGGTTATCTTCTTCTTTAGAGTTACAATTTGAACCGAAGGATCCTCAAATGCCTTGACCACCAGGTTGATATGCTCGGCAGCAACCTTAGGCTCGTCACCTTGAATGTTGATTATGACGTCATAATTGTTGACATCCTCGCCTATTTTCTGGATGGCTTCACCGCAGCGGTCGGTGCCGCTTTTGTGGTGTTTTCCGGTCATCACAGCTTCGCCGTTGAATGAGTTGACGGTATCTAAAATTCTTTTGTCCTCGGTGGCGACAATAAGGCGGTCGATAAGTCCGGTGTTTTTGACTCCATCCCAGACGTGCTGGATCATTGGCTTGTCGTTAATAATGACCAAAGGCTTTCCTGGAAAGCGGGTGGAGTTGTAGCGGGCGGGGATGATACCTAATATTTTCATGGTGGTTAGAGGTTATTGGTTATAAGAAAATGACTTTAGATTTTAGTATTGGGGTATTAAGTGACAATTAAAATAAGTTGTAACAATGGTAATAATTAGTTTGTTGATAATGAGCGAGAGAAAATCTTTGAACTTTAGCCTTTACTAAAATAGGCCATTGAATTCAGCGTCGATTTTGTTGATTACGGTGCCAAGATCTTCGCGGCTGTCAGCGAAGTTGAGTTCATCGATGTCAATGATAAGAGATTTGCCGCGGTCATATTCTTCAAACCAGCGGTCGTAACGGTCGTTAAGATTTGTAAGGTAGTCGAGGCGGATGGAACTCTCGTATGAGCGGCCACGTTTTTGGATTTGTTTGATGAGCGAGGAGACTTCGCCGTGTAGGTAGATGAGCAGGTCTGGGGGTTGGATAAAAGATTCGAGGAGCTCGAAGACGGCTATATAGTTTTCGTAATCGCGTGTGTTCATCAAGCCCATGGCCTGGAGGTTCGGGGCAAAGATGTAGGCGTCTTCGTATAGGGTGCGGTCCTGCACAAAGTCGCGCCCGGTCTGCTTCATTTCGAGAAGCTGGCGGTAGCGTGTGTGGAGATAGTATATTTGGAGATTGAAACTCCAACGGCGCATATCTTCGTAGAAACTGTTGATATATGGATTGTCGTCCATTTTTTCAAGAAGGACGTCATAGCCGTAGTGTTTTGCCAGCTTGTCGGTGAGAGTGGTTTTGCCGGATCCTATGTTGCCTGCGATTGCTATGTGCATGGTTTTTATTATATATATATCAATTTTACACTACCCCTTACATCAATGAACCGGTTTTAGAAATTGATTGATAAAGGAATAGCGATGTTATAGTGTAAAATTCCAAAAGGCAAATATACGAAATGTTTTCGGAAAATTATTTTTGAGGATAAAGAAAAAAGAGTTTTTTTTAGATAAGGCGTTTTTGGGGGATTCAAAATAAATGTGTAAATTTGCAAATTGTAAAAAATAGAATTTAAATAAGCAAAATACTGAAAGATATGTCATTGATTAAATCTATCTCAGGAATCCGTGGCACCATTGGTGGCCCTGCGGGCGACGGGCTCAGTCCTCTCGATGTTGTTAAGTTTACTGCTGCTTTTGCTACTTTTCTTCAGCGTCAGCAGCCAGAGAAGCGTCTGACCCTTGTTGTTGGACGTGATGCACGCCTTTCAGGGGCGATGGTAGACCGTCTTGTTGTCGGTACATTGATGGGCATGGGAATAGATGTCATTGAGACAGGGCTCAGCACCACTCCGACTACTGAGATGACAGTGATTGATAAAAAGGCCGACGGCGGTGTTATTATAACTGCGTCGCACAATCCCAAGCATTGGAATGCTCTGAAGCTGTTGAATGCACGTGGTGAGTTCATTGACGCTGCAGAGGGTAACGAGGTGCTTAGGCTGGCCGATAGCGATGAGGTTATTTTTGCCGAGGTGGATCGTCTTGGCACCGTTACGGAGGATTTGGAAACAATAGATGCTCATATCCGTAGAGTGTTGGAGTTGCCTTTGGTGGACAAGTCTGCAATTGAGAAAGCTGGTTTCAAGGTGGCTGTTGATGCCGTCAATTCGACTGGCGGAATAGCTATTCCTCGACTGCTTCGTGCATTGGGGGTAAAGGATGTAGTGGAGCTCAACTGTGAGCCGACGGGTATGTTTGCACACAATCCAGAACCTCTGCCGCAGAATCTCACTGAAATAGCCAGTGTCGTACCTCAGCAAAAATGTGACCTGGGTATTGTTGTCGATCCGGATGTCGACAGGTTGGCGTTGGTGTGCGAGACCGGTGAGATGTTCGGCGAAGAGTACACGCTGGTGACGGTAGCCGAATATGTGCTGCAGCATACACCGGGCAACACGGTAAGCAACATGTCGTCGACCAGGGCGCTGAGGGATGTTACAGAGCGTATGGGCTATAAATATGCGGCATCGGCAGTCGGCGAGGTTAACGTGACCACGATGATGAAAGAGGTCAATGCCGTGATTGGTGGCGAAGGCAATGGCGGTGTTATATATCCTGCGCTTCACTACGGACGTGATGCTCTCGTTGGCGTGGCACTTTTCCTTACCAACATGGCAAAGAGAGGTCTTAAGGCTTCTGAACTCCGTGCCACCTATCCGGAGTATGTCATTTCAAAGAATCGAAAGGATCTTACTCCCGACATGGATGTTGACAACATTCTGCGTTTGATGGCTGAGAAATATAAGGATGAAAAGGTGAGTACAATAGATGGTGTAAAGATTGATTTTGCCGATAGTTGGGCTCATCTTCGCAAATCGAACACAGAACCTATTATCCGTATCTATTGTGAGGCTCATACCTCCGCAGAGGCTGATGCGCTGGCCAAAAAAATCATAGCGGACATAGAAGGCCTGTTATGATGAGGAAGATAATATCGGCTGGAATGGCCGTGTTGGCGGTCATTATGCTATGTTCGTGTGAGCCGGAGGAGATTCCTGATGATTCGGCATCTGTTAATCCTGTGCCACAGCCTCAGGAACTTAAGCTGGCGCCAGCAAAAGATACGGTGTTCGAGGCTGGCGGCATACGGTTTGATATGAAGTATGTCAGGGGCGGCATGTATACTATGGGCGCCACCACGCAAAACGGTTCGCCTTACTACGACCCCGATGCCGACATTTTGGAACAGCCACCGCATCAGGTCATGCTCGATGCATTTCTTATTGCTGACATTGAAGTGTCGCAGTTTCTGTTTTATGCTGTGATGGGTTTTAATCCCTCACTTCATTCCGACCTAACCCTTCCAGTCCATAATGTGTCGTTTACCAATGCACAACGTTTTGTTGACACGTTGAGCAAGGTGACCGGTTATCGATTCAGGCTTCCTACGGAGGCGGAATGGGAGTATGCAGCCAAAGGTGGAGGGCAGTCAGGCCAGAATTACCTTTTTGCGGGTAGCAGCTTTTGTGACAGTGTGGCATGGTCTTCGAAGACATCGAATGAAGTGCCTCATGTGTCTGGCCAGTTGAAACCCAATGCGTTGGGGTTATACGATATGTCGGGTAATGTAATGGAATGGTGTACGGACTGGTATGGAGAGTATGGCTCTTCGCCGCAAACCAATCCACAAGGGCCTGATATGCCATCCAATGTGAATATACAGAAACGATGTTTGCGAGGTGGCTCATATATGCAGTCGCCATACTATCTACGCAATACTGCACGGCAGTTCGCTCATGCGTCTAACGAATCCTCCGAGATAGGCTTTCGTATAGTGATCTCTGTGGAGAAACAATGATTGGTCTTCTTTAATCAATTATAGAATCCACCATAATTGCCTGTTCAGTTAGTTATATATTGAATTAGACAACAAGTAACAGCTATTGCTTTTTGCATAATTACGGTTGCAGAAATGGCACATCGATAACAACAAGGTTTTAGTTTGCATAACATTAACAACTAAAAATGAAACATATTTATATTATTTGCCTTTGTGTGATTGTCTTTTGTTCCTGCGGCGGAAAGAACAAGGTCCCGTCGGGATGGAGCGATTCGACGCTTGTGAAGACTATGGTTGTCGGTGACGGCAGCACGCCGACCGAGCGCAACTATGTGGGTGACATCGGCTCGGAACAGGAGGTGACCCTCTCGTTCCCGCTTGGCGGCACGCTGACCAAGGTGGCCGTGAAGAACGGCGATCATGTGACCAAGGGACAGTTGCTGGCCGAGGTTGATGCTACTACCGCTATCAGCCTGCACTCTACGGCATTGGCCACCCTGCGACAAGCAGAAGACGCCTACCGCCGACTGGAAGCCGTCCATAGGGAAGGTGGACTAAGCGAGGTGAAATGGGTGGAGATGGAAACCAACTTGGAAAAAGCACGCCAAGCCGAGGTGAGTGCCCGCAAACACATGGAAGACTGCTCCTTGCGTGCCCCGTTTGGTGGTGTTGTATCGTGTGGAACCCATCATGTGGGGCAGGAGATGAAACTGGGCGAGATGTTCGCCAGAGTGCTCGACATGAATCGTCTGCGAGTTCAATTTTCTGTCCCCGAGCAGGAAATCGCCCTCATCAATGTGGGCGATGAAGCTACGGCTGTGGTGCCGGCTCTCGGCGACGAGCAGTTGTCTCTGCGTGTTAGCGACAAGAGCTTAATTGCCAATCCGCTCGGACATACATACAAGGTCTATGCCTCAGTCACGTCGGACAAGGTGAAAGGTCTGCTGCCCGATATGGTGGCCAAGGTGCATATGAAATTGAGTGAGCTTGGCGGGATAGTGGTGCCCTCCGACTGCCTGCTGACAATGCCCGAAGGCACAGTGGTGTGGGTGGTAAAGAACGGCAGGGCGGAGCAACGCCTTGTAACTGTAGGCGATTTCCTACGCAACGGCGTGGTGATAAAAGATGGTCTCGTCGCAGGCGACACCGTGGTCACAGCTGGCCAACAGAAATTGTATACAGGTGCGAAGGTGAAATTTGAAAATTAGTATTCCAAACAGATGTCGAGATGGCTGCGAGAAGAAATATGATAGAAGGCGCGATGCGGAGTTTTCCGCTGCTCGCGTTTTCGATAATAATAGTTATCGCCATAGGCATCTATGCGCTGCCCCATCTGAACAAGAACGAGTTTCCCAATGTTAAGATAAAGCAAGGCGTTGTGGCTGTTGTCTACCCTGGCGCCACCGCCGAGGAGATCGAGGAACAGGTGGCTGGCAAGGTTGAGGAGTATCTCTTTACCTTTACCGATGTCGACAAGACAAGCACATACTCCTATAGCCAGAACGGTATGCTATATGTCTTTGTATCGCTGGTGCATTCGGATGACGACCCGAAGGTTACTTGGTCGCGCATTCGCGAGGGGTTGTCCCTGTTCCGGTTGACGAGCCTGCCTCAGGGTGTGGCGGCGACGGCAGTCATCGATGACTTTGGCAACGCCTCGTCGCTGCTGCTGGCCATCGAGAGCAACGAACGCTCACCACGTGAATTGGAAGCCATCTCCAAGCAGCTGTCGGCACGTCTGCGAAGCATTCCTGAGATGGGCCGAATAAGCATTGTGGGCGATCAGAAGGAGGAGATTGCCGTTCATATGGATCCTATGAAGCTGACGCAGTATGCCATATCGCCATCGGCAGTTTCGACTGAGCTTGCGGCACATGGGTTCCGCACTATCTCTGGCAAGGTGAGTAACGACGAAGGCAGCGCGCTGGTACATGTCTCTATCCCGTTCGGC
Organism: Bacteroidales bacterium; assembly: GCA_017962665.1. Classification (GTDB taxonomy): domain Bacteria; phylum Bacteroidota; class Bacteroidia; order Bacteroidales; family P3; genus Colimorpha. The sequence goes on along the minus strand of JAGCUU010000023.1, from coordinate 69,140 downwards.
AATATCTACGAACTCGGCGAGCTGATAATCTTTGCCGACCCGGTGACTGGGCAGACTCTGCGGCTGCGCGATGTCGCCACCATCGAGACGCGATACGAGGAGTCGAAACCTCATATCAAATATTATGAGCCGTCAGGTGACATGAAGTCGGAGTCTTCAAACAGCCAAACCGCCCAGCAGTCGGGAAACAATCGCTGCATTATGCTCTCGATAGAGATGCGGCCAGGCAACAACGTGGTGGATTTCGGCAAAAAGGTGGAAACGATTATCGAAGACTACGAAGCGAGCATTACGCCGGATATCCACATCCATCGCATTACCGACCAACCTAATGTGGTCGACCGTTCTGTACGGTCGTTCCTCAAAGACCTTATAGAGGCTATCCTCATCGTTATCTTTGTGATGCTGATGCTATTCCCTCTGCGTACTGCATTGGTGAGTTCCACCTCGGTGCCTATCTGTATCGCAGCAACGCTGGGCATCATGTATTTCCTGGGGTTCGAACTTAACACCGTGACCCTTGCCGCACTGATTGCCGTGTTGGGTATGATAGTCGACGACTCGGTGGTTGTCATCGATGGCTATACCGACCTGCTGCGTGCAGGTCATTCGCGATGGTATTCGGCAGCTGTGTCGACAGGCAAGCTGGCCAACTCCATGCTCTTCGCCACCGCCTCAATAGCCATGATGTTCTTCCCCGCACTTGCCATTCTGAAGGGCAATATCATGGGCGACTTTGTGGGATTGTTCCCATGGACAATCCTCATCGCTTTGGCCTGCAGCTTCTTTTATGCCATTATGGTGATTCCGTTCCTCTCGTCGCGTATCATAAAGAGTGCGGGTAACACCACTCGCCTGGATCGTTTGCAGAACGGCTTCTTCGAGTGGCTGCAGCGCGGCTACCAACGTCTGCTTGATTTCTGTTTCCGTCACAAGAAACTCACGCTTGCCACCGGATTTGTTTTTGTTCTGGTGGGAGTCTTCCTGTTCACACAAATCAACATCCAGGTTCTGCCTAAGGCCGAGCGCGACAGCTTTGCCGTCGAGATTCACATGGCCGCCAGCTCGTCGATAGAGGAGACCGATATTGTGGCTGACTCGTTGGCGGCAATGCTGCTTAAGGACTCGCGAGTGAAAAGCATCACCTCGTTTGTCGGCATGTCGTCGCCTCGGTTCCACATGACATACGCTCCACAGCTGGCATCGGATCACTATGCCCAGTTTATCGTCAACACCGTGAGCGACAACGCCACTAAAGAACTGGTGGCCGAGTATGCACAGCGGTATGAGAATATCTTCCCACAGGCGCAGGTGAGGTTCAAACAGATGGACTATCAGGCCGTGTTGGCACCTATAGAGTTCTATGTCAAGGGCGACAACTATGGCGACATCGCAGCAGTACGTGACTCGCTGCTAAGACTGATGAAGCAGAATCCCAAACTATTCTATGTCCACTCCGACTACGACGAAACCGAGGAAATGGTCGATGTGGTTCTGAAAACCGATGCCGCCAACCGGTTGGGTATCACTCAATCCACGCTTTCAGTGTATCTCAGTAGCGCTTTGTCTGGCACAAGGCTCTCCACCCTTTGGGAGGGCGACTACAGCATCCCCATAGCCATCTACTCTGAAGGTAAGCAGGATATAGACTACGGCTCGTTGGGCGACCTGCTTGTGCCCTGTGCCCAACCGGGTACATGGGTGCCTCTGCGGCAGGTGGCCGACATACAGCCTCGTTTCCATCACAACAATATGCCTCACCGCAATGGGGTGCGTTGCGTCACGGTGTCGGCCGACGTGATGCCGAAAGCAGGCCAGATTCACGAATATTTCAAAATCAAGCGGGAGTTTGACAAGATGGAGATTCCCGACGGCGTCACCGTTGAGCCTGGCGGCACCTTTGCTCTCTCGGCAAGCCTGATGCCAAGCCTCTTGATGGCGGTGGTTGCTGCAATATGCGTCATGTTCCTGGTGCTTATCATCCATTATGGCAAACTCGATATCTCGCTGCTCTCCATTTCGATGGCGGTGCTTTGCATCTTTGGCGCCACTTTCGGATTGTGGCTATTCAGGCTTGATTTCTCTATCTCGGCTGTGCTGGGCCTTATATCTCTTGTCGGCATCATTGTACGCAACGCCATTATCATGTACGACTACGTCGCCGAACTGCGTACCAAAGACCTGCTCTCTGTGCCTGATGCCGCCTATCAGGCAGGCCTGCGACGCATGAGGCCTATCTTCCTTACTTCGGCAACTACGGCCATAGGAGTGGTGCCCATGATTTTGGCAGGCACGATGCTATGGATGCCTATGGGTGTGGTGATATGTTTTGGCACGCTATTTACGTTGCCTTTTGTCATCACAATCCTGCCAGTCTCCTATTGTGTGGCTTTCGAGAACAAGAAAAGGACGAATTTCCGCCCGATACATGTGGCAAGAAAATGATGTAAGATGTATGATGTATCCATTTCGATTGTCCATGTTGTCTTTTATTTCTAATATATATGTCCATTTGTTTAATTTGGTAAATGTTCTTTGCTAACAACCAATATAATAATCTGTTATATCGTTACAACTTTTCTTAATCATTTGATAATTTCGAAGGAAATGAAAAACAATATATTGTTCAGGTCGTTGTTCTGTGTGTGCATATTGTTATTTTTTCAATTGCCGGCCATGGTCTCTGCTCAAGCCCAAACACTGACTTTGGACAGCTGTTTGTCGCTTGCCAAGCGTAACAATGTGGAGATACGCACTTCGCAGATGGAAATTGAGCGCTCACAGGAGGTGAAACGACAGGTCTTTACCAAGTATTTCCCGCAGCTGAATCTGGCGGGTATCGGCTACTATTCCGCCGAACCGCTCATCCATTTCAGCATTGAAGATATACAGTCGAATGATATGAGGGATCTGCTGCAGTCTCTCTATGACTTGGTCTCTGAAGAAAGTGATGTCAAGAAAGAGGTTTCGCTTATGAAAAAGGGCGCCAGTGGCTCGATAGTGGCGGCACAGCCCATCTATGCCGGTGGTCGAATTATTACAGGCAACAAGTTGGCTAACCTTGGAATTGAGGCGGCTGAGCTGCAGGCAGAAATGAAGCTTCGCGACATTGTTGAGAACATCGAATCGTCCTACTACCTTGTTGCGGGTCTGCAACAGAAGGTCGCCACGGTGACAGCAGCTTTGGCTCTTATCGACTCGTTGGACCGTACGGTACAGGCGGCTTTGACAAACGGTCTCGTCACCCGTGCCGATGCTCTTCAACTGCAGTTGAAACGCAATGAGATGCTTGCAAACCAGCAACAGCTCGCCAGCGGCATCCGCCTTTCCAAGCGGCTGCTCTGTTGTCAGATTGGCATCGACTATAGCGACGATTTGGTTTTCGCCGACCCTCTGCTTGACATGCCGCCTATGCCAGATTTCTCCTATTGCGCTGTGGGCGATTCGCTCCGACCCGAGACACGCCTGCTGCAGCTTAGTGTAGAGGCCGAGAAACTGCAAAGGCGGCTTACACTCGGCGAAGCACTTCCGCAACTGGCATTGGTTGCATCTGCATACTATGGCAATGTCATCAAGAACGACCCGTCGGCAAATGCGGTGGCATTGCTATCCCTCTCAATACCCTTGACCGGTTGGTGGGAGACTTCGCACAAATTGAGGCAGCATGACATCCGTATTGCCGAAGCCCGTATGCGTCAGGAATATCTGAACCACATGATGTCGCTTGAGGAAGAAAAAGCCTACAGCGACATGATTGATGCTGCCATGCTGATGAAGTCCGACTCGGCTGCACTTGAAATTGCACAGGAAAACTATCGTCTGGCAAGCCTTAATTATGAGGCTGGCGTCGCCACTCTTTCAGAGGTGCTGCAGGCACACGCTCTGCTGCTTCAGGCTCAGAACGCCATCACCGATCGCCACACAACCTATGTCGTCGCTCGCAGGCGTCTGCTTGACTTAAGAAATATATCACAATAAGTAAAGTTGAAAGGTTTTTTGTTGTTTATAATCATATTATTAAAACTGACAATTATTGCAACTTAATTTATATAATCCAAATTTTGGAAGTATGAAACGACTGGTTTTTCTTCTGATGTCGCTATTGTGTGTCGGCTCCATAGCGGCACAGAATGCACTTAACGACAAGGCTGATAATATTGTAGGCGTATACACGAGCAAACAGAATAACGACAAGTTTAAAGTGAAAATCGTGAAGCTGACCAATGGCACCTATCGGGGACAGGTTATATGGTTGGAACATGACAAGGATGCCAGAGGCAACAAAATACTCGACACGAAGAATCCAGACCATAGCCTTCGTTCTACGCCCGCCGACCGGATAATCCTCTTTACAGGTCTCAAGTACAACGCAAAGAAGCATCGTTGGGACGACGCTAAGATCTATGACCCGCAACGCGGAATAAGAGCCAATATGAGTGCGGAATTTACGGCTGACGGCAAACTGCGCGTAAAGGGTTCGTTGTTGGGAATAAGCGAGAGCGTATATTGGCTGAAGGTTGAAAACTAATTGAAGATGCATAAAGGCTTTTCTTGTATAGCCTTTCTTGTGGTGATGATGCTTTTATCGTCATGTGGTACCCCTAACCGAACTATTCTCGAACAACTTTATGAATGAACTTTGAGGAACCTATCCCATGCTATGAATACGTAAACGCCTGGAGGCGAAAACATACCAAATAAGCAAAGGCATCAGTATCAAAGTCCTTCTGAAAATAGAAATCGGGCAAATTTCTGAAAAGAGACTTTATACAAAATGCTTTTTTGATTAGACTTACTCGTGTCTAATTCAGGTGCAAAGATACGCATTTTATTTGATACTGAGCCTTTAATGAGATATAGTTCTTTTTATGTGTAAGAAAAACAACAGCTTACAAAAGAAAATAAAGCGACAAAATCTGTTGATTTTATCGCTTTGGTACCGCATGCCGGAGTCGAACCGGCGATCTACTGCGTGAGAGGCAGTTGTCCTGGACCACTAGACGAATGCGGCCTGATGATATTTGATTTGACGTTTTTTTCTGTCTAAATCGGGTGCAAAAGTACATTTTTTTATTGAAATTCATGGATTTCTCGACTTGCTGATGTTTCGGAAATGGGTAGGAGTGATACCCATTATCTTTTTGAAGGCGGAATGAAAAACCTGACGGTTACTGTAGCCACACATCTCGCCAATGACCGATATTTTATAGTTGAAATAATGGCTGTCGCTCAACAGGTGTACGGCTTCATCGACCCTGTAATGGTTAAGCAAAGAGGCAAAATTGTGGTTCAGATAGTTGTTGATTATAAACGAGAGTTTGGTCTTATTGGTGCCAACAGCTTTAGACAGATCTTGCATGGTAAGACTGGGATTTCTATATAGTTTATCCCGTTCCATCAATTGTTGAAGCACAATGATTATGGCACGGCTCTGTTCGTCGGCGTTGTCAGGAATGACATACGACACATTTTCAACCAGTATTTTCTTCGTTTTTTCCTCTTTGAGGTTTTTTTTCATTATCCTGTGATACACTCTCCGGATGTGGATAAGCATATAAAAAAGGACAAGATTCAAGATGAGCGATAAAATCAATACAAATGTTTTCATGCTGCAAAATTACAAATAAATAATCAATAACAACTGTGTTTCAATGACAAATGGGTAAAAATTGCCAAATTATTACAATGTAAAAATGAATAATGACAATGTAAGGATATATAATGACAAACGATTTACGAATCATAACACCGTTGTGTTTTTAATGACATTTCCAATTGTGAATTGATTGTATTTTTGCAATGTTTTTTTGACTGATATTGCATAATGAAACACTTTACTGATTTTTTGCGTGTTGCCATTAATATTAATCTGTTATTTTGTAGTACAATTATTTGTGCTCAAAATAATACAGATAGCAGTAATTTTGTTAGAAATGTGAAACTCGGAGGATGGATCGACGCCCAGTATAGATATGAGAAAGGTGCAGATAATGAGAGTGGTGTATTTCAAATCAGACGTGCAAGACTTGATTTCAAAGGTAGTTTGACTCGATGGTTGGATTATAGGTTACAGACAGATTTCGCCCCCAATCCGCGACTTATCGATGCCTTTGCCACGATAAAAATCAACGAGTATCTCCAATTACAAGTAGGACAGTTTAAAATCCCTTTTTCGTTAGAAAACAAACTGTCACCATTGGATTTGGAACTGACAGACAATGCACAGGCGATAAGCACACTATCGGGCTATAATGACATTACTGGTATCAGCAGTTATGCTAATGGGAGAGATATTGGGGCAATGCTTTCCGGCAAATTGATAAATGCAATGGTGCAAGGTGAGAAAACAACAATTATTTCATATTATGTTGGGCTGTTCGGAGGCAACGGAATCAATGTAAAAACCGACAATATGGTTAAGGATATTTCGGCCCGTATTGAGTTATGTCCTTTTGTACGTAATCTAACACTTTCTGTTTCTGGTTATTGGGGGAAGTACAATATGCACTATACCGGCATATCCACAAATCTTGACGGATACAGAATACGGTATGCCGGAGGTGCACAATATACTGACAAACACTGGGTAGTGAGAACAGAATATTTGTTTGGTCAAACTGAGTTTGTGAATTATAATAATGAAACAGACAAATACAATCCATACACTGTAGAAACTATTGGTTGTTATCTCACTTTAGGCTATTGGCTTTCATTCAGAATGACGAGTGGAGGCAAACACCCAAGCCGGATTGCGCCATTGGCTCGCATAGAATATTATGATAAAGGAATGGTTGATAGTTCCCCTGCAATGTACTATTCTGCAGGTTTTGACTGGTGGATAGATGAGCATCTGCGAATCCAATTGGCCTACAATCTTCAGCAAAATGAAACAACAAACCAATCAAAGCATAAATTGACCACACTATTAACCGTGAGATTCTAAAGATTAAATATTATGATTAACAGTAAAAAAAGTACAACAACGTTTTTAAAGAGGTTTTTAGGTCTGCTAATAATAACCGGACTCTATTTGCCTATGGTATCCTGCAGTGGAACTGGTCGGCAGGGAAAAGGAAACTCTGGTGAGGAATTGTCTGGAAATATCTCTATTTCAGGTGCTTTTGCCCTATATCCATTGGCAGTGAAATGGGCTGAGGAATTCCAAAGAACACATCCAAATGTCAAGATTGACCTGTCAGCAGGCGGTGCCGGAAAAGGTATGACAGATGTCTTGGCCGATGTGGTTGACTTGGGAATGGTGTCTCGCGAGGTGTATTCGCCAGAGCTGGAGAAAGGAGCGCTTCCTTTTGCTACAGCCAAGGATGCTGTAGTCATCACCATCAACGCCAACAACCCGCTGGCAGAAGAACTTAAAAAACACGGTATTTCCAGGGAGACGGCAACAAAAATATGGATTACTGGCGAGTATACCACATGGGGCCAGGTTTTGGGGAATAGCAATAGCACTCCGATACATGTCTATACGCGCTCGGATGCTTGTGGAGCAGCCGAAACCTTTGCGATGTGGATGGACAAAAAGCAAGAGGACCTGTTGGGAACAGCCGTTTTTGGAGACCCCGGACTGGCATCAGCCATCCAGACAGACAAACTGGGTATTGGACTGAACAATATAGGATACGCTTACGATGAAAAGAGCCGAAAACCCAATGTGGGTCTTATGGTTTGCCCGATAGACGCGAACGATGACGGGATGATAGATGCGGATGAATATTTTTATGACACCAAGGACGACTTTATTGCAGCCGTAGCCGAAAACAAATATCCGTCGCCACCCGCACGCGACTTGTATTTGGTCAGTCATGGGGTGCCGACAAATCCTGCCGTGGTGGCATTCCTGCAATTTGTGCTATGTGAAGGTCAGAAACACAATGTTCCTGCCGGATATATCAATTTGCCAGAGGATAAGTTGCAGAAAGGACTGGAACAGCTGAAATCCAAAAAATAACTGAAGACTGTCCCCTCATAATTATAATATGTATAAAACACGAATTGTCAAAGACAGGGCGGCACAAACGATAATGTTTGCGCTCACCCTGTTAGCCATCATGCTTGTTGCTGCAATAGCCATAGGATTGTATCTCAAGTCGGCATCCGTGATACAGGACAAATCGATATGGTCGTTACTGTTTTCTTCCGAGTGGCGACCAATGAAAGGGAATTTTGGTTTCTTGCCGTTCATTATGGGAACAATTTGGGTGACACTGTTGGCTATCTTGCTGGCATTTCCCATTTCCATGTTGACAGCAATCTATTTGACGGAGTATTCCAAGCCTGTTGTACGAAAGTTTGTGTTCCCCGCATTGGACATTCTGGCCGCGCTCCCTTCGGTGATTTACGGTGTATGGGGAGTGCTGGTCATAGTTCCCTGGATTTCACAGCATGTGGCGCCACATTTCGTTGAGTTCTCTACAGGTTACACTGTCTTGGCTGCGGGCATTGTGCTGGGAGTCATGGTGATACCGCTGTTGATCAGTTTGTTTATCGAAATATTCTCCAGTGTGCCTGTCGAGTTGCGTGAGGCCTCTCTGTCGCTTGGAGCCACACGCTGGCAAACCACCAAGAAGGTGGTGTTACGCAAAACGATTCCTGGCATCTTGGCATCCACAGTGCTGGCCGTTTCGCGCGCCATGGGTGAAACTATAGCAGTTTTGATGGTGTGTGGCTGCGTAATAGGCATTCCCAAAGGACTGCTCGATGCTTGCTACCCTATTCCAGCCCTTATAGCCAACAACTATGGTGAGATGCTTTCCATGCCGTTATATGAGTCGGCGTTGATGTTTGCAGCGCTCATTCTATTCGCTGTGGTATTGATTTTCAATTTGATTTCCAGAATTATTCTCTATCGCTTGGAGAAAACCGAAAAATAAAAGTATCGTAATATGAAAATTGCTCGAAAGAAAAAACTGAAAGAAAATGTTGCCAAGCTCTTTATGTGGTGCGCTATGTTTGTTGTGTTTGGTTTGGTAATCAGTGTCATCTGGACAATTTTTTCCAAAGGCTGCAAAGCAATGAGTTGGAACATGGTGAGCAAACTTCCCGGAGGAGGGTTCTATATCGGCAAGGAAGGCGGTTTTCTCAACGCAATTGTCGGTTCACTCTATATAGTGGGTGCATCAACAGTACTGGGATTGCTTGTTTCCATACCTGTGGTCTTTTTCCTGAATATATATTTGAAGAAAGGGTCTAAACTGGCATATTTGGCGCGACTGGCGTTTGATGTGCTGTTTGGTGTTCCCTCCATTGTTTACGGTGCTTTTGGATTCACAATAATGATTTACTTCGGGTTGCGTACATCGCTGTTGGGCGGAATAATAGTTATCACTTTGCTGATAATACCAATCTTTATCCGTACAATGGATGAGGCGACACGCAACTTTCCACGCGACATATTGGATGCCAGTTTTTCATTGGGGGCCACAAGGTGGGAGACCCTCAAGGTTGTTCTGCGTCAAATCGCTCCTGGCATTGCGACAGCCACACTGTTGTCGGTAGGTCGTGCCATTGGTGATGCTGCCAGCGTGATGTTCACGGCTGGATATACCGACAGCATCCCCACTTCGTTGTCGCAACCTGCGGCAACATTGCCTTTGGCGGTTTTCTTCCAGTTGAGCAGTCCGATTCCGGAGGTTGTCGACCGTGCGTATGCAGCCGCACTTGTGCTGACCATCATCGTTCTGCTGCTTAGCATATCGGGGCGTTTTATCACCAACAGATTCTCCAAAAACAAAGTATAACCATGTCGATAGAAATAAAAAAACTCAATGTATATATAAAAGACAATCATATTGTCAGGAATGTGAATATTGTCTTGCCTGAAAAGCAGATTACCTGTATCATTGGCCCTTCGGGGTGTGGGAAGACCACTTTGTTGAAAACCATAAACCGTTTGATAGACAGCGTAGAAGGTGTAAAGATTGAAGGCAATGTCTTTGTTGATGGACAGGATATTATAAACTCAGGGACAGAGATAACCGAATTGCGTCGCAAAATCGGGTTGGTGAGTCAGCGTCCATGCCCGCTCCCGATGTCTATCTTTGACAACGTAGCATACGGATGCAGGATTAACAAGATGTTCAAGAAACGTCGTCAGCTGATATATCATGTGCAGAAGAATTTGAAGGCTGTTGGGCTGTTGGAAGAGGTGAAGGGTCGGATACGGACACCAGCGGCACGCCTCTCCATCGGGCAACAGCAGCGACTATGTCTTGCCCGTTCACTGGCTGTACAGCCGGAATACATACTTGCCGACGAGGCTACCAGCGCTTTGGATCCCATTTCTGCCAAGACTGTGGAGGACCTCTTTGTAAAAATGAAGGAGAATTATTCCATCATAATGGTGACTCACACACTGCATCAGGCACTCCGCATCGCCGACAACGTGGTATTCATGTATTTAGGCGAGGTGATTGAGAGCGGTCCAGCAGAAAGAGTGTTCCATCATCCACAGCATGAACTTACACAAAAATATCTCGCAGGTGCCTTTTCTTAAACAAATCAACAATAAACAAATCAACAATGTATAAGCTTACTCATTTAAAAGAGTTGGAGTCTGAATCCATCTACGTGTTACGAGAGGTGGCGGCGCAGTTTGAAAGGCCGGCCATTTTATTCTCAGGGGGCAAAGATTACATTGTGGTCACTTATTTGGCTTACAAGGCATTTTACCCGGCTAAGATACCGTTCCCTCTGGTTCATATTGATACGGGACACAATTTCCAGGAGACCTTGATTTACCGCGATGCCTTGGTGAAAAAACTTGGAGCTCAACTGATTGTCGGTTCTGTGCAGGAAAGCATCGACACAGGACGTGTTAGGGAGGAAAAAGGTTATAATGCCAGTCGTAACCGACTACAGACCACCACATTATTGGACACGATAGAGAAATACAAGTTCGACGCTTGCATTGGTGGCGCTCGTCGCGACGAAGAGAAAGCCCGTGCAAAAGAGCGGTTTTTCTCTCATCGCGATGAGTTTGGTCAGTGGAACCCCAAGAACCAACGTCCCGAATTGTGGAATAACTTTAATGGCAAAAAGAACATGGGTGAGCATTTCCGTGTGTTTCCAATCAGCAACTGGACAGAAATGGATGTATGGCAATATATTTATGCAGAGAAAATCGAGCTGCCGTCGCTTTATTTCACACATGAGCGCCGCTGTTTCTATCGTGACGGGCAATGGCTTGCGGCTGAGCCTTGCATGACGCTGAAACCAACCGAGGAGGTGGTTACACGTAGGGTGCGCTGTCGTACTATCGGTGACATAACCTGTACTGGGCTCACCATTTCCGAGGCCAACAATCTGGAAGACATCATCAGTGAAATTGCCGCTACCCGTGTCACAGAGCGTGGCGGTCGCGCTGATGATAAACGCAGCGAAACAGCAATGGAAGACAGAAAAAAGGAGGGATACTTCTAATTGAGAGTTGAAAGTTAAACATCTTTATTGAAATGGAGACAAAAGGATATTTAGACATGGAGCTGCTGCGCTTTACGACTGCCGGCAGCGTTGATGACGGCAAAAGCACGCTTATTGGAAGACTTTTGTATGACAGCAAGTCGATTTTTGAAGACCAGTTAGAGGCTGTGAAACAGGCCTCGGAGAGTCGCGGTAATGAGGAGATGAACCTCGCGTTGCTTACCGACGGGTTACGCGCCGAACGCGAACAGGGAATAACAATCGACGTGGCATACCGCTATTTTGCCACTCTCAAGCGCAAGTTCATCATCGCCGACACCCCAGGACACATACAGTACACTCGCAACATGGTGACGGGCGCTTCAACCGCCGACCTCGCTATCATCCTCATTGACGCACGCAATGGAGTGGTGGAACAGACCGTTCGCCACTCCTACATCGCCTCATTGCTTGGAATCCCTTATATCACTGTGTGCATCAACAAAATGGATTTGGTTAATTACGAAGAGAAAAGGTTTGATGAGATACGTAATCGTTATATAGAAATGATGGAAAAACTTGGCATTCAAGCCAAGATACACTTTATTCCGATTTCAGCCAAGTATGGAGACAATGTGGTTGAAAAATCCGGAAAAATGCCGTGGTATAAAGGCGGTTCGCTCATGAATCTGCTGGAGACGGTCTCTATCGACCATAAAGCAGGCAATATAGACGAGCCTGTGCGACTGCCTGTGCAATACGTCATACGTCCAATCTCCAACAAATTTCCCGACTATCGAGGATATGCCGGACGAATGGCTGGTGGAATCCTCCGCATAGGCGACACAGTGATAATTCACCCCTCAGGCTTAACTTCAAAAGTGAAAGCCATTATGCAGGCTGAAAAGACGTTGGATGCGGCGCATACGCCAGAATCGGTGTCTGTTCTTCTGGAAGACGACATCGACATCAGCCGCGGTGACTTTATAGTTGGTACGGGCGTAAGACAACCGGAAGTGACCCAAACCATTTCGATGATGTGCTGTTGGTTCAATCCTGAGGCCATGCAACTCAACAAACGCTACATAGTCAAGAGCTCAGTGGCGGAAACCGTTGGAATGGTAAAAAAAATTGATTATAAAATTGATATCAGTACATTAGAACACGTTGACGGCATCGAAAACCTACAAATGAACGACATTGCAAGAATCACTTTGCGTACAGCCAACCCTATGGTCCTCGACAACTATGCCGACAACCGCACCACCGGCTCACTCATACTTATCGACCCCGACAGTTTCGAAACTGTCGGGGCAGGTATGGTGAAAACCACTAGTCACTAATCACCAATCACCAATCACTAATCACCAATATGAAATACACACAGAAAGACATTGATTTTTTGAATCAAAAGTTTGAGAATGCAGCTCCCGAGGAGGTGATGAGGCATTTTATGGCGGAATATGGAAATAGAATTGCATTGTCATCCAGTTTGAGCATTGAGGACCAAACCCTTACAGACATGATGCTGAAGATTGACCCTGATGCACGAATATTCACTTTGGACACAGGACGCCTGTTCCCTGAAACATACCAGTTGATTGACAAAACCAATTATCGCTACAACATCAAGCTGGAGGTTTTCTGTCCGCAGGCAGAAACTCTACAACGTTTTGTTCATGAGCAGGGTATCAATCCATTTTACGAAAGTGTCGAAAAAAGACATGCTTGCTGTCAAGTACGGAAACTGGAGCCTATGCAACGCGCATTCAAGACCCTTGACGCTTGGATTTGCGGTTTACGCCAGTCGCAGTCAATAACCCGCAGCAACATGAGGATGGTGGAGTGGGATGAAAAATATGGTCTACTTAAGATCAATCCATTGATTTTTTGGTCTGAACAGCAGGTATGGGATTATGTCAAGATTAACCACGTACCTTACAACAAATTGCATGACAAAGGTTTTCCGAGTATCGGCTGCGAGCCCTGCACAAGGGCGGTAAAACCCGGCGATGATATTCGCTCAGGCCGATGGTGGTGGGAGTCGCCCGACCATCGCGAATGTGGTCTTCATCGAAGATAATTGTTGATTTCCATCTCAAAACCCTACCACAATTCCTCTTTTCTTTCCACAGCCTCCACTTTGAAGTAAGTCCAAAACGTCTGGTCGCTTCTTGAGAAATGAAATATTCGTTATTTCCTGATTTTTACTGCTTTTTTAAGGACTTTGAGGTATTGGTTCTTGACGCTGTTGTCTTCCTTACAGTCGCAGACGGCGACGATACGGCCGAAAAGGTTGCATGGCGGTAGAGGATGACGATACGCGACAGAGCGTAGGCGGCTCATACGTTCAATGTTCCCTGAAAAATTGGCTTATGATGGAATTTTTCATCGAACTGAGAAAATCAATAGTGTCCTTGAGGTGATAGCGCAACAGACCAAAGAGTTACGAGGAAATAATAAGAAGAAAGCGACAAAATCTGTTGATTTTATCGCTTTTGTACCGCATGCCGGAGTCGAACCGGCGATCTACTGCGTGAGAGGCAGTTGTCCTGGACCACTAGACGAATGCGGCCTGATGGTGTTTGATTTGGCGTTTTCTTTTGTCGAAATCGGGTGCAAAAGTACAACTATTTTTTGAATTGATGGCTAATTGCCCAAAAAAAAGTTTGGATATCTCTATATTTTGCTGATAGTGTAAATTTTATAAAACTAAAAAAGAGGCTGTCAGCAAATGCTCAACAGCCTCTTTTTAGCTATTTGTTTTTGGATTTTTATGAAAATCAAGCCATGTTAATTTCGTTGATATGGTTTCGGTTCGGCAAAACAAATAGTTTGCTTTGCTCTCACTCTATGCCATATTGTGGAACACATTTACGACATCGTCGTCGGCCTCGAGGAGTTCGATGAGTCCGTTGACATCTTCCTGCTGCTCGGGTGTGAGTTCGCGCATAGAGAGAGGTATTCGTTCGAACTTGAATGACTTGATTTCGTAACCTTTGTCCTCAAGATACTTGGAGATGGGACCGTAGTTTTTGAAGTCGGCATAAATCATTATCTCGTCCTCGTCGCGGAACACCTCGTCGATGTCGCAGTCGATAAGCTCAAGTTCCAGCTCGTCCATATCGATATCGTCGCGCCAGGCAACGACAAAACTGCACTTGCGTTCAAAGAGGAAGTCGTTCATTCCCATCGTCCCCAGTTCACCTTTGCCGCGAACGAAGGCTGCACGTATGTTGGCTACTGTGCGTGTGGGGTTGTCGGTGGCTGTTTCTACAACAAAGGCGGTGCCGTGAGGACCTTTGCCGTCATAGACTACCTCTTTGTAGGCCGATTTGTCTTTCTCGGTGGCGCGTTTGATGGCGCGTTCCACGTTCTCCTTGGGCATGCTCTCGCTCTTTGCCGTCTGCATCAGCAGGCGCAGGCGCAGGTTGCTCGACGGGTCGGGACCGCCGGCGAGGACGGCCAGCTCTATTTCTTTTCCAATCTTGGTGAAGGTGCGGGCCATGTGACCCCAGCGTTTCAGTTTTCTTGCTTTACGATATTCAAATGCTCTTCCCATTGTAAAGGTTAAAGTTTAAGGGTTAAAGATATTAAATCAGTCCTCTGTTGCGTTTCAGGGGTTCGACGCTGGGCTTTTTGCCGCGGAAGTCGATATACATCTTCATCGGGTCTTCGGTGTTGCCGTGCGACAACAGGTAGCGGAACTTCTTGGCCAGCTCTGGGTTGTAGAGGTCGCCACTTTCGCGGAAGGCCTCGAAGGCGTCGGCATCGAGGATGGCTGTCCATGTGTAGCTGTAGTAGCCTGCCGCGTATCCGCCACTGAAGATGTGCTGGAAGTAAGGGCTCTTGTATCGGCTTATGATTTCGGGAATCAGACCTATCTTTGCCATTGCCTGGTCCTCAAAGTCGGGTAGCACAATCTTGGTGGGCTTGGTGATGCTGTGGTAGTCCATATCAAGCAGTGAGGCTGCCAAAAGCTCGGTGTTGATGAAGCCTTGACCGTATGTGGCAGCAGCCTCTATCTTGGCTATCAAGCTGTCGGGGATGGCTTCGCCGGTCTTGTAGTGTTTGGCATACTCTTTCATCACCTGCGGGTGACGGCACCAGTTTTCCATCACCTGTGAAGGCATCTCGACGAAATCGCGTGGCACATTGGTACCGCTCAACGAACGGTAGTGGCATTGGCTCAGCATTCCATGCAGACAGTGTCCGAACTCGTGGAACAGTGTCTCGCTCTGGTCGAAGTTTAGCAATGAGGGCTTGTCGGCTGTGGGCTTGGTGAAGTTGCATACCATCTGGATGATGGGGATGACGTTGTTGCCGTCCTTGTCGACATACTGTTCACGGAAGTTGGTCATCCAGGCACCGCTGCGTTTGCTTGCACGCGGGAAGAAGTCCATATAGAGGATGGCAATGACTTTATCACCGTCCATAACTTCATAACTGATGGCTTCAGGATGGTATTTTGGCAGCTTGTCGTTCTCGCGGAAGGTGATGCCGTAGAGTTTGTTGGCTACGGTGAAGGCACCCTCACGCACGTTGTCGAGCGAGAAATAGGGGCGTATCAGCTCCTCGTCGAGGCTGTAGCGCTCGGCACGCAGCTTCTCGCAGTAGTAGCGCCAGTCCCACGGCTGCAGTTTCTCGCCGGGATGGTCTTTTTCAAGCATCTTCTGGTATTCATCGCGCTCCTGTTTCGCTTTCTTCAAAGCAGGTACCCAGAGGTCCATCAGGCACTTGTATACGGCCTCCGGTGTCTTGGCAAGGCAGTCGTCGAGCGTATAGGCGGCGTGGCTTTCGAAGCCAAGTATGTTGGCCCTCTCAAGGCGCAGGTTGACGATGCTGTCGATAATGGCTTTGTTGTTACCCTCAGAACCACTGCAGCGGTGGGTGTAGTCTTCCCACATTATCTCGCGCAGGCCGCGGTCGTTGCAGTTCTGCATAAAAGGTTCCCAGCTGGGCATATGCAGGGTAAACTGGTAGTCATATCTGCTAATCTCATCGGCATCTTTTTGGGGCGGGTCTGCTTTGGCTGCCTCGCGGGCCGCGGCCAGCTGGTCGTCGGTGAGGCCGAGACCTTTCACTTGGTCTTCGCGCAATCCAAGTTTAATATAGTTGGTGGCTTTAAGCACGTTGTTGCCGAAACGGAGTGACAGCGATGCCAGCTGGCTGTTGATTTCGCGGAAACGGTCTTGCTTGTCGGCGGGGATGTTGGCGCCGTTGCGGACAAAGTTCTTGTAGGTCTCCTCGGTCAGGCGCAGCTGTTCGCCTCCAAGTCCGAGGCTCTCGCGTTGGTCGTATACCGCCTTTACGCGCTCAAACAGCTTGGCGTTGAGCATGATGTCGTCGCCGTGGGCTGACACTGACGGGGTAACCTCTTCGGAAATTTTCTCCATCTCGTCAGAGTTGACACACTCAGTCAGATTGAAGAATACGGCACTCACCTCGTTGAGCAGGGAGCCGCTCTGCTCCAAAGCCTCTATAGTATTCTCGAAGGTAGGAGCCTCTTCGTTGTTGACGATGGCATCTATTTCGGCCTTTTGGCGTTTCATACCTTCTTCTAAGGCGGGCTTGTAGTGTTCGGGCTTGATTTTCTCGAAGTCGGGGATGTTGTAAGGGGTGTTCCATTCCCCAAAGAACGTGTTGTCCATTTTGTCGTTGTTTTTGCAGGCTGTGGCCAACAGCAATGTAGCGCAGCCAAAAATAAGTAATTGTTTTTTCATATAAAGAAAAGTGTTGTTATTCGATTTTTTCGATTGCTTTTATAACCTCCTCGAATGATGATGCGCTCAGCTTTTTAGCCAGGATCTTTTTGTCTTTGTCAAGCAAGAATATTTGTGGGGTAGTGACGATGTCGTAGACTTCGTGCCAATCGATATTGGCCTCGCCGCCATCAATATTAATCCAGTCGAGATTGTGTTTTTTGATAAACTCGCGCCATTTGGGACGTGTTTCGTCGTCTGGTTCGCTTAGAACCGCATAGGCGGCAATATCGCATGATTTTTTGTATTGGGCGTATTTTTTATAGAGTTCCGGAATCATGGTTTTGCAGTGCCCGCAGGTGGGGGACCAGAATATCAGGAGAGTGTATTTGTTTGGTAGGGCATAGAGGCTATGGAACTGGCCCGAGTCATCTTTCATAACGAGAGGGGGCGCTTGTTTGCCGACAAGTATTTTTTCCCAGGTGTTGGCACGTTTCACATTCTCGTCGACAGTGGTTGGAGACATCCAGTCGCACATGCCGGTCTCGATATATTTTTTGACGATATGCACGTATATGGCGTCGTAAACCATGACGTTGCTTTGAAGGTATTTTTCGGCTATGGTGTGTACGAGGTAGCGGAAGTTCTCTTTTGAGGGTTTGGAACGGTCGATGATTGCGTCGGTATATTTTATTATTGTTTCAGGAGGGGCATATTTTAGGTAGGTGTCAAGGAAGGTGGTGAGTCGTTTATGGAAAACCAGTTCGGGGGTTCGCAGCAGGGCGTCGTCGTCCAGACGGGTGTGGTCAAAGTAGTGTTCCAGGAAATAATCGGTTTGCTCTCTTTGTGACAATTTGTTGCCGAATGAATCGGTGGTTGGGACGTAGGGATCGCGTGTGGCGTTCATCAGCAAGGCGAGTAGGCTGTTAGGGTTCTTGTCAATGTAGTTCATCTTGACACTGTCCATACGCAGCATTTGTTTTTTCCGGAAGAGTTCAAAGGCGGCACTGTCTTTGCTGGCGTTGCGTGCCGAGTCGATGGCTTTGTAAATGTTTCGGGTGGCCTGGTGGTAGCCAAAGAGTATTTCGTTTTCTTTAGACCCTTTGACGTGCATGTTGCTTTGCCATCCTGGCTCTTCGGTGTCGAAATGAAATGACAGTTTTTCGTTGTTGTAAACCGCAAACTCGACGTAGTTGCCGGACGGGGAGCAGAAGAAATAGAGGCCAGGCTTGAGGGTTACATCCTTTTTTTCGAAGCAGAACATACCTTTCGGAGAAATTCGGGCGGTGTCAAAGGCGTAGGTTCCTCCAAGGTAGTAGTTGCCGAGATACATGATGGAATCCTGGCATCCGTATATGAAAAGAGTGAATTTATATCCTTTGTTGGGCTTTTTGTCCTTTGCGGCCAAGCTGTTCGGAGCACAGAGAAAAAACAGGGTGCATGCCAAAACTATAATAAGAGACGTTCTTTTCATGTTATTGGGAGAGTTTTGTGTTGTTTGTATTAATAGTGCAGTAACTGGATGGAAAAGTCTAAAAAACAGTGTTAAATATTATAAATAATTCAATGAATAATATAGTAACGCATAAAATTGTAAAATCTTGCAGTGATATGAAAAAAAATAATGATGATTTTTTTTGTCATGTTTAGGAAATGTTGTACCTTTGCATTTTCAAAAGATATCCAACTATGAGAACAAAAACGCTCCTATTTTTCCTGTTCTTTATCATTATTGGTTCATTGGCCAAAGCCCAGCATTTTGCAACAGACATCATGGATGAAAACCTCAGAGGTCAGGTCAAGTCTGTTCTTACAACCGTGCATACACCCCAGGGAAAAGTGGTGGGCCATCCAATGCGCAGCAATTTCAATAGGGAAGGTTATTTCTCGCAAAATACATATTATGATACAATGGGTAACCCCGTTATCATTATCACCTATAGTTACGACAAGAAAAACAGGCTTGTAAAAGATGTCCGTACGCATGAACCGTACAGTGAGTTATTGTCACAGACCACATACAATTACGACAAGAAGAAGAATACTGTGACAGCGGAAATGTTCGGAATCGCCGATTCCCTTGAAGAACGTTTGGTGTATACTTTCAACAAAGATGGAAAGGTGTCGAGTGTCGCCACATTTGATGATTCGAACAAGGAGTTGGCTGTAACAAAATATGATTACAACGAGTTTGGAAACCGTGTGTTTTCGACCTTTACAGAGGGAGAAAATGCTATCTACAGGGGCGGGGAGCAGTACAGATATGATACCGATGGCAACTTGGTGGAGAAACGTTCATACTACCTGACCACACTGCGTCAGGCATTCCTTTATACCTACCATTATGATGAGCATGGCAACTGGGACAAGGCCTATGTTTATCATGTTACCCAGACAGAAGGGTATCTTTACCAGATTATCACTCGTCAGATAAGCTATTATGAGTGATAATTGTGTGTAGGGTCTGTTTGGCGCTTCCGTTCGGCGTAGCGCCCGAACCAGATGATCACATCGCAGAGGTGTAGCGTGTATCCGAAAAGGAAATTATTGGAATGTAAGGAGTTGTAGTAGTCCTGTATGACTGTTCTCCCAAGTGAGTCAAGCTCTACGGTGTGGGAGTTTTTGTTGGCTACAACGAGGATGCTTTTTACTATCTGGGATATTACAGGTGGAAATATATATTGTCGTGGACGGATTATTTTTCCACCAAGGTTGACTTCACGTCCGGCGAGATAGAGTGAAGAGTTGGCAAGGTTCACTTTGTCTTTTGGTCCGAGTACTTCATCGGGTAGGAAGCCAAGTCTGTTTGCAGTACGGAACAGGTGCTCGAGTATGCGTCGCAGTTGTGTGTAGTAGAGTACTGCGTCGAAGTTTCGGTTGTCTTCAGGGTAATGGAGCGCTTTCAGTATTGTAAGCATTGTCTGGCGTGCATCAGGGGTGAAGTAGGTGTCCATTGTACGGAACACATCACGGTAGAGAGTCCTTATTTTATTTTCTTTTTTGCTGGAGGCAGCATGTTTGATGGTTTGTATGAGGTCTTGCAGATCGCTGCTTTTACGGAAGAAAATGCGTCCCCATTCTGGTTCCATATTGCTTCGGTCGCCCATGCTGATACGCTGCAGGGTTTTCTCGAAATCGGGAGTGGTTCCCGAGGAGAGCACATACCATGGAATCTTGTCCTCGTGCTGGGCGAAGATTGATTCCATTTCGCGCACTGCCAAATACAGGAAGTCGGGTGTAGGCTCCTCGCCGTCTCCTATGGCACAGTTTCCGTCGAGGACGATTGCCGAGAAGTTGTCAAAACTGTTGTCAAGCACCATTTTTGCACGGTTCCAATTGTTGTATTGTTGTACGTAGATGTCGAAACGTTGCCCCAACTCCTTGAATCCTAGTTTGTCCGGCTCTTCGTCAATCCAAAGGATACGGTATCTGCATTTTTTGTTGCCCATGTTTTGCATGATTTTCTAAAATGATACCAGAATAACGGGAAGTGATTATAAAAAATTGTATATGTAAAATATAAAAATGTAATTTTTTAAAGCATTGATTATTAGTGTGTGTAATTAAAATAATAAATGGTGGCGTAAAAATATTTTGTGGGTTTGAAAAATGTGTGTACTTTTGCAAACTCAAAATAGAGTAAAAAAATACAATTTTTATAACAATCGTTTATAAAACCACTGTTTAAAACGGCATAAAAATCAAGAAAATGAAAAAAGGAATCCATCCCTCGAATTACAGACTCGTCGTGTTCAAAGACATGTCCAATGACACTATGGTGCTTACCAAAAGCTGTGCCAATACAAAGGAGAAGGTTGTCTTCACAGACGGTAACGAATATGATGTTGTGAAGTTGGAAATCTCCAATACCTCTCATCCGTATTTCACTGGTAAGTTGAAACTGGTTGACACCGCAGGACGTGTTGATAAGTTCATGAGCAAGTACAAAAGATACAACAAGAATAAATAAAAAAGTAGTTTGTTTTAGGTTACATGTTAGGAAAAAGCTCTTCTCGTAAGAGCTTTTTTTCGTAATTATGGTTATGAAAAATGAAACTTTTATTGTACTCTGACGTATTAAGCTAATGAGAATTTTGCAAAACAACTATATGAAGAACGACTACATTGACGAACTATTTCACGAAATGATGGAATGTGACAGGGGCAGTTCGGCCATGATAGAAGTGGTGCCGATGTCGGATTCGGGCAACATAGAGGAGTTCCTTTTTGATCAGCATCCAGACTGTCCGGATATAATACCTATACTGCCAATGACGGGGAATGTCCTTTTTCCCGGTACTATAACACCTATCAACGTCACCAGGGCAATGTCGCTCAAGCTGCTGCGTCATGTGGCAGAGAAGAATGAGTATATAGGCGTTGTTACACAGCGTAACGACAATACTGATTTTCCGGAACGTGAGGATCTTTTTGATACCGGATGTTTGGCTCAGGTGGTCAAAGTTATAGATATGCCAAACAATGAAGTGATAGGGATATTGCGTGGAAGCAGTAGCTTCAAGCTTGGGGATTTGGTCGAAAAGAAACCGTACCTTACTGGATACCGACTGCCTGCCTTTACTGCAGATTTGACTGACACTTTCACAAAAGAGGATCGTGAGTCTGTCAAGATGCTCGTGCGGAAATACTCATCGTATCTGAAATCGGTAAATCCTAACGATATTACTATAAAGACGTTGCGTGAGATACGCGGTCCCAGAATGGTAATTAACTTTATCGCTTCACATATAGACATGGATGTCTCGTATAAGCAGACTATTCTCGAGATGTCGTCGTACTCGGATAGGATTCTTGCTTTGATACGCCACATTAAGGATATGGAGTCGATAGAGAATCTACGCCATGAAATTCAGGAGAAGACTCAGAAAACAATGGACCGCCAGCAGAGAGAGTATTTCCTCAACCAACAGATGCATGTCATTCAAGAGGAGCTGGGTGGTTCGTCGAATGAGATGGCGATAAACGAGATGCGTCAGCGTGCAAACGAAAAGATATGGCCCGAGGAGGCAAGGACTCATTTCGACCGCGAGATGGAGAAGTTGATGCGTATACCGCAGGCGTCACCAGACTATAGTGTGCAAATCAACTATCTGAACCTGATGCTTGACCTGCCGTGGAACCAACGGGGTGACTTCAATACTGATATGGAGAAAGCGCGCCGTTGTCTTGATAAAAATCACTTTGGATTGGAGAAAGTCAAGGAGAGGGTTCTTGAGATGATGGCTGTGCTCAACCTCACCGACCAGCGCAAGTCGCCTGTGCTCTGCCTTGTCGGAGCTCCCGGAACAGGCAAGACGTCGTTGGGCAAGTCTATCGCCGCAGCTTTGGGAAGGGAATATGTGCGTGTGGCGCTTGGCGGAGTGCATGACGAGGCCGAAATCCGCGGTCATCGTCGCACATACGTCGGCTCTATGCCTGGACGAATCATCAACGGTATGTTAAAAGCAGGTGTGAGTAACCCTGTCTTTGTGCTTGACGAAATCGACAAGGTGCAGGCAAATAACTTCAGCGGCGACCCGATGGCTGCACTTTTGGAGGTTCTTGACCCAGAACAGAACATGGCTTTCCATGACAACTATCTTGATGTAGACTACGACCTTTCCAATGCACTCTTCATAGCTACGGCAAACAGTACCGTGGGCATCCATCCCGCTTTGATAGACAGGATGGAGGTCATTGACGTGCCCGGGTACATTATGGAAGAAAAGTTGCAGATAGCCAAGCAGTATCTTGTTCCAAGACAGTTGAAAGAGAACGGCTTCAAGCGCGGTTCGTTTACTTTCCCTGCAGAGACCCTCCGAAAGATTGTGGAAGACTATACGCGTGAGTCTGGTGTGCGTCAACTTGAGAAAGTGATTGCAAAGATAATCAGAAGCCGTGCGGTCAAAGTGACGTCAGGGGAAGAAGCCCCCAAGAAGATAGCTGTTGACGAGTTGCGTCAGATATTGGGCCTACCGTTGCATCAGAACGAAATCCGTGGCAATGAGCCGCGTGTGGCTGTGGTCACAGGACTGGCTTGGACGCAGGTTGGAGGTACAATATTGTTTATAGAGGCTTGTACTTCAAAAGGTAAAGGTACTCTGACAATGACTGGTAATCTCGGCGATGTGATGAAAGAGTCTGCAACTCTTGCATACGAGTATATTAAAGCCAATGCCGAGGTGTTGGGAATTGATTCCGAACTCTTGTCGACAAACAATATCCACATCCATGTGCCGGAAGGAGCTACACCGAAGGATGGTCCATCGGCGGGAATAACCATGTTCACAGCTATGGTCAGCGCTTTCACGGGACGTAAGGTGAGACCCGATTTCGCGATGACGGGTGAGATTACGTTGCGAGGCGCAGTGACTCCGGTGGGTGGCATCAGGGAAAAAATACTTGCTGCCAAAAGGGCCGGAATAACAGATATTGTGTTATGCAACGACAACAGACGCGATGTGGAAGATATTACTCCTGAATATCTCAAGGGTCTAAATTTCCATTACATAGGAGAGATGTCAGAGGTATTGCCTCTGGTGTTGATATAGTAAAGGTTAACGGTTAAAGTTTAACGGTTTGCTTATCGTTTTTTTTAAGAATTATTTATATAACCAAAAATAAAGCAACCTTGAAAAGCAGAGGATTAATATTAGCCTTCATCCTTTTGGTTACAATTAGCGCGGCTTATTCTCAGGAAGAGAAAAAAATGCTGCGTAATCAGGCAGTTCCCACTGGAGTTGTCAAAGAGGTTCAATTACCGGCATCTGTGGCAGGAATGGCATATCATGACGGAATTCTTCACATTACTGCGGACGGTATGCTTTTTGCCGCTGCAGACAATGGCAAAGGACTTTCGTTTCCGGTTATTGACACGGATTTTTTATCCATTGATCCTCAGATGACACATTATGCAGTCCATTCGAAAACAGGTCGTGCATATTATACAAAGCCTGATTCTAAGGGTGTTAGTCGGCTATATGAGTATTATGAGAAAAAGCCTGGAAAATATGTTGTGCGTAGAGTGAAACCTGCCGGATTTTCGTTCAGTATTGAACATCCGGTCTTCTCGGAGGATGGGAAAGCGATGGT
Organism: Bacteroidales bacterium; assembly: GCA_017962665.1. Taxonomy (GTDB): domain Bacteria; phylum Bacteroidota; class Bacteroidia; order Bacteroidales; family P3; genus Colimorpha. The sequence goes on along the minus strand of JAGCUU010000023.1, from coordinate 44,931 downwards.
TTTTTCCTCTGATTGTCCTCTGGGATTCGGTGGCCGAGATTTGTGGTACAGCGAATGGCTTGAGGACAAATGGCAGTATCCTCGTAATATGGGACATCTTGTCAATAGCGTAGGAGATGATATAGCGCCTGAGATATATGGGGATTTCTTGATTTTCTCGTCCAACGGCAGAGAGGATGGCTATGGTGGTTTTGACCTCTATTCCTCTCGGTTGGTGGCATTGGAGCAGACGGGCGACACAGTGATGATGTACCCCATTGGCCGTAGTGAAGTTTGCAGTCTTTGTGCACCGTTTTGCTCTTCCGGTGACGACTTGTTGTTCACTGTCGGTGGACGTGGCGGATGGTGGATAAGACGCGACAGCAATGGTGCCGAGACACTGAATTATTTTTCGGGACGATTGGATTGTGTCGCCATGCACGGTTCGGTAGTGGACAAGAATAATTCCGCCTTGAAGGATGCCGTTATTGTGGTAAACAGGCTGTCTCAGCAGAAAACGTTACTGTCGAGCGACACCGTGCGTGTTGATTCAAACGGCGCCTACACACTGTTCCTGCAACCAGAAAACAGCTATGAGCTGTGTTTTTATGCTCCCGACCATTTTTCATACAGAACGAACCTTCCTGTAAGACGGCTACAGGAGACTGAGCTATATTCTTACTCTTATTTTCAGGTGAGCCTTGATGCTTTTTCCCTTGATTCTATTTACACCTTTGACGACCTTTTCAGTTCGTCGGTCAGCAGCGAGCTTTCTCCGTCGGGACGTGAAAGAATGAATAGCATTGTGACTTTCCTTTTGGAAAACAGTCATTTGAAGATAAATGTAATATCGCTGTATAATATGAGCAACGATGCGCCGTTTTGCATGTTGCTTAATCGGTCTCGGTTGCGGTCTATTGAGGACTATCTGGTTGCAAAAGGTGTCAACAGAAAGGCTATCAATACATCGACGACCCAACCGTTCGGTATGAAAAATAGAGTGGAGAACGATCCTATGGCATCGTCTGCGGCACTCTCGTCCCGGACAGTTCTCTTTATTCTTGGCAGATAGCTTTTTTCGGCGTAAATCAAGTTCCTTTGCGCAGATGTGGGCATCTGTGTCCGCATTATTTTGTCTGTTAATGTATGTTAAAATATTATTTTTTTTTAAATAGGATAACAAAATAAAAAAAAGTAGTATTTTTGCATTGCAAAAATGTTTGGTTTTATGAATATAAAAAGTTTCGTTAGAGGTTTTGTCGTGGCTATCGTTTTTGTAGCCATTGTACTGAACTCTAATAAATTATTTGCACAGTTGCAAATAACCCAAGGTACAGCACTCCCTGCTGGATGGACTATTGACTCTCTTGTGCAAAATGTGCTTGTTGGAGAAGGAGTGGAGGTTAGCAACGTCAGATTTAACAACAGCGCGGGTGCAGTTACCTGTAATGCTATTGGAAAATTTCAGACTGGAGGTAATCCGACAAACCTTGGTATCAGCTCGGGAATAATTATAGGTTCTGGTGCGGTGTCTTTTGCGGCTGGTCCGAACAATACAGGAAGCGGCAATGCAACATCTGGTTGTACGCATCAGACTTGTGTGCCGCTCAATACTGCAGCGTCAGGCACGACTTATGATTGTTCTGTGTTGGAATTTGACTTTGTGCCTCGTTCGGATTCGATAAGGTTCCGTTATGTATTTGCTTCGGAGGAATATCCTGAGTTTGTATGTGGAAGTGTCAATGATATTTTCGGTTTTTTTATCTCGGGTATAAGGCCAAGTGGCGGTATGTATAACAACACCAATATTGCTTTGATTCCCAATTCAACAACGCCTATTACGATTAACACAGTGAATGGCGGTTATAGCGGTACTCCTCCGTCTGGATGTATTGTGACCAACTCGCAATATTACGTTGACAACACAGGCGGTGCAACTGTGCAATACGATGGTTTTACAACAGTATTGACCGCTGAGGCAAGTGTTATTCCCTGTCAGACGTATCATCTTATCATGGCTATTGCCGACGTGGAAGACGGTATTTATGATTCTGGCGTTTTTCTTGAGGCAAATAGCCTTACATCCAATGCAATATCATTTGACTTTGTGAATGCTGCCAACCCTGATGCGGCAAGCGATTTGTACGAGGGCTGTGTTGCTACAATCAATATGTCGCGTCCTGAGCGCAGATCAGTTGGAACCCAGATTAGTATAGAATTTGAAGGAACCGCAACGAATGGTGTGGACTTTGCTATTGTAAATCCAACAATATTCTTTCCTCCTGATACGGAAGCGTTTTCTATTACAATTTCCCCTTATATGGATGGAATTGACGAAGGAATGGAGGTCGCCAAGTTTGTGCTTAGTGCCGTAGGAGGATGCCAGAGATCTGATTCTGTGGAATTTCATATTCTTGATACAGAAGAAATACGCAATTCGATAACGCGAGACACGATTACGAGCGCGTCGAACAGCGTTACGCTCACGGCAAATGTTACTGGTGGAATGCCCAATAGAACCATTACTTGGAGAAATCTTAGCAACCCGAGTGCTCAGGAGCGTACGGGTACATCAATTGTTGTTCCTGTCACACCTGACGCGCAATGGCTCTCCTATGTGCAGGATTTCTGTGGCAATTTTGCGTCCGACACTATGTTGATAGGTGTGCGACGTTTCTTTGCCTATTTGCTTCGTGCTGAATACGGGACTGCCCCTTTTGCCTCGCTTGTGCTGACAGATACGATTATATGTGATCAAGAACCTCTTGATTTGTGGGTGCATGGTGCCGACAGCTGTGCCTGGTACATATCGGGACAGAACCAACCCTTTGCGCTGAGGGATTCAACTGTTCGAGTAACACCGAGCGAAATGACCACTTATGTGGTCCATTCCTACAAATGGTGGAATAACCAGTATTGGGAAGACGTGGACTCGGTACGAGTACTGGTTGTCCCATTGCCGGAGGTCGCCGTTTCGGCGAGTTCGCAAAGGATTTGTGAAGGCCAATCGGTGACAATAAACGCCTCGGGGACGAACAACTATTCGTGGGACGTAGGGGAGACTTTCGGTTCTGCATCATCTAAAACCTTTGTTCCGGACAGCACGACGATGTTCGTGGTGTATGGACTGACTAATGGTGCGGCTTGCTATGGAAGGGACTCGGTTCTTGTTGTAGTAGACACGATTCCGGATATATACCTTGGAGACGGCACTGGTGTTTGTGGCGGCGAGGAGGCCGAACTTACGGTGACTACTACGGCAGAGAGCTTTAGGTGGAGTGCAAACCCAAGCGATCCATCACTTGTAGGACAGGAGACAAACAGTCACTTGTATATCAATCCTCCAAGTACAACGGTGTATACACTTACAGCAGTAAATGGCGTGTGCACCAATACTGCTACTGTTACTGTCGCTGTCGAACCTATGCCTATTGCCATCGGTGTGGTTACGCCCAAAACAGTGTCGCTTGGACAGATGGAGGCCGTCTTCTCCGATCAAAGCCAGAATGCTACCACTCGCAAATGGGAGTTGCCCTTTGGCGAGGTGAGTACAGACCGTGAGGTTACATATATCGTACCCGACGATGTTGATTCAATCACGGTTCGTCTATGGGCATATAATCCTTACCAATGTTTTGACACCACTACAGTTACAGTTTATGTTGACCATACCACTCTGTGGATTCCCAATGCCTTCACTCCGGAGGAGAGTACGAACAATACATTCCTTGTCAAGATGAATGACGTTCAGCGTTATCATATATTCATTTATGACCGTCGCGGACAGTTGGTGTTTGAGTCGTACGACTCCGAAAAACCATGGGATGGAAGGTCTCAAAATGGTGAAAAATGCCCACAGGGAGCATATACATATCTTATATCATGTCATAAGATTACGTATCCCTTTGACCAGATTGTCCGTAAGGGAACTGTGTTATTAATCAGATAATTGATAATAGATGTGGCAGTTTTTTTTATCAAATGCGAAAAAAAATTTTGCCAGTTTTTTAAAATGTAGTACTTTTGCAGCCGCATTTGAGGGGGTTGGATGATAATAAATCCAACGACAACGAAGAATGCAAATCTTTAGTTCGGGGCGTGGCGCAGTTGGCTAGCGCACTTGCATGGGGTGCAAGGGGTCGGAAGTTCGAGTCTTCTCGCCCCGACAAAACGAAAGGTTCTTCTGACGAGGAACCTTTTTTTGTTAACCAAAAGGAATGTTATGACTATTGATGAGCTATACAATGAATATCTCAAGTCGCGTTGCGTGACAACGGATTCGCGACAGATTAGTGAAGGCTGTGTCTTTTTTGCATTGAAGGGCGACAAGTTTGACGGCAACAGTTTTGCAGAGCAGGCGTTGAAGGATGGTGCGGCGCTGTGTGTTATCGACAATCCCCGGTACAAGATTGACGACAGGTGCGTTTTGGTCAAAGATGCTCTTGCGACACTGCAGGAATTGGCTCGTTATCACCGAAGCAAACTGAATATCCCGGTGATAGGCATTACCGGCACCAATGGAAAAACCACAACAAAGGAGTTGGTCAACGCAGTACTCTCCAAACGCTACCGTACATGGTGCACGAAAGGTAATTATAACAATCATATTGGGGTGCCGTTGACGTTGCTCTCTATCCCTTCAGATACCGAGATTGCCATTGTTGAAATGGGCGCAAATCATCCTGGAGAGATTGATTTCCTATGCAATATAGCCAATCCTGATTTCGGTCTGATTACCAATGTCGGCAAAGCACATCTCGAAGGTTTTGGTTCATTTAAGGGTGTGGTGCGTACCAAGACGGAGTTATATAAGCATTTGGCGGCGATGGCTGGTGTCATCTTCGTAAACTCAGATGATGCTATACTTGTGGAACGGGCCGAGAAGATGGCTGTACTGCCCTCTTCCCCCTCGGTGTTGCCTGGTGTGGTGCCTTCGTTTCCGGGTGCAAAGCCTGCAGATTATTCATCCGACTTCACTCCGAGGGGTGTCAATTTGCCTATGGCGTCGGTAGTCACATACGGTAGTGGCGAGGATGCTGAATTCAAAGGGTCGTACATATCCGCATCGCCATATATGAAATTCTATTTTGAGGATGGCGACAACGTCTATACTGTCAATTCTCAACTTATAGGCGGCTATAATTTTGTCAACGCCATGGCTGCCGTGTGTGTGGGACGCTATTTCAATGTGGAGCTCTTTGACATCAAGAGCGCCATTGAAGAATATGTGCCATCAAATAACCGTTCCCAATATAAGAAAACGGAACATAACGACCTGATAATGGACTGCTACAATGCCAATCCGTCCAGTATGAATGTGGCACTTGACAACTTTATCGCCATGAAGGCAGAGAAGAAGGCTGTAATTCTTGGCGGCATGAGGGAGTTGGGCCGTGACTCATCTGCAGAGCATGCAGCATTATTCAAAAAGGTGATGAGCGGCGGCTTTAGTCATGTGATTCTGGTGGGAGATGAATTCATGTTCGCGAAAGACAAGGATGGCGTACATTGGTTCCCGACGAGCAGTGATGCTTGTGAATACCTGTGTGAAAACCGGATTACGGGTGCTACGGTACTGATTAAAGGCTCCAACTCTAACAAAATGTGGCTGCTTGAAAACGTGCTCTGAAATGGTCTGGCAATAAAAAAACAAAAAAACATAATATTTTCAAACCTTCATCGTTTTTAAATTATTGAACAAATAAAGTTAAACTCTATTTCTTATTTTCGAAAAAATCCATTTTATGAAGAAAATATTTTTATTTGCGGCGTTTGCCGTTCTGTCGTTGGGCACAATCATGGCTCAGAACACATTCCGTGGTACAGTCATCTACAAAGTAACCTCTACAGGCGAGACCACATTCCAAATTCCCGATGAGGTTGCCACTGCTGAGGTGAAAGTCTATGATGACAAGGTGCTTACCTCAAGTAAGATTTTTACCAACCAGATGGTAAATAGTGTTCTTATTGATGGTCACAAACAGTATAACTGCATGGATTTGAGTATGATTTTCATGTATTTGCAGTCCAATGATGTGGAACTTGACTATAAGGGCTCAAGCAAAATACTTGCAACACATGAGTTTTCCCAGCAGGATATTGATAGCCTCACTATTCCCGTGACTGAAGGATTCTATATTGAATATGTAGACGGAGAGTCCAAGTCCATTGCTGGAGAGGCAGCAAAGAAAGCCGTTGTCCATGCATTTGATGAGGATGGAGAGGATCATCCAACAGTGATTTGGTACTCTGACGCTATGGGGCCGGATGTTAACTTCTTGTTCAATGGCATCAGAGGCGTGGCTCTTGAGTATTCTATGGATTTGGGCGAGGGCCGTCAGATAACCCTCTCTGCTTCTGAAATAAAGAAAGGAAAGGTGAAAGAGGTGGATATGCTGTTGCCTAGTGGCTATGAGGTACTCTCGGATGAGGAGTTTAAGAGTCTTTTTGAGCAGATAAACGAAGAACTCCGTTATTTACAGGATGAATAATTGAGTGATAGGAAATAATTGTAATGGCGAAAAAGAAGAAGAAAAAAGTAAAACCAACAAAAGAGGGAGGTCTGGGACAATTCTTGGCCTCCCCACAGTTTGCAATAACACGTGGGGCTTTCTATGCTCTGCTGTCGCTTTTTGCAGTGATATCGATTCTTAGTTATGTGGTGTCGTTCATCGGTGCAAAAGGTGAGCCAAGCAGAGCCGACAATTGGTTGGGTACATTTGGCGGATGGTTGGGGGCGCTTCTGGTTAGTGGCACTTTTGGCATAGCAGCTTTGGGCCTCTGTTTTCTTCTTTTTGTTTATGGTCTGCGCCTGATAGCTAAAAACAGAACTACGAAATCGGAAAAGGCACCGCGCAGTACTCTTTGGCGCGATGACCGTAAATACCGCAAATGTTTCTGGTCCGTTATCTTCTGGGTGATGTGGCTGTGTGTCACAATCGGATGGATATCTAATCCCGACAAAGGCGACCAGAACACTTTGGGAGCGGCGTTGTCAGGCGTGGTGGGTACGGAACTGGCACGGCTGCTTATCGATTTTCTGCATATAGGACTGCCGATACTTCTGCTCTTCCTGGCGGTATTGTTTCTGGTTATGGTGCATCATGTACGTATACCTTTGCCGGAACTCAAGGAGCGTGAAAAGTCAGAGGAGGTGACCAAGCCCGAGGAGGATGAGGAAGAGGAGAGCGAGGATGAAGAGACCGATGGTATAGAGGAAAAACATGGTTTCTTCTATCGTCTGTTTCATCGTAGAAAAGGTAATGATGAAGAAGACGAAGAGAATGATGAGGATGATGAAGATGAAATAGATGGCGGCTCGGACGAGGTGAATGTTCAGGTTTCTGATGCCGACGAAGGAGCGCATTTTGAGTCGGACTCGCTGTTCGACAATATGACTCCGCCAGTTGAGGAAGGACCGCAGACTGTGACATTTACTATCGATAACGAATCTGAACGTGTTAACCAAAATGATACTGGAGAACCTCAGAATCAAGCCGTTTCCGATGGCCCTATATTCACTGTTAACGACTTACAAGATAATGTAAATACCGCCGAACAAGATACAGAGCTGGAACCTGACGATTATCGTGTACACTACGGTATCGGTGATCCTTATGATCCCAAACTGGATCTCAAGGATTTCGTGATGCCGGACATTGATATTCTCGAGGATTGGGAAAAGAAGAATGTCAAGGTGACCAGCGAGGAACTCTTGTCAAACAAAGACCGCATCGTAGAGACTCTGCGTAATTATGGTATTGAGATTGTTGAAATCACAGCCTCTCCAGGACCCACGGTGACTCTCTATGAGATAAAGCCTGCAGCAGGAATAAGAATATCAAAGATAAAGAGTCTCGAGGATGATATAGCCCTCTCGCTTGCTGCGTTGGGTATACGTATCATAGCCCCAATACCTGGAAAAGGTACGATTGGTATCGAGGTACCAAATGCCAATCCTCAGGTGGTCTCTATGCGTACCATGCTCACCAGCGACGCTTTCAAGAACAGCAAGGCTGAACTGCCTATTGCTTTCGGCAAAACAATCTCCAACGATGTGTTTGTGACCGACCTGGCCAAGATGCCTCACCTTTTGATGGCAGGTGCCACTGGTACAGGCAAGTCGGTGGGTCTTAATGCTGTCATTGCTTCGCTTCTCTACAAAAAGCATCCTGCTGAACTGAAGTTTGTTATGGTGGATCCAAAAAAGGTGGAGCTGTCGTTGTACAATGCTATAGAGCGTCACTATCTTGCCAAATTGCCAGACTCGGAGGAAGCTATTATCACTGACGTTAAGAAAGTGGTGCGTACCCTCAACTCGCTCTGTATTGAGATGGACCAGCGCTATGACATGTTGAAGGCTGCGAAGGTGCGTAATATACAGGAATACAATCCCAAATTTACAAGTCGTCAACTGAACCCGGATCATGGTCACCGCTTTTTGCCATATATTGTACTGGTAATTGACGAATTTGCCGACCTCATTATGACTGCCGGCAAGGAGGTGGAACTCCCAATTTGCCGTCTGGCACAGCTGGCACGTGCCGTCGGAATTCATCTTATCATTGCTACACAGCGTCCTACAACAAATATTATTACAGGTGCCATTAAGGCGAACTTCCCGGCGCGAATAGCGTTTCGCGTTATCTCCGCCATCGATTCTCGAACTATTCTTGACACTGGTGGAGCAAATCAGCTTATTGGTAGAGGAGATATGCTTATTTCGTTGGCAGGCAAGGACCTGGTACGTTGTCAGTGCGCACTGATAGAGACTGTGGAGATTGAGCGCTTGGCGTCGTTCATTGGAAGTCAGCGTGGCTATGCTGATGGTGAGGGCTTCGTTTTGCCTGAGTATCTCGACGAGAATGATGAACCGAACAAGGAATTTGACGCCAAATCGAAAGACGAGTTCTTTAATGATGCCGCACGACTTGTTGTCGCTTCCCAGTTTGGAAGCACCTCTTTGTTGCAGCGCAAATTATCCTTGGGATACAATAGGGCGGGGCGTATCATCGACCAGCTCGAAGCCGCCGGAATCGTGGGACCATACAATGGCTCCAAGGCAAGGGATGTGCTTATCAAGGACGAAGTTTCGCTTGAAGAGTTGCTGCGTACTCTGTAGGGGTTATCGTCTTGACTTATGAAGGTAACACAATTATTAAGCGCTTTTTAAGAAATACCCGATTGGCAAAATATTAAAGATTAAATATTTGTATAAACGAAAGAAATGCCATACTGGCAATATATAGAAATCCTCTGATGTAATTATAAAGAAATCAATATTTTTTAATCTTTTTTCTACTGAATAAAAAAAAAGTGCTAATTTTGCATATTGTTTTGAATGGAAAAATGCCTCATAATATGAAGAAAATAGCAATGATTTGCGGAGCCATTGCGATGCTGGCTCTGTCGGTTTCGTGTTCAAAGGAGCGCACATGTACATGTGCTGTCCGTGGCGAATTGTACAAAAGAACTATCAAAATCGACAAAGGTACTTGTGAGGATCTCAGATATGTGCTTTATGACCTGCATCGAGTTACTTCCCGTGACGTGACTGATTCAATTCTCTGTACTGATTTTGATTTCTCCCCATACGAAAACGAATAATATCCAAAGAGTATGAAGACAAGAAAAATATTTGTAGCCGTCGCTATAGTCTCTCTCGTTTTGACAGTGGGAGCTTGCAAGAAAAGTCGTTATTGCCATTGCGTCAGCGACTATTACACCATTGTTATCAATGCCGATACGGTGAGCCGTGCAGATACAGCAGTAGTTAATGTCGACCGCAGCATGAAATGCGAACATATTAAAGAATTGACATTTAGGACAAAGGATGAAGGTCCAGTGGTGTTGACAGACAGAGAGGTGAAATGTGTTGAACTTGATGTCGACACTGTAAGGGTACTACCGTAAAACCCTTGGCGTTTCATGAGGAAAGCGTTAACCATATCGGCTACAACGCTGAAGATGATCATCGGAATGGTGTTCATCTTTTCTGCTGTATTAAAGTTCATAACTATTGACAGTTTTGAAATTTACCTTTACAGTTTTGGCTTCTTTTCGCTAACACTGAGCTACTATGCTGCCAGATTGGTAATAGCTTGCGAACTGCTTTTGGGCGCGGCATTGATGTCCAATCGTAACAGTCGCTTCTCGATACTGATGACTCTGTTGTTCCTTATTGTGTTCATTGTTTTTCTTGCGTATGCACATATTATTGGGAGAACAGACAGTTGTCATTGCTTTGGCGATTTTTTGCCATTGAGTCCTGTTCAGTCGATACTAAAGAACGCGGTACTGGTACTGCTGCTCATTTATGTTTTCAAGTTTTATTCACGTGTCTGGGTTCCGTCATGGTGGCAGGTGATATTGCTTTACCTTGTTACGGCTGGAGGCGTTCTGCTATATACCGTCTATGCCATGCGGGTACTCGACTATCTGTCCATGGTTATGATATTAGTGATGATGGTGGTTGGAGTCGTTGCCTCATTCGGCTTTTATCGTCGCTGGTATGTCACGACTATGCTGGTATTGACGCCATTTGTGACAACGTTTATTTTGACTCCGCCCGACAGTTGGTATTACAATGGCAAAGAAACCCGTTTCGACAAGGAGCTCTTCTTGAAACAGGCAGGTCTTTTCGAAGGGGAGACTGACGTTTCGGTAAACGATACTGCAGCAAATGAACTTGCTGCCCTGCATCTTGAAGAGGGACAGCATATTTTAGCGTTCTTCAGCCCTAATTGTGGCTATTGCAGGCTTTGTGCCGGCAAGCTGTCGGCTATGGCAATACGCAATGGATGGCCGGAAGGTGGATTGGTTTATCTCTTTCCACGCTTGGATGATGAGCAAAAATACAATATTTTTTATGAGAAGGCAATTTCTGCGCGGTTTGACGAGAGTCGCATAGAGAAAGGTCTTTTCCTGAAAATAACACGGGGGTCGTTCCCGCTGGTGTTGCTTGTCGGCGAGGGAGAGGTCAAGGCATCATACGATTATAGGAATCTCGATGAAAGAGAATTGACAGATTTTTTGATAAAAAAACAATGAAAAAGGCAGCGATAGTAATATTTGTTTTTTCGCTACTCGCAGTGTCGTGTGGCAAAACTTGCCGTTGTTACCGTTACGATGGCAATGTGGAAGAGTTCGACCTTGAAGAACTTGAGGCGCAGGGCACCTCCTGCTCGTACCTCGAGAACACGAATTTCGGGCTTACCTACTCGTTGTGCGAGAAGGTGATAAAGTAAAGTCTATTTTTTTCTGATTTTCAGTTTTGCAAACACCTTGTTGACAAGGTTGCGTTCGTTGTATAGGACGGTGGCAATGTATACGACGAGCAGAATGCTCTTTATGGCCATAGAGAGCCACATATTTTCGAACGGTATTGCTGTCATGGCGGCGAACAGGGCCAGGGAGAGGACAAAGTAACCACCAATGGCTTTCATTGGATAGTTGACCGGATTGTAATGCTGTCCAATGAAATAGCTTAGAGTCATACAGACACCATATCCGAAGAATCCTCCCCAGGCGCAGGCCATATACCCGTATTCTGGAACAAAGATGAAATTGATGGCAATCAGTACGACGCACCCGATTCCGGATAGAATGGCGCCCCACCAGGTCTTCGCTATCAGTTTGTACCAGAACGACAAATTGAAATATATGCCCATGAAAATCTCAGCCATCATCACGATAGGTACCACACGCAGACCGTCCCAGTACTTTTCAGCGATGATGAATTTCAGTATGTCCATGAATGCGACAACGGCAAGGAACGCCAGCAAAGTAAACATGATGAAATATTTCATTACGACAGCCTGGCTCTCCTTGCTTTCCTTGCCCTTTCCGGAACCGAACACAAAGGGTTCGTAGGCATAGCGAAATGCTTGCGTGATCATTGCCATTATCATGGCAATCTTTGCACAGGCGCCATAAATACCGAGTTGTTTGTCTCCTTCGTCGCCGGGCATTATGAAGCGGTAGCAAATCTTATCAGCCACCTGGTTGAGTATTCCGGCAAGACCCAACAGCAGTAGCGGCCATGTATAACGTAGCATCTGACGTACAAGAGTGAAGTCGACGCCGTTACGCATGTAGCGTAGTTCTGGTAGGAAGCCTATCGTAATGGGTACGGTGCAAAGCAAATTGATTAAAAAGATGTAGTAAACCTGTCTCTCGGGGCTATACCATTCTACCATTTGAGGATGACTGATGGTCAGATGCGGGACGGCAAGGAAGACAATAAGGTTGAGGCTGATGTTTAAAACTATGAACAATAGTTTTAGTGAGGCAAATTTCCATGCACGACCTTTGAAACGCAGAAAAGAGAAGAGTATGGCCTGGAAAGCGTCGAATCCGACAATGATGGACATTATGCGGATGTATTCCGGATGGTCGCCATAGCCTACAGCGTTGGAAATCGGATGAATGAATGTGTTGACAGCCAGAATGAAAAATGCGGAAACTGCCCCTACCATGTAAAGTGCTGTGGAAAAAACCTTCTGGTAGTTCTCTTTGTGTTTGTTGGCAAAATAGAAGAACGTTGTCTCCATGCCAAAAGTCAACAGTACAAGCAACAAGGCGGTATATGCGTAGAAATTGGTCACAATACCATAGTTGCCGGAACTTACAAGTGTGTAGGTGTAAAGAGGAACAAGTAGATAGTTAAGGAAACGTCCTACTATGGAACTCAATCCATAGATGATTGAATCTGAGAATAATTTGCGGAGTGAGTTCGTTCCTGCCATATTGCTTTTTTTTGGATAACTAACAAACACCGGAATTATTATATTTGTTGTTAAATAAAAATAAAAACATGATCTATGTGGAAAATGTTTGGTATTTTTGCATTTTTATAAATAGGACTATAATGGTAAAAAAATATTTATATAATGCTTGTCTATTGATAGTTTTGACATTTCTCCTCGTTTCGTGTGGAGAGAAAGTTGTCGTGGACCACTATTCAATAATACCAGAACCGGTGATGCAGACTATGGGAGAGGGCAGTTTTACCCTTTCTTCGTCCACTACCTGCTATGCCGGCAATGTTGGACAGAACGACCCTTCGATAAAGTATATATCACGAGTGCTGCGCCAATGGCATTTTAATCCGGTGCTTGTTGGAAAGCCAGAGTCCAACTGTCTGCAGTTTATTATTAACGAAGAGTACGACCAGGAACTGGGTGAAGAGGGGTATACAGTTAAGGTTGACAAAGACGGTGTGGTTGTCGCCGCCAATAGTGAGAGGGGGCTTTTCTATGGATTCCAGACCTTTGTACAGATGTTGCCGGAGGATATAAACGATGTGCGTTACAACAAGATAGTCCTTCCGGCATGCAACATAAAGGATTATCCTCGTTTTCAGTGGAGGGGAAGTCATCTTGATGTCTCTCGCCATTTCTTTGGTGTCAGCCAGGTAAAGAAGCATCTGGACCTCATGGCAGCATACAAGTTGAACAAGTTTCACTGGCATCTCACCGACGATCATGGCTGGCGTATAGAGATATCCAAATATCCCCAGCTCAACGATGTGGGTTCCTGGCGTGTGGACCGCGACAATCAACCATGGGGCGAGGCCGATCCTGCAGGCGAGGACGAACCGCGTACAAATGGCGGCTATTATACCAAAGAAGAGATAGCGGAAATTGTGGCTTATGCGGCTGAACGTTATATTGATGTGATTCCCGAAATAGAGATTCCCGGCCACTGCTGTGCTGTGCTTGAGTCCTATCCCGAACTGGCCTGTGCCAACGACGACACTACCTATACCGTCCAGTTCGGCCCTTACTGGCCTCCACGTGCCATTCTTTGCGCTGGAAACGACAGCGTCATGACATTTCTTAAGGATGTTATGGATGAGATTATTCCGCTCTTCCCGTATAACTACATCCATATCGGAGGAGATGAGGCTGTGAAGGATAACTGGAAACGTTGTCCACGTTGCAAACAGCGTATGAAATCGCTCCGGTTTACTGACTACGAGCAACTTCAGAGTTGGATGATTGTTGAGATAGAGAAATATGTGAAACGTCAGGGGAAAAACATTATAGGATGGGATGAGATACTTGAAGGCGGAGTTTCGCCAGAGGCTACGGTGATGTCCTGGCAAGGCACCCAAGGAGGCATAGTGGCGGCCCGTCGCGGAAACGATGTAATCATGACTCCAACCAGCTATTGTTATCTGAATTTCTATCAGGCGAACCCTGAATTCCAGCCGCCGGCAATGCCCAATTCCCTTGTCACACTTGACAAAGTGTATAAGTTTGACCCCATGCCACACCAACTTACCCCTTCCCAGCAAAAGCATATTCTGGGAGGACAGGCTAACCTGTGGACTGAATATATCAATAATGCCGAAATGGCTGAATATATGCTTCTGCCGCGTCTGTGTGCAATGTCAGAGGTGTTGTGGTCTCAGCCTGCTTTAAAAAACTGGGAGCGCTTCCGTGCGAAAGTTGGACATCACCGCATACGTCTTGTCGCCAATGACTATAAGGTGGGAACCGGCTCGTTCCGTCCATGGGCGTCATTCGAGAAACAAGAGGACGGAAAACTGTTGGTGACGCTCGACTGGGAGGTCGAAGGAACGCAGATATATTATCACACCGGAGACGGACATTTCATACAATACCGTGAACCGTTCGAGGTGGAAAAAGGAACGACAATAACAACACTCTCTTTCTATCATGGCATGATGAAAGAGAAAGCATACGAGATACATGAGTGATTTTGATTTTTCAAGTATAGAGCCATATACCAGGGAAGAGGTTCCCAAGGTCATAAACCGTTTGGCCCATAACCCCATGTTCGGGCGTCTTGTAAAAACCATGAACCCTAAAGTCGACGTGGGCGCTTTCGCGGCATTGATGGAGTGTATTACAACATGCGATGAACTCCAGTATATGGTGATGCGGCCACTGATTTTCCAGATAGTGAAACGCAGCATGACGTCGTTTACTTACGATGGCCTTGAAAATATAGAGAAAGACAAGCAGTACATTTTCGTTTCCAACCATCGTGACATCACTCTTGATGCAGGACTGATTGACGTGGCTTTGATTTCCAACGGTTTCAAAACGCCAGAGATAGGATTCGGCAACAACTTGATGAAAAATGATTTCATCATTGATCTGTTCAGGCTCAACAAGATGTTTACCATTATCCGTGATGGATCACGCCGCGAGTTTTATAACAACTCTGTTTTCCTTTCGCACTATATCCACCATGTACTTTTCGAAAAGAAGAGTTCTGTGTGGATAGCACAGCGTAACGGACGTACCAAGGATGGAAACGACCGTACCGACCAAGGACTGTTGAAGATGTTCTCTATGGCGGGCAACGGTGATTTCGAGGCTGACTTCAACGCTCTCAACATAGTACCTGTGGCAATAAGCTACGAACTGGAACCTTGCGATACAATGAAAGCCCTTGCAGTATACGCATCGCAGACAGGACTGTATGAGAAGACTGCACACGAGGATGTCTTGAGTATCATGCAGGGTATCTCCCAACCCAAAGGGGATGTCCATCTCTCAATATGCAAGCCAATATCCGGCGAGGAGGTCGCAAAGTGCGCAACTTTGAACAAAAATGAGCGTTTTACAGCTTTGGCGGAGATAATAGACCATCGTATTCATCAGAATTACAAGCTTCACAAGACAAACTACATTGCCGCGGACCTTCTTGAAAGCAATGCTCGTTTCGAGTCCCATTACACCACTGAACAACTCGAACAGTTTGTGGACTATGTGGAGCGTATCCCTTACAAGGGTCCCTCAATGGCGGCGGAGTCCAAACTTACCGAAATATTTTTGAGCTTATACGCTTCTCCAGTGTATAACCAGTTAAAAATTAATGGTTGAGTATTGCGAGGCGAGGCTTTGAATACCTAAGAATAAAATTAAATCAAGAAAATTTACAAAATGGGAAGTCAAAGAAGTTAATAGAAGTTATCGTGCTTCGCGTTGGAAGTTAAAGACAATACATTCGGACTGTCAAAAACATTTGTCCCTTATCTCCCTTTAACTCCCCATCTTAAAATCCTTTACTAATTTTATCATCAATCACTGATTACCAAATTCCAATGATAGACAAAATAAAAGATATAGCCAAGCGTATCAACCCAGAGGTCATTGAATGGCGTAGATGGCTTCATCGCCATCCGGAGCTGTCGCAGCAGGAGTTCGGTACAATGGAATTCGTCGCAGACCGTCTTCGCGAGATGGGACTCGAGCCACGCACTGGCATCGGCAAAACAGGTTGTATGGCCTTGCTTCGCGGTGGTATTGACCCCGACAGCTATTGTGTCGCTTTGCGCAGTGATTACGATGCACTTCCATTGACTGAGGATACAGGACTTCCGTTCGCTTCTGAGAATCAGGGAGTGATGCACGCCTGTGGTCATGATATGCATACCAGTTCGTTGCTTGGTGCGGCAAAAATCCTTTGCGAGATGCGCGAACAGTTATGTGGAACCATCATGTTCATCTTTGAACCGTCTGAAGAGATGTACCCTGGCGGTGCACGCATGATGATGGATGATGGTCTCTTCGACAAACTGACTCCAAACGAAATCTATGCATTCCATTGTCTTCCGGAAATGGATTTCGGTCGTGTCGGAATGCGTAAGGGCAAATATATGGCCTCTACAGATGAACTGTATTGGACGGTGAAGGGGAGGGGAGGCCATGGTGCCACACCGCATCTTAGCGTGGATCCGATACTTATCGCCAGTCATATTGTTGTGGCTCTTCAGCAGGTCGTCAGCCGTAACGCCTCTCCACTGATGCCTACTACCCTCAGTTTCGGCAAATTTATTGGCAGTGGACGCACCAATATCATCCCCGACGAGGTAAAGATGGAAGGTATTATTCGCACCTTTGACGAAAAATGGCGCTTGGAGGCGCACGAAAAAATCCGCAAAATCTCGTGTGGCATTGCGGAAAGCATGGGCGGTGAATGCGATCTCTTCATCGACTATGGTTATCCTTATGTTGTAAATGACGACCAATGTACCCAGCAGGTGTACGACAATGCCTGTGCCTTTATCGGCGCCGACAATGTCGAATGGCTCGATATGCGTATGACTGCCGAGGATTTCGCCTTTTTTGCCCAGAAGATACCGGCCTGTTATTTTCGTATTGGAATCCATACACCAGGAACACCATTCTGCAACCTACACAGACCTAACCTGATGGTTGACGAGCGTTCAATCGAGTTGGCAAACGGACTGATAGCCTACAATGCCATTAAGGCTCTTCAGAACAGGATAAAGAAATGATTGACAAAGCCAAGGAATTAGAGACAAAGCCAGTAAAGCGGTTGCTTTGGGAATATGCTGTTCCGGCTGTAGCCAGCCAGGTTGTTACTTCAATCTACAATATAGTGGACCGCGTTTTTTTGGGTAACAGTGGCGACGGTAATGGTGCGATATATCTTGCAGCCTTGGCTATTACGTTCCCTTTGATGAATATCATCCATGCGTTTGGTTCGCTTGTCGGTGCGGGCTCGTCGGCACGAATGAGCATTGTGCTTGGCCGCAAAGATGTACGATGGGCAGAGAAGATTCTCGGCAATAGCATGCTCCTGACATTTTTCTTCGGATTCCTTTTCGTCGTCTCCGGATATATTTGGATGCGTCCTATATTGACGCTTTTTGGAGCCTCCTCCCAAACCATCGGATTTGCCTGCCAGTATATGTATATCGTATTGCCAGGCATGTTTTTGCTCACTCTCACATACAATCTCAACGGACTCATACGCTCGTCGGGTTATCCAACCAAAGCTATGTGGATAATGATTGGCGGAGCTGTACTGAACATTCTGTTGGATTTCATTTTTATCAGCATTATGGAGATGGGTGTGAGTGGCGCTGCGTGGGGTACAACGTTGTCTATGGCTACCGCTGCGGCCATATCTGTGGTGCATTTTCTTAAACCATCTTCGTTTATACGCTTTCGCCGTCATGCATGGGCACCCAAATTCTATATCTTTCGCAATATCCTTGCCATAGGAATCAGTCCATTCTCCATGAATGTGGCAGCCTTCGCTGTTGTCGCCGTGCTTAACATGCAGCTGAGCAAGTATGGTGGCGATAATGCTGTTGCTGTATACGGTGTCGCCAATTCGGCTGCCGGCCTGATATTTTTAATGTTGCTTGGTGTATGCCAAGGTATGCAACCTATTGCCGGCTACAACTATGGTGCCCGTCGCAATGATCGTTTGCGCGAAGTATACCGTCTGACGATGAATGTCAGCATCATTATCGGCTTGGCAGGAATGCTTTCTTCATTGCTTTTCCCTCGCACTATCGTGGGCTGTTTCAATAGCAGCGAGTCGATTGTTTCTGTTGGTGTTCCGGCGTTACGTTATCTGATGGCTTTCGCACCGTTTATCGCTTTCACAATTACCAACTCGCAACTCTTTCAATCAATAGACCAACCTTGGATAGCGATAGTTACAAGCCTTTCCAGACAGGTGCTGTTCCTTATTCCCATCTCATTGATTCTGCCGCATCTGATGTTTAATGCAACGGGCGATAAAGCTGACGGGGTTACAGGAGTGTGGCTCTCCTGCATGATTTGTGACTTCCTCGGCGCCGCGTTGTCATTGGTTCTGCTTCTAACACACAGGCAGGTGTTCCGCGACGGTTATGTGCCGCCGGAACGCAAGCCACGCAAGGAAGCCGGACCTAAAGATGGGAATGTTTGAATGTAACTGAAAAAAATAATAAAATGAGCAAAATTACAAAGATAGTACTTACCGGAGGCCCTTGTGCGGGCAAGACTACCGCATTGGCGCATATCGTAGAACTTTTTTCCGGTATGGGATACTATGTGCTCACCGTCCCTGAGGCTGCCACGCTTTTCACTCAGTCCGGCGTGAACTTTCTTACCTCCGACAAAGATTTGTTCCTGCAGAGCGAACGTCAGCTGATGGAGTTCCAGCTTGAATTGGAAGACCGTCTGGTTTGTATTGGGGAAAGCAGCGGCAAGCCGGTCCTTGTCGTATGTGACAGAGGGACAATGGATATCAGGGCTTATCTCTCCGACCAGATGTGGAATGCCCTTCTTGATACACTCGGAACGACAGTTGTGGAATTGCGTGACGCTCGCTATGATGCAGTGATTCACATGTCCACCGCCGCCAAAGGCGCTGAAAAATTCTATACTCTTGCCAACAATGCCGCCCGTAGCGAAAGCCCCGAACAGGCATGTGCCATAGACGACAAGCTTATGTCGGCATGGACAGGACATCCTCACCTGCGCGTTATAGGTAACGACTGCGGCTTTGAGGAGAAAATCGCCCGAGTGTTGAAAGAGATATCCCATGTGTTGGGAGTTCCGCAGCCTATTGAGGTGGAACGAAAATATCTGGTTGATGTTGTTGGAGAGATTGCCGGTGGCAATGTCAGCGACATTCATCAAACCTATCTGCTTCCTGTGGATGGGAAGGAACGACGTTTACGTATGCGGGGCGAGAACGGCCACAATGTCTATTTCTTGACCACCAAGATCCGTCTGGCTGCCGACCGCAACTATGAACATGAATGCCAGATTGACGAGAATCAATATAAGGAATTGCTGCAGGAGGCAAATCCGGAAAAGAGAACCATATACAAGCGCCGTTGCTGCTTTTTGTGGGAAAATCAGTATTTTGAGTTGGATAAGTTCATCGAACCAGAGATAGGTCACTATCTGCTTGAGATAGAGGATGCCGAAGATCCTGCGACTGTCAAGTTTCCACCTTTCTTGCGTATTTTGGAGGATGTTACTGGCGACCCTGCATATTACAACTCAAATATAGCTAAAAGATGAGTTCCAGTGTCATGATAAAAGAAAATGTCTCGCTGAAGCCATATAATACCTTCGGCCTCGATGTTGTGGCAAAACGTTTTGTTGAGCTCCATGATATCGGCGAGTTTGAAGCCATAGTCTCTTCAGGAGAACTAAAAACACCATTCTTTGTGCTTGGTGGCGGAAGTAATGTGGTTTTCTGTTCTGACAATGATATGCTTATAGTCCATCCTGTCAACAAAGGTATTAGTTTGCAGGACGAGGACGACAACTGTGTTTATGTAGAGGCTCAGGCAGGTGAGGTGTGGGATGGCTTTGTAGACCATTGTATACTCAACGGCTGGTACGGTTTGGAAAATCTGGCTGGCATACCTGGCACAGTTGGTGCCTCTCCGGTACAGAATGTCGGAGCCTACGGCAAAGAAGCCAAGGATGTAGTTGAGAGGGTGCATTGCTTTGATACGGTAACAGGTGAGCAGATGTGGCTTTCCAACGAGGAATGCCGTTTCGGCTACCGCGACTCTGTGTTCAAACATGATCTTAGTGGTCGTTGCTTAGTCGACAGGGTGCTGTTCCGGCTCTCAAGAAGTTTTGTTCCGGATATTGGATACAAGGCACTTTCCGATGCGCTGTCAGGGGTGCCTCTTGAAGAGTTGACGGCAACACTGTTTGCCGCTACGGTAAGGAGTGTGCGTGACTCAAAGCTACCGAATCCCAAGAATTTGGGAAGTGCTGGCAGCTTTTTCAAGAATCCTGTGGTCTCGGAATCCGTGTACCAAGAAATAAAGACTTTGTATCCTGAGTTGGTTGCTTTCAACCTTGGTGACGGAACTTACAAGCTTTCTGCTGGATGGATGATAGACAGTTGCGGATTGAAAGGGCAAGCGTTCAGCGGTGTCGGCGTATATGAGAAACAGGCACTCGTGCTTGTAAACCGTGGAGCAACCTCCGGAGAGGATGTTCGCCGCTGTGCGAATGCTGTCGCAGATGCTGTATATGCCAAATTCCATGTCAATCTCACGCCGGAAGCTATATTTATTTAGGAACGATTGAAAAAAGTTAGCTCATAAAGCTCGCCAGCCGAAAGCGTTGATGTAAGATGTAAGCTGTTTTGACCCCTAAACCCTGAACCTTTAACCTTCAACCATTAACCATTAACCATTAACCTTTAACCGTTACTTAGTTCCCATGCACGACTACAATAAATTTTGGCAATGGTTTGCCGACAACAACGAGAGCCTTACCATGCTCGGTGATTTTGACGAAGAGAAACAACATCAGTTGCTTGATGCATTTCAGTCATCTCTTGATGCTTATTGTGAGGGGCTGACCTTCGAAATTGGAGAACCAACCTCCACTGGACGCACGATAACTTTTTCTGCGGAGGGCGATTTAGAACTTTTTCAGTATGTCGTTGATCTCACTGACAATGCACCGGATATTGACTGGTGGGAGTTTGTGGCCTTCAAACAACCCAAAGGGACCGATTTGAAAGTTACCTTCGACAAATATCGCTTTGAGACGAAACGCATGTATTTCATGCAGCTCGAAAGCGAAGAGGAAC
The DNA here is from genome assembly GCA_017962665.1 of Bacteroidales bacterium. GTDB lineage: Bacteria > Bacteroidota > Bacteroidia > Bacteroidales > P3 > Colimorpha. The sequence continues at coordinate 23,595 of JAGCUU010000023.1, read as the reverse complement.
CCGATATCCTTGGCGTACGTGTGGCTTTGCCTGATCCGGTGGATGATGACGACGATCAGCTGGTGGGTGTCTATGTTACTCTTGAGGCCATGATTGGGGAATTTGACTGTGCCACCATTATCGGATATCTTGACACATGTGCCATACCCGAAGAACCGAATAAGGCCGGTTTCCGTCCTCTCGACGATTTCCCCGAGTTTGTGGAATGGTTCAAAAATAATCGCGAGAAGTAACTGCAATATTTCAAAAAAAAATGTAAATTTGCGATGTCTTTTTCACAATCATAGTTCTCTATTATTGTGCATAAAGTGTCTAAAATGAATAAAATACATAAAAATAAAGAAATGAGTAAAGTTGATGTTTTGTTAGGTTTACAATGGGGTGACGAGGGTAAAGGCAAGATCGTTGATGTCCTGACTCCAGACTATGATGTTATCGCCCGTTTCCAGGGAGGCCCTAACGCAGGCCACACCCTCGAGTTCAATGGCATCAAGCATGTCCTCCATATCATCCCTTCGGGAATATTCCATAAAGAAAAACTCAACGTCATAGGTAACGGTGTCCTTATTGAGCCGGCAATTTTCAGCGAGGAGATCGAAGCTCTCCGTCAGAAAGGTGTCGAACCCACCGACAACCTCTATATCTCAAAAAAAGCTCATCTTATTCTCCCTTCGCATCGTCTCCTTGATGCCGCCAACGAGCAGGCTAAGGGCAATTCCAAGATAGGTTCCACCCTTAAGGGGATAGGGCCAGCCTATACTGATAAGATAGCCCGTACCGGTATACGTGTCGGTGATATTCTTGAATTCGATTTCCGTGAGAAATATCAGCTTTTGAAATTCCAGCACATCCAGATAGCAAAGATGCTCAAATATGATGTCGACGCTTTCCGTATCGGCGACATGACTCTCGATGAGTATGAGGTCGTTTGGATGGAGGCTCTCGAGGTTCTTCGCAAATTCAAGCTGATAAACAGTGAATATTTCATCAATAAGTGTTTGAGTGAAGGCAAGAAGGTCCTTGCTGAAGGCGCCCAGGGCTCCATGCTCGACATTGACTTTGGTTCTTATCCATTTGTCACCTCGTCTTCGACAATCACCGCCGGTGTTTGTTCCGGTCTTGGTGTCGCGCCCTCATCTATAGGTCGTGTTATGGGTATCACTAAGGCTTATTGCACCCGTGTCGGTGCAGGTCCTTTCCCCACTGAGCTTTTTGATTCCACAGGTCGCACCCTCTGCGAACTCGGACACGAATACGGCGCCACTACCGGTCGTTCGCGTCGCTGCGGATGGATTGATATGCCGGCACTCCGTTATGCTTGTATGCTCAATGGCGTAACAGACCTCATTGTTACCAAACCGGACGTTATGGATGATTTCGACGAAATCAAGATGTGTGTTAGCTATACCATTAACGACAAGGAAACTGATGAAATACCATTCGAATTTAACGAGGTAGAGATAAAGCCAAACCTTGTTTCCTTCCCCGGATGGAAGCAGAAGCTAACAACGGCAGGTGGTTATGACAAGCTTCCGCAGGCACTGCGCGAATATCTGGAAGCTATTGAGAAACATACTGGTGTGAGAATTATGGCTGTAAGCGTCAGTCCCGATCGAAAAGATGTCTTGTTCCGTGAATGAAACAAAAAAGAATTATTCCCGTATAATAATTTTAACATTTCATCGTTAACAGGAAAAAACAATCGGGTGTTGCAATTTTTCGCATCCAGAGACCACTAAACAATAAAATCAATAACGCAGTTGTTCGATTACGCACTTATTTCGATACTCAATCATTCAAAATGATACAAAAATGAAAAAATTCCTTCTTGTAGCATTGATGTGCCTCCCGCTGATTTCTATGGCACAGACAAAAATAAAAGAGACCGATGTACCTAAGTCGGTACTTCTTGCACTGGAGAAAACATACGAATCATATAAGGTTAAGACATGGTATCAGGCACCTGGTCAGTATATAGCTGATTTTGTCACTGATGGACAGAACGGACGCTGTTATTTTACAGCCAATGGCGATTGGCAGTACAGCTCTTTTCCTGTATCCCTCGAGGAGTGCCCTACCATGATGAACACCTATTTCGTAAACAACTATCCGGGCTATAGAATCCGCAGCACTGAATATGTAGAGGAGATGAGTGGCGATAACTACTACAGAATGGTTATTGTCAAGAAAGGACTTGGTTCAGCCGACTGCGAAATGATATTCGATACCCGTGGAAAGCTTCAGCGTTCCACAGCTCCTGACCCTGATGTTGTAAAGAAAGACTATTACACCCATTCCAATCCCGACGACGTAAACAAAGATGAGGAGACTTCAAAAACGAAGAAATCAAATAAGAAACGTCCAAAACCTGTAGAGGATGTCCCGGAGATAGAAGCCTTTGAACCATCGGCGACAATTGCTGCAGACTTCTCCAAGAGATATCCTGCGGGACGTCTCAGCGCGGGTCCTGACTGGTACGATCGCGCCGGAGATGAATGTGTGGCCTATTTTGCAAACAACCAAAAGAAGAAATTCGAGGCCGTGTACAGTATGAGCGACCAGAAATTGATAAAGGTTGGCAACGTGCTTGAGAAAGATCGCTACACCAGTGCCATCAAGAAATACCTCGATGAGAAGTTCAAGGGTGAGAAATACAAAATCGAGAAAATGGTTGTCTATAATTATGACGGTAAATATCGTGGAGCCGACGGCAAAAAGCCTAAACCATATACCTATGTGGTGGTAAGTCAGAAGGGAGCAGGTCATTCGCTTAAATACACCCGCATGGAGTTCGACAATACCGGCAAGTTTACTGGTCTCCTGGCTCAGCCATTGGATCCGCGTGATGTGCAATAATTTTTGAATAGATAATACAATATAGTAAACGCCCGCAATCTTGCGTGCGTTTACTATATCTGTACTGTTTTTGGAATAACTTTGATATATCGCTACTCGTTTCCTGTCATTCCGGCTTTTCTGACAAAATCAAGCAGAGCTTTTGAGATTGCGACATTGTCTTTCTTCGGATAACGAATCTTTGTAAAGATCTCCGCGAGGTTACGTGTGCCGTTCTGGCGAACCATCTCTTGATTGAAAGGAAACTCCTCACGTATGCGGTGTATTCTCTCAATGTCGTTGTCGTCATAGTCGTGATATTTTTCGTGGTGTACAACGCCGTCCAATTCAAGTCTTTCACTGAGCTCTGGCTCTTCGTCGGCATACCCCATGGCAAGAGTCACCACAGGCACCACCCACTTTGGAAGATTCAGCTCCTCGGCGATGGCTTCAGTGTTGTACATCACTGTTCCTAAGTAGCAGAATCCTAAACCTTCACTTTCTGCTGCTATACAAATGTTCTGTGCGGCAAGGCTGGCATCGACGGTGCCTGACATAAGCCATAGGAAATTGTCGTAGGGTTCGTCACATCCGCGTAGACGGCACCAGTGATGGTACCTGTTTACATCCACACATATAGTCAAGAATGCAGGTGCCGATGCACACTGTCCGAAATGCAATTTTGACAGGTTGGCTATATTTTCGGGTTTTTGTGTAACAATTATACTGTATATCTGCATATTGCCCGTATTGGATGCACGCATTCCGCATTCGAGTATACGGTTCATTTTTTCCTCTTCTATAGCCTTTGTTTTAAAACGTCTGATGCTCCTGTGGTTCTTGATAAGTTCTATTGTATCCATAATTAAAAAAATGAGTGTTTCAAGTTAGTTGATGCATTACTATAACATATAGTTATAAACGCATAATCTGTTCTTTTTATTGCGTTACATCGCACTTCATTCAGATTAAAGTAAAAAGATGAAAAAATAGATTATCTTATTAAAAATATTTGTGTACTTTTGCATTTCTTTTTTGAAATAACAATAATACAGTAATCATCATGTTGTCAGCAAAGCCTCAATGGGTTGCATTGTACACAAATCCTCGAGCCGAAAAGGCTGCTGAGCGTAATTTGCGTGAATCCGGCTTTGAGGTTTATCTTCCTCTCCGTCGTGAGTTGCATACATGGAGTGACCGAAAAAAATGGGTAGAGGAGCCTCTCTTGAAATCTTATGTTTTTGCCAGGATTACACAGTTTGATGAATCCGTTGTATGCAATGTCAGGGGAGTGTCTCATCTTGTCAAGTTCCAAAACGTCGTGGCAACTATACCGGAAGAGGAGATCCAGATGATGAGAGATTTCATTGCTTCCGAGGTTGATATCCAGGTTCGTACAAGCGAGAAGTTGAAACGTGGACGTCGTGTTCGAATAAACTCTGGAAACCTGGCTGGCAAGGTCGGAGTCCTTGTAAGTGACTGTGAGGATGGCAACTTTGCCGTCGAAATTACTGGTATCAGTATGGCAATGATAGTCCATGTCGACAAGGACCTGATGGAGACACTGCCAGAGGATTCGGAGCAAAAACCGAAGACAAAAAAGAAATATACAGTAAGATGAATATAATTATTGCAGGCGATGGCGAAGTGGGCTTCTACCTTGCAAAATCGCTCACTCAGCTTGATTATAATATCACCGTTGTCGATCCACACTCGGAATTGTTGGGCCGTCTCGAGAAAGAGACTGACCTGTTGACCATTGCCGGAGACTCCACATCACCAAAAATCTTGGAAGAGGCCAATGTCCAAGACTGTGACCTCTTCCTGTCGGTGCTGCACGATGAGTCAATAAACCTAATGACTTGTATACTGGCAAAGAAACTAAAGGCCAAGAAGACTGTTGCTCGTATCACAAATGCTGAACTTCTCTCCAACAAGCATCGTGAGATGTTTCATGACCTTGGTGTCGATGAACTCGTCTGTCCGGAACGTATTGCTGCCAAGGAAATCACTAATCTGCTTAACCATACTGTTGCTACAGAATTTTTTGATTTCAGCGGAGGCCTGCTCACAATGTACCTCATCCGTCTGGAGAAAGAGTCGCCTGTCGGTGGCCGCTCAGTGAAAGAACTTAGTCAGATATATTCCACTCTTCAGGTCCGCATCGTGGCTATTCTGCGTGACGGTGAGACTATAATTCCGCATTCTGATACCATCTTTCAACCTGGCGATATGGCTTATATCATCAGCAAGGTGAACCAGATGGATACAGTGAAAAGGTTGTCTGGTGGAGCCGATTTCGAGATTCGCAATGTGATGATAGCCGGTGGAGGGCGTATAGGCCGTTATGCAGCCCTTTCGCTTGAAGAAAGCAAACGTATCACCCTCGTAGAACAGAATCGAGACAGATGTAAAGACCTGAGCGCTGTTCTTTCCAAAAGCCTTATTATCAATGGTGACGCAACGGATATAGAGTTGTTGAAAGAGGAAGGACTCGCGGACAACGACGCCTTTATTGCAGTGACCGACTCATCGGAGACAAACATACTTACATGCCTTCATGCACGACGTTTGGGAATCCGTAAAACCATTGCCCTCGTTGAAAATACCGGATTTATCAATCTCTCTCAAGATGTTGGAATAGATACTATTATAAACAAAAAACTGATAACGGCAAGCTATATCGCACGATTCATCGTCAAGGGTGATGCAGTTAGTAGCAAGTGGTTGAGCGGTACGAATGCCGAACTTATAGAGTTTGTTGTAGGCCGACATGCTGATGCGACCCGTGTACCCATTGGCGAGCTGCATCTTCCAGAGGGTAAGGCAACAATAGGAGGAATAATACGTGGTCGCGAGACACTGCTTCCAACCAAAGATACAATATTGCGCGAAAAAGACAAGGTGGTGGTATTCGCACTCCCCAATGCAATGGATAAAGTCTCGAAAATTTTCGAATAGGCTGTGGGAAGGCATTTCAATTTCAGACTACTTTTCAGGTTGCTTGGAATGCTCCTGGTTATTATGGCGTTTTCTATGACAATACCTGTCTGTGTCTCCGTTTATTATGCCGACGGGTCACAGTTCGGGTTGCTCATCTCTGCAGTCTTGATTCTTGCCTTGGGCTTGTTTATGAGAAACATCTTGGGCAATGGCGCTTCAAAAGTGCTTCAAGAGCGCGAGAGCTACTTTTATACCGCTGTCATCTGGATTGTAATACCTCTTGTCGGGGTGTTGCCATATATCTTTACAAGCACTATCACGACGTTTACGGATGCTGCATTTGAATCTTTTTCCGGATTTACAACGACGGGCTCTTCTGTGTTGTCTAATCTGGATAGACTGCCGGAAGGGGTGCTGGTGTGGCGTAGTACCTCCCAATGGGTTGGAGGCTTGGGTTTGATATTGTTTGTTGTGGCTCTTCTACACCGCCTCAACGAAGGAAGTGCACGTCTTTACGAGGCTGAATTTTCAGGGACGTTGCAACGACGGCTGCATCCTCGAATGAAACGCAACGTTATGCTTATGTGGGTGGTCTATGTGTCGTTGACACTCGCACTCTTCATTCTGCTGATAGCTGGCGGAAATACGTTTGTGGACTCGTTCTGCACCGCGTTGAGCACAGTGTCTACTGGTGGCTTTATGACCCATTCCGACGGCCTGGCATCATTCTCTGATTTCTCTATCGGGTGCATCACTCTCTTTATGTTCCTCTCGGGAATAAACCTTGCCCTGCTCTTTTATTTTTTTACAGGCAAATGGCGCAAATTATTGTGCGACGAGGAGCTGCGACGCTACCTAATGCTATTTTTGTCTGTCGTCATGCTTTGTTTCTTAGGTTTTGCTGTTGGCGGCGGAGGTTTTACAGTCCATAATATCCAGTTTTCACTGTTTCATGTGGCTTCGACATTGTCTACATGCGGCTTTTACACGGCATCGCCAGCGGTATGGCCCATGACGGTTTCTGTGGTCACTTTTCTTTTGATATTTGTAGGAGCCTCGGCAGGTTCCACAGGTGGAGGAATGAAGATCAAGCGATTGATGATAATGTCTCGCTATGTCCGTAACTATTTCATTAGCATGTTGCATCCACGAGCTGTAATGTGTGTCAAGGTGAATGGGAATGTTGTGGCAGACGAATATATACGGAGGGTGTTCTCATTTGTTTTTCTTTATCTGATGCTCGTTGCTGTCGGGGCTTTTGTATTGACTCTTTGCGGAATAAACATATCGAATGCACTCTGCATGGCAGCGGCCAATATGGGCAATCTTGGGCCGTCGCCGGTAATCAATAATCTTGGTGCCAGCCTCGATTATATACAAATGTTGCCTGTGGCAAAATGGACTGTGATGTCTCTGATGCTTGCCGGAAGGCTTGAGATTTTTGCCATAGTGGCTATTCTGTTACCTTCATACTGGAGAAAACGCTGATAGGGATGAGCCATATATTGCATAAAACGGATTTTGAGGTCATTCGCCGTCCTTTGGCGATGCCGCTGATTGGCGAAGGAGTGGCTATGGCATTATGCCTTGTTCCGGCAATCCATTACGGCGATGGCATGATTTTGCCGCTATTGTTGGCGGCAATTGCCACTCTTGTCGTTGGTTTCCTGCTTCAAGGACGGCGTCGTCGCAATAAAAACGCTAATCCAATACCGGATAAAAGGGTTTCATACATACTTGTATGTCTGATATGGATACTCCTTTCTCTTTTCGGAACACTTCCGTTCCTTTTCACTGGCAGTTGCACGTCGTTTTCCGATGCCTTTTTTGAATCTATGTCTGGACTTACATCCACTGGTGCCACCATCTTCCCGGATGTGAGCCATATGCCGCCGTCATTGTTGTTGTGGCGCAGTATTTCGCAGTGGTTTGGCGGTTTTGGAATAATCCTTCTCGTTTTGGCAATCGTTCCGCGTCTGGGACTTAACAGATACAGTCTTTACACTGCGGAGGTAAGCGTTGCCGACAATGTCGGGAAGACCTCTTTCACTTTGCGCTCCAGGGTTCAGCATACCCTTGCTATATATATCTCGCTGACACTCTTTTTTGTGGTCGCGCTCTGCTTTTCTGGCATGTCGCTCTGGGAAGCGGTAAATATCACTTTTACAAATATATCCACTGGTGGATTTTCGATTTATTCAGACAGCATTGCAGGCTTTACGCCATTGCAGCAGTATATACTGGCTGCCGCAATGTTTTTTGGTGGTGTGAACTTTGCACTGCTATACAATCTCTTCACTTTCCGTTGGAGTCAGATGCATCATAAGTTAGACCAGCTTGGATTCTATATGATAATTTTGACAATCTCCGCTGCCTTTGTAGTGGCTGTGCTGTATATGCATGACGGATATGCTTGGAAAGATGCGCTGCGCTGCGGTGTGGTGCAGACTGTCAGTGTCGTGACGACCACCGGCAGTGTGGTGGCAGACACCAATAGTTGGTGGACTCCCGTCGTCTTGCTTTTTCTTGCACTCTGTTTCTGTGGCGGTATGGCGGGCTCTACAACAGGAGGAGTGAAGGTGATGCGTCTTCTCGTATTGTTACGTGGAGTCAAGCAGACCATATTCATGCGTATACATCCCAATGCATACAACCCTGTGCGCTTGAACGGTCAGCCTGTGCAAAATGATCTGGTGACCAATGTTATGGTGATTTTTATTGTCTTTGCAATTACAATTCTTGTAACGGTATTGTTGCTTATGGTCTGTGGTGTCGGTGCCGAGGAGTCGTTAGGAGCGGCATTTGGGTGCATCACAGGTTATGGACCTGGACTCGGAAGTTGTGGCGGTTTTGGTAGCTATTCGGCTTTTCCACCTGTCGCTAAATGTCTATGTTCACTACTAATGCTCCTTGGCAGACTGGAATGTCTCACGGTCTTTATTCTTTTCATGCCTGGTTTTTGGCGCCGTTGAAAGAATAATGTAATGCAATAAAAAGTTTTTTTCCATTTTGTAAATAATAAGTCAAAACATTTTGATGGATTATTTGTTGATTATCAATAAGAAAACAACTTTAATCGTTAAACTTTAAACTTTAACCGTTACTTTTCGTCGTGAAAACCAATTTTTTCATGTACTTTTGTACAAAATACATAGCATGGAAAAGAAGCAGATAATATCACTTAAAAATGTGACAATCAGTCATGAAGAAGGTGCTGTTCTGAAGAATGTCAACTTCACAATGCGCGAAGGTGAATTTGTATATCTTATTGGAAAAAGCGGTGCGGGAAAGACTTCCCTGCTTCGGACACTGTATGCGGACTCTCCTTTGGATGAAGGCAGCGGTGTGGTGTGCGGGTTTGATCTTTCCACATTGAAGCGTCGTCAAATACCTCTCCTGCGTCGTCGTCTTGGAATAGTATTCCAGAATTTTCAACTTCTTACAGACCGTAATGTATACGACAATCTGGCATTTGTCCTTAAAAGTATCGGATGGAAGAAGAAGAACCTGATAGACGAACGTATCATGGAGGTGCTGGCTTCCGTAGGTGTCGCTGAAAAGGCATCGTATCAGACTTACCGCCTTTCGGAAGGAGAGAGGCAGCGTGTCGGCATTGCAAGAGCATTGGTCAATACTCCCGACCTTATTATTGCTGACGAGCCTACAGGGAATCTCGATCCCATCACTTCCAGCGAGATTATGCACCTGCTCACCGAAATAAACCGTGAGTCGGGTGTGCCAATGCTTATTTCTACGCATGACTTTATGATGATTGACAAGTTCCCGGCACGTGTCGTATGTTGTGAGGACGGCACTCTCGTCGACCCTGACGAGGATAATAACAATTAATCGTGCAATATTTTTCTACTACTTGCGTTTAGAAAGTAACATTGTTGCAATTTATTTTACTTTACTGTCACTAATCAGGGAATAAAATAACGAAATCATTTTCCAATCACAAACCCAATTACCAAAAACTTGTCATAAACCACCTTCACAATAATCATTATTCATGAAAAAACTTGTTTCTTTAATATTAGTCTCCTTGTCGCTGCTTTTTGTAATGTCGCTTGATACGTATGCTCAGAACGGCAAGAAAGGTGTCAAGGAAACCAGTCCCTTTGTAGATGGAAAGCAGAAAGTGCGCAAGTGTGACTATGATTCCATTTGGAAGTTCACCACTTTTGACGCTAAGAAAGTCTATTTCTGTGACTTCGATTACACTAAGATAGCGGAGTTGTCGGAGATGCGTCATCCGGATTGGGGTAATTTCAACCCCGTGGTCAATTATCTTTCCACTGTCTCCCGTTCGCCTATGAGAATGTGTGCACTCTTCGCTATAAATCCCAATATCGAGGACGAGGCTCTTCGTCAGCAGCTCGTGGAACAGGGCAGGGAAGAGGCTCTTGCCTCTCTCAAGGCTTACAAAGCATGGGCCGATGATGAGGATATGCGTAACAAGCTACAATTCATGGTGGCTCAGGTTGACAACCGCTACTGGCAAGGTACCGAATATTTTACCACAGAACAGCCTTCTGACCAGATTATCCATGTTGGTATGCTGCTCTATTTTGGAACCAAAAAGGTCAATCTTTTCCCCAGTGCTGCGGAAGGTGCCAAGACATTCAGTGATATCAAGTTCTTCCCTAACGATGCTACAGTGGTTGAATCGTGGGAACCGATGCTCGACAGCCTCGCCGCCTATATGCTTGGCAACGATCGTCTTGAAGTTATGTTGCGCGGGTATAGCGACAATGTGGGTACCGATGCCTACAATCTCGGTCTCTCTCGCCAGCGTGCCGTCGAGGTTAAGAAAAAACTTATAGCCCGAGGCGTCAACGAATATCGTATAGAGATAGAAGCCAAAGGTACAGCGGACCCCATTGGCGACAACAGCACATACGAGGGACGCATTATGAACAACCGTGTTGCTATCATTCTACAATAGTAGGAGGTCAATTATCGATAATAAGAAACTATATAGGGAATTCTGTGAGCAGCGGCAGATATATGTGCCGCTGTTTCAGCAATATTGGTGGATGGAAGCCGTCTGCTACGATAAGCAGTGGGATGTGGCTCTTGCCTATTCCGGGGGCACCCTGCTTGGCGCAATGCCGTATCATTATGGCCGTAAGATGGGGATTACATATATCATAGAACCTCAGCTGACTCAGTTTTCGGGACCTTTGTATTGTTATGGTGAATTAAGTGGCTATAGTCATCGTCTTGAGTTTGAAAAAAATGTAGCCCGTGAGCTTTTGAGACAAGTGGAATCTGTCAATCCGGCACTTTTCCTCCAGAACTTCTCGCCCCAGGTGACCAATTGGTTGCCATTTTTCTGGGCAGGGTATAGACAGTCAACGCGCTATACCTACCGTATAGATGATATCGGGGACTTGGATTGGGTGTTTGCATCGTTCGATGTGGAGAAACGCCAAAAGAAAATCCATAAGTATGAAAAATCTACAATGGTTCGTTTCGACATGAGACCTGAGGATTTTGCTCGGTTCCATTGCAAGTATTGGAATGAAAAGGGAAAGGGAGACCTCCTCTCTGAAGATTTTATAAAACGTGTATGCTCCAATGCACTCGAACGTGGACAGGGCGTTATTGCATCTCTCCATGATGCGGAAAACAGGCTCCTGTCTGCACGCTTCGTTGCTTTCGACGACAGATGTGCTTATTCGTTGATGTCGGCACATGATTTGTCGTTGCACCGCAGTGGACATAGCGAAACGCTCTTGTGGGGATTGTTGAAATATTTGAATGGCAAAGTGCATTCGTTCGACTTTGAAGGCAGCATGGATGAGGGTATAGAGTATTTTTATCGTTCGTTCGGAGCCAAACAGATCCCGTTTTTCGAAATATCCAAAACCCGTGGACTGTCAGGCCTTTTCCTAAGATTAAAGCAGAAACGGTAGTTATGCAACATTCAGTCTCCAGTTTTGTGTCGTCGCTTAAAGAGTTGAAGCCTCGCGACCTCGGTATCAGCAGCTACAGTCGTAAATCACTGAGGAGAACCCTTTCCGCTGCAGAATTCTATACCGAGATATATCTGTTTTGTCTCGATAAGGCGTTGGCTTTGTGTTCTATGTCTCCACAGGATATGACTATTGTTGACTATGGTGGCGGACATGGCTTGCTCTCTATACTCGCAAAACAGATTGGCTTTGGCCGTGTGATTTATGTCGACAACAATCCAGATGCACTGCAGACTGTATCTGCCTTGTCTGAAAGGATTGGGTTCAGGCCAGACACAATACTGGAAGGTGACGCCACGACACTGAAGACATGGTGTAGTGAAAATGGTGTGAGGCCGGATATGGTCTTGGGCATGGATGTGATAGAACATATTTATGTCCTCGACGAGTTCTTTGCCCAACTGCATGAGATATCGCCCTCGATGGGGATGATTTTTACAACAGCCTCCAATCCGTACAACAAACGTGTGGTGCGTCGTTTACACCGTGCCATGCAGAGCGACGAGTTGGGCACTACCATGAAAAAAGGGTTCTGGAAGATGCGCAGGGACCATATTCGCAAATTGCACCATGATATGTCTGACAATGAGCTTGACTATTGGGCCGACAACACACGCGGACTTGTGCTTGCCGATGTGGAACGTGCTGTCGAGGCACGCTCTCCGAATCTGCTGTTCGACAAGTTCAACACATGCGATCCTGTAAGCGGAAGTTGGACGGAACGATTATTGCCTGCCGAGGATTACCGTCAGCTGCTTAACCCTTATGGATATACAATGGCTATCCTTCCGGGACGCTACAACGAACATCGTCGCGGTCCCAAGGCATGGATCAGCCGCTGTTACAACCGCCGTATTGACAAGGTGGATTTGAACAAAGTGCTTGAGGTTAGCAGGAATGGCAAGGATCAGACCGTACGCAAGGGTGGCCTGCGTATGCGTCAACGCCGCCGTTACTGCAAATCGCTAAAGGTTGCACCCTTTATTTATTTGATAGTTCGTCACGAACGTTGACAGGAAAGGAACGGGGTATGAATGTCAAACTACTTGTGGTTGCCAAAACCGATGAACAATACCTGAGGGAAGGTATAGAACGCTATGTGTCGCGCCTGAAGCATTATGTGGATTTTGAAATAATAGTGATTCCGGCACTCAAGGAACAGAGGAACGCATCGCCTGATGAAATAAAGGAACGCGAGGCTGCATTGATCCTTAAATATTTGGAGAAAGCGGACAGAATAGTCCTTCTCGACGAGCATGGAATCCAGCATACCTCGGTTGGCTTTTCCCAGTATCTGCAAAAGCAGATGAACAGCGGTATTCGCTCGCTTTTTTTTGTGGTTGGGGGTGCCTTCGGTTTTGCTCCGTCGGTTTATGCGGCGGCACATGACAAAATATCGCTGTCATCAATGACGTTCAACCATCAGATGGTAAGGCTTTTCTTTGTGGAACAGCTATATAGGGCTTTTACCATCCTTCGCCATGAACCATATCATAACGAATAGTTTTGTTTCTGTTTTTGAAAGTCGTTTTTTTAGTGTATATTTGTACTTTGAAAAGATTTGGATTATAATAAATAATAAATTAAAAAATAATAAGATATGAAAGTAAGAGATATTGTTGAGGCATTAAACCTTAAGGTTCTGTCAGGAGAAAGCGGACTCGACAAAGAGGTCGAGGGATGCTATGTGTCGGACTTGTTGAGCGACGTTATGGGCAATGCTGATATGGGTTGTCTATGGGTTACCCTTCAGACTCACAAGAATGTTATGGCTATCGCTTCTTTAAAGGAGCTTGCAGCGGTCATTCTTGTCAAGGGTTTGGATGCCAGCGAAGATACCAAGGAACAGAGTAATGAAGAGGGTATTCCATTCCTCTCTACCGATGCCGAAACTTTCGAGACTGCCGGCAAAATCTATCAGCTGCTTAATGCCTGAGGCTCTGCACCCATATAAAGCAGACTTGCATATACATACAGTCCTTTCGCCTTGCGGCGACCTCGAAATGAGCCCCACGGCCATTGTGAAGCGTGCGTTGGCAAGAGGATTGGATATGATTGCCATCTCTGACCACAACACAACACGTCAGGTAAAGGTGGCTCAGAAAATTGGCCGCGAAAGCGGCCTTTTCGTTCTCGGCGGTGTCGAGGTGACTTCGCAAGAGGAGGCTCATTGCCTCTGTTATTTTGCTGACGATGCCCAGCTTGACGCCTTTCAAGAATTTCTGGATATCCACCTTCCGAAAATTCCTAACGACGAGGATCGTTTCGGCTACCAGTTGATTGTCGACGAGAATGAAGAAATTGTGGGTGAGGAGGAGTATCACCTGCTTAATGCCATAGATGTCGATATCGATGGTATTTACGACGAGGTGCATCGCATCGGCGGACTCTTTGTGCCGGCACATATCAACAAAGGCACAACCTCTTTGACGAGCCAGCTTGGCTTTGTCCCGCCTGACCTTCGTGCCGACGGCTTGGAAATCAATTTTCGCACAACAAAAAGCGAGACAATCAAGAAAGCAGCCTATCTTAAGCGGTTCTCGTTCATTACCGACAGCGATGCCCATTTTATCGATAACGTAGGCGATGTGTACAATGTTATTTATATGGCTCATCGTAATTTCGATGAGTTTCGCAAGGCACTTGCCGGTGATGATGGCCGTTATATAGACACGGATTTTTTTCGAGAACACAAGCTGCCGAAAATAATTTAATAAAGGGTAAAGGTTTTTAAGAGAGAAGTTAATGGGAGTTAGTGGGAGTTAAGGGACAAATGCAAATGTATTAACTTTAATTTCCAGCGCGAAGCGCGATAACTTCTCATAACTTCTTTGACTTCCCATTTTGTCAGTTCAAGGTTCTATGTCTGTTCATCAAGCTCGCGTATTGGCAGCAGGAGCACAGGCCGCTGGCCTGTGTTTGGGAGTACAAAAAGGGTCGTCACGACAGTGGCGGCCCTTTCGGATATAAAAATACAGATAATGAGTGAATTCTTATTGTTTATTTGAGGGAGTAAGTATCTCTTGGCAGGAAAGAGTGCTTCCGTTTACTTTATAAAACTTCAGTGCGCTGTATGGGTCGGTATATCCGTAGATGTCACCGTTGTAAACGTCGAAATTGTAGAAGGCGACGTTCAGGGCGGTGGCGTTTTTTGTTGTAGCATCAACAATGTATGTGCATGCGGCTGTGCTGGCATAGTCCCCAATGCAGTTTACAACAATATGGTTTCCGTCAAGTGCTTTGACTTTTGCCGGGTTGCGGCCAACAATAATGCTGTCGACAAGTGTGAAACTGGCAATATCGACAACATAAACCTTGTTGTCATAGCTGTAGTTGTAGTTTTCGTCTGAGATATTGCTGCTTGCCACATAGAGTTTGCCGTTAAGTGAGCATATACCTTCAGGGTTAAAACTACCAAGTTCGCAGCGACCGGTGATGCTCTTGCTGCCGGTGTCTATACGTATTACTGATGCCGGTGAATAGCACGACACATAAATGTTTGATCCTTCTGCTGCAATGTATCTTGGCGTTGAGACGTTGGCTTCGGTTGTGGAGATGCGTGTCGACTTGCCGTTGGAGAGGTTTATTGCCTCAATGCTGTTGGAAAACGATGCTGTAGCGTATGCTTTACTTCCATATATCAAAAGATCCTGACCCACGTCGCCAAGTCCACGGCTGTTGTTGCTGGCAAACCAGTCGTTTTCGGCTGTACCTCTCGTTATGTCGACATATGAGATGTCCGCATTGTTGCTGCCCCAATTGCCTTCGTTGAGAACAAGCAAATGGTCAGCATCAAGGGCTACGGACTTTGATGGCAACATTCCGAGTTCTGTGGCGCCCAGACGTACTTTCAAATCGTTGGTGAAGATAAAGCAGTCGCCTGTTGCGGTATAATCTCCGTCGGAGTTTACAATAATGTCGCCGTTGTAGGGGTTTACATTGATGCTGTATGGCTTTGTTCCTGCAGTCCAGTGTCCCTCTTCGCCCGGTGTGTCAGGTCTCTGTGGCTCGGGTTCATCTTCGCATGAAATGAACATGGTGCCGACGGAGAGAACCATCATCATTGTAAGAATGTTTGTAAAAACTTTTTTCATGTCTTATGTTTTAAGTAATGATAAATTAATAAGTTGTAAGAAGGTGATGAATTATGTTTTTGATTCTAATGAATGAATTATAATAAGTCTTTGTCTATAAATCTTTAAGCTATAACCTTTACAATGTTCTAAAATGAATAAACGACTTTGAATCTATAGTTGCGCCCCATCAAGGGGTAGGAACGGACGACCTCGTATTGCACGTCGAAGAGGTTCTGTACTTGTGCTTGTAGCATAAGCGTACCTATTTTTAACTCTATTTTGCGGTCAATAGTGACTCCGTGGTCGGTATACGCAGGCATGAGGCTCTTTTCGTTGTTTTGCCGTTGGCTATAGCGTTTGCCAACAATCATACAGTTGTATCCTATATTTATCCATGGGTTTTTGAGATATAGGGTCGTGCCTCCGCTATGACGTGGTGTGTAGGGAATCTGGTGTTTGTATGTCTTCGGGTTTTCTGGATTTGTGTAATCCTGCGCTTTTTGATAGCTGTAAGTGGCGGTTGCATTCAGCTCGAACTTTTGCCAATGCCAGTCAAGGCTTCCGCTGACATCCAGACCCAATATTTTTACAAGTCCCAAGTTCATTGTCGACCAGATGAACATATTCTGTCTCGGAACGGCAATTATTTTGTCTTTGACGCTGTTGTGATATGCGTCAGCAGTGAGTGTGTAGTACCTCCTCCAAAGAGAGTCTTTACTGATGCGTTCAGTGAGGGGAAGGGTGATTCCTATGTTATGCTGTGTGGCGCATTCGGGAAGGAGCGAGTCGAGTGGCATTACGAAATAGTACATCTCGTTAAAGTTCGGTATGCGATAAGTCTCCTTGAAGAAATAGCGTAACCGCATGTTTTTCGTGGGCAATGGTTTTATTGAAATTCCAATATATGGCGACAGCTTGTTGTATTTGATTGTCTTCGGGTTGTCGCAGGTGTTCTCTCTGACAACTGTGCCCAGCAGGTTGCCCTTTATTTCGTAGCGCTCGTGGCGGTATTGTATTGCCATCGTGGTTAGCGATGTTACGCGTTTGACCTCGCTGTTCTTGCTGAGGCTGCTCTCTAGCTCATTGAGTGCTGCATCGGATGCCAAACTGGCGCTGAGTCCTTTGATGGGTTTCCATACTGCTGCTGCGGAAATATAACCTTCCTGTTGGTTGTACTCGTTCATAAGGTACCGGCTTACGGTAGAGGCATTGAAGTCTTCGTACAAATCATGGGTGTATTGGTATTTCCCAATTATTTGAAAGCTTGTTTTCTTGTAATCGGAACGATATCTTACTTGGTAGAAAAACAACTTTTCTTTGGTGTCTTCAGATCCTTTGGCGGCATAGTAGACTACAGGGCCGGGTAGCTCGTGATAGCCTTGCACGTAATGTAGTTTTGCTGTGAGTGTACGGCTTTGGGAAATATAGTAGAAGAGATTGAGATCTCCTGTGGCAAGTTTCATTGCTGAATGTTCTCGATGTTCCACAGAGCTGCTGTCGCTGTGGGATGTTGTGTAATAAAGAGTGAATGGATAGTCTCCGTTGCTTTGAAGCCAGTTGCCCATGAAGCTCATTGAAAGGCGCTTGCCAAGCTTTTGTTCCCAAAACAGGGTGGGGGAGATTAGTCCGAAGCTGCCTCCCTCCATGCCGAGGCGGAGATGGAACCGCTCGCCCGGCATAAAGCGTGGCTCCCGGGTTGTCATATTAATCACGTTGCCGGCGGCTGTTGCCCTTGCCGAAAGCATCATGTCGTCCTGTTGCCCGTTGCTGAGACTGACGAATGAGCTTCCCGCTAAAAGGTATCGTCCCATGTCCACTTGCCCATTCTGGCAGTCGTTTACGGCAACACCGTCAATGGTCAGCGTGCTGAATTGGCTTCCCAACCCTCTGGCAGACACAGTCTTCATCCCGCCAATACCACCGTAGTCTCGCAATGTTACACCAGCCATCTGTTTGAGCGCATCGCTGAGAAGCAGGGCTCCGCTGCGTTCTATCTTTTTGCTGTCGGTGACCTGTACCGGCGTTTGAGACAAGGTTGGTGACGGCCTTTTGTCACCGCTGACAACGACGGGAGACAGGGCCTGTCTGCGACTGGTGGTATCCTGTGCATAAACAGAAATATGCATGCTCCCACACAAGAAGCATGAAAACAATAGTAATGTTAATATGTTGCCGGCACTGTTGTTTTTCATAATTACCGCCCTTTCCTCGAGAGCAAAGGTGAAGGAATCCTTGCACCTGATAATTGTTTTTTTCTTGGTTTGGCAGGTCTTCTGACTACGTTCGGGCTGCCCGTGCCTTCCCATCCTCCTATGGCGGAGGACAGTGGCTTTTTGTGGACTGCCTTTGTGTGCGGATAACCGGTCATGGAATCCTGTTGAACTTACAGCAGCGGGACTGTCAATGAATTTCACATTGTTCCCTTTTGACACCTAACAAACTGAGTTGTAATTTGAAATGGCAACAAATAACAGTTTTTTGGTGACCAAACCGTTTGCAAAAATAAACAAAATCTTCGAAAATGGCACAATATTTTTTATCTCGTGTCGTTTTTTGCATTGTAAATAATAATGCTGTAACGATGTGATAAAATATTTTATTGAGTATCAATAAGAAGAAGTTTTTGATCTTTACAAAATGGGAAGTCAAAGAAGTTAATAGAAGTTATCGCGATTCGCGCTGGAAGTTAAAGACAATACATTTTGACTGTCAATAACATTTGTCCCCTAACTCCCCTTAACTCCCACTAACTCCCTTTAACTTCTCTCTTAAAAACCTTGAACTAAATAATCTTTTTAACCTTATATATTTGAGTTATGAATATTCCGATTATCTGGATTATCTTTGGCGTACTCTTTGTCCTGAGTCTGATTGCAAGCAGCCGTGTGAAATCCAAATTTAAAAAGTACTCGAAGATTCCCATGAACTATGGTATGACGGGACGGGATGTCGCTGAGCAGATGCTTCGCGACAATGATATCCGTGACGTTACTATCCAAGAGGTTAATGGAACTCTCACAGATCATTATAATCCTGTAAACAAAACTCTTAACTTGAGTCGAGAAGTCTATCATGGCAAAAGTGTCGCCGCCGCAGCTGTCGCTGCCCATGAATGCGGCCATGCCGTTCAGCATGCCACTGCCTATTATTGGCTCGGCCTCCGATCCAAATTGGTCCCTGCAGTGAATATTTCAAGTAGATTCACTCCTTGGATTCTTTTCATTGGGATATTGATGGTTCAGAAGTTCCCCGCATTGCTGTTGGCAGGCATTATCCTTTTTGCTGTCACAACGCTATTCTCTTTCGTTACTCTGCCTGTTGAGATTAATGCCTCTCGCCGCGCGCTTGTGTGGCTTAACACCCATAATATTACCTCTCCAGACACTCACAGCTATGCCGAGAGCGCTTTGCGTTCGGCTGCATATACATACGTTGTCAGCGCATTGACTTCGCTTGCCACATTGCTGTACTATCTGATGATATATCTTGAAAACAGAAATTGACGATTATGTTCACAGGTATCGTTCTCCTTGCTGTCAGTAATTTCAATATTGCTTGTATCGTTATTGCTGTATTCTTCACGCTTTTGTATATAGTTGCGTGGGGCAGGGAGTTGTTCCTTCGTAAAAAGGAGGTGTACCGTGATTTGCGTACATCCAATCTTAAAACAGGAAAGGAAGTTTTTGAGTCTATACTTTCTGAAATTGATGCCAAGAAAGTCTCTGTCGAGCTTAAGGACAGTACAGTGTCACGCTATTATTTCAATCCGCGCAAGAATAAAGTCGTAATGTCAACATTTGCCTATTATTCCACGGATTATTACGATATTATGCGCAGCGCCACTTTGGCTTATCATGTAATCCAGAGGGAGCGGGCAGTGGGGTTGATTGATTTTTACCTTTGGATAGCCCCTTTCATGGAAATATGGATCCGTATTTTCCCACTTGTAATTTATGCCTGCTTTATTTTAACGGCTTTCTATCAAGTATTTGCACTCTGTCTGTTGCTTTTCCTTTATTTGATGACTGTCTTTGTGGCGTTGTTGATGAGACACATAGATAAGGATGCTTCCGAAAAAAGCTGCCAGTGGCTTCTTGGTCACGGTGTCGTCGAAGAAAAGGACAGAAAACCTCTCGAAAAAGTTGCCCGATATGTGGCTAATTTCAACTTGATTTGTGCTCTGTCATCAGGCTTGGCTCTTCTTACGATCCGTGGCAAGGTGTATAGTCAAAGTACGGTATGATTTGTCCCCTAACTCCCCTTAACTTCCCCTAACTCCCCTTAACTTCTCTCCTTAACCTTCACTTATAACATAAGTTACTAACTTGTAATAATAGATAGATTAATAGATTACATAAAAATGTGTAATCTATTTTTTTTGTGCATATCTATGGGGGTGTATGGTTTTTGTATTTTTGTAATCTAAAATAAAAAAGCAGTGGCAGCGAAAAAAGCAGATAAAGAGAAAATTGTGGAGAAAGATACTCCTTTGATGCGTCAGTATGCGGAAATGAAAAAGAAATTTCCTGACGCAATGCTATTGTTTCGTGTCGGGGATTTTTATGAGACTTTTAGCAGTGATGCTATAAAATGCTCTGGTATCTTGGGTATTACTTTGACACGCAAGGCCAGTGGCAACTCCAGTTATACAGAACTGGCAGGGTTCCCGCATCATGCCTTGGAACAGTATCTTCCTCGACTGGTGAAGGCAGGGCAGAGGGTCGCAATATGCGAACAGCTGGAGGATCCCAAAAGTACCAAGGGGCTTGTTAAACGTGGCATTACCGAATTGGTTACTCCGGGCGTGTCATACAACGACATGGTGCTTGAAGTGAAGGAGAATAATTTTCTCTGCGGACTGCATATTGCCGACAAAATACATGGTATCAGCTTTCTGGATGTGTCGACGGGAGAGTTTTTCGTGGCACAGGGCGATATTAGTTATATCGACAAACTGCTTCAGAATTTCCACCCTACCGAGGTTATTCTGCAACGAAAAATGTTGCATAGGTTTCAGGAGACATTTCCGGAAAAATACTACACCAATACCTTTGATGATTGGGTTTTTACCACAGACTTTGCACAGGAGCTTTTGTTGAAGCAGTTTGGTACCACCTCACTTAAAGGCTTTGGTGTGGACGAGTTGGATGCAGGTGTGATCGCTGCGGGTGCGGCGCTCTATTACCTTCAGGATACGCAACACGACCGCACACAGCATATATGTAAGCTTACCCGTATCGAGGAGGACAGGTATGTGTGGCTCGACAAGTTCACTATTCGCAATCTGGAATTGGTACATTCCCCCAACGAGAATGCAAAGACGCTTATAGATGTTATTGACCAGACACTTACCCCGATGGGATCCAGGTTGTTGCGTCGTTGGGTGGTGATGCCGGTAAAGGATATATCCATCATTGAGCAAAGGCTGTCCGTTGTGGACCGTCTTGTGCTAAATGGAGATTTCTCCAATGCTCTAAGACAACACGTTCGCGGTATCGGAGACTTGGAACGACTGATATCTAAGGTGGCCGTGGGACGTATCAATCCACGTGAGCTGCTCCAGCTGAAGCGTTCGTTGGGTGAAATTGACATTGTAAAAAAACTATGTAACAGTATTGATGACGCTTCACTCCAACGCTACAGCGACCAATTGAACAGCTGTCGTGTCATTTATGACAAAATTGACAGTGAGATCTGCGAAGAGGCACCGGTGAAGGTCGATAAAGGAGGAGTAATTGCAGAGGGCGTCAATGCCGAACTCGACGAACTGCGCTCCATGGCTGGAAGCGGCAAGGATTATCTGATGAACCTGCAGCGTAGAGAAAGTGAACTGACAGGAATACCGTCGTTGAAAGTTGGATTCAATAGCGTCTTTGGCTATTATCTCGAGGTGACGAACACCCATCGAGACAAAGTCCCTGGAGATTGGATTCGCAGACAGACACTCACAAACGCTGAACGTTACATCACTCCTGAACTTAAGGAATACGAAGAAAAAATACTTGGAGCGGAAGAGCGTATACAGGCGCTGGAGAGCCAGCTGTATGAACAATTGCTGCAGGCGCTTACAGAATATGTCCAGCCTATCCAGTACAACGCCCACCTGATTGCCCAGCTCGACTGTTTGCAAAGTTTTGCAGCAGTGGCTCTTGCCAACGAGTACTGCCGACCGGTATTGAGTGACGACAATGTTATCGATATCAAGGATGGCAGGCATCCTGTCATTGAAACACAGTTGCCTCTTGGGGAGAAATATGTGGCAAATAATGTTTATCTTGATAGGGATACGCAGCAAATAGTGATTATTACCGGTCCCAATATGTCAGGTAAGTCGGCCCTGTTGCGCCAGACGGCACTCATTGTCCTGCTTGCCCAAATAGGTAGTTACTGTCCTGCACGTCAGGCTACTATTGGCGTTGTTGATAAAATTTTCACCCGTGTCGGAGCGTCTGATAATATCTCGTCAGGAGAATCGACGTTCATGGTGGAAATGAACGAGACGGCAAGCATTCTCAACAATGTGAGTGACAGGAGTTTGGTGCTGCTCGATGAGATTGGGCGCGGAACGAGTACATACGATGGAATATCTATAGCATGGGCAATAACGGAGTACCTTCATGAGAACAAGAACGCACGTCCCAAGGTGATGTTTGCAACGCATTACCATGAGCTTATAGATATGGCCGACCAGTATGAACGTATTCAGAATTATCATATATCGGTCAAGGAGGTCGGCAACAAGGTGATATTTCTCCGCAAACTCGAAATGGGAGGCAGCGAGCATAGTTTCGGAATCCATGTCGCACGTATGGCGGGAATGCCTCCTCAGGTACTGAAAAGGGCACATGCGATGTTGGAATTGTTGGAGTCAAAGAGCGAAAGGATTACCGACAAAAAAAGTCTGAAAAATGCAAAAAATGAGATAAAAAACACTCCCGAATCAGGATTTCAACTTAGCTTTATTCAACTTGATGATCCGACGTTGCTGGAAATAAGGGATAAATTAATAGATATTGATATTGATACACTTACGCCTATTGAAGCTCTTTTAAAGCTCAATGAGATAAAAAAAATAGTGAAGAAAAAATAATTTTTTTTTGTCAGTTTCAAAAAAGTATGTACTTTTGCACTCGCTTTTGACGAAAAAAAATCGTTGAAAAGTTAGCGGAAATAGCTCAGTTGGTAGAGCACGACCTTGCCAAGGTCGGGGTCGCGAGTTCGAGTCTCGTTTTCCGCTCCACGATTTCCCTGGATAAAGGGAATGACAAACAAAGGACTTTGAAAAGTTAGCGGAAATAGCTCAGTTGGTAGAGCACGACCTTGCCAAGGTCGGGGTCGCGAGTTCGAGTCTCGTTTTCCGCTCCAGGTCTCCGACCAGTCATTATGATGCTCTGGTGGTGGAATGGTAGACACGAGGGACTTAAAATCCCTTGCCCGCAAGGGCGTGTGGGTTCAAGTCCCACCCGGAGTACTGAAAAGAGAGTAATTTGAAATCTTAATAGATATTTAATGTACGTGGACACGTGCAAATGTCTTGGTAGCTCAGCTGGTAGAGCAATTGACTCTTAATCAATGGGTCCAGGGTTCGAATCCCTGCCAGGACACCACACTTCGGGGTGTAGCGCAGTTGGCTAGCGCGCCACGTTCTGGACGTGGAGGCCGGAAGTTCGAGTCTTCTCACCCCGACCAAAACTCCCAGAACCCCTTTGCTTTTACACTTCGAATTGCCTGCCACTTTAGCTCAGTTGGTAGAGCAACGC
>JAGCUU010000022.1 GCA_017962665.1 Bacteroidales bacterium | reverse complement strand
CCTCCGCGCCAAAGCTCCTCTCGCTGAGATGAACCGTTACTGCACCGCCCTGAGCTCGCTCACCAGCGGCCGCGGTACCTTCACCATGACCTTCAGCAGCTACGAGCTTGTTCCTACCGACGTCCAGCAGGCCCTTCTCAAAGCCTACGAGGAAGCCGCCGCCGAGGAAGAATAGCCGCGTGCTCGCGGAAAGCAATCACGCTATGCAGGCTATTGAGTCTACATATACAACAAAGCCGAGACAATTTAGTCTCGGCTTTGTTATTGTGTATTGTCCTGAGAAAAGTTGACTCACAAACAAGAGTTAACAATGTACAGTAAACAAATTATAGGACCAGCAAAATATAGTCAACAATTATCAGTTATAATATACAAACCAGAGTCAACCTAAATCTGGAAACGACAACCAAATCCACGCCAAACCCTACGCATATGAGCACATCTCAAGGTGTTTCAGTATACTTTAGTTCGTCAGCCAAAGGTTCAATCTCTATCTATTGGAGTATTTTAAAAACTTTTGGGCCTAATGATATCGACATACGATTCGAATGCTGGAATAAGTCCCAAGCCGTCAACTTTTCGGCAGAACCCAGCGTGGTCTTTGCCAAAACCATGCGCCGTTGCAAATTTGCGCTATTCTTCTTTGATACCAGTGTCGACGACTGGGAACGTCAAGAGTATGAAGTAGCTAAAGAATTCCAGCAAAAACAGCTTCTGCAAATCATCGTTTACTTCTTACGTATGCCAGAAACAGAAAAAGAGGCCAGCGTGGCATCATTCCAACAGCAGCTGAAAAATGACGGGCAACAGTGGACAGAATTCGACACCCTGGAAGAAATAAAACATCAATTCGCCAAAGAGATGCGCAATTATTTTAAGATTACAGAGCCTGTCGTTCCAGACATAACAGCCACTGAATCGAGCGGAGACAAGCTCTTCGAACAGATGAATGCTCATAATCAAGGTCACAATAGGACAATATTGAACTTTTTCTCCCATTTATTCAACTCGCAGAAAAAAGAATTCAAAGAGGACAATCGTGAGCAGATGTGCCAACAGATGCATCATATCATCGACAACGTAATGGTGTGGATTGGCTCGTTCAAAGAAAAACCGGCAGACTACGGCTCCGCCAATTTTGCCATCATCCTTAACCTCTACAAGAAAGTCAACCTGTGGGCAGAGAAGAGTGGCTACGACAAGAACAAACACGAACAGATTCTCTTAGATTACATCCATTTTCTTTCCAAAAACAGAAGAGATAGTGAAGCTGAAAAAATCCACCTTCAACGTATAGCTCTCCTTGAGGAGCTATATGGAATAAACCATTATGTAACTGCCAACGCCTATAAAGAGGTTGGAATGATGTACTACCTTTCGTTCGGTTTCAAAAAAGCATTGGAATTCTATAACAATATACTGTCAAAGATAGAAAATACTCTCGGCAAGCGGCAGCCAGCAGCTGCCAACATATACTACAACATCGGCGACCTGTATTCGAGGAAAGGTGATTTATTGCGTGCATTTGATTACTATTCTGACGCATATAAAATATACAAGGACGCCCTGGGACCTGACCATAATAACACAAAAGCCGCAAAAGCAAGGATGCGTGCAATGAAGAGTTCCATAGAAGAACCCAATGGTGCCTATCAACGATGGATACAACGGTGACAAACACTTTTTAGCACTCCGGCGAACAACAAACATTGCCCCAATAATAAGTCATAACAATATAATAATTCATATTATTGAATTTTATTATTATAGAAATTTCAACCGTTAATCTTTAACCTTTACATAACGTTCTTTTTTTTCAACACATCCTGCACATTATATTTTGCCGGATGGGTATACTTTTTTGCCGTTTTTTCAGTTATACCTTATGCAAAGACAGAAGGAATTGATGTTTCATAGAGCCAATCCTTCATTTACTCAGGAAAAAGAACACCATGATATCACAGAAACAAAAAATGAAAATGCAGCAGAAGCTAACTCCACAACAGTTACTGTTGATGAAGCTGCTTCAGCTGCCTGTCACTGCACTGGAGCTAAGAATCAAGGAAGAGGTGGAGAAAAACCCCATGCTTGACATGGAGGGTGGCTTTAGCGAGACAAATGCAGCCGACAATCCTGGAGCACACAATGAAATAACCGATAACGACGAAGATTTCAGAGGCATCGATATTTCAGAATACTTTGACGACGATGACTATGAATACAGAGAGCACTTAGAGAAAGACCGAAACGTTGAAGAGCGTCACTACGACATAGCTGACGGCACATCGTTCACAGAGTCACTCCTACGCCAGCTTGAGCTGCGCAACCTTTCAGACACCGAACGCACAATAGGGGAAGAGATTATCGGAAGCTTGGACAGCACTGGTTATCTGGGACGAAGCCTTCAACTCATTGCCAACGATATGGCTTTCCGTTCCGGCATCGAGGTCAATGAGGAAGAGATGGAAAAAGTTCTTAGAGAAATCCAGTCTTTCGATCCCGCCGGCATCGGTGCTCGCAGCCTGCAAGAGTGCATGTCGTTGCAGTTGCATAGGATACCGAACCCAGACAACGACACCATTTTGGCAACAGAGATTGTAGATAAATACTTCAGCCAACTCAGCAACCGCCACTATGCAGCGCTGATGAGCCTTCTGAAGATACCGGAATCCCAAATGACCAAAATCCTGGCTATTATCAAGCGACTGAATCCAAAGCCCGGCTGGGGTATCGAGGACGAAAGCCGTGGATCCCAATACATCATACCCGACTTCATTGTCACTAATGACAACGGAAACCTGTCTCTGTCTCTTAATGTAAAAGGCTTGCCTTCCTTGCATATCAACCGCGAATACAATGAGATGCTGAAAGAGTTAAGCCATCGCAAGAAACTCAGCGCCGAAGAGCATGAGACCTTGCAGTTCATCAAGACCAAGACCGACGCTGCACAATGGCTTATCGACACACTGCAGCAGCGGCAACAGACGATGACGGCGACCATGACGGCAATAATGAAAAGACAAAGAGCCTACCTTATAAGCGGTGACAGCCGAGACTTGAAGCCCATGCGCCTGAAAGACGTTGCAGACGATACAGGGTACGACGAATCCACCATTTCCCGCGTGGCAAGCCAGAAATATGTACAGACCAACTTCGGCACATTCTTGCTGAAAGAGATGTTCTCCAAAGCTGTCGTCACAGAAGAAGGCGAGGTGATTGCCACGGAACATGTCAAAGAGGTGCTGAAACAGATTGTATCATCGGAAGACAAAAGCCACCCCCTTACAGACGAAGCAATAGCCAAAGCATTACAAGACAAAGGCTTTTCTTTGTCGCGTCGCACTGTCACAAAATATCGCGAAAGTATGGGAATCCCCGTAGGAAGGATGAGGAGGGAAGTGTGAGAAAACTGGTGGCATTAACGGTTATGCTTGTAGCCACTGCGTTGCACGCACAGATTGACACATCGAAAATCTCCGATGGAATCTATCATGGCGACGGCAAAGAGGTACCAATGTGGCGACTGTTCTACCACGACAATCTATCGGGCAACACCGTCAGGCTACGCAATCTGCCACTCGACTCTCTCCCCGACGAAATAAATATACGTCTGCTTCGCGATAGTAGTAAATTCTGTTTTCCTATTAAAAACATCATCACGTCGCCTTACGGATGGCGTGCCAGATGGAACCGGCCTCACCGTGGCGTGGACATTCTGCTCCGCACAGGAGATCCTGTCAGAGCCTGCTTCTCCGGAGTGGTACGCATCGCCAGACCTTTGGGAGGCTATGGCAACACTGTAGTGCTGCGCCACGAAAACGGATTGGAGACTCTCTATGGACACTTGTCAAAAATACTTGTAAAACCGCGTCAGGTGGTAAAAGCCGGAGACATTATCGGACTTGGCGGAAACACAGGGCGCTCGACAGGACCGCACCTGCATTTCGAAGTGAGGTTCCAGTACGAACCATTCGATCCAGAGTGGCTCCTGGACTTTAAAAGCTACGGTCTCCGGACCCGCAGGCTCCATCTCGACAAAACCTATTTCGGTATCAGTCGTCCCAAGGACAACAAACCGCCAATCTTCAAAGCAGATATTAGCATTATCAAGGAACGTCCCATAAACAACAAAAAGGATAATAGTAAAGAACACTATTATATAGTACGACGCAACGACACTTTTGAAAGAATTGCAGAAATACACGGAACAACTGTTGAAAAACTACAAAAACTGAACCCTAACGTGAAAAGGTTAAAACAAGGGCAGAAAATCCGCGTACATTAGAATAATTTAAAGGTTCACGGTTAAAGACTATTTGTCGCTCACAGTCAATAGAATAATTTATCACATCGTTACAGCTTATTTTTTTCGATACATAATATATGACAAAAAAAACAAACCTTTCAGATTACGACCCGTCACAGGTGCCTTCGGGAGAAAAATACAGAATAGGCATAGTCGTTGCAGAATGGAACAGAGAGATTACCGACGCTTTGGCAGAAGGAGCTGTCGAAACATTGTTGCAACATGGAGTTGACGACAATAATATTGATCTTATACATGTTCCCGGCAGTTTCGAACTGACAACAGGTGCCGATCTGGTGCTAAAAAACAAGCCATATCTCGATGCTGTGATATGCATAGGATGCGTTATTCAAGGTGAGACACGGCATTTCGACTTCATCTGCCACTCTGTTTCACAAGGACTTGCCAATGTAGCCATGAAGCACGAAAAACCAGTAATTTTCAGCGTACTGACCACGAACGATATGAACCAGGCTCAAGCGCGTGCCGGTGGCAAACATGGCAACAAAGGTGTTGAAGGGGCTATTACCGCTTTAAAGATGATAAAACTTCAGAAAGAACTGGAAAAATGAAGAGACGTGTAGTATTTATGGGGACGCCTGACTTTGCTGTCATGTCGCTCGACGCCATCGTGCGCGCCGGATATGAGGTCGCTTCGGTTGTCACAGTCCCCGACAGACTAACAGGCCGCGGAATGAAACTAACATACTCGCCCGTCAAAGAGTACGCCTTACAACATGAACTGCCTCTGCTACAGCCCGAAAAGCTACGCGATGAATCATTCCTTGAAGCACTGAGAACCGTACAAGCAGATATTTTTGTCGTTGTAGCCTTCCGAATGCTTCCTCAGGTAGTGTGGTCCATGCCTCCTATGGGAACTTTCAACCTGCATGCGTCGTTGCTACCGCAATATCGTGGCGCAGCTCCCATCAACTGGGCCATTATCAATGGGGAAAGCGAGAGCGGTGTAACGACATTCCTGCTTAACGAAAAAATAGACGAGGGAAGCCTGCTTCTACAGAAAAAAACAGCAATCACCTCCGACGACACCGCCGAGACACTCCACGACAGGCTGGCAACCATGGGAGCGGAACTGGTGATTGAGACTCTCGACGGACTTTACAACGGTACAATCACTCCGCATAAACAATCCGAACCTGCCCGACTGATGCCAGCTCCGAAGCTCTTCAAGCAGGACTGCGCCATTGACTGGCACAAAAGCGCCAAAGAAATACACAATTTTGTACGAGGTCTTTCCCCATATCCTGCCGCAACAACATCGATGACGGATAACAAAGGGAGCCGTGTGGAGATGAAGATTTTTGAGGTGAACCATGAGATAATCTCTCACGAAGAGACCATAGGGAGCATAATAACAGATAACAAAAAGAGCTTAAAAATAGCAGTTTCCGATGGTTTTATTGAGCTTTTCAGCCTACAAATCAGCGGAAAGAAAAAAATTAATGTGGATGAATTTCTTCGAGGCTACAATATAATAGATTGGAAATTAAATATTTAATTTTTACAGGTATTTTTTTTACAATTTTTTTTAAAAAAAAAGTTGCACATATAAAAAAACTGCTTAAATTTGCATCGTCAAAAATTAATGTTTAACCCTCAATATTCATTATCATGAACAAAACTGAATTAATCGCTGCAGTTGCAAAAAAAGCTGAAATGAGCAAGGCTAGCGCTGCCAAAGCTTTCAACGCCCTTTTGGAAGTCACCAAGGAAGAAATGAAAAAGAAAGACGGCAAAATCGCCATCATCGGCTTCGGTACATTCTACATGCAGCAGAGAGCAAAACGCAACGGCAAGAACCCGCGCACTGGCAAGAAGATTGTCATCCCCGCAAAGAAAGTCTTCAAATTCAAAGCCAGCAAGAAATTCTAAGTTCGCTGCTTAAATAAAAAAACACCTCCAAACGAGGTGTTTTTTTTATTCCTTTATTTCAAAAAACTTGTCATCGAAATTCAACAAGTACAATTTGCTTGTTGCACGTGTTATGGCAGTATATATCCATCTCAAGCTGTCGCGATCAAGCATATCGTCAGTGAGATAGCCCTGATCCACAAAAACGACAGGCCATTGCCCTCCCTGAGTTTTATGACAGGTTAGAGCGTAAGCGAACTTAACCTGGATAGCGTTGTAGTACGGATTTGTCCGCACGGCGTTAAGCCGTTCCGCCTTGGTGGGTAAATCCTGATAGTCGGCCATGACTTCATCAAACATTCGTTGAGACTCTTCGCGAGTCAACGACGCTGACTCCGAGTGGAGCGTCTCAAGCAACAGTTTGCATTCCACCACCGGTTCGTCGGGATTGTCAACGAACCGAAGCGACACGTCAACAAAATGGAAACCATACATCTCCTCATAGTGGCGTGCGGACATAACCTCGACGATGTCTCCGTTGGCAATAAAACCCATGTCCGAATCCTCGTCGAGCCAATGATAGTTGTTTTTCACCACCATAAGGTAGTCGCCTGTTCCTATCTCGTCGTCACGGAGCAAGATGCGGTTTCGTACAGCTTGATTATAAAGATTGGCACGTTTGTTGCTTCGGCAGACCATAACCACATCGCCAATGCCACCTGAAGAATACTCTGCATTAAGAGTCTCTTCAAGGTCCGAGCCGTTCAGCCTCACAATATCATCAAAGTCATCTGTAGAGAAAAGCGGCAGTCTTACCTCCTCGCTATTCGTCAACTGCGAAATACGTTCACGTACAAAGGTGGCATTGGAAAGGATTCCCGACAGGTGTTGCTGTCTGACCACTTCGGTCAGCTTGGCTGTATGTATGGAGAGATGTGCAAAACCGCTCATAAAATTATCCGACAAAGCAGGGCTTTCTGACGACCCCACCGGTGGCAGCTGTGCGCCATCGCCGATAAGCATAAGACGGCAATGTGACCCGTCGTATACATAATCCACAAGGTCTTCGAGCAAAGAGCGCCGCGAAAGTCCGACTTCATCATCAGTTTTTGCGCTTATCATCGAAGCCTCATCGACGATGAAAAGAGTGTAGGCGTTTTTGTTGGGTGCCCGGACAGAATGAATCACTCCTGTCGCGTCTGGAACAGATATATATATCTTTTTATGTATCGTATAGGCTTTGCGTCCCGAGTAACCCGACAACACCTTTGCCGCCCTGCCCGTAGGAGCCATAAGCATAGTCTTTATACGAAGATGCGGGGCAGCCTTTATAAGTGCCGACACAAGTGAGGTCTTGCCTGTTCCGGCATAGCCGCGCAGTATGAAAGCCGAACGGGGGTCTTTGTCAAACAAGAAATCCACTATTCGGGCACAAGCCCCGAGCTGATCCTCTGTAGGCTGATGCGGGAAGAAAGAGAAAATCAATTGTTCGACCCTGTTCATTGGTGGCAGATTACAAAAAAGAGATTTGCCGAAACGACAAATCTCTTATCACGACAATCATGAAAACTTAAATCACTGCTGCTCGCCAGGTTCGGTAGTTTGAGTTCCAGTGACGGCTTGCGATGCCGAAGGAACCTCTACCTGTTCTGTGGAGACAGCATTTTTTTGGACGCTGGACTTGTTGCCAGAGTGGATGGTAATGGTGGCAATAAGACTGAGCACCACGAGAGCGATGGCAAGTCCCCATGTAAGTTTCTCGAGGAAATCGGTAGTTTTACGGACACCCATAATCTGATTGGGAGCCGAGAAATTGGCTGCAAGACCACCGCCTTTGGAGTTCTGCACAAGCACTACAAGAGCCAAGACAACACTGACAATCAGAATCAATATTACGATAAAGTTGTACATAGTTATTACTTTTTATTATTTTCCAATTTCAATTTCAATTCCGAAATTCGGAGTGCAAAAGTACTACTTTTTTCGGGATATTTGACAATTAATTTTTCATACACTGCGATTGCCCGTTCCAATTTACCCTGTTTTTCAAGCACAACAGCAAGAGTTTCAGTGTCTAACGAATCATCAACCCGAACACTCTTTTTGCCCAGATCCTCGATAGATATATCCTCGTGTTGGCCAAAATCTTCAGGATTATAGTTGCCTGTTTCAAGAAATTGGGACAAAATCACGCTCTTTGGTGCCGTTTTAAACGAAACCTCCTGATATGCATTTATTTCCTGCATAATATCAAAACCGTCAGACTCTTCAGAGGTGTATTCCTGGTTCTTGACCTGCTCCACCTGCTGCTTTGCCTTGATATCCGATGGAGTCTGTATTTCCGTCAATGTCACACGGCGAAGATAATCGTCGAACTTGGTGCGGTCAAAGAGATAGAGCGACATTTTGGGCAGGAATCGCTCCTCCCAACGGGAGGTATTTGTAGCCTTGTCGCTTAATATATCCATCACCTGCAACAGAGAGCAATAGGGATAACGATTTTTTTCATACTGGATATCCGCTTTGTCAGCCATTGAATAGCTACAAAGGTTATCCAGTTTGATATTAAACGCTGATTTTTCCATTATTGCGAAAAAATTAACTTGTATTTAAAAATGCAAAAATACGCAAAAAAACGATTTCATAACGATAAAAAAACAAGTCTAAACAACACAATAATTCATATCATTGAATTTTAGCGATATAAAGTCTTCACACAACAAACTTCAACCTCTTCTTTTTGCTGAAAGGCAATAAAAAAGGATTTTTTATTTTTATAATTATTTTTTCAAAATAACACATTATATCACAGCCAATTCCAACAACAATAAAAAAGTTTTCAACATTTTTTTGTTGTACAATTGAAAAAATGTGTAATTTTGCAGTTCCAAAAATGAGAAAAAATGAAGAGAACATTTCAACCATCACGCAGAAAAAGAGCAAATAAGCACGGTTTTCGTCAGAGAATGTCTACGGCAAATGGCAGAAAAGTTTTAGCTGCACGCCGCAGAAAAGGCAGAAAGAAATTAACCGTCTCCGACGAACGATAAGCCGGTGCGGCTTCCTACCTTAACAAGGGAGCATTGTTTTGCAGAAAAAGATAAGAAGTATTGAGGCCAATACTTCTTTTTTTTAATTTACAGATTAAACTAATGAGCAAAATAAAGAAAGAGGTATTCGTGACCGATGCAGAGGTCTGTGATGCCGGTGCAGAGGGTAACGCCATTGTGCGTGTGGACGGGATGGTGGTCTTTGTTCCTTACGTCGTCCCAGGCGACATCATTGATCTCAAAATATTCAAAAAGAAAAAAAACTATGCCGAAGGACGCGCCCTTACCATAAAAAAGCCGTCGCCTTTCCGTGTCGATGCGCAATGCGCACACTTCGGAGTATGCGGCGGATGCAAGTGGCAGACCATGGCTTACGAGGCACAACTACGCTACAAACAGCAGCAGGTGCGAGACAACCTTGAACGGCTCGGACATATCGACACCAGCCAAATGCAACCCATCTGTGGCTCCGACAACATTTTCCGCTACCGCAACAAGCTGGAATTCACCTTCTCCAACAAGCGATGGCTCGCAGTGGGAGAAGAAAGGAAGGAAGGCGATCCCGGTGCTGCCGGATTTCATGTCCCGACGGTATTTGACAAAGTACTGTCTATTGACAGATGCGAACTGCAAAAAGAACCTTCCAACCGATTGCGCACTGCATTAAGAGACTATGCCATTTCAAAAAACATCCCGTTCTACGACATACGCAACCATACAGGCTATCTGCGTAACCTGGTAATTCGCAACACCAGCACCGGCGAATGGATGATCATTGTCATCGTTGCCGAAGACAAACCCGAGTGGCTAATCCCGATGCTGGAATATCTAAGGGATTCATTTCCTGAAATCACATCGCTGCAGTATATAGTCAACAGCAAGATGAACGATTCGTACACCGATCTCGAAACCACAACATTCTGTGGCAAGTGCTATATCACAGAGCAAATGCCTCGTTACGGCGGTGGCGAGCCTCTAAAATTCCGCATCAATCCCAAATCTTTCTACCAGACAAATTCCGAACAGGCTTTCAAACTATACAGTTATGTCGCCGAATTTGCAGGGCTCAACAACCAGGAAACCGTATACGACCTCTATACAGGCACCGGCACCATAGCCCAGTTTGTAGCCGGTATGTGCCGAAAAGTGGTGGGCATAGAATATGTCGAGGAAGCCATTGCTGATGCCAAGGTAAATGCCGATATCAACGGATTCACAAACTGCACTTTCTATGCCGGCGACATGGCAAAAGTCCTTACCGATGACTTTGTGGCCTCCAATGGCAGACCCGATGTCATCATCACAGACCCTCCCAGAGCAGGAATGCACGAAAAAGTGGTGGAGCAGCTATTGAAAATCGAGGCCAAACGCATCGTTTATGTCAGCTGCAACCCCGCCACCCAGGCCCGCGACCTTGCCATGCTTGCAGAAAAATACGGGATTGGCAGGATACAGCCGGTAGACATGTTCCCGCACACACAACATGTTGAAAATGTAGCCGAACTGATATTGAAACCGAATCGGTAATCAGAACGACTGATCTGACATAAATCCTTACGACCGATTGGGGGATGAAAGAAGACTGACGATTGCGTTTTTTTCAAAAAGCTCCGAACATTTTCTTTCACATGATTGCGATATAAAAAAAATTTATTATCTTTGCATGTTGATATTTTACCGCAAATAGGTATACTTTATTGTATATTTGTTTGAGTTTTAATACATTAAATCAGAATAAACAAATAAAGATTAATATAATTAATTTATCAAGAAGATGAAAAAAGGAGTATTCTTTCTTTTACTGGCCGCAATGTTGATGCCTTTGACCATCAAAGCTCAGGTGAATTCGTCTGTACACATCGACTCCACCATCAGCGCATGTGACACTTACACATGGTCTGCCAATAATCAAACTTACACTACCAGCGGTGTAAGAACACACGTCAGCGGCGACACGCTCTACATCCTTGACCTGACTATCTACAACAGCGTCACAAATGTTATCTCCACCCCCGTCAACGGTGGCTGCACCTATACATGGGGAGATAGCCTATACACCTCCAACGGCACATACACGCAGACATTCAAGACAACGAACAACTGCGACAGTACCGTCACAATTACACTTAACCTGAGTGGCACCGCAGCAAGAACTTACACGGTAACTGCCTGCGAACGCTACATCTTCAAGGGCGACACCTTGACAACATCCGGTGTAAGCATCATTAATGACACCACCAATCCCCTGTGCGACTCAGTATTAACACTTGACTTGACCGTCAACACTCCCTACTTGAAATCGTATGACACCTCCATTACCGAATGCGAATTAGCCCTTTGGCACTGGAACACCGATATGGCGGATATGAAAATCTATCGCGATACCGTGATCAACTCTGAGGTTTTCTCGCAGTCAACAGCCGCCACCCGCAGACTGTTCCACCCCCGTACCGCCGAGAAATGCTTCGACAGTCTCGTTACCGTAACATTCAACATCAAGAAAAACGGAATATATAATTACGCACATACCGAATGCGATTTCTACAGCTTTATGATTAACGATTCCACTGTTGAGAATTTCAGCTACAGCAGAATCGACACAACCAAATACTCAAGAATGGCAGCAAACGGTTGCGACACCCTCATTATTCTCAACATCACTATCCATACAAGCCCCATTGTCACCATCACCGGCGACCTCCGCGTTACCCCGGGTTCAAATGCCACTCTTCACGCTGAAAGCGACCAAACTCTTGCCTACACATGGCACAACGGAAGCCACGAAGAGAGCATCACCATCAACAATGTCACCGAGAATGTTGACGTATTCGTAAGAGGAGTGAACAACAATACCGGATGCGAACACACAAGCCATGTTACAATCATGGCCAACGAGGGTATCAACGATGTGGAGACTGCGGGCATCACCATCTATCCCAACCCAACAAGCGCAAACATCAACATCAATTCCGATGACGTAAAGAATGTGACAGTCTTCAACATGAATGGACAGCAGGTCCTTAATGCCGGCAACACCAACACTGTAGACCTTAGCGCAATGGCAAAAGGCACCTACGTTGTACGTATTGAGATGAACAACGGCGCAGTTGCCACACGGACAGTCATTCTTTCGAAATAACAAAGAACCTTATCGGTTATGACAATTAAGCGTTCGGTATACCGAACGCTTTTTTTTAAAATGAAATCAATCTATTTTTTCATAGTATCATTATTGTTGTTGCTGGCTTCCGGATGCAGGCAGCAGGAGGGACCCGTTCATTTCGAAGGCAAAGCACAGGGTACCTACTACTCCATCACCTATTATGATGAGCAAAACAGAAATTTTCAAGAGAGTATCGACTCTCTACTTGACGACTTTGACTTGACGGCATCACTTTGGGTGGACAACTCTCTACTGAGACGCGTTAACGAAAACAGAGACAGCATAGTAAACACCTATTTCTACATGCTTGTCGAGATGTCTCGCGAAATACACGACCGTACAGGGGGAGCCTTCGACTGCACCGTTGGCAAGCTGGTGAATGCATGGGGGTTCGGATTCGAAAAGAAATCCGAAATGAGCGACAAGACAATTGACAGCCTGTTAAACTATGTAGGAAAACAACCAGAGATTGTCATAGACAGTAATGGTACGCTGATTGTACGCAAGGCCTGCCCTGAATCCTTTATCGATTTCAACGCCATAGCGCAAGGGTTCAGCACCGATTTGGTGAGTTACTTCCTTGAAAAAAAAGGCATCGAGAACTTCCTTGTGGACATTGGAGGAGAAATCATCGCCAGGGGTCATAAGGCAAACGGTAGTCCTTGGATTGTAGGGATAGAAAAGCCCGCCAGCAACAAATACAGCAGTCCTGAAATAGAACTAAAAATCGAACTTAGCGACATGGCCGTTGTGACCTCCGGCAACTATAGAAAATACTATGAAAAGGAAGGAGTACGCTATTCACATACCATTGACCCGACCACCGGCCGGCCTGTGGAGCACACATTGCTCAGCGTATCTGTAGTTGACAGCACCGCATGGCTTGCCGACGCAATGGCAACGGCTTATATGGTCATGGGACTCGAACGCTCAAAGCAGTTTATCGCCGAACACCCCGGAATTCCCGGCACAAAAGAGGTATTCTTTATATATAATGAAAACGGGGAATACAAGACCTATAGCACGGCAGCATTCAACGAAAGGGTCCAAAAAGGGAAAAAATAAATACAACTTATAGGGATAACATTATTATAGTATAGTATGAAATCAATGACTGGCTATGCCAAAAGGCAATGCAATATAAACGGAAGAGCGATAACCGTAGAAATAAAGTCGCTCAACAGCAAACAGATGGATGCCAACGTAAAGGTACCATTGGCCATGAGAGAATATGAACTGGAAATTCGCACGATGGTGAACAAGCTGGAACGGGGCAAAATAGATCTTACGGTTAGTGAAGAGCCCCTGCAGGGAACCACCAAATGCATAGACAGCGAGCTTGCTGCAACACGTTACGAAGCCATCCGCAAGATTGCCAAAAGTCTCAAGTGCGAGATGAAAGAGAAAGACATGCTCAAAATAGTGCTACAACAGCCATCAATATGGGAAAACAACAATAAAGAGGATTTGAGCAATGAGGATTGGGGCATACTGGGCAACTGTATAAACGAAGCAATAGATGCCTTGGACGAGACACGTCTCCACGAAGGAGAAATACTCAAGGAGGATTTCGTCAAACATATTGACCTGATAGAGCAATACCTTTACCAGATACCGCAATATGAACAGGAACGCATCGCCACAGCCAAGGAACGCATGCGTTCGTGGCTAAAGGATGCCGCCATAAAGGATGTCGACGAAAACCGTTTTGAGCAAGAGCTGATTTATTATCTGGAGAAATTGGACATTACCGAGGAAAAGGTGCGTCTGGCAAAACATATCAACTATTTCAGAGAGGTAATGAATAACGAAGACGGCAGCGGCAAGAAGCTCGGCTTTATTGCCCAGGAGATGGGTAGGGAAATAAACACCACCGGCTCGAAAGCCAATCACGTAGAAATACAGAAGCTTGTCGTCGCCATGAAAGACGAACTGGAAAAAATCAAAGACCAGCTGGGAAATATCTTGTAAGTTTTTTTTATACTACAATACAAACAGAGAGAGCCTGCGGATGCAGGCTCTCTCTGTTTGTAAGAAGAAGAGTATTCGGGTTGAAGAACCCGAACGAACTCTTAATTGTTAGCGAACAATCAGTTTCTCAATCTTGCTGAACTTGTTGTTGGTGATGCGTACAAAGTAAGCACCCTTGGCAAGGTTGGAGACATTGATGTCAGCACCATTCTCAGCGTTGAACTGAGAAGAAGTGACAACACGACCGCTCATGTCAATAAGAGACATGTTGACGTTGCCACTGACACCCTTGAGGGTGATGTGGACGTTGGAGGTAGCCGGGTTGGGCTGGAGTCTCATAGAAACACTGTTGGCAACAGGATCGAATCCGATATGCTCTTTGAAGTAGCATACAGCGGTGGTAGCCTCGGTGATATTTTCGAGAGTGAGAATACCATAGATGTTGCTGTCAGCATCATAACGGATAGTGTAATCGTCAGTCTCAACGCCATTGACGGTGATACGATCAATATCGTAGCCTTCAGCGGGCTGGATATAGACAGAGGTGGAAGCTCCAACAACAACGCTGTCGGTGACACCGCAGAGCTGCTCGTTATTACCGTTCATGAAGTAACCGTAGTCAGGATTGTCGCACTCGAAGGTAACAGTTGTTTTTGGTACCCAGTAGCCAGGACCGACAAGCAGACGGATCATAGGATAGTTATTTGTGCTGTAGAAGTGGAGATAACCGTCGCGTGGGTCAAGAGTGGTGACAGAGAATTTGTTGTACTCGGTCAGGATGTTGCCATAGGACTTCATACCCTCCTCGTCAATGAAGTAAGCGGTGGTATCGGCGCGAGAGAAAGAACGGTTGCTGGTGGCAACTGCGAAATCAGCATCCTCTTCAAGACTGTAACCAGCACGATAGGCTGTGTTGGGCACGAGGTCAGGCTGGTTGGGGAAGAGCATACGGATAACAGGATAGCCCTGGTTGTATGTACGATAGGTAAGAGTGGCAAGGTCGGCATTCGACATAACCTCGCTGGAGGTAATCTGATGAGTACTTGCGCCGTGGTCAATCATCGGGAAGTTAATATCTGATGAATCGAAGTAGTCATACCAGAGTTCAGGCGAGATACGAGCGCCAACGCCCTGCATACCGGCTGTTGTAGAGGCAACCATTTCGATACCCAGAATCTTCCAACCCTGAGGAACGGTGTTACCTGTTACGTAAGAAACTAGGACGGCATATCCAGCAGAGTTCCAGAGAGTACTATTATAGTCATCGGTCCAAGCACCTTCGCCAGGAACAAGACCGGGAGTGTAGTGACGGTCACCAGTGATTGCACCATGGTCGCGAGCCCAGATACCAGCAGGACGCTCATTGTTGAAGTCATCGGTAAGCATGCCATAGTTGACCATATAACGCATGGTGTCGAAAGTGATGCTGTCACCTACGTGAGGAGTATAGAAGTTGGTGGTAATGTCAGAGAAGAAGTGGTAGGTACCAACTTGAGAAGTGGGGAGGCAGGCATAGTTGCCGGTGCCGTGAACACCACTCCAGTAGCCCCAACCGTGACGCGGAAGACCGCCCCAAAGAAGAGCAGTAGCGCTGTCATACCATCCGAGAGGGTCGATAACGAAAGAACGGGTAAGAGTATAATCAGCATTAACAGTACCAAGAGATTTAACTACGAGAGGAGTAGCATCATCACCGGACTCGAAAGTGTAGATTGTACCGGTGGCATTGCTCTGAGCCTGCTGACCGTCATTGATGAACTCAGCTGCCCAAACAACAGGAACCTGAAGGCCCTGAGGCATCATCTGATAGAAACCCTCAAAATATTGATTGGAGAGGAAGCTGAAATGGTTCTGGGGAACATCGGTGACGGAGAAGTCATCGAAATACCACATATAACCACCGGCAGTACCTTGGGCGATAGAAGACTGGTCTGACTCATCAGCCCAGCGGATACGGATGGTAACAGCGGTCTGGTTGCCGAGAGAGGCGGGCATGGTAACGCGCTTCCATCCAAAGAGGTTGGCATTGCCATCGACGTCAATGTTACGGACGTTGATTTCAACAGTACCCCAGGTAGTGCCGCCATTGGTGCTATAGTCAACATAGCACTTATCGTTGTTGAAGCAGCGATATATCTGATAGAGGTTGACACGAATCATACTATGATCGGTGGTAGAGAATGGGGAGAAGCGGACCCAAGCATCGAAAAGACCGTTGTCACCGTCGCCGCCCCAACCTGAATAGTTGTCAATCATGGACATCAGCATGAAGCCATTGTCGGGGGAGTCAGACTCGAAAGCCTGGAACCAGCCATTGGGAACGAAACGGGAAGCCAACACAGGATAGTGGCTGGCGAAAGTCTGGCTCTCGGTTTCTGCGATGTTGGCAATACGATGCCACTCACCGTAGTAACCTTGGTTGGTGTGCTGAGGAATGTTGGTACCGTCAACCTGCTCGTTAGCAGTGGTGACTTTACCAGTAGTGTAGTTGGTGGCAGTAGCGCTGAAATCGCAAGTGAAGATTTCACCATCCTTTGTGAAGATGGAGCCACTGTAGCCAACATGGGAAGCCTTATCAACCTCACCGGAGGTGATAGCGACCTTGTCGACTACCTTAGGGGAGACCGACCTGTTTGATTGTGCGAAAGCAAGCGTTGCACACAATGCAAAACTAATAACCATTAATGTTTTTTTCATTGTAATTGAATTTTGATTAATAAAAAATTTCGTTTCAATATACTTATAAAATACTCATTAACAGAATACATAATATTCCTCAATGAGGTTTGCTCAACATTATAATTACGATGCAAATTTAGCACAAAAAATAGACATGACAAATTTTTTTTCGTTTTTTTTGTTTTTTTTAGAAAGCGAAATACTAAAGAATTGAAACATGAGTTATTCACTATATGAAAATAATGATACAAAGAATTAGTGTCTTGACCATTACCTTGGCGATTGTGACGCTGATGCCTTTAACCGGCTGTCGCGGAAGCAAGGAGACCGCCATGAGCAAAGGGAGCCAAAAGAAGCCAAAGACAGAGACGACCGACGAGAAACTGAAGAACGAGGCACTGATGATTGACGCCAAGCTGAAACTGGAAATGGGACAGGTGGAAGCCGGCGAGAATGCCTTGCGCATACTCTTGGCAAACGACCCTCATTGCCATGCGGCCGAATATGAACTAAGCCGTATTTTGGCTGCCAAAAACATGACCGACAGTGCCATCGTATATGCCGAACACGCAGCCAATGGCGACGGCAACAACACATGGTACATGATCAACCTCGCCCAGATGTACAAGACAGGCAATCAGATATCTTCATACATAAAAACTTGGGAAAAGATAGTTGCCGTAAACCCCGATGTGATTGACAACTACTACGAGCTGAGCAACGCATACCTGATGAACAACGACATGAAGGGTGCCATCGCCACATTGAACCGCATAGAGAAAATAGTAGGAGTCACCGAGCCTGTATCACTCCAAAAGGCAAAGATATGGACCCATATCAACCGCAACGACAAAGCACTGGAAGAAATTGAAGCACTGGCAAAATCGAAACCGCAAGACAGCAAATACAACGGCATTCTGGCAGAGTCGTATATGAGCGAAGGGCAATACGACAAAGCCAAGGCTTGTTATGACCGCGTACTTGCGACGAACCCCGATGACGAATACATACATATCTCTCTGGCAGAATACTACAAAGCCACAAAACAGCCACGCAAAGCATACGAAGAACTTAAAATAGGCATGGCGCAAAGGAATCTCTCCACAGCCAACAAACTGCAGATACTTACCAAGTTCTACACCAGCGAGGAATTTTACGGCATCCATTCGGAATATGCTTTCGACTTGATGGAGACAGCCATGCGCGGAGCCGACGACAGCACAACCTACGCTGCTTTCTATGGAGACATACTGGTCAGACAACGCAAATACAAAGAGGCTGCTCACCAGTTTGCACTGTCGCTAACCCGAGACAGCAGCAAATATGAGGTGTGGGAAGCTCTTTTGATAAGTGAACTATCGTCATACGACGACACCGCCCGTCTGGCTCGCGACGCACGCCGAGCATCACAATTGTTCCCGCTACATCTCCTACCCTACTACATACAAGCTGTTGTGGAACACGACAACGGACACTACGAGCGCGCCATCGAGCTGTCAAAACAATGTGAACAATTAGGGTTCGACAAAGGCTATCTGGAAACCGAGACATACGTAATGCTGGCCGAATGCTACAACCGCCTGGACGACAGCCGCTGCTACGAATACTACGAGAAGGTGCTTAAAGCAACCCCCAACGACGTTAGAATAATGAACAGCTACGCCTACCGTCTGGCACAGGATAAAAAGGATTTGGAAAAGGCAGAGCGCATGTCGCGGCGCACACTGGAGGCAGAACCCGACAACCCATACTACCTGGACACCTACGGCTGGGTACTGCACCAGATGGGACGCGACAAGGAGGCTCTTCCATACATAGAAAAAGCCTTGCGGCGTGACGACAGCTCGGATGAGGTCAAGGAACACCTGAATGTAATAAAAGCATCTATCAACAGACAATGACAAGAAAAGGAATCGTTTATATAATCACAGCACTGCTGCTGACGTTGACAACCGGTTGCCGGGCGTTCAAAGAGAGCATTAAAAATGATCGCCAGGACCCCGTAGTCATTGTTGAAGAAAGCAACGACACCGAATCCGCCGAAGCCCTTGAAGCTGTCAACAACATGCAGTTCCATTACTATACCGCGAATTTCAGCTGCACTATACGCGACATCGCAGTCAACGGACAGATACGAATGGTGCACGACAGCATTATTTGGATCAGCGTAAACAAATTCATCGAAATGGGCAGGGCTATACTCACCCCCACGCGAGTGCAGGGCTATGTGAAGCTGATGAACAAATACTTCGATGGCAGTTGGGATGATTTGCGCCAACAGTTGGGACTCGACATAGACTTCGCCACCGTTGAAGCAATGCTCACAGGCAGCAGCCCTGTAGGCTATGAACTGAGCCGGAAGCCGGAACAAAATGGAAACGACGTGACTCTTTGGTTCAAACATCATAAAGGACAGAAAGAGCTCAAACTCACCAAAGACTACCATAGCAGGCTGCTTACCAACACAGAGCTCTCTGTCACAAAACTTGGAGAGCTGGTGCAATGCAACTACAAAAAACGTGAAAATGTACTTGGACAAGAGGTGCCATCGGAAATAACAGTGCGGTTGAAGTGCCGGCGAATCGAAGAGTCCACCGAGATAGAGATTGGCCGAATCGTACTGGGAAAAAGGCAGGAGATGCCTTTCAGCATACCAAAACACTACGACAGATTATGAAAAAAATACAGACATTAGCCGTTCTTTTAGCCTGCTGGTGTGGAGCTTTCGGACAGAACAAAGGACACATCGCGGACAGTGCAGAGTATGTGGTTAATAGATTCCTGAACATACAAAACAGCGACGCCTTGAAAAGCGACAGCATCCTGTATATGGAAACATATATATACTACCGTTCATCTCCACATGATACCGCCATCCTTAAAAGATGGTTTCTGCCTCCCAACCGGTTCCGTGCCGAGCTGTGGCATGGCGACACCCTCACAGAAGGCGTGTACAGCGACGGCAAAAAGATATTCCGTGAATGCAACATTAAGATGCTTGCCGGATGGACACGCGTAGCCGACTCCCGCTACTACACCATTGCCCCGACTTATGATTTCAGGGGAGAGCTGTATAGCTGGAAAGCCGACGCTGCCGAGTTGACCTACAAAGGCATTTGGAATTTCAACGGACATGAGGTGTACCGTATTCTTGTAGAAACACCCGACAAATACAATAAATACTACCTGTTCGAAAAAGAGAGCGGAATACTGTTTTTTATCGAAGAGACCAACGAACACTCGGAATACAACAACCATCAAGCATACAGCCATCCCGATTGGCACGCCTTCCACGAATATCAGCCAATCGGAAACACTGTGCTTCCAAGCGTGGAAAGCTACCAGATTGGAAACGACATGCTGTTCTACTTTACGCACTACAAGCTGATACCCATAAACATGGACATTTTCACCAAAGACTGAACGATGAGCATCTTTGACAACGAAGACGAATACTATATGCAACAGGCTTTGCGAGAGGCTCGTGCTGCCATGGACGAAGATGAGATACCCATAGGGGCTGTGATAGTATGCAACGGACAGATTGTGGCGCGGGCGCACAACAACACGGAGAGATTACATGATGTCACCGCCCATGCCGAAATGCTCGCATTCACCGCAGCGGCAAACACCCTGGGGAGCAAATACCTGCCGACATGCACGCTATATGTCACCGTAGAGCCATGTCCAATGTGTGCGGGCGCTGCAGGATGGACCCAGATAGGACGTATAGTTTACGGCGCGACAGACAGCAAGAAAGGATTTGAGAAAACAACAGGACGTGGCATGCTGCACCCGAAGACAGTTGTAGAACATGGAGTATTGGAAGAGGAATGTGCCGAACTGATGAAAGATTTTTTTAAAAAAAAGAGAATATAAAGACTAAATATAGCAATCTATGAAACCAACATTATTAGTACTTGCTGCCGGAATGGGCAGCCGCTACGGAGGATTAAAGCAGATGG
The DNA here is from genome assembly GCA_017962665.1 of Bacteroidales bacterium. GTDB lineage: Bacteria > Bacteroidota > Bacteroidia > Bacteroidales > P3 > Colimorpha. The sequence continues at coordinate 7,369 of JAGCUU010000022.1, read as the reverse complement.
ACGGCCTCGGTCCAAACGGTGAGATCATAATGGACTACTCCATCAATGACGCTATCCGCGCCGGATTCGGAAAGGTAGTGTTCGTCATACGTCATAGCTTTGAGCAGGAGTTCAAAGCCAAAATCAATGCCGAACATTTCGGAGGGAAAATCAAGGTCGAATACGTGTTCCAGGAACTCGACATGCTTCCCGAAGGTTTCTCGGTTCCTGAAGGCCGCGAAAAACCCTGGGGCACAAACCACGCCATATTGATGGCCAAAGAGGTCATCCACGAGCCTTTCGCCGTAATCAACGCCGACGACTTTTATGGCGCCGACGCATTCAAAGTGATGGGCGACTATCTCGCCGGACTTGACGGCAAAAAAGGCGACTATTGCATGGTTGGCTACCGCTTGGAGAACACCTTGTCGGAAAACGGCACTGTGAGCCGCGGCGTCTGCGAGGTCGACAACAACGGCTACCTGAAAGGTATGACCGAACGCACCAGCATCGGACGCACCGCCAACGGCATTGAGTACAAAGACGACGACGGTTCGATGCACCCCTTGCCAGCCGACGCCACCGTATCAATGAACCTCTTCGGATTCACGCCCGACTACTTTGTAGAGAGCGAAAAACTCTTCGTCGAATTCCTGAAGACAAGAGGCACCGAAATGAAATCAGAATATTATATTCCGTTCGCAGTCAACACCTTCCTGGCTAACGGTTATGCCACCATGAGGGTATTGAAGACCACCGCGCAATGGTTTGGCGTGACCTACAAGGAAGACCGTCCCATGGTGGTGGAAAGGCTGAAACAGCTGCATGACCAAGGAGTCTATTGAAAAATTACTGGCTTTTGTCCGCGAACATGCGGACGAAGACCCTCTGAAGCTGGTGTTCAGCCAACATAGCCACCCCGACGTGGATGTAAAGTTGGCGGCACAGCAGCTGGAAGGTCGGCGGCAGGCGTTGGTCAAATGGCCGACGCTTTCCGCTTGTGACAACTACATCTATCCTCCCAAGCTGAACCGGGAACAAAGTTCATCGGAAGAGACAGCCACATTCAAAAGACTACTGCTGAATGAACGCACCAACACAACCGACAGATCTTTCGCCATCGCAGACCTGACTGGAGGCATGGGGATAGACAGCGTCGCCTTTGCAAAGGATAACAAGAAGTACTTCATAGACTATATAGAACAAAATCCCGAGCTGTGCTGCCTGATGGAGCACAACATAGATGCACTGCGGATGGATAACATCGGTGTACACTGCGCCGACAGCTTGGAATGGCTTGCAAAATGCGGAAAACATTTCGACATAATCTATATAGATCCCGCACGACGAGACAGCCATGGAAGAAAAGTGGCTGCCTTCTCAGACTGCACCCCCAATATTATTGATAATATTAATCTGGTACGGAGCCACTGCGACCTTCTCATGGTAAAAGCATCCCCGATGATGGACATAGACAGCGGCATCTCCGAATTGAGAGAAGTCAGCGCAGTACATATTGTCGCTGTGAAAGGAGAATGCAAAGAACTGCTGTTTCTCTGTGAACCGCATAAAGGCGAAACGGAGATACATTGTCACAACATAAGCAAAAACAGGCACTACCATACGTCATTCACAAGGAAGCAGGAGAATGAAGCCGAAGCCAATTACTGTACAAAAGTATCAGGGTTTCTCTATGAACCAGACGCATCGCTTATGAAAGGTGGACCTTTCAAACTGCTATGCAGCCTATGGGGGCTGCAGAAACTGGCAAGGAACACTCAACTCTATACCAGCAACCAATACAAGAAAGATTTCCCCGGCAGGGTACTGCAAATAATCAGTGAAACAGCGCTTAACAGAAAAGCTGTAAACGCCTCCATACCCGGAGGCCGCGCCCATGTGGTAACCAGAAACTATCCTTCGGAGGCTGCGACACTCCAAAAGCAGCTTGGCCTGAAAGAGGGAGGTGAGCTGTTCGTTGTTGCCGCCACCGTGGGAGAATCAAAAAAAGGGTTCATCTGTTGCGAAGCAAAATAATTTATTAACATTTTTTCGCAAGAAATGAACAAGAAAATTTGGTCAGTTTCAAAATAGTACGTAATTTTGCACCCTCTTAAAATGGTGTCGAAAAGTAATAATTACCCGTTCAATACTCTCGACATCAGATAGATAGGGGTATACTATACATATCCGTCAGTTATAGTGTACGTCTGGAAATCAAGAGGAAAAACAAAGGAATCGGGCATCTGAAAAGATGTCGAAAGAAAAAAATTTAAGAACATCATCGTAAAAAGAAACAATGAGTACATTAAGTTACAAAACTGTATCGGCCAACGAAAAAACCGTCACTAAGGAATGGGTACTGGTTGATGCAGAAAACCAGACGGTAGGACGCTTGGCAACCAGAGTGGCCAACATCCTGAGAGGCAAGACAAAACCTTGCTTCACCCCGCATGTTGATTGCGGCGACAATGTTATCATCATCAATGCCGAGAAGATTGTTTTCACTGGCAAGAAGATGACCGACAAGATTTATCAGCGTTATACCGGTTATCCGGGCGGTCAGAGAGAGACGACACCCGCCAAGGTGCTTGCCACTCACCCCGAACGCATTCTCGAGCACGCTATCCGTGGTATGCTTCCGAAGAACAGACTTGGTGCACAGCTTTTCCGCAACCTCCACATCTATGCAGGAAGCGAGCATCCGCATCAGGCACAGAATCCCAAAGTCATCAACATTAACGAAATTAGATAATAGCAATGGAGCAAGTAATCAACACGATAGGTAGAAGAAAAACCGCCGTTGCACGTATATACATGAAACCCGGCAGCGGAAACATTACCGTCAACAACAGAGACTACAAGGAGTATTTCCCCACTGGTCCGCTGCAGTTCATCGTCAACCAGGCTTTCCAGATTGTCGATGCAGAAGGCAAATGGGATGTCAAGGCTAATCTTGACGGAGGTGGAATCACCGGCCAGGCCGAAGCATTGAGAATGGCTATTGCCCGTGCATTGTGCGAGAACAACGCCGAAGACCGTCCGGCACTCAAGGCCAAGAGTCTCCTTATGCGTGACCCACGTATGGTTGAGCGTAAGAAACCCGGTCGTCCCAAAGCACGTAAGCGCTTCCAGTTCAGCAAGCGTTAATATCAATTATGAATTCGGAAAACTGAATTTAGATAAAAACTCAAAATTCAACATTCGTAATTCAAAGTTAAACAATAGTTTAGTATCCAAATCGCAGAGACTCTGTCCGGTTGCCAGTTCGGCGGCATAAGATCGCTGAAAAACCAGACTCAAAGGACTACTCGGCGATTGGCAAATTAGGAACGTAAACAAAGTACAAAAATGACAGAATTAAAATTCGAAGAATTACTCGAAGCTGGTTGCCACTTTGGCCACCTGAAAAGAAAATGGAATCCCAAGATGGCTCCCTACATCTTCAAGGAGCACAATGGAATCCACGTTATTGACCTGCAGAAGACCATTGCCAAAGCTAACGAGGCTGCAGCAGCTCTGAAGCAGATTGCCCGTTCCGGCAAGAAAGTTCTCTTTGTCGCCACCAAAAAGCAGGCTAAAGACATCGTCGCCGAAATGGTAAAAACCGTTGATATGCCGTTCGTTACCGAGCGTTGGCCTGGTGGAATGCTGACCAACTTCACGACCATCCGCAAGGCTGTCAAGAAAATGCAGTCTCTCGAAGCCATGATGAACGACAAGGACTTCAACAATATCAGCAAGCGTGAACGTCTTCAGGTTCAGCGTGAGCGTACCAAACTCGAGAAGAACCTTGGCAGTATCTCCGATCTGAGCCGTCTGCCGAGCGCCCTGTTTGTCATCGACATCAACAAGGAGCACATTGCTGTCGCAGAGGCTCGTCGTCTCAACATCCCCACCTTCGCAATCGTAGACACCAACTGCAACCCCGACCTTATCGACTTCCCGATTCCTGCCAACGATGATGCATCGAAGTCGATTGCCGCCATCCTGAAACTCATGGTGGAAGCCATTCAGGAAGGCCTGAACGAGCGCATGCTCGACAAGGAGAACAATGTGGCCGTCGAAGAGCCCGAGGAGGAAATCGAAGAAACTCGCGAGGAACAAAAAGAAGAGACCCGCGAAGACGGTCGTCCGCGTCGTCCGAGAAAAAAAAGTAATCCTACAAACAACCAATAATAAAAGGAGTTAGCAATTATGGCAAATATCACTGCAAAACAGGTTAACGAATTGCGCCAACTGACCGGCGTAGGCATGATGGACTGCAAGAAAGCCCTTGTGGAATGTGACGGCGATATCCAGAAAGCCATTGAGTTTCTGCGTCAGAAAGGTCAGAAGATGGCCGCCAAACGTGCCGACCGCGATGCCAACGAAGGATGCGTTCTGGCAAAGAGCAACGGCAAATACGGTGCCATCGTCATGCTTAGCTGCGAGACTGACTTTGTAGCCACCAATGCTGACTTCATCGCATTCACCACCTCCATCCTCGACAACGCTATGGCAAAACACCTCACCACAAAGGACGAGGTGATGGATATGGATCTGAACGGCACAAAGGTGAGCGAGAGCATTACAGACCAAATCGCCAAAATCGGTGAAAAAATCGAACTTGCACACTTCGAGGCTATAGAAGCCGAAGCCGTCTACGCTTACATCCACCCGGGTAACCGCATGGCCTCCATCGTAGGTCTGAACAAGGCCGGCTTCGACGAGGTTGGACATAACGTTGCTATGCAGGTTGTGGCTATGCGTCCTGTGGCTCTCGACGAGAACAGCGTTCCGCAGAATGTCATCGACAGCGAGCTGAACGTATATCGCGAGAAAACCAAAGAGGAGCTTATTGGCAAAGCCGTCGACAACGAGCTTAAGAAAAACGGTATCAACCCCGCTCACGTCGACAGCGAAGACCATATCAACTCCAACATGGCTAAAGGTTGGATTACCGAAGAGCAGGCTAACAAAGCTCGCGAAATCAAGGAGAAAGTTGCAGCCGACACTGCAGCCACCCTTCCCGAAGCCAAGATTGAGGGCATAGCCAAGGGTCGTCTCAACAAGTTCTTCCAGGAGAACACCCTGATGAACCAGGAATACATCATGGAGAGCAAGGTGAGCGTCAAGGACTTCATCGCCCGCACTGACAAAGAACTGAAATGCACTGGTTTCAAACGTCTTGAACTCGGCGCATAAGGTTAAAACAGAATCAATGAACAGAGCGGTTGCGTGACAAACACAACCGCTCTTTTTTCTAAAGGGAATATGGCGAAAAAGCAGAAATATTATGTGGTATGGCGAGGCAACGTGCCTGGAGTATACGACACCTGGAGCGAATGTGAGAAGCAGATAAAAGGAGTGGCCGGAGCTCGTTACAAGTCGTACGAAAGCCGCACATTAGCCGAACAGGCATACCGCATCGGACCGGAACTTGCGGAATCGGTGACCGAGAGACAGACAAAAGGCGAGACTATTTTGGATGTCGACGACGAAGGGATGACAGTAGTGAAAGCCGATACAACACTGCCAAAGCCTGAGCTAAACGCCATAGCCGTTGACGCAGCCTGTAGCGGCAACCCCGGAGTAATGGAATACCAAGGCGTGTACGTCGCATCACGCACACAGCTGTTCCACTACAAGGCGGAGGTGGGGACCAACAATATCGGGGAGTTCCTTGCCATAGTCCATGGACTGGCATACATTAAGAAAAACAACATTCAATGTATACTCTACTCCGACTCGGTAAACGCCATAAATTGGGTCAAGGCAAAACAGTGTCGCACCAAGCTGGCAATGACCCCAGAAACAGAAAAACTATACAGTGTGATACGACGTGCAGAGGCATGGCTGCACAACAACAACTACACTACCGAGATACGCAAATGGAATACCGAAATATGGGGTGAAATACCAGCCGACTTTGGAAGGAAATGAACACAACCGAGATGCATATACCATCCAACAAAGTTCGCGACATTGAACGTTACTGTCACTCCGAACTGGATTCCTTATACGGGAAAGATGAGGTTTGCATGTTTCTGCGCATGCTCTTCGAAGCCTTTCTTGGGTGGGATCATGTCAAGCTGCTAACGAGCAAGGAGCAGACTATAAACCAGTCGGATTTGTTGAGATTTCATCAAGCCGTGGAGGATTTGAAAGAGTATCGTCCAATACAGCATATCATAGGATACACCGACTTCTGCGGCTGTCGAATAAACGTTGACAGTTCTGTCCTTATTCCAAGACCGGAGACAGAAGAGATAGTCGAGAAGACAGTCAATCGTCTCCATTCCAATCCACCCAAACGAATCCTCGACCTATGCACTGGAAGCGGCTGCATTGCCATCGCCTTGGCGAAGCAATGGCCTGGAGCTGAAGTCACGGCCGTAGACATCTCAGAAAAAGCATTGGGAAAAGCGCGAGAAAATGGTTTGAGAAACGATGTGAAGATTAACTGGCAGCAAATGGATGTGCTATCAATCCACAAGCCTGTTTTCCTCAATCATTTCGACTTGATTGTCAGCAACCCTCCATATATCATGGAGTTGGAGAAGAGAGAGATGCGACGCAATGTAACAGATTGGGAGCCATCGGAGGCACTGTTTGTACCGGACGAAGACCCACTGGTATTCTATAGCGCTAGTGCGAAAATTGCGAAAAAAAATCTCGCAAAAGAGGGAATTATAGTACTCGAAATAAACGAAAATCTTGGCATAGAAACATGCATGTTACTTGAATCGGAAGGTTTTACAGCCAAGATAGAAAAGGACTTCAGAGGAAAAGAACGTTGTGTGTTGGGAGTATGGGCTTGATAGGCAGATCTCTCATCCAAAAAAATGGAAACAACACACTTGTACTTTTTTACTTCACGACAAGTTTCTTGACCATGTTTACATTCTCGCAGTTGATGCGTACGAAGTAGGCACCCTGTGCCAAACCGGCAACCTCCATCTTCTTCACGCACTCGCCCTTGCAGCTCATGCTGTCGCTCATCACTGTGCGGCCGTTCATGTCCACGATGGTTATCTGCACCTCGCCGTTGACACCGCTCAACGCGATCGTCGTGGTACCTGTGGTCGGGTTCGGGCAGATGCTTACATTCATTCCGCCGTCAACGGTGTTGACTGCCGATCCCTCAGGCGTCGAGAAGTCCACCTGCTCTGACCACAGTCCGTAGACTCCGGGCTCGCAGATTGCACGCACATACAGCGTGTAGTTCTCGTCTGCGCTCAGGCCAGTCAGCGTCGTGCTGGTGCCACTCACTATCACAGAGGTTCCTTCTCCCTGGTTGAAGTTGCGGTCACCGTACTGGACCTCGTAGCTCTCGGCTCCGTTGTCGTTCCAGCTTACTGCTGCGCTGTGGGCAGTGATCGTTCCCATCGTCACTCCCGTGACCTGT
>JAGCUU010000021.1 GCA_017962665.1 Bacteroidales bacterium | reverse complement strand
GTATTTGTTGTTTAAATCATAACATTATACCCGATAGGGGTGATTTGGTTAAAATGTTATTATTTTATACCCGATAGGGTATTATTTGAAAAATAATAGTATCTTTGCAAAAAAATTCGGAGATGAAAACTTGTGGTAATTATGTTAAGGATATGCGCAAGCAATATGGTCTGACGCAGGAACAGCTTGCTGCGAAGTCGGGTGTTGGATTACGGTTTCTGCGTGAATTGGAGGCCGATAAGCCCACGCTTCGTATGGACAAAGTGAATATGGTACTGGAAATGTTCGGTACTCAGTTGGGTGTGGTATCTAAAGAAAGGGAGATTGAAGGATGAGACGTGCCAAGATATATCATCAGTCGCGGCTGGCTGGCGTTCTGAGCGAAGAAGATACAGGCTACCGTTTCGTGTACGATAATGACTATTTACGGCAACCCGGTGCCATTCCTGTCAGCCTTACTATGCCCCTCTCGCAAAAAGAGTTTGAGTCGAATGTCCTGTTTCCTTTTTTTGACGGTCTGATTCCGGAAGGGTGGCTTCTTGACATCTCGGTGCAAAACTGGAAGCTCGACCCCAGGGATCGCATGGGGCTGTTGATGACATGCTGTCGCGACTGTATCGGGGCAGTGAGTGTTGAACCCTTTGAAGAATAGTTATGGAACGTTGTCTGTATTGTTATAATGAACTGGCGGCAGGAGAGCACGACTATCATGCTGGATGTGTCAAAAAAGCGTTCGGCACCAAAGGAGTGCCGCAAATGCCCTATTCGCGCGACAATATCAATGATTTGGCGCGCAACTTGGTGCAGAGTCAGACCACCGTCACAGGTGTGCAACCCAAGCTATCGTTACATTTGGCCAAAGGGGAACGCAACGAACCGGACCGGTTGACTCTGGTGGGGATGGAGGGAAGCTATATCCTCAAACCACAGGCGAAGGCCTATACCTGTCTGCCCGAAAACGAAGACTTGACGATGCATCTGGCCGAGATTGCAGGCATCAAGGTGGTGCCTCACACGCTATCGCGGATGGCCGACGGCGAGTTGTGCTATCTTACACGACGTATCGACCGAGAAGCCACGGGAATGAAAGTGGCCATGGAGGATACATGTCAATTGTCGGAACGTCTGACTGAAGACAAATATCACTCTTCCTACGAGCAGGTGGCAAAGACACTCAAACGTTATTCCGATGTTGGTAAGCTAGACCTTGTGAACTATTGGGAGGTGGTGATGTTCTGTTGGCTGACAGGCAACTCGGACATGCACCTGAAGAACTTTTCGTTGTATAAACCCAATGGCGGGCGATGGCAGTTGGCACCTGCATACGACCTTCTGTCAGTGCGGTTGGCGATGCCGACCGACACCGAAGAACTTGCACTTACGCTCAATGGGAAAAAGAGCAACATAAAGAAAGCCGACTTTGTAGCAGCCATGCTCCGTTCGGATATCGATGCCGTGGTAACAGAACGTATGATAAAGAAATTCATCCGGATCTTTCCATCTTGGGAGTCGTTTATTCACCAGTCGTTCCTCCCCCAAACTCTCCAAACGGAGTATATCGGATACATCTCACGTATGTTGGAAAGGCTACGATGAATTGTGCTTTCTTGTCGCGATGTCGGAGAAAGTTCTTTGAAGGTATTGCCTGTCAAAATATGGAGTAAAAACCTTGTTTTTGTTCCATAATTGTACCACAAAATTGGGAAATCCTGATAACCATTACCGATTATATAAGAAGAGGTGAAGTAAAGAGATTCTTTACACATCCAACAGAAAAGGGAGCGCCAGAATTGACGCTCCCTTCGCTCATCTAGCTCGCGGGGCATAGCACTTTATGCCTTCTTGGTGGGTTCTGTGTGAGTTATTATTCCACACACCTCTCTGGTCGCAAGAATATTTAGTTGCATGATTGCAAATCCGCCGTAACGGGTTCTTTGCCTTTGCATCGTATTGACTCTCCTATTGCTATATGCAACTCTTTATTTAAACCATATGTGGTTAACAATACAGAGTATCCATTTCTTTCATGGAGTGAAAAAGCAAAAGCAGATAGATGCGTTATTCCTTTTTGAATCTCATACACTAATAGAGAATCATTCTGTGAAACTAGCGTCATATCCGCTCGTCTATCGCCAATCATATGTTGGGCGAAAGAATGCATATTCCATTTGTCAGGTAATTCCGTTTTCATAATTTGGACTAATTTTTTATTCCCATTATAAAGAACGGATTTCGTATCCTCTTTCTGCTTGTACATATAGGAGGGTACTTTGAAACACATTGCAGAATCTGACATACAACAATCCTTTAAATTATCAATTTCTTTTTTACTTCCATTATGGCAACTACAAAGTGATAATACGAGTGCCATACATACAATATGTGTTTTTTTCATATCAATTACAAGATTTAATAAGTATTCCTAATAATGAGAGAATAATACCAGCCACGACCCATCCAAATGCATAGGTGGCTGCATTTGTAGCTGCACCTTTAACGGCTGCAACCGAGGATTCTCTGAATGATTTCAAAAACTCTTCGACTAATGCTTTTGCATACTCACGTGCATTATTTATGTCTTCTTTGAGGTGGTCATCTTTTACTTCGTAGTCATAGTCCCAATCTTTTTGGGTCTCTTTTCTCTGTTTTTCTTCTTGTGTATTTCCTCTAATATTGTCATTCCCAAAAAATTCTCTATTAAATTTAGCGTACTCTTGGTTGTATCTGGCTTTCTTTTCCTCGTTTTTCAGAATAGCATAAGCCTCATTAATATCCTGCATCATCGAGGTAACATCCACGTTAGGATTGCGGTCAGGATGCCATTTCATTGACATCTCCCTATATGCTCTCTTTATTTCTGCAGGACTGGCAAAGCAGGTGATTCCAAGAATCTTATAGTAATCCTTAAACATAAATTATTTTTGGAGCATTGAAGAATTATTGTCTTTATTGTTTTTAGGTTTTTTCCATATTGCTCTAATTGCGCCAATTAATGCAACAAGCAGTATCAAACCAATGAAACCGGGTGACGATCCCGACTCTTTCATTGCAGCTGTGATTGGCGTAGCAATAAGAATGTAGGCAAAGATAGCTCCGATTGTTACTAATACTTTAGCTGCTGTACTCATAATTCTTTGTGCCCCTTTTTATCCTGTTGGGCTCTTCAGTTTTATAATGATTAAACAAATTTCGGCTTCCGGCCGTAGAGCCGGAAGCCGATGTTGGGGTAAGGATATGAAAAAGGCGCGAAACCTTCGTCTGTAAAAACAATCCTTATTTCTAAACTGGGTGACTGGTAAATACCCTTGGAACAAATAAGGTACGAATATTCCACGCCAAGGCGTGAACCTTCCGTATTCTTATTCCCGCTCCGTTAGATTACCAGTCTTCAGTTTAGGAGAACAAGCACTTCAAGCTCAATTATTTTCTTTTACTATTTCTACGTTTTATATCATAACAATTCTTTCAATTTCACGCTGCAAAGATACATATTTATTTCTGAATTCTGAAAAATATTTTATTATATTCAAGAAAAGTTGTATTTTTGCAACGTTTCTTGAATGAAATAAAATGACGTATATACAGTTTAGAGAACAATGGCGCAAGGTGGGATGTTTCAATATATATCAGCTTCGCGCATGGCAAAATGACTTCGACCGCACCAATCTTAGCCGATGGGTGAAGCAGGGTTATTTGCTCAAAATCCGGCAAGATTGGTATGCTTTTAGCGATATTTTGTCCGAACCAGAAGCACCCAGATATATAGCCTACAAGATTTATCAACCATCATACATCAGCCTTCACTCGGCTTTATCAATCTACGGAATTATTCCCGAGGCCGTATCAAGGATTACCTCTGTTACCACTAGCCGCACAACCTCCTACAGCAATGCCCTGGGAGAATTCAGTTATCAATCAATTAAGCCGGATTTATATTTCGGATACAAGCAGGTGCCAGTAACTTACGGTGGATTCTATCAGTTGGCATTGCCGGAAAAGGCCATCATGGATCTGCTGTATTTGTATCCAGAGTACAATACCGAGGAGGCTATGCTGGACCTGCGTTTTGACGAGTGGTGGATGCATAACGAGTTAGACAAGGAGCGCCTCTTGGCTTTTGCTGCCCAATGTGGGAAGAAGAGTATTCAAAACAGGGTTGAACTATTATTAAAAACCTATTGCCATGATTGACATAAAATCTCTATTGCCATACTATCCACAAACAATTGCGGAACATGCTGCATTTCACAAGTATATTCTGAAGGAATATATCGAGTTGCTGGCGTTGGAGTTTCTTTCTCAGACACCTTACGCTTCGAAGATTGTTTTCATCGGAGGAACAAATCTGCGCATTATCCATGGTGTCGACCGATTTTCCGAAGACTTGGACTTCGACTGCAAGAATCTTTCGGAAGCAGAGTTTATCAAGATGACAGACAAGTTGGTAGACTATCTCAGGGGGAACGGGTTGCAAGTAGAACTTCGCGACAAAGACAACCCTAAGCTGTCAGCATTCCGTCGCAATATCTATTTCCCTGGTCTGCTGTTTGATATGAACCTGACGGGCCATCGCGAGGAACGCTTCCTGATGAAAATTGAAGCACAAGATCAAAACGTTATGTATACACCACAGACGGTCATCGTCAATCGCTGTGGTTTCATGTTTCCTATAACAGTCCCCTCCAAAGAGGTTCTGCTGTCGATGAAGCTATCCGCATTGCTTGCACGCGCCAAGGGAAGAGACTTCTACGACACCATATTTCTCTGGCAACAAGTTGAACCTGACTACAAGTTTCTGGGTGAACGTAATGGAATAGCCTCGCCTGACGAATTGAAATCGGCATTACTCGACAAGCTGTCAACAACCGACTTGAAGCAGAAGCAGCGCGATTTTGAGCACCTGTTGTTCAATCCGTCTCGCTGCAAACAGATTCTGCTTTTCCCGGCTTTTATCGACGACAAGTTACAACTCAACCATAAATGAACAATAACATTTTAATCATGAAACAGACGAAGAGTCTTATATTCATTGCGTTTGTGGCCTTGTTGCTGTTTTCGTGTGTGAGAGAGAATCTTAAGCCGGAACCGCAACCGCCGTCAGTGCCGCAAATTATCCTAGACACCGACATCGGCAGCTCGACCGACGACCTTTTCGCAATGCAAATGCTATATCGCTATGCCTCGCAAGGACGATGCGGTCTGCTGGGCGTGGTGGTTGACCGTATGGGCGACACCAATGCCGCCGTCGCCGACCTGATGAATAACTACTATGGTTTTCCGACACTTCCTATCGGACTGGAACGCAACGGCGCCTACGAACGCTTTAGTTATATCAACTATACTCCCATTGCTCAGGCCACCGACACGAACGGCAACCCGCTGTTCGTCCGCACCTACAGCGACTATTCGTCGCTCCCCGACGGTTACGTCCTCTACCGCTGCCTGCTGGCCAACGCCCCCGACGGCAGCGTAACCATCATGCTTACCGGCATCGCTTCGACGATAGCCAACCTCCTCACATCCGGCGCCGACCAATATTCGCCGCTGACGGGTGTGGAGCTGGTGCGTCGTAAGGTAAAACAACTCTATTTTATGGCCACCAAACTGGAACCCGGCAGCGAACTGGAGAAAAAAGGTTACCTTTCTTTCCCAAAAGGTAACCTTTCTATTTTTATGCCAGACTTTTTTATACCTGTTTTCTGAGGCTATTTGTTCTGTCCAGGTGAATAGGTACGTACATCGCTGATAATAGGCTGGCTGTCAGGAGTAAGTTTCAGCCAAGCGGCTACACTGCATTCCGTTCCTGCACCGAGGCCGCTGATGGTGGCTTCAAAATACTCGCTGTGTCCCTTGTCAATCACATTACTGTTCATCGTTGGCGTGCCGCTGGTCGACCAGATAAAGCCGCACGAATAGTTCGGATATTGCCATAGATAGTTGTCGACAGAGCCGGTAATATGTGCCGTCACGGTAATCGAACTTTCAGTGCTTTCGACAAGATCTGCGGTGCCGATTCCGAGGTCACCCTGGTCGGGATTTGCCGGCAGGTCAAGGACAAAAGGTTCGCTGTAGTGGAACTGGCCGTCGCTGAGGTAGACGAAGAGCCGAGCTACCTTGCGTGGGTAGACCCAGCAGTAGGAGGTAAAGTTGAGCCGAGTGCTGTCATTGTTCACACTCTCTAATCCAGTCCAGCTGTCCGGATCCGCCTGATCTGAGTATTGCGGTGTTCCATCCTCGACATAGCAAATGCCGAAACTGTAGGTCTTTCCACCTTCAGTGAAGGTACGCAGATTCATGTTGTTGAGGTCAATGTGCCATGTAACGACACCGAGACCTTGGTCTACCCTCGTCTCGTCGATGGTAATACTTACACTACCCTCTCCACTGCTGGAGTTACCGCCAGGGTTATCCTCTGGGTCGTCTTTCTCACACGACACCATTGCCATCGCGAACATCGCGACCATCATGATGGATAATACTTTTTTCATTGTATGAATTGTTTTAGGGTTAATACTCTTTTAATTACAAGATTTCGAAAAAAATGCCATACATCAATTGCTCGTCTCCACCTCCCCTTCTAAACACGTCAGAATCAATCAACAACAACCACTACCCTATTCTGCATTCATAGATTAACAATTGCAAAGGTACGACAATATTTAGAATTAGCAAAACTCTTTTATGGAAGAAAACAAAAAAAACTCCTTAGACAATAATATAGCCAAAGGAGTATCTTTCAGAAACTGCAAATCAGCTGTACAAAAAAAAGCTCTTCACCTACCGACAAGGTCTATATCCTTATCATACAGCATGTTCAATGTGACGTACCAAGATTACCACATGATTTTGTCTCAACTCTTCAAGAGTATGCATGAACTGTTTACACGCCTCAGCATCCATCCATGCCATAGGCTCGTCGAACAGCAGCACCTGCGCATTTGAGTAGAGTTGGCGAGCCAAGGCGATACGCTGCCATTGCCCCATACTTAGATCTTCCCCACCCTCAAACTGGCGTCCCAGCATTGTGTCAAGACCTTTGCCAAGACGCTGGACAACCCGTTCGGCATCTGCCATTCTTATGGCCTCGGCAATACGGCTCTCATCGACATCTCTTCCTATATCGCCCAAAGCCACAGTGTCACGGACGGTAAAACAATAATTGACATAATCCTGGAATATGGCACTTATTCCGTGACGCAACTCCGCCACATCAAACCGCCTGATGTCTATTCCGTTGATACACACCGATCCCTGCTGCGGATCATAGAGGCGAAGCAACAGTTTGAGCAACGTTGTTTTCCCAAAGCCGTTCTCCCCCTCTATATAAGTAATCTCACCTCTTGCAGCCTTTAGAGAATAGTGCGACAAGACCGGTTGCTTCATGTCCGGATAACTGAAAGTGATATCGTTGAACGAGACCTCTTCGATTATCTCAGGGAAAACAACAGGCTCTTCAGGAGATTTTATCAGGGGCTTAAGTTCCAAGAACTCAAACAGATTGTATATAAATAATTTGTGTTCATATACTCCACTCACACCCCCAACAAGGCTTCCAAGATATCCCTGTCCGCGACGGAAAGCCTCAAACAGCATCACGAAAGTTCCTATAGTTAGTATTCCTTCTGCAACAGGACGTATCAGCAGAAACATCACGGCAGCCAATGCACAAGCCTCGACAATCGCTGTCGTAGCGTCGAGGAAAGCCATACGACGGGAGATTTTCATCAGCTTATTCACCATTGTACGGCGAATATTCATATAAGATTTCCTAAAAAAGCCGGCAAGCCCATAAGCCCGCACCTCTTTGGCATATACGCGGTTAGTAAGAAGACTGCCAAAATAGTTGCTTCGACGCTGCAGCTGCGTTGTCTCGCGCCTGAAACGATAGATACGGCGCGACTTGTAGAGCCTCACCACGAAAGTCGGCAGTATGGCAACAATCATTACGACTATTATCTCCCACGACACCGACAGCAGCATCACAACGATACCAGCAAGCGAAAGCACAGATCCGAAAACAGCCATCATGCTTTCCATGATGCGTATAGGTCGATACGCCGCCTCCTGCTGGGCACGGTGGAACGTGTCGTGATATTCTGGGTTGTCGTAATACGACATATCCAACGCTATCGACTGATCCTGTATCAAACCATTGATATAGTCGACCAGTTTCTGTGTCAGCACATCGCTGTTCACTGTATTCAGCACACCTGTAAGCCTAACAAGAAGTGTTATGCCACAAAAGAGCAGAATATAGAATATGAGCGATTCTCCAAGTACACCAAAGCCATCTCCCACACATTGCATGACGGTGTCAACCAACATCTTCAACACATAGAGATTGGCCAGCGGGAGCAGGCTGGCGACAGCCGTATAGAGAAGTTTCAACAAAAACCTTCTCCTGTCACATCGCCATATTAATAGAAGTGTCTTTTTCAAAGCTATCCCTTTATGTTAACCACCAAACTGCCGTTCACATAGTCTATCACTTCCACCGGTGTCCCCTTCTCAATGTAACTTATCTGAGCGACAGCATCATAATATTTGCCATCAATCACAATCTTTCCTGCAGGACGCAATATCGTCGCCGCAATGCCCTCTTTGCCCATCAGCGTCTTTTCCTGCTCTACGGCTACGGTATAACCCTCGTTCGTGTTCTGCACCGTGTTCAGTGCCAGCCCACCAAACAGTGTACTCTCAAACAGTTTTTTCCCCAAATACATGCTCAGCGGCAATGCTACAGCAAACGAGACCAAAGTTACCATCAACCTGTTACCGAACATTCCTGTGGGTACGCCCGAGAAATCGAATCCTACATTACCCACCATACTAAACGCCAGCCCCGTCACAACGCAGATTATGCCCATAACTCCGGAGACACCGAATCCCGGAAAAACAAATATCTCCAAAGCTATCAAAACCAGACCTATGATAAAAATAATTATCTCCCAATAGGTCGCCAGTCCGTCAAGATAAAGCGGTGCGAAATAGAGTGCTGCCGCAGAAAGGGCTAATATAAGCGGGAACCCTATACCAGGTTGCTGCAGTTCAAAATAGATACCACCGATAATCAGCATTATCAATAATCCCGAGACTATAGGATTAACAAGAAAACCTATAACCTTGTCTATAAACGTATAACGCTGTTCCTGGATAGTATACTCATTGACACCGGCATGGCTCAGCAACGTTTTGACATTCTCGACCTCGGCCTCGCAGAATCCATATTGAACAGCCTCACTTGTAGTGAAAGTCAGCACCTTGCCGCTGTCACTGATACCTGCCACAAAGATGTCAGGGTCCACCATTGCCTGTGCGATATCGGGGCGGCGACCGCGGGCTTCAGCGGTGGCACGCATAAGCGAACGCATATAACTCTGGTATTTGTCAGGCTGCACCTCTCCTGTCTGGTTCACCACGGTGGCAGCCCCTATCGACGAACCGCTGTGCATATATATGGAATCACAGGCAATCGAAATCAGCGCACCTGCAGATGCGGCATTGTTGTCAATATAAGCATATATGGGTATTTCAGATTCCAAAAATGCAGTACGAATCTTGTCAGCATCGTCAAGAGTGCCTCCAAATGTGTTGATATGCACAACGATTATGTCGGCCTTAATTTCCTTGGCCTCCTCCATGGCTTTCTCTACACGCAGCGATGCCGGAGGTGCTATTTCTTCGTCTATAGCAAACTGATAAACTAATTTCTTACCGTTCTGTGCATGAGACACCATCGGCAACACCATGAGCACAGCGATAAAAAACGATTTCCAAAAACCTGATTTTTTATTCATATATTGACTATTATTGCTTTTTCTTAAACGACATCTTGGCGTTTTTATTATATATTGAATACAATAAATAATATTTAAGGTCGTTTTCAAAGAATGAAAATCACATTAAGAGCTATTGAGCCTGGCGATATCGACGCCATCTACCGCTGGGAGAACGACCCTGCAATATGGATATACAGTGCCGCACATCAGCCTTTTTCCCGTCATGCACTCCAGAAATTCATCGACGAAAGCAGCGACACTGACATCTATACATCCCGTCAACTGCGTCTTATGGCTGACAACGAAACAGGCGAGCCTGTAGGATGCGTCGACATTTACGACTTTGACCCATTTCACCATAGGGCATCCGTAGGCATTTTGGTCGACAGCTCCATGCGCAACAAAGGCTATGGCTTTGCCATACTTCATGCACTTGAAGAATTTGCATCCACCCACCTCGCGCTCCACCAACTCCACAGCATTGTAACAGCCGACAACAACGAAAGCATCAGTCTGTTCGAAAAGGCAGGGTATCTCAGATGTGGTACTCTGCACGATTGGGTTTGGGCCAACGGCTCATGGGCAGACGCCTTCTCATACCAGAAAATACTTGATAATGACGAAGAAAAGAGTTAAAACAAAGAAAAACAATAAAAAGAAGAAAAGCGGCAAAAAGCTTAACACTATTGTCGCCGTCATAGCCATACTGATACTCGCAGGCATTGTCGCCTCCCTCTTGTTCATGAAAGGACAAAAGTTGTCGAACCGCGAAACAGTCACCCTCTACATTCCTTCAGGCTCAACGTACGAGGCTGTTGTTGATTCACTAACCGTCAACAACTGCATCGGAAGCCAAACCTTATTCAACATTATGGCACGACTGCGCCACTACAAAGACAATGTCAAGGGTGGATGCTATATACTAAAACCCGAGATGAACCTATGGAACACTCTTACAAAACTTTACTATGGCAACCAGGATCCAATCCATGTCACCATTGGGAAATACCGCACGAAAAAACAAATGTGCGATTACCTTGGCAAAAGACTGGAATTCAACGGTGACACTTTACTCGCGTTACTTGAAGACGACAGCGTCTGCGCCTCATACGGCTACACTCCCAAAACAATTATCGCCATGTTTGCCCGCAATACATACGACATATACTGGAATACCTCTACAGGCAAATTCCTCGACCGTATGCATCGCGAAAGCGAGAAATTCTGGGACAAGCGCCTCTCCAAATGCAAGGCCATGAAACTAACACCTGTAGAAGTGACCACTCTTGCATCAATTGTTGACGAAGAGACAAACAAAGACGATGAAAAGGAACTAATTGCCAGCGTATATCTTAACAGACTAAGAAAGAATATGCTACTTCAAGCCGATCCGACATTGAAATACGCAGTAGGGGATTTCACCCTCAAACGCATACTCAACAAACACATGGAGACCGAGAGCCCATACAACACCTACAAATATAGAGGGTTGCCTCCGGGACCAATTTGCATTCCAGGAACATCTTCAATCGATGCAGTATTGGCCGACAGACAAAGTGACTATCTTTACTTCTGTGCCAAAGCAGACTTCTCGGGACGGCATGCTTTCGCCACCAACCTCGCACAGCACAACGCCAACGCCCAAGCTTTCCATGACGCCCTGAATCGGCGTAAAATCTACTGAAAACAGATACTAAAACCGGTGGCAAAAACAGTCCACCGGTTTTTTGTTCATTTTTTATATTTTTGGATTTTAGGCAAATATATTTTAATTGAAAAAATTAATTTGCCACATTACAAAAAAATAGTACTTTTGCATTCGGGTAAGTCTTATACGGCCAGCTCCCATTGAATCCCCCAGGGTAGGAATACAGCAAGGGTGTTTGGTTGTAGCGGCGCGATATAAACAGCTTACCCTTTTTTTTATTCCCTCTTTTCAGGATATATCATTGAGAACGTCTGATCGTCGTAGATAATAAGGATTTTTTGAATCCTTTTTTCCGACTGAACAACTTGACATTCAGCATTATTACGTTCCTCAACCTTGCATTCCTCAACTATTTTTTCCTCTTTCTGAGGCTCCTCCACGACTTCGTCAGCAGGGGTGGCCGACTCTACGGGATTCTCCTCGACTATAACTTCAGGTTCGCTTTCCGACAGACTGAAAAGATCGGGGACAGGCATCCTTTGTTGAGGAGACGACACCGAGGTATACATTTCTCCCTCTCCAAGTATTAACCATTTTATATCTATCTCCGGATAGCGGTTGATGACCTTCATTACAAAATCCAAACTCGGCCTGTTACGCTCCGACAAAATATGAGACATTCCGGAAGGCTGTATTCCTATCTCTTCCGCAAACTGTTTTGGAGTGATATTTTTGGCCTTTAAAATAAGATTTATCCTGTCAACCATATTTTTACATTTATATTTGTAAATAGTTTAATTTTACAAAAATACAAATATTTTTAAAAACATTTGTAATATCTATAATCGTACATTTGTAAACACATAGTAATATCAAATCATAACTTTAAATATATAGAGTTATCTCAATGTTATACATACAATTATTTATAATTATAAAATAGCGGAGTAATTCTGCCATAGAATCAGACAAATTGTTATATAATCACTTTAATATATTTATATAATATGTATAAAATTAATATTTTAAACTATATTTAAAATATTAGAGTACATTACAATGAGTGAAATACATAAATATATCGATTACATTTGTAAACATTACAAATGTAATGACATTTGTATGTATTTACATTTGTAATATATGAACGTAATACACATTTGTAATTATAAAAAAAACGCGTATAATCGCTTATCTCCCCTATTTGCATATTATTTGTCGTTCCAGAGTCCAATCGTCTATTAGAAGCAAATTTTTGCAAGCAGGGACTGATTAATTTTTTTTTGCTTGTTGTATACGCTAAACAAAAAAAATGCGTTATGTCTAACAATAAAAAATATTAATACATCAAACAATGAAAAAAAGCATTGCTATCGCATCTGTTGTTTTGCTGTTTGCCGTTTTGGTATCCTCTTGTTCACACAAAACCTGCCCGGCCTATCGTGGCTCTATTGCAGAAAATGTTGTGACGGAATAAGCATAACAGTCAACCGCGGGGAAAGAAACCTCTACCCCACCCTATAGAGACAATTAAAAACTGTTTCTAAAAAAATGCGTGAGATTTGAAAATTCAAACCTCACGCATTTGCTGTTATAAAATATTCGATTCTCGTGAAGGAATCGGCAGTATCATCATCAGAGACCTATCTTCTCGTTGACAATTACCAGAATTTCAGATTCTTCCTTAATTGCTGCCGCCTCGATAGCTGCAGCCTTGGAGAGGATGTCGTTCTTGAAAGCTTCGTCCTTTAGGCTACTGGCATTAATCTTGACATTGAGGTGGGCACCCATGACGGCGCTGCGTGCAGCAAGAGCACCAACGCCTCCGTCAGTGACACTGGCGGGATTGCCCCACTCTACCATAGCACGGCAGACCTCGAAAGTCTCGAAAGCCTTTTGCATGGTCTGGAAAGGAACCTCCGTAGCGAACTTGGTGGCCTCCTGAATGGCGGCACTGCGGGCAGCTTTCTCCTCGTCGGTCTTTTTAGGAAGTCCGAAGGCATTCATAATCTTGTTGAACGCATTGGTATCCTCGTCGACAAGGTGCAACAAGTCGTTTTTGAGTTGCTGTCCATGTACTGCGACGTCGCTGAACTTCTCCCATTCGTCATCGTAGGCAGCCTTACCACCAGTAAGGTTGGCAACCATTGTTCCCAGGGAAGCAGCAAGGGCACCCATATATGCGCTCACCGAACCACCACCCGGGGCGGGACTTTCCGAAGCCGTCTCTTCACAGAAACCGGTGCAGGTCAAGTCAACAAGCTTCTTCTGACTATTGTCCTCGATAAGGAATTCAATAACTTTCTCTTTGGGATTGAAGGGTTTAAGATCGTCAAGACCCATAGACTTGATAGCGACCTTCATAATTTCATCCTCGCTGACACCAAGGGAACGACGCTGTTTTGCAAGGTAATATTTGCCGGCATCAATAAGAACGCTCTTAGGAATCAGACCGACAATCTCGCATCCAGTAACACGCAGTCCCCTGTTTGCAGCACAACGACACACCTCGTCGAAACAGAGATGTACAGGAGCAACCTTGATGGAAGTGATATTCATAGAAACCTGTGCGATACCGTAATCCTCAATATACCAGCCTATAGCCTTGGTACCTTTGAGTGTGCCGGGAATCATGATAGTCTTGCCAATTTCGTCCTTCATCGGCTTGCCGGAGGGCTTACCGCCTTCACGCATAGGACGACCCTTCTCACGAACGTCAAAAGCTATGGCGTTGGCACGGCGGGTGGAAGTTGTGTTGAGGTTATAGTTGATGGCCACGAGGAAATCGCGTGCACCCACCTGTGTAGCACCGGTTTGTGCCACATGGTCGTTCCATGCGTTGGGACCATAGTCAGGTTTCCATTGGTCACTGCCCAGACGTGTAGAGAGGCTCTCATACTCGCCGGTGCGGCAGTAAGCCAGATTGCGGCGCTCGGGCAGCTTGGCGGCATTCTCGTAGCAATAAATAGGTATTTGCAGCTCATTGCCAATACGTTCAGCCAACTTATGGGCATACTCGACAGTCTCTTCCATAGAGATATTGCTCACGGGAATGAGGGGGCAGACATCGGTGGCACCCTGACGCGGATGAGCACCGTGATGCTGACGCATATCAATAAGTTCGGCAGCTTTTTTGACAACGCGGAAAGCGGCCTCACAAGCCTGTTCGGGTTCTCCAACAAATGTAATAACCGTACGGTTGGTTGTTGCACCGGGATCAACGTCAAGCAGTTTTACACCCTCGACCTTTTCGATCTCGGCAGTAACCTGATTGATGATATTCATGTCGCGTCCCTCGCTGATATTGGGTACACATTCTATCAATTGTTTCATATCTATTATATTTATTTTTAGAATTCTATATATATTTGTTTATTCCTTGTCAGTTTTGCAAAGATAATGTTAATCCGACAATAACAGAAATTTTTTTCAGTGTCATCACCTACCCTTGAGTGTATCAATAAATGCGACCAACTCATCGCTTATGTTGTTTCCTATCTGGCGACATACATCTTGACTCCACCGTTGAGCCATCTCAATACGTGCGGCTTGGTCCTGCATCCCCTGTATCATGGCGTAGACGTAGCCGGCGTTGAAGTTGTCTCCGGCTCCCACGGTACTGACGGTCTCCACAGGCTGCACAGGAAAGGTTTCGCATCCTTCAGGGGTGTATACACGTATGGGGTTGGCACCGTCTGTCAATATCAGCGTTTGGTACGCAGACAACTCGCCTGCGGTTTTGTTAAACTGGCGACTAACCCTTTCATAGATGGCCTCTCCGTCATGCAACCCATATAAATAGCCGAAGTCCTCCATCGAACCGCGTACCACATCCGCCAATGACATATTCTCCTCTATGTTACACATCACGTCGGGCAGGTCGGCAATATGGTTCTTGCGGAAGTTGACATCGTAGTATAGCCAAGCTCCCGTCTCGCGTGCGGCATGCAGCATCCCACCCACGACAGGCCTTATCACAGGATTGATGGCGAAGAAGGAGCCAAAAAGCACGATGTCGTCTCGGTGAATCTCAGGCAGATTCCCGTCCAGCGACACCGACGCATGATCCTTGTAGAACACATATTGCGCATCATTGTTTTCATCGAGGAAAGCCAGCGAGATGTGGGACTTAACATGCTCATGGCGGCAGACATACTCCGTCGACACGCCGTTCTCCTTTAGGTAGTTGCAAATCAAGTCACCCACATGGTCACCGCCCGCTTCTGTCACTATGGCGCAAGGTACACCGGCACGTCCAAGCGAGACGATGCTGTTGAAGGTCGAGCCTCCTGGAATGGCCTTCTGTGGCTGGTCATCCTTGAAAAGGATATCCAATACCGTCTCACCTATACCTATTACACGTCTCTTGTTCATCGGTATAACCAAACATTCACGAAATAGGCACCCTGCGGTCGAGGCCGAACGACATCGGGGAGACTTTCAGTTGCGGAGCGAACTGCAAACGTTTCCATTCGTTCTGACGCACCTTTCGAAGCACAGTCTTTACCAATTCCGCATCATAGCCATCCTCGACAATCTCATCAAAGCACATCTGCTCCTCGATATGGAGGTTCAAGATGGCGTCAAGCACTGCATAGTCCGGCAAAGAGTCACTGTCTTTCTGTCCGGGACGCAACTCTGCGGATGGCGCTTTCTTGATTGAGTTCCAAGGAATAATCTCTTTTTCCCTGTTTATCCACTCCGACAACTCGTATACTTCTGTCTTGTATAGGTCACCAATCACTGAGATCGCTCCACAGCTGTCGCCGTAAAGCGTTCCATATCCCATGGCAGCCTCACTCTTGTTTGTAGTGTTGAGAACCAGAGCACCGAATTTGTTGGCATACGACATCAGTATGGTGCCTCGGATGCGAGCCTGCATATTCTCTTCTGTGACATCCTCTGCGCGGTCGCCAAAGACGGGCTTCATCGTGGCACGCAGTGCATCAAAGCAGTCCTTTATCGGCACAATATCATATTTCACTCCGAGGTTGTTGGCCAAATCCTCCGCATCCTTTACAGAGTGGTT
Source organism: Bacteroidales bacterium (assembly GCA_017962665.1). Classification (GTDB taxonomy): domain Bacteria; phylum Bacteroidota; class Bacteroidia; order Bacteroidales; family P3; genus Colimorpha. Next base: position 23,570 of record JAGCUU010000021.1, on the reverse strand, counting down.
GGTAGAATACTGTGACGGCATAAGAATGCCATGAACGTTCTCAGGACCCAATGCCGCTGCAGCCAAAGCGCACACCAATGCTGAATCGATGCCTCCGCTGAGACCAAGCACACAGCGCTGCAAGCCGTTTTTGGAAAAATACTCACGCAAGCCCATGACAAGAGCCTTATATACCAATTCAACCACCTCCGGCTTCTCATCGTCGGAAGCGGAGGAAAGCATCTGCAAGTCGACACTCCGGCTGCATTCCTCGAAATAGGGGAACTGGCACAAGACAGTTCCGGCAGCATTAAGAGCCATAGAGCCTCCTGCAAACAGGAACGAGCTCTCCCCTCCTATCCGATTGACGAAAACCAGCGAAGCGTTGAGATTCTCCACAATCTTGCTCATGCGGTAACGGATGCTGTACGGCTTGTTGTACTCGAAGATATTACATCCACAGCAGATTATCATGTCCGGCTGTTCGGAGTGTCCTTTGGAGAGCTCCTTCAAATCCTCGTAAAAGCCTATCGCAATCTGTTGGCCCTGGAAATTAACCATCTGGACACCCTCTCCTCGCACGAAATACTTCTGCTCGTCAGGTGCAAGATACTTCTTTGTGACAATGGCACGTACTGCGCAGTTCTGGACAAATACTATTGCGTTGCAGAGCCCCTTGTCCTGCACCTGGAGAGGAAGCCCTACGAGGAATGCCCGATGTTCGGAAATCTGTATTAGCTCCTGAAGAACCGCCTGTGCCCGTTTTTGGATATCGGTATAGGCTGCAGAGCCAAACAGAGGATAGCCACAAAGCGTGCATGCCGGAAATACAGTGAGCAGAGCCTCACGTGACTCCTGTGTATCAAGCTCCGCCTGTATCCATTTCATGTTCTCTTCAGGATTGTTGGTGATGATATTGTGCTGGACTATATGAACGTTCATTGCTGTATATATTTTGAACTGTGTACTAGAATAAAAATGAACTATATATTTCTCTAATTGAATATTCAGCCTTCCATAGAGGTTCACTACAAGAAAAAGGACGGTTCGTCTCCCGCCACGCAGCGATAAATCAACCACATCGCGCTAAAATGAACCGTCCAATCGACTGGCTAAAATTACCAGTTCAGAATCTTTTTGAAATCGTAAGCCTCCGGGTTGGGGAGATACTTCTTGGCGGCCTCATAGTCTGCAGGTGTGATATAGTCCATGATGTCATTGACGTAGGACATCACCTTGTTGCTGTTGACGTTGACCAAACGCGGAGGTATCTTTCCTGTCTTGGGATCCTGAAGGTCTTTCAGATAGAGCGGAGTAACCGTTCCTTGGTGGTCACAGTATACCATGCATCCTGTGCATCCCTGGTTGAAGAGCGTATGGACACCCATACCCATCAGCGAACAATAAGTGAGGTCGAAGGCAATAGGCGTATGGCAGCGTATCTCGTAACCAATCTCCACAGGACGCGACTTCACCTTCAGGCCCAGTTCTTTAACCTTGCGTTCCAGCAGGTCGTTAAAGATATGTGCTTTCGACACCTTGCCGAGTTCCGGATGGCCATGTTCGTCGTAGCTGAAATGGATACCCGACTTGGCTATCTCTTCGTCACTGAGGCTGTGGAAGACACCTTCCGAAATCATAGCAGCACCGTAGTTGATACCCATAATCTTGCGTTTTACGATGCAAGATATAACCATGTTGACAATCTTCTCGACGGTGATTTCGCTCTTGTTGAAGAATTCGGGGATGATAACCATTGGATAGTGGCATGCGCCGGCGATACCGAGAGCCAAATGTCCTGCCGAACGTCCCATAGCGCTGACCACAAACCAGTTCTCGCTGGTGCGGGCATCTTCCATGACTGCAGTTGCCAATACGCAACCTTGTGCCTTAGCGCTGTTGTAGCCAAAGGTGGGACTGCTGTTAGGCAACGGCAAGTCGTTGTCTATAGTCTTGGGGACGTGAATGTTTGCAATGGGATAATGCTTGCTCTCAAGGAACTTGGCAATGCGGTTGGCTGTAGAAGCAGTGTCATCGCCACCCACAGTGACAAGAAGTTTTATCTCATTGTCGGTAAACAGCTTGAGATTGAATCGTTTCTCAAAATCTTCGTCGGTTGGTTTGAAACGGCTCATCTTCAACAGCGAGCCACCCTTGTTGAATATTTCGTCAGCAATGAGGAAGTTCAAATCCTGCATACGGGGATTCTCAGTGAACAAAGCCGAGTAACCGCCATGAAGTCCTATGACGCGGAAGCCGTCGCGAAGAAATGTTTTGGCAACAGAAGCCACTACTGTATTCATTCCAGGAGCGGGACCGCCGCCCGTCAAAATTGCAATAGATTTAGCCATAATATGTTTTATTTTAAGTAAATTATTTGAAACAGTTAATAATATGTTCAACTATCATTTCATTAAAGACTAAAGCCTGGCAAATCAAAGACTCTATAACCGGCCTTATATGGATAACGGCTTCTGTAATCTGAGTAATTGCCATTATTGTATTCTTCATTACGCTCAACTAAGTCTAGCCAATGCGGATTTTTCCCATTCTCAGTGGAATAATAGTATTTCCTACGACCATTGCCTTCCTTGTAAAAGATATAGATGATTACAGGTTCTGTAGCTGAATGCCATGCTGTTGCCGTAGAATAGAATTTCCATTCGTTAATGTCAGACGAAATATGGAGATCCACATTGTCTCCAAAATACCAGCACGGACCAGCCATATAACGGTAATTCTTTCTAAAATCGTCACAATCCCGACTGTTGTACAGATAGTTTGTTGTCACATTGTCATCCCAGTCGGGAACACAATCCTCTCTAATTGAATAGCCATATTTTCGTTCACCATTACCCTCTTTATAATATATAAAAACAATCCTTGACTCTGTCGCCGAATACCATGCTGTCGCTGTCGAATGAAAAACCCATCCATCTTTACAAGCAGGCAATTGTATACTATAATTGCAATCAAAATACAACGAGCCTGCCTTATATTGGTAACCACTTCTAAAGTCATTACAATCTTGACTTCTGTACAACTGGTTAGCCGTTATCAGATTATTACTTGATGGACCTCTTTTTTTATTTAGAGAATAAGCATATTTTTTTTCACCGTTGCCCTCTTTGTAATAAATATATATATCGCTAGAATGCGAATCCGAAGACCAGGCAGTCTCGCTCGATAAGAAATTCCACCCGTCAGGAGTAACAGAAGGAATTGACCCTTCGCCTCCTCCAAAACATCCAGAAAAAAATAATGTGGAAATCACAACAATAATAACCAATACATTTTTCTTCATAATATTACATAGAACTTATATTATATCATCAGACCATCGGTTTAACTAATATACAAACACAAAAAAAACAAAACATATTTCTTCTACCACTTGTAATACAACAAATAATACAACAGAAATAAAAACTACTTCAGGACTGCAAATTTACACTTTTTTTTTTGATTAATACACAGACGAATAAAAATATTTGGCAGAAACAGTCAGAATCTTATTATTAAAGACTTGCAACATTAATGAAAAAAAATTAATATTCAAAAAAATGGTTATCCGCATAAAACTGAAAGTCTATTATAAATGCAAAAAAATGCGAAAAAAAAGTGCAAAAAACATTTTCGAATAATTTCGCTTTTCCGCATTTTTTCGCAATAGAAAAACTTTTTAGCGAATGAAACATACATTTTCGGTTCTTTCAGTATAGTCAAATAAAAAAATATGGAATGTTCTTTAACATTTAAACTATAACCTTTACTTAATTTTTGATATTGTTGCGGAAACGACAAAAAATAATTATTTTTGCAATCATGAAAAAAATGATTTTTGCCACAAACAATAAACACAAGCTGCAAGAAGTCAGTGAGATGCTAAACGGTATCGTACAGATAAAAAGTCTTGAGGAGTCTGGTCTGTCTGGCGAGATTCCAGAAACAGCCGACACCTTGGAAGGCAACGCACTTCAAAAAGCAATGTGGGTTTATGAACGTTCTGTCGACTGCAAATCAAATATTTGCGGATGCTTCGCCGATGACACTGGTCTCGAAGTGGAGGCACTTGACGGACGCCCTGGCGTCTATTCGGCTCGATACGCAGGCGAACATTGCTCGTTCGACGACAACATAAACAAGATGCTCGGCGAGATGGAAGGCAAGACAAACCGCCGTGCCTGTTTCCGCACCGTCATCTGCCTGATTGAAGACGGCAAGCCCCAATTCTTCGAAGGGCGTGTGGACGGCGAAATTTTGACCGAACGCCACGGCAAAGAGGGCTTCGGCTACGATCCTATTTTTATGCCCGACCGCTTCGCAGTAAGCTTTGCCGAGATGCCTTTGGAGGTAAAGAACCGCATCAGCCACCGAGGACGGGCAATAGCCAAACTGGTGGAATATCTTCGGATGAAGTAATAAGCTGAAAAATCAGGAGAAAAAGTCACAAAAATGAACTACACAAAAGTCTATCCTACCGAGGTCCTTCAGGGATTTACCGACACCAGCATGTATGTACTCATGCTCTACGATCCGTTAGGCAACAAGAAAATCCCTGTCATGATAGGCAAACACGAAGCCGAGATGATTCTTATCGAACAGGGGCAACAGCAGGTACGCCGTCCGATGACGCACCAACTTATCATATCGATCATGGATAAGTTTGAACTGTCTCTCAAGATGGTTCGCATCGACCGTTTCGAAGAGGGCATTTTCTACGCCACTCTCATCGTCAGCGACGGTTTCAACACACAAGAAATAGACTCCCGCGCCAGCGACGCCGTGGTCCTTGCCCTACACCAGTCTGTGGATATCGAGATATCCCAACAGGTTATTATGGATACCGGCTTCACTCCACAGGACGACGACATCAACATCAGCGACACCCTGGAAGAATCCATCGAAAGCCTCGAAGAGGAGCTCCGTCAATGCGAGGAAAACGAGGACTACGAACGTGCCGCGGAAATCATGGACAAAATCAAAAAACTTAAAAAAAGGAAATGAACGAAAAAAAGCCTATAGAAATCTTCGACGAGAGCGCGGAATATCTGCGCAGTCGCACCAAATACCGTCCTTCGACAGGTATAATACTCGGAAGTGGACTGGGCAAACTTGCCGACGCCATTGAAGAACCCGACATTATTCCCTACCGCGAAATTCCGCATTTCAAAGCAAGCACTGCAGTAGGTCACAAAGGTAACCTCATCTTTGGAAGACTCAACGGCAAAGAGGTAGTGGCCATGCAAGGACGATTCCACTACTACGAAGGTTACTCCATGCAGGATGTCACACTGCCTGTCCGCGTCATGTGCCGCTTTGGAGTGAAACGCCTGCTGGTCTCCAATGCCGCCGGAGGAATCAACCCCGAATTCGAAGTCGGCGACATGATGATCATCACCGACCATATCAGTTTTATGCCCAACCCCCTTATCGGAAAGAATATCGACGAGTTGGGCACCCGTTTCCCTGACATGACCACCGTTTACAGCAGCAAACTGCGCCGTGTCGCCATAGAAAAAGCCTCATCTATGGGGTTGACTTTACGCGAAGGTGTATACGTCGCCGAGACCGGACCTACATACGAAACTCCCGCCGAATACCGCATGTACAGGATGATGGGAGGCGACGCCGTAGGTATGTCGACTGTCCCCGAAGTCATCGCTGCCCGCCATTGCGGCATGGAGATTTTCGGCATGAGCGTTATTACCAACTGCGCCAAAGACCTCGGAGAAGAATGCATGAACGACGGTGATGACGTTGTACGCGCTGCCGACAAAGCCGCCGACAAGATGACAGAGATTTTTAGAGAAATTGTAAACTGTGAATAATAAATTGTTCGAAATACGGATTCCAAGAATAGTACTGGCCGTCCTGCTGCTGGCCATACTTCCCTCTCTCCATGCGCAAACGCTGAGTTACGGCATTGACCAAGAACGTGACTCTGCAGCCTACGCCAACTTCCGTCTACACATGGACAGCATTCGTGCCGAACGTCCAACTGTAGCCCTGGTTCTCAGCGGCGGCGGTGCTAAAGGTGCTGCTCACATCCCCGTGATTCGATACCTTGAAAAAGAAGGCATCCCTGTTGACCTCGTCGTAGGCACCAGCATTGGAGGCCTCGTAGGAGGTCTTTACGCCTGTGGCTACAACAGCGAGGAACTCGAAGTCATCATACGTGACCGCAACTGGAACTACCTTTTGCGCGACAGCTATCCCAGGCAATTCGATGCCTTGTGGCAGAAAGACTACAATCGCCAATACCTGTTCAGTAAGGCATTCGGCAAATACAAACTACTTTCACAGCAACGCAATAGCACAATCAACAACCGCAGAATATTATACGACGGACTTGTTCATGGACGCAACATCGAGGACCTCTTCAGCTGTCTCACTGTAGGCTATGGCGACGAGACCGATTTCTTCAAACTCCCCATACCGTTCGTCTGTGTTGCCACCGATATGGTGAGCGCCAAACCCAAGGTCTGGCACTCCGGCAACCTCGTCACCGCTCTGCGTTCCACCATGTCAATACCCGGCCTATTCACTCCTGTCAAAGAAAACCACATGGTGCTTACCGACGGAGCAATGCGCAACAACTTTCCTGCGGTGTTAGCCAAAGAACTCGGTGCCGATATCGTCATTGGTGTCGATGTGTCGGCTGCCGCCCTAAATGCCGGTGAGATGAACAACCTGCTTGACATTGTATACCAGACCACCGATGTGCTCGGACGAGAATCATATGTCGCCGCCCTTAAAGCCACAGACATTTATATCCAGCCTTCTCTCTCAGACTTCTCCCTTTTAAGTTTCGACAGCGAAAGCATAGACAGCATTATCGAACGCGGAAGAGTGGCTGTGGAGACCCATTCCGACGAGTTTGGCCGCCTGAAAGAGCAGTTGGGAAACATATATATACGAAACTCTCACAACCCTTTTATCCACAAGGCAATAAACCTCAACGGAAGAACAATAAGGATTGACAAAATCCAATTCAACGGCCTTAGCGAAAAAGAAGAAAAATACCTGAATAAATTGCTTCGGAGCAAAGGTAACGAGATACATATCATGGAATTGGAGGATGCCATCGCCACCATTATGGGTACTCAGGCCTTTGAAAAGGTCACCTACCGTATACTTGGCGAGAGCGAACCATACACAATCCAATTCAATTGTTCGCCGGCGCCGGCCAACGAATTCGGCATCAGTGCCCGTTTTGATGCGGTGGATTATGCCTCTCTGCTTTTAGGTGTCGGCTTCAACGCCCACCAACTTACAGGAAGCCGGCTCAACTTATCGGCCAGGCTCGGACTCAACACCCTGCTCAAGGCTGAATATTTGATTCGCACCGGTCGTGCCACGGAGATTGGCACCGAATTATCGTTCCAAGCCGCCCGCAACGGAGCTTTCCGAATTGAAGCATACGACTTCCGCATCGATTTCAACCGCGGACGTGCCGACGCCCATCTGTCGTTCTCCCCGTGGAAGATGATGGTCTTCCGCATAGGAGCGCGTCTCGACTACTTCTACCGCGTCTCAATGCTGTACGACTACAACATAGTCAACTACAACTGGGATCAGATGGCAAAATCCAACATCTACGCAGGTCCATATACCGAACTGCGATCCGATTCGTTTGACGACCACTACTTCCCAACCAGCGGCGTACAGTTCAAGAGTTCATATAACTGGTATCCAAAAGGGCTTCTTCACGAAACTGAACCCGTTCACGCCATACAGGTCGGCTACCGCTCCGCACACACACATAACCGACTCACTTTCATTCCTTTTATCGAAGCACGGCATGTAAATGCAATGGTGGTACCATACATCAACATGCTCGCTGTCAGCGAGGCAAACAAGATTCTCGACCAGCAGATAGTCTTTATCGGCATCAATACTCCAGTATCGGCATTTCGTACTCTCGGCACAACAGGAATCAACCTCAGGCGGCGTTTCGGCAAGCAGCACTACTTCACTCTCTCCGCACAGGTGCTGCACGAATCGCAGGAGATAATTGAATTCTTTGGAAGCGAAACCTCGAACACCTTCTACGGATTTGCCTTTGAGTATGCCTACAAATCCATTCTGGGACCGATCCGCGCCAACATTCACTGGTCTGATATCAGCAAATCGCTGGGCTTTTATATTGGTCTAGGACTGGATTTCTAATCATACCAATTCACCGCAGATAGGGTCCTGTGACGGAAACAGAACTTTCCGACATTGCCTTGGGTGTCCCGGTGAAAATGACATCTCCCCCCATTGCGCCACCTCCGGGGCCAAGCTCAACGAGGTAGTCGCAGGCTTTCAGCATCTCGATGTTGTGCTCGATGAGGAAGATGGTGTTGCCTGCCTCCACCATGGTATCAAAGAGGTCGAGTATACGCCTGATGTCGCTCGCATGGAGGCCGTCAGAAGGCTCATCCATTATGAAGATTTTGCTCTCGTCACGCAGATAGGAGGCCAGCTTGATGCGTTGCAGCTCGCCGCCCGAGAGGGTCGAAAGCGACTGGTTCAGATGCAGATACCCCAAGCCGACTTTGCGCAGTGGCTCCAGTTTTTCAGCTATCACCGTGCCGGCGAACAGCTCGGAAGCTTTGTTGGCGGTTAGATTCATCACCTCGGCGATATTGAGTCCTAATACCTTGTAGGAGAGCACCTCGGGTGAATAGCGCAACCCACCACAGGCCTCGCAGGTGGTCTCGATGGCATCCATGAAGGCCATGTCGTTGACGATAACACCCTTACCTTGACAGACAGGACATCCTCCTTTGCCGTTGAAAGAGAAGAGGTCGGATTTGGTCTTGTTGGTCTTGGCGAAGAGTTTGCGAATATCATCGGCCACGTCCAGATAGGTGGCTGGAGTGGAACGCAGGCTGATGCCTATGTTCTTCTGACTGATGTAAACTATCTCCTCCGGATGTGGCCAAGCATTCCTAAAGCATTCCATCAGCGAGCTCTTGCCCGAACCTGCCACACCGGCGATGCCGCACATCACGCCTAAGGGAAGGTTTACACTCAGGTCTTTGAGGTTGTGCAATGTGGCGTTCTCAATCTTGAAAAATACCTTAGGTGTCCGCACCGTCTCTTTGATGGCACTCGTTGCGCTGAGCATGGTACCCGTAAGCGTATGACTCAGCAGCAGTTCTTCGTAACTGCCCTCAAAGACAATCTCGCCGCCTTTCATGCCGGCACCAGGTCCCATGTCGATAATATGGTCTGCAATCTTAATCATCTCCTTGTGGTGTTCTACAAGGATGACGGTATTTCCGTGGTTTTTCAGTTTCTGCACCGACTTCTGCATCAGCAGGATATCGTGGTTGTGGAGGCCCACGCTGGGCTCATCGAGGATGTACATCACATCCGACAGCGGCGAGTTGATGTATTTGGCAATCTTGCAGCGCTGGGCCTCGCCGCCCGAGAGGGTACCGATGGCGCGATCGAGGGTGAGGTAGCCAAGTCCTATCTCCTCCAGTGCTGCAAGCCGTTCAAGGGTGGCATGCTTGATGTCCTCCGCCAATGGGTTGTCGACAGTCTCCATCCATTTTCTCGCATCGCTGATACTCATTGCGGTGACATCGGCAATATTGAGTCCCAAAATCTTGCAGGAGCGTATCTTCTCGTTGAGTCGCGTGCCGCCACAGTCGGGACAGATGCCCATCCGCAGCATCGGGTTTAGCACGGCGGCGTGAAGCAAACCTTCCTCCGAGTTAATGATACTTCGATACATGCGTGGAATCAGGCCCTCGTATTTGGCTGTCTTCGGCCAGTTCGAGGGCGGGTTCTTCAGCCTGATTTGTGGCGAGTTGAGGAAAAGGTCGAGCTCCTCTGGCGAGTAGTCCTTGATTTTCTTGTCGAGATCGAAGAGACCACTATGGGCATAGCGTATCCAACGCCAACCGCCTTTTCCGAAGGCGATGTAATGAATGGTGTCCTCGTCGTTGAGCGACTTGTCGAAGTCCACCAACTTGTGAATGTCAAGCTCGCGTATCTCACCCAACCCTCCGCATCGCGGACAGGAGCCTGATGGGTGGTTGAACGAGAAGGCGTCGCTGTAGCCCACGAAAGGTTTTCCTATTCGCGAGAAAAGCAGGCGCAGCAGAGCGTAAATGTCGGTATAGGTACCCACCGTGGAGCGCGAGTTGGAGGCCGGTTTGCGTTGTTCAATGACGATGGCGATGGGCAGGTTTTCGATGTCGCCCACATGTGGACGACCGTATTTGGGAAGGTACTGCTGCGTGAAGGAGGGGAAGGTGTCGTTGAGTTCGCGACGCGACTTGGCGGCGATGGTGTCCAGTACCAGTGACGACTTGCCCGACCCCGACACACCCGTCACCACCGTGATTTTCCCTTTGGGAATGCGGACCGTGACGTGCTTCAGGTTATTCTCCGTCGCATCGCGAACGATGATACAGTCAAAGGAATTAGTTTGTTCCATTAGGTTAATTGTTGCGGATAAGGGGAGTTATTATTTCTATCCACTTCTGTGCGTTTTGTGTTTCCGGTGCCGTTGCTCCAAGTTTCTCATGAAAGACCTCTTTTGCCTTATTAAAGTATTCCAAGGCAGTAATATAACTGCCGTTCATACAACATGATGCACCATAATTAACGTATGTTCCTGCCGTCTCAATATCATCAACCCCATACATTTTCTCTCTTATCTCCATGCATTTGTAATAATAATAAAGTGCATTTCTGTAGTCCCCATTATTATAGTATATTGTGCCAATTGCATCTATGTACAACAATATCGTAGAATCATCCAGTTCTGAACCACTTTCATAGTCCTTATATGATTTCAACAGTTTTTCAAGATACTCCATCGATTCAGGATATTTTTCCATAGTACAATATAGCAATCCGATAGTTCTATATAGATTGACTACGTCAGGATGTGTTGTTCCCAACATTTTCTCTTTGTGCTGGAGTGACTTAATATAATATTCCTGAGCATGTATCAGGTCGTTTTGGATATTATAAATATTGGCAATAATAAAATAGATTGAATCTATTATGCAGGTCTCTTCTTCCGCTTTTTCTGCTTTGAGCATGCACTCTAATGCTTCAGGATATGACTTCTGATTGAAATATGTCAATCCTATATAGAATAATATAATGGCTATACTGACATCATTTATCTCGTGCTTATTCACCCACTCCAATGCCTTATTATAATAGTCAATTGCCTGTGGGTAATTCTCTATAGAATAATACACCATCCCAAGATGGTAATAGATTCCAGCTGTGCTAAAATCTTCGGTATCATTAAATCCATCTTGCAAAATTAATTTGTAATATTCTATCGCATGGTCATAATCGCTCATCTTCTCGTATATCTCTCCTATTTGGAAACGCAGGTATGCGACATCGTTGTCTTCTTTCCCTTTTATTTTCTCCAATATCGACAATGCGTTGACTGTGTGATTTATCAAGCTTGAATAATCTCCCTTTAACTTGAAGATGGAGGCTATATACAAATGGATGTATCCCCGAATGTAGTCTTCTGTTTTGGATAGTTTTAATGATACCTCAAGGCTGTAAATTGATTTGTCGTATTCACCGACAGACCCGTAAATAACTCCTAAATAATAATATGCAAGTACCAAGGTTTTCTCACCAGTTTTCTCCTTTTCAAGTGCCTCGACAAAGTCACTGAAATACTCCACAGCTTTCGCTTTTTCACCTTGTTTGATAAATACTCTGGCAATAGCATATTCTACTGCAAGTGTATCGTGGTGTGACAGCCCATATTTTCTTATTCTAATATCCTTTGCCTTGCTGTAGTAGTTTAGCGCTGTCTCGTAATTCTGCAATTCACTCATTTTCGAATAGATCTCTCCGAGCCAATAGTATGATTCTGCCATATTGGTATTATCCGCCCCAAGAGTCTCTTCTCTTATTTTCAAACCTTTAAGTGTATTTTCCAATGCCTCTTTGTATCGATGCCGGTTCATGTAAGAGACGCCTATACATCCGTATGTGAGTCCTGTCTCGGGATTCCTTTCTCCTAATGTTTTTTCGAATATTGACAATGCTGTTTTGTAATGGTCCAATGCTTTGTTGTCGTCAGATTTGCATCTATAGACATCTCCTATATGTCGATGCACCACTGCGACCTCTTTTGATTCTTCTCCATAAATCCGACTCTCTATTTCAAGCGTCTTGTTAAATATTTCAAGTGCCTCCTCTTCTCTCCCTTGAGACCAAAGCAATCCGTTTGCTATGTTCTCGTATGATTTTGCAAAGTTCGAAGACTCCCCTTCACCTTCTGTCTCGTTGGTTTTAAGCGCATTCTCTGCCTGCTCCATTGCATTCTCATACTCTCCTATTCTGATGAGCACCTGGCCAATATTATTATATGTATAGCCTATCATGTACTGGTCTGCTGAATCATTTTCCTTCAGCAGTCTCAAGGCTTCTTTGAATATCTCTAATGCATCCTGGTATCTGTCAAGACGGAATAGTATTTTTCCCTTGATATTATATGATTTCACCTTGTCTGTTGTCAATGCCATCTGTCTCTGAATGATTTCCAAAGCCTCTTCATAGAAGGCATAATCATACATAAAGATGGCATAGTCGCATAATAGGTCAGCATATTTTTCACTATTCCATGCACTCTTTTCCGCCAGTCTGTCAGCATCGGCATATTTTGCAGTCACTCGTTCTATTCTCGTTTCGATAGGAATTTTTGCATCAGCCATGATGGTCTTTGCCTGAAGCAAAAAAGCCTCGATGTCCTGATGGACCAATTCTCTGTTTGTGTCCAGCTGGACCTCGTGCCGTTTGGCTTCAAGTTCGATACCGTCAAGTATGGCGTTGGCAGCCTCTATATGCCCACTTTCAAATGCTTCAACGGCTCTACGCAGTTCACTGCCGACATTTTCCATTTGCATCTCAGAGACACGCTTGGCGGTGGCCAACAGCGCCTGCTGCAGCTGGGCATACATCTCTTTTTTTGCGTTTAGTTCTTTGATGGTATTCTGATACAAACCTTCCAATCCTGGAGACTGTTGCATCGCAGCCCTCAACATCTCCAAATCTGCCGTCTTTTTACAAATATCCTGCTTTATTTCTTGATAGCTGACATTACCCGACGCAAATGGAAGATTGTCCATATTCGCCACTATAAATGAACTGAGCATCACCTTTCCATTCTCAATTTTCAACGCATCAAGGGATCCCATAGTCAAACGTAGGAAAAACATGGTAAAATCATGGTGTAACTTGTCCGTTGTTGTATACTTCAACGGGAAATGTCCAAGTTTCTTCTCCAACTCTTGCTTGAATGCAGTCAGGTCCTTCTCCTCCACCTCGTCATTCTTCGGCTCCCTACAACAGATAAACAGCTTTGGCTCCTTTCGTCGAAGACTCTCGGTTTTTGCCACCTCAAACTCCTCCAGTGTATATTGGCCTGCATGGGTGTAAAACAAAGCCACGAAAATCTGACTATCCCGTATCCATGCATTGTATTCATCCTGTTTACGGCAGTTGTTATAACAGGGATCCATATCCTCCCATACCAACAATTTAATATGTATTCCTCGTTCTTTGAGGAAAATATCATCAAGTTGCCGTATCAGGTTGCCAAACTCTATTCGTTCATCCTTAAGTTCGTCTGACGATGCCAAAAAAACATTTATAGTCCTCATAAATAGTTATTTCATTGATTTTTAGCAAGAACTAATCATTAACCGTTAAACCATAAACTTTAACCTTTACCTATAATGATGGACCTACAATAAAGATACAGTCTTCGTCTTCTCCTGCAGCCCAATGGAGTGGTGCTATCAAATCATCGAGATCCTTATCGCTTACCCCCATGTCAATTTTATTTTGATTGTTCATAATCTTCATTCGTTCAATCATACTATGGTATGCCGACGAAGTGGCACCACTGCGTTCCATGTAGTTACGGAATGGTATATGGTTCATAATGGCATGCAGTTTCTGGTGAGGATCAAGCAGTTTGTCAAGCTGCCCTGACAACGAAAGATTTGCAATCAATTGCAGGTCTCGGTTATAGAGTTCCTGAAAAGCATTACTGTAGGCATAGCAGTTGCCGATACGACGAATCAACGGTATGTTTTCAAGATAGTCCCACAACTCAAAAGTCGTGTTGAAAGTCATTTCCGGCGACCTGTTGGTTGCAAAAACATCCCACCCTTCAATATAGTCCACAAATTCGTTACAGGTAGAGTCCGGAACTCGTTCATTTCTTTTATAATATTCCTTGATAAGGTTGTATTGGTCACGGAAATCATCGTAATAGGTAGTCACAACCTCGTAGTTGTTAATGAGTTCATCTATATTACTGAGCGTGACCTGTGCCACATTCCATGCCGTTGCCTTTTTCGCATTAATTTTACTCCTTTCAGAGGCAAACAGAGAAAGTGTAAATGCTATTAGCGTAACCACAAGATTGATAGCCAGATCAATCCACCAGCGAGAGACTCTTTTCTTATCTCCGGATTTAAATAATCTCATAGGTTAGTCTTCAGTGACAAAATAAAGTTTTTTCCAATAGTCCGAGTTTATTGGACGAACCGTGTATTCCTCTTTGTGCAATTCGTGTGGCTTCATGTTCTCGAGGTTACGGTTCAGCACTTCGGCAATATTCACTATTGCGCTATGCACCTCATTATAGAATACCATTAGTTTATAAGACACAGTAAGCAGTAGCACATTCGCCTCTGTTCTTGCCTGCAGGTATCGTGCTATGTTCTGAGGGGCCAGTTTTGGCTGTACCTTGTGGGCATCGACGACGAGACCGGCTTTTTGTTCCATAGTTTTCTGCATATCGTCAAACAAGATCTTCACCATTTCGCGGTCAGGGGCTATGCCGCCTTCGAAATCAAAGCGTTCCTCCCCTTTTTCCCCTCCAAATTCAAAGTGCAGATGAGTCTTGTTCTTGACGATCTGTTCACCCGCAATGACAACGATCCAATCACCTTTGCCACGTTTGGCGACGATGTCATTGACAAAAGACTGGAACGTGCTGTTGCCTTCGGTCTCATCGTCAACAGAGTAAAAGTTATAGCGTTTACTTCTGTCTGATATTTGCCGCGAGAATTTCTCGTTGGCAACATAGTTGAATCCGCCCAGCTGAGCAATGTGCCAGTCAAAGAAGCTCAACCCATTATCGCCCACACCAAGAGGATTAACGATGGTGACACTGGATCCACGTTCAATATGGCTGCCATATTCTTCGTTGACGAAGAACTGATTGACAACCATCATATCGTTTTTAGGGCCATCCAGTACTGCCGATGCCAAATTCTTAATACGCAAGTTATTGGAAGCATCAACAGATTTCAGGACCTCCTCCTCCGTCAGACTCAAATTCAGCTTCAAATCGCCAAAGCTAATATTTTTAGCAGGCCAGAAAAGACCTTCACGCTTTATGCTTTTTACAAGCATCATTTCATTGATAGCCAATGCAAATTCTTTATGTTCTTGAGCTTTCTTCTCATCATCCATTACGTCACTGAAGGCCGAGCCCACCAAGCCTGCTGGCACTGCGAAGATGGCTATGCCCAGCAAACCCACAATACAAGCGATTATCTGACCTGCCAGAGTGATTGGAGGCTGGTCGGCAAAGCCACCCGGATCGCCGATATACTGTGCGAAAGCCCAAGCAACAGACGTCCAGCCATTGTCGTACACCTCCGGCTGCACTGCATGCTCAACAAAGAAAAGTATAAAGGACAAGATGAGTGTCACGATACCGAGGAACTGCAGCGACACCCAAAGTTCACGTTTCTTAGAACTAATGGCTGCCGACAACAGCCTAAACGCCTTCATATAGCGGAACACACGCATCAGACGAGCTATTCGCAGTCCTTTGAGCAACACGTACGGAATCGGCACCAGGAAAGCGATATAGAATGTGTATGTGGACAGGAAATCTATAAGTCCGTAAAACGACAGACAATATCGCACACGGCCCCAGAATCCTTTATATTTAGGATCAATCAAGTCGGCACACCAGATACGCAATGAGACCTCAATGGTAAAAAAGACCGTGGTAAAGATGTCTACAGCCTGCAACCAAGCGCCATAACGTTGGGCGATGCCATCAAAAGTACTGAGGAACACCTCCACCGTACTGACTATGATAAGTCCTATGATGGTGTAGTCAACCCAGTTATGCCATTGTTTGGTGTGCAGGTTGTCGTCGAACACCCGCGCAAGCTCAAGCTTTATTTTTTTCATATACTATTTGCGTTTTGCCGCTGCCCGCTCACGAGCCAAGCTTTCTTTAGCTCTTTCAATTTCGCGTTTCAGACTTTCTATGCGTCGGTCGTGACTGGCAGCGTGATCAATCTTCTGCTTGCGGTAGCTGGCCTTGCTGCTGGTACTGCTGGCACTCTTGATGTAGCCGGCATAACGTTCGTTGTCTTTTTTCTTTGCCTCGCGCTCTTTGGCGACATCGGCCCTGAGGTCGATAAGGCGTTTACGATAGTATTCTACACTCATGATATTTTTTTTTAATTAATAGAACCATCCCATTATTTATGAATAGCGAAGTACTTCAGATGTTCGTCCAAAGTATCCCAAACAGGATCTTTATAGTGCAGGGCTTTTGAAATAATAAGTCGTTTTACACGGTCAGAAACCAACTCTGCCGCCCACGACAACAGTCTCGTTCTATCGGTATCGTCTTCTGCTTTTTTGAATGAATCGTACATGTGAGACAACACATAGTCCATTGAGCGCGACTGTAATGCCTCATAGGCCTCTTTTATATTTTCGCGAAGGTTCTGGAAAAGCTCTTTATCGAATCCGCTACTACCTCTGAGACATGTACGGCTCCAACCGCCCTTGATATATACCAACGATGCTAAAAATTCCACTTTATGGGGATCAAGCATAACAATGCTTTTGGCGACATAGCTTGCGTATGTTGGGGATTTCTTCTCTCTTTTGGGTTTGTTGGCAGGATTACAGACATCGAATACGCCGCCAGTGTCTTTACCACATTTCTTGCATACGATATTACCGTCCTTGTCAATATCGTAATTGTGTCCCTTGTCTTCTCCGTAACAACTGGAATAAGCTTTGCTTTCACTCCTCCCGCATTTCGTACATATCACATCGCCATTGCTCAATTTTTTGTAATGATGTTTATTATTCTCACCATAACAACTATTGTACGAAGATGAAGAACCTTTTCCACATTTTGTACAAATTATATCGCCATTGGGCTGCAACTTGAAAGAGTGCTTGTTGTCATAGCCATAGCATGTATCATAGTTTGACGGAGATTTCTTACCACACACAGTGCAGTAGGTGACATTGCCATCTGTTTTGATTTTGTGTTTATGATCCATAACCTATAAACTTTACTTCGTGGTAAGGAAGTCGATAAGCTTGCTCCCGAACTGGCGGGTGTTCCATGCGGGGTCAAACACGAAGCCTTCTTTCTCGGCCACCTCGCGCAGAGCACCTTTCACGTTGTCGTAGGTGCGATACACCTCCACGGTGCCGCTGTCACGAAGGTAGATGTTATAGCAACCCACCGAAGCCTCTTTTCCGTCGCCGAACTGGCGGGTGTTCCAGTTGGGGTCGTACTCGAAGTTTTCCAGCTCTGCTATCTCGCGCAGGGCGCCTTTAGTGTTGTCGTACACGCGGTACACCTCAATGCTGCCGCTGTCGAGTACACCCAGCATGTACTCACCGTTGATTGCTGATTTTTTGTAAGCCATTAATCGTTGTATTTATAATTATTTCCACTCGCCTTTTTTGCAGCCGTCAGCTTCGCACTTCTTGTTGAAGGCGGAGAGAGTCAAATCGTCTTTGTAGCCATTGGTGTAGTAGCGACCACCATCTTTATCGGTGTAGCAAACCTGGACATAGAGACCGAAAACTTTGTCAAACTCCTTCTCCAGTGTCTTGATTTTCTTGTTTCCACTGATGGAAATGTCACCACCCGAATCGGCACGGCGGACAGAAGCAAGAGTCTTGTCTCTATCAATATTGTATATAGTGCCACCCTTCGCCACTTCCTGACGGGCATAGCTGTAGAAGATGCCTAAACGGAGATAGGGGAACTGTTTGTTGAATTCCTTCATCAGAGTACCTATCTTCTTGTTTCCGTTCACCGATATTTCGACGGCGGTCTTTACCGGTGCAGTCTTCTTTGCCACGGATTTTGTTGTGGTTTTCTTTACGGCAGGTTTTGCAGTTGTTGTCTTCTTTGCTGCTGGTTTTGCAGTAGTGGTTTTCTTTGCAGCAGGTTTTGCAGTAGTTGTTTTCTTTGCAGCAGGTTTAGCTGTTGTTGTCTTCTTTGCGACCGACTTTGTTGTTGTTTTTTTTGTAGTTGTTTTCTTAACGGTTGTTGCCATATTAGTTTTTTTTTTAAGGGGTTTATAAAATAAAATCCGGCGGAGGGTCTCCCCGTCCGCCGGATTTATTTGGCTTTTTTATTATTTGCCAGCAGCCACAAGGGTTGCACTATTATCAGCGAGGGCGCTGTCGTCGGCGTTTGCCACTTGGACGCCTATGCCGTACATCTCAGCAATCTTCTTTTCGAAGTTGCCGACCTGCATGTGGCCGACCACCTTTAATTCTCCACCTTTAGCGTCTTTTGCGCGGATGGAAGCGAGGGTAGCGTCGTCGTCAGCCATGCGACCTTTGCAAGTGGGGCTCATGTACACGCGGAGCGTCGAACCAAAAGCCTTTTTAAAATCAGCCTTGAGGGTTTTCACCTTCATGCCACCTTTTAATGCTATTTCTGCCATAATATTTTGTTTTTTTTGGGGGTTAATAAATTGGGTTAATTAAAGGTTTGTTTTATTTTGCATATTTTGCCTTGAGGGCATCCATGTCGGCCTTCTTGGCATTCTTGGGGATTTCGGGCAGTTTGGCGAGGGTCATCTCGTCGAGAGCAAGCACCCAGTCGTCAGCCGAAGCCACCTGGACTTTGAGGCCGAAGTTCTCCATCATGTCTTTCTCGAAACCACCGACGGTCTTGCTGCCACGGCACTCGTAGCTGCCTGTCTTGGTGGCGATCTCGCTCACCTTCTCGGTACCGGTTAGGCGTTTATTTCCTTGGTACACGCGAAGCGTGCCACCAAACTCTTCTTTGAAACGCTCGCAGAGCGTCGACACCAATAGGCGTCCATCTACTTTAATTTCCATAAGTATAACGTTTTGTTGAATTATTTTATTTCAATTGCCAATTCTGGCTCTGTCTTAACCATATCGGCCAGCAGCAAGATAGCCATCTCTTCCTCGATGCCGAGGGCGTTGGCCACGACGAGCAGGTTGCTCACTTCGGAGACACTCAGTTCCCCGTCAGCCAGCAGCATCTGCATGGCAGCCTCAAATACAATGCCTATCTCTTCGTCGTCCACTGCTTCAGCGGCATCCATCAAGGCGGCGTTGGCGTGGTTGTCGCTCATCTTCGACATGGCTTTCAACTGTGCATCGACAGCTTTCTTGAAGGCGGCCTCGTTCAGTTCCAATGCGTCGGCAATCTCCTCAACGGTAATCTTCTCGGCCTCGTCATATACGTTGTCAGCCCAGATAGCGGAGGCGATGATCGTTGCTATATCTTCAATACGTGTTTTCATCTCTTAAGGTCTCCTTTCTTATTTAAACAGTCTTTTTATACGGTTCTTCAGGCTACCTTGGGCCTTGCGAGCTTTAGCCATACGGGCGCATATTTCCTTGCCCTCCTTGGTACGTTTGTCAACTTTGCCGTCTTTGGTCTTCTTAACAGACGTATTCTTTGCTGGAGTCTTTTTGGCTGGGGATTTTTTTGTAGTTGTTTTTTTCTCTGCCATAATAACAATAATATTAGAGGTTCATTATTTTTTCTTGGCCAGTTTGCGAGCTTTGGCGGCAGCCTTGCGAGCTTTGGCCATACGAGCACAGATTGCCTTGCCCTCCTTGGTACGCTTATCGACAGAGCCGTCTTTGGTTTTCTTCACAACAGCCTTTTTTGTCGTGGTTTTCTTTGTTGTTGCCATAGTCGAGTATTATTGAACAAAATAACTACTTTATAATCTCAAACTCGGTACGACGGTTCTCCGGAGCCATAGGATCATCAACGTTTTTCAGCTTGCTGCTGCCAAAACCTGCAGCCTCAAGGCGCTCCGCAGAGATACCTTCATGTTCCACGAGAAAAGTGACTGCAGCTTGTGCACGGGCCTCCGAGAGTTTTTGATTCAGATCGGCATTACCTTCTGCACTAGTGTGTCCTTCAATACGAAGACGCAATTCGGGATAATCATTCATAAGCTTTGCAAGGTCGTGTAATACGAACTCAGCATCTCTGCTTAGGTCGGCCTTGCCTTTCATGAATTCTGCAGCATTAAAGTTATCCTCAATCTCAGCCAACTGTTGGATATATAAAGTATCGTGTATCTCAACGGTCTGTATCACAGTATCGCGCACCAAAATTGTTTCGGGCTCCTTGTTGCACGAGCGCAACAGCAAGAAGATAATGATAGCTGCAAGTATGAGACCCAACAGTATCCACAACCATGCCAAGCCACCTTTCTTTTCTGCGGCTGGTTTCCAGTTGTTAAGATATTCGAGTTCGAAGAAACCCAGCTTACCGCGTGCGCCTTTGGTAAACTCTGCGACATAGATGTCATACTTTTTGGCCCATTCCACCAACAGTGGGAACTTGTCACCAGTCCACATCTGCATTACAGCAACCTCCGAACCATCTTTAAGATGTAACATTGCGTTCTTCTCCTCATAAAAATAGTTAGTGCAAAGACTCTTATCGTCATTATTATGCGAGGCAATGTACTCCTTGCGTTCAGCAGGACCGAGGAACAGGGGGCTGCCTTGGTTGAACTTATCTTTTGGAAATGCTTTGTTGAGGCTCTCAACCGTCGAATCGGGGTGGATTAGCATATAGGCGTGGGCAATTCCTAAGGCTGTACGACTCATATTCTCACTACGAACCAACACTTTAGCACTGGATGGATAGTTAGCTGTTTGAATTTCTGACATAATTAAAATATTTTATAAAACACTATTGGAGGGTTATATTAATTGTTTTTTTTAAAATCCCAATTGGCAAAATATTATAGAATAAATATTTGACTATATAAAAATCAAACGGGCAATTTATAGAAATCCTATTTTGAATTAACCTCTTTTGTCTATTAAAAACGAGTGCAAAGTTACAAATAATTATCGAATTGACAAAATATTATTTCAATTAATTTTAAAAAATGTTTCTCTACCATTCTATCGCGTCCGTAAAATGCCATTGAGGATGAGTGCTTTTCTGCGTCAAGTTGCCATAAAGTACTATTTGACAAATCCTTTCCAAAATTCAAAGATAGAAATGATAAAAAAAAGTGGCATCGAAAAAAGATGCCACTTTTTTGAATACTATCATGCACAATAGTTATTTCTGCATGGTGCGGAGTCTCTCCGTGAGCATCGGGACAATCTTGTGGAGGTCGCCGACGATGCCGAGGTCTGCCACTTGGAAGATGGGGGCGAACTTGTCTTTGTTGATGGCGATGATGAGTTCGCTCTCCTCCATGCCGGCGAGGTGCTGGATAGCGCCGCTGATGCCGCAAGCCATATAGAGGGCGGGACGGACTGTCTTTCCCGTCTGGCCGACCTGACGGCTGGCGTCCATGACGCCGGCGTCGACCATAGCACGGCTACTGGAGACTTCGCCGCCGAGTTCGTTAGCGAGGGCCTCGAGCTTGCTGAAGCCATCCTTGGTGCCGACACCGCGACCACCGGAGACAAGCACCTTGGCCTGGCTGATGTCAGTGATGGTCTTCTCTTCCTTGACGGTCTTTACCAGCTTGACGCGGGCAATCTTCTTCTCGTCGAAGGTGACCTTGTAATCGACAACCTCGCCTTTGCGGCTGGGGTCAGCGGCCATTTTCTGCATGACACCGGGGCGGACGGTGGACATCTGCGGTCGGTTGTTCTTGCAGAGGATGGTGGCCATGAGGTTGCCGCCGAAAGCGGGACGTGTCATGCGGAACTCGTGGGCTTCGTCGTCGCTGATCTCCAGCTTGGTGGCGTCAGCGGTAAGGCCGGTGCGGTTGCGGGCGGAAACACGGGGGCCGAGGTCACGTCCGATGGTGGTGGCGCCGATGAGCATGATGCTAGGCTTATGCTCAGTGATGATCTGGGTGATGGCCTCGGTGTAGGGCTCTGTGAGATAGTCCTTCAGCAAGTCGTGGTCGACGACAAGGACCTTGTCGGCACCGTGCTCGATAAGGGTGTTTGCGAGGGGCTTGATGTCCTTGCCGAGGAGCATGGCAACGACCTTCTCGTTGTTGGCGTCGGCGAGCTCGCGAGCCTTACCCAACAGCTCAAGAGCCACATTCTGCAGTTTGCCGTCGCGCTGCTCGGCAAACACGTAAACGTCTTTATATTCTGATAAATTCATTGTTCTTTGCTTTTTTGCTAGATTATCTAGAAGTTCTAGATTGTCTAGGTTAGATGATATGCTTTTCTTTGAGCTTGTTGACTATCAGTTCGACGGCCTCTTCGGGGGTAACCTCGAAGGTCTGGCCGGCGGGCTTGAGCTGCTTGGGGAACGACTTGAAGACGCTCGTGGGCGAGCCGGCCTTGCCGATGTGCTCTTCGGGCACGTTGATGCGGTCGGCGCCCCACACCTCAACTTCCTTGTCGAAGGCGGTGACGATGCCGCTGACGGTCATGTAGCGGGGCTGCACGCTGGAGGCCAGGGCGGTGACGACGCAGGGGGCCTGCATCTCGAGCACCTGGTAGCCGTCCTCGAGCTGTTTCTTAATCGTGAAGGTCTTGGTGGCCTCGTTGTACTGGAGGTCTTCCATGTAGGAGACCTGCGGCAGGTCGAGGTGCTCGGCAATCTGGGGACCCACCTGGGCGGTGTCGCCGTCGATGGCCTGGCGGCCGGTGATGATGAGGTCGAAGTCCATGGTGCGGAGGGCACCGGCGATGGCGCTGGAGGTGGCGAGGGTATCGGCGCCGCCGAGCTTGCGGTCGGTGAGCAGGATGGCGCGGTCGACGCCCATGGCGAGAGCCTCGCGGAGGATGGCCTCTGCCTGAGGCAGACCCATGGTGATGACGGTGACGTGGGCACCGTACTTGTCCTTCAGCTGCAGGGCGTACTCGAGGCCGCCCTTGTCGTCGGGGTTCATAATCGAGGGCACTCCCTCGCGGATGAGCGTACCGGTTTGCGGGTTGATTTTAACCTCGGTGGTGTCCGGCACTTGCTTTATGCAAACTACTATGTTCATTCTTCTTTAGTTTTTGGGGTCTTCGAGACTTCAAGACTTCGAGACTTCGAGCGGTCTTGATGACTTGATGTCTTGATGTCTTGTTGTCTTTACTTGAAAATTTTTCCGGCAATCACCATGCGCTGCACTTCGCTGGTGCCTTCGTAGATCTCGGTGATTTTGGCATCGCGCATCATACGCTCGACGGGGTACTCGCGGGTGTAGCCGTAGCCGCCGTGGAACTGGACGGCCTTGGTGGTCACCTCCATAGCGGTCTCGGCGCTGAAGAGCTTGGCCATGGCGGCATCGGCAGAGTAGGGGATGCCGTGGTCTTTCTTGTAGTGGGCCGAGCGGCAAAGCAGGCGGGCGGCCTGCACCTTGGTCTCG
>JAGCUU010000020.1 GCA_017962665.1 Bacteroidales bacterium | reverse complement strand
GTTTTGCTCGGACTGTATTGTCACTTTAACTTCCAGCGCGACGCGCGATAACTTCACTTAACTTCTTTGACTTCCCATTGTAACGGTTAAAGGTTAACGGTTAACGGTTAAAGATTAAAGAGAGAAGTTAAATGGAGATGGTGTGGAGTTAAGGGGAGTTAAAGGACAAATGTATTTGCTCGGACTGTATTGTCCCTTTAACTTCCAGCGCGAAGCGCGATAACTTCACTTAACTTCTATGACTTTCTATATAGTAAAAAGAATGACTATTTCAAAAAACACAAAAAAAAGGTGTCCCCAAATCAAGGAACACCTTCTTTTATCTCTATTGCTTAGCAATATCACATTGCATTGACCTGCTTCATCAGTTTTGACTTAAGGTTGGAAGCTTTGTTCTTGTGAATCACAGAACGTTTTGCCAACTTGTCAATAACAGAAAGCATCTTAGGCAGTCTTTCTGTTGCAATAGCTTTGTCCTTAAGAGCACGGAAATCACGCAAAGCACTGCGCATGGACTTGGCGTAATATCTGTTTTCTATTCTCTTTTTCTCGTTGGAACGAATTCTTTTTTTTGCTGACTTGTGATGTGCCATAATATAATCAATCTTCTTTTTTAGTTGTACTCCGAGCGGGATTCGAACCCGCGATTTTGAGAATGAAAATCTCACGTCCTGGGCCAGCTAGACGATCGGAGCATCCTATTCAAAATCAACGCATATTGCTGATTGCTCGAGCCTATTTTCGTCGCATTTCGAGTTGCAAAAGTACAAACATTTTTTCAACCGACAAAATTTTTTTTCACAACAAATTGTGCAATACTTCTTTTACACATCGGTATCTGCCTGAAAACGAAAACCTAAACGTTTGGCAGTAACCATCGATTTTTTATCAAAATTATTGCGCATCTCCCCCACTGAGACAACCTTAATTTCATCGTATGGAGGGGTCAAAAGATCGAAATTTGTGGTATACTCGATAGCCGACTCAACGATACTTTGCACAGACTCGCTGTTAATCAGCGATGTATTGAAATTGTTATACAACATTCCAAGTTCCCGTTTACCCTCAATAAAATAGTGTTTTTCGGAGTTTACAAAGATACGTCCGATAAGGTAGCCGAGGTCGTTGTCACGCTGATACAGGAACGAATCGGTCAAGAAATTATATATATGAATGACCCCGCAGTAGGAACGGTTCGGATTCTCGCGGATATAGGGAGATTTCATAACCTCATGATTGCGCGAAAACTCGAAGACATTGGTATGCATCATAAAAATAAGGGTGTCGCCGGCGAAACGGATTTCAAATTCAAAGTCGCCGCGGTCGGTAAACTCAAACCGGATGTCTTTGTTGTCGTGGCGGTTTTTCTCCTGTAGCAGAGAGAGGATCTCCTTCGAAGTGTTACGGAACATCTCGAAAGTCTCCTTGGTAGACTCATATACATGCTGCTTGAGTTCACCCTTTGTAAAGACAAGTTCGCCGAGAGATTCTTTTAATTTCATATATTAAGATGTATTATGTGCGATGTATTGATAAAGGTTAAAGGTTCACGGTTTGCTCATCGGGCTCGCAGGCCTGCATAGCAGGCAGAAAGATGGTTGATGTAAGATGTGTGATGATGTCTTCAACTGTCAATTATCAACTGTCAACTATCAACCTTTATTCGTGTTCTATCACTCATCACCAATCACTATTCACTAATTCAACTCCCAGGTAGCGCCGTCCTTGCCGTCCTTTACAGCAATACCGAGCTGGCCCAGATTGTCGCGGATCTTGTCACTTGTAGCCCAATCCTTGTTAGCCTTTGCCGTTGCGCGGACATCGAGAATCATACGCATCAGTCCGTCTATAATGGCTGTATTGTCGGAGGAAGCCTCGTCGCGCAGACCCATAACATCGAAGACAAAAGTGTCAAAGACCGACTTCAGTTCATCAATGTCGGCCTGGGTAAGTGTAGCCTTGTGGTCGTTGACTGTATTGATAATCTTGGCGGCGTCGAAGAGATGCGAAATGACAATGGGCGTATTCATATCGTCGTTCATTGCATCGTAGCATTTCTGGCGATATTCGGACACATTCACGGAGCTCTCCTTCGAAGGACGGAGCGAGCCAAGAATCTTATAAGCCTGCATCAAGCGGTTATAGCCCTTCTCAGCAGCGATAAGCGCCTCGTTGCTGAAGTCCACGGTGCTGCGGTAATGAGCCTGAAGGATGAAGAAACGGATGGTCATGGGGCTATATGCCTGGGACAGCATCTCCTCGCCTGTTTGGGGGTTGATATGGCTGCCGTCGAAGAACTCGCCGAGCGTGATGAAATTGCCAAGCGACTTGCCCATCTTTTTACCTTCAATGGTAATCATATTGTTGTGCATCCAGTACTTGCAGGGACCGTGGCCGGTGATTGCCGTTTGCTGCGCCATCTCGCTTTCGTGGTGAGGGAACATAAGATCCATTCCGCCACCATGAATGTCAAAAGTCTCTCCGAGATACTTGGTGCCCATAGCGGTACACTCGGTATGCCAGCCAGGGAAACCGACGCTCCAAGGGGAGTTCCATCGCATGATATGTTCCGGCGCCGCCTTTTTCCAGAGAGCGAAGTCGGCGGAGTTGCGCTTCTCCTCCTGCCCATCGAGTTCGCGTGTGGTGGAGAGCATCTCCTCGATGACGCGGCCGCTCAGCTTGCCATACTTGTGAGTGTCGGACTGGTATTTGTTAATATCGAAGTAGACGCTGCCATTGGAGATATATGCATAACCTGCGTCAAGGATTTTCTGCACCAGCTCTATCTGCTCGATAATATGGCCGCTGGCATGAGGCTCTATACTGGGACGCAGCACGTTGAGACGGTCCATTGCATCGTGATAGCGGTTGGTGTAATATTGCGCCACCTCCATAGGTTCAAGCTGCTCGAGACGTGCCTTCTTCGCAATTTTGTCCTCCCCCTCGTCAGCATCGTGTTCCAGATGTCCCACATCGGTAATGTTGCGTACATAGCGTACCTTGTAGCCCAAATGCCTCAAGTAGCGGAAGAGGATATCGAAGGTAATTGCCGGACGGGCATGGCCGAGATGCGGGTCACCGTAGACCGTGGGACCGCAGACATACATTCCGACATGGTCGGGAGTAAGCGGAGTAAAGAGCTCTTTTTGGTGAGAGAGCGTATTGTATATCAAAAAATTCTGCATAAAACTATTTCTTTATATAGGACAGGAAATCCAAATCGATTGAAAGGGAGATAAACGGTTTCACACGCCAGGACTTGGCTGTAATCTCCTTAAGAGTCAAAGCCTTGTCAATAGGCTCACCCGACTCGTAAAAAGGCTGATAGCGCTCAATGAGCAGCTCGTACTCACAGATATTGACACCTATTGAAAGGTAGAAAAAGTCGACAAAACGAAACGACGGACCAATATAGAAGTTCTTGAAAAGATTGCTTCCTCCGAAGCCGACATATATTCCCAGGTCATAGTTGAAGACCTGGTCAAAACGAGGCAGTTCAGGCATACGGCTGAGTGTGTCGCGGGTTCGCGGAGTGTTGAAGAGGTCGGTCAAATCCCACAGCATGACAGAGGCCCCTGTAATAAAGTCGAACTCGATATCGCCATCGTTACGGTTATAGATAACCTTACCATAGTCCTTCCCCGCAGGGGTAATAATTTCCTGCAGACGCGTGTCCCAGTCGGGGGTGCGGAAAAAGCGCATGGCAATACCCTGTATGGGACGAACCTTCTTCTTTTTGTTCAGAGTTATTGCCGTCTTCTCCTCCGCATCCTTGACTCGCTGGGCAAGGTATTTGTTCTCCTCCTGCTTGCGGATATTTTCGAGTTCAATGGCGGTGACTCGCTTCTGGAGCGAATCAACCAGATGGCGATAAAACTCTTTCTCGGTTAGCAGATGGTTATAGTTCTCGCGCTGCGATTTCAAAGTCAACTCCTTTGAATCAATATCTCTCTGCAGATACTCAATCTCGCGGCTTTTAGACTCAATGCTGGCCTCCTTGGCTTTTATGTCGCCCTCCCACTTCACCTTGTCAATGGTGGAATTCGTCAACGCCTGGCGGTATAGATCCTCTTTCTCGGCAAGCAGCCGCTCCTTTTCCTGCATGGCAGTCACCTGCTCCGACATCAGCCGGTTCTTTTCCTGCAACTCCTTTTGGTATAAGTCGTTGATGGAAATAAGGGAGTCCTTGAGCATAATGAGGTCACGCATGCGGTGACGCAAAGTGGCCAAAACCACCTGGTTTGAATCGAGAACCCGCGTAAGGTCTTCTATCTCCTGTCGGTAAAAAAGCAACGAATCAGGCGGATTAACAGTGTCGAAAGTGATGGTGACATCATCATCCACCACCTGCGCACGGCAAGGCACAACGAAGAAAAACAACGTCAGCAGCAATAACAATATGGCAGGTTTCTTTTTTCCCATCAGCCAACCACAACTGTACAATTAATTATTAATCAATATATTCCATACACACCTATTCTTACACACAAACTGCAAAATTACAAAAAGATAGCCATACAGCAAAATAATTAATCTAAAAAACGTATTTTTGCAGATTATTACAGCGGGCGATGTATCAGCTAATCTCTCATATAGTCAACAACATAAAACACGGTTGCGCAAGACGTTTCCTCCTGCTTTCCATATACTGTGCATTATGCATAGCAGGCTTCGACGCCTATGCACAACGGGGATTCGTGACAAAAAGATTTGACAACAGGCAGCTGACATTCGAATACACACTTGGCGAGCTGACACAACAGGACGGCATCGACGGCATCACACTCTCTTCTCCCTCCACCAACGGATACAGCCGCACGCCGGGGCAGCCGATGTTGCCGCAATACAGAAAAATAATTGCCATACCTCTCGGATGCGAGATAACTGTTACGGTCAGCGATACAATCTGGGAAAGCCTCGCTACAGGAAGACTGCGCAACAGCGCGGCACCACGACTGAAGAGCGGCGAGCCTCTCGAACTGCCCAATTTCGATTCCGCCACCACGGACACCACATACCCTGTCGTACAGACAAAAGCAATCGGAACGATGCGCGGAACAAGCACTGCGCTTCTCACCATATCGCCAATACGGTACAGTCCGGCAACAGGACAGATAGATATCTGTAAGCATCTCGTCGCAACAGTGGAATTCAAAGGAGGAGAGAGAAAAGAATATGAAAACAGCCTCGACAACGATGGCGCACAGGTATATCTGGTTGTCTCCCCCACAAAATACCGCGAAAAACTCCAGCCTCTATTGTCATGGAAACGCCAGGAGGGTTATATCGTCGAAGAGCACTACACCGATGACTACAACCGCGACGGACTGAAAGCTTTTTTACAAACACGTTACGACAGCGCCACAGCGGAGCACCCTGCACCGCTGTTCATTCTTATTGTCGGCGACCTGGACGACATACCGCTATGGAATCCCCGACACAACATCAGCGGCTTGGAGACTCATCGAACCGACTTGTACTATGCCGAATACACAGGCGACTACCTCCCAGACGCCATGATAGGCAGAATATCGGTAAACGACACAGACCAGCTTAACACCGTCGTCGCCAAGACCCTGGCCTACGAACGTTTCGAGCTCGACGACAGCATGTATATGCGCCGAAGCCTGCTCGTCGCAGGCAAGGAGGAGACTGAACCTGCGCCCACCGCCACCAACGGACAGATAAACTACTTGAAAGAACTGCTTGCCAGACACGACACCGGCCACGATACCATCTGTTTCTACAACCCCGCATCCGACACTCTTATCAAAAACATCCTCGACGAGATGCGTCACGGAGTAGGACTGGTAAACTACACAGCCCACTGCGGCCCTACAGGATGGCGACATCCGTATCTGAGCAACCAGACAATCGATTCGCTGACCACAGACGGCAGCCTCTTCCTCGCCGTGAACAACTGCTGCCGCGCCAATGACGTCAGTGGCGACTGCTTCGGCGAACACCTGCTGCGCAAAGAAGGCGGTGGCGCCATCGGTGCCATCGGCGCATGCAACGAAACGCTGTGGGACGAGGACTACTGGTGGAGTACCGGCTGCAGCGGCACACCGGTGCTGCATCCATCATACGACAGCAGTTCAGGAGGAGCGTTCAACAGACTGCTTCACCTGTACGGCAAACCGAACGGCGGACAGGTATGGACCCAGAGCCAGATTGTCACTGCCGGCAACTGGGCAGTAACGGCAAGCGGATCGCCTTACGATGCATTCTACTGGGAGGTTTATTCCCTGATAGGCGACCCGTCATTGATGCCATACATAGGCATACCACAACCAATAACACTATCTTACGACAGCATAGCTTTGGGCGACACCACAGTTGACCTATACGGCACCCCGGGAGCCCGTGTGGCAGCCACCTGGAAAGACACCCTTATGAGCTTCTGCGTGCTCGACAGCAACGGAGCAGGAACCCTGCACTTGACAGCACCGGTAAACAGCAATATTCTAATTACCGCCACCGCACAATGGCACAAGCCACTGCAACGACACGTAATATTTTTCCCCGACTCCACTGTGAGCGTGACAGAAGCAGTGAACGAGAGCACCATAAGGATTTTCCCCAACCCGACAAGAGGGAAATTCACGATTAGCGGATTCAGTACAAATACGGAAATAGGTCTCTTCGACATAACAGGGCACCAAATAGCAACTTACGAGACAAAAAGCGCCATAGAGATAGGTATCGACCTTCCGAGAGGAGTCTATTTCGTAGTGTTTCGAGACAAAGAAAGCCACGTCGTAACCGGGAAACAGAAAGTGATAGTATTAAGATGAGACAAGACACGAATACAACCATACAGACAATAAAAGATTCGCATGCGGTTCATGTGGCTCACCATACACCCAGATTCGACACAGCGACTCCCAAACTGCTTCTGCAACCGCCAGACAGCCTGATGACCGTCGACACCCTGCCACAGACCGACGACTACCTGCTGCTTTGCAACGATTCCGTGTTTGCCAAATACAACGATTGCGAAACACAATACCGCGAAAGCATGTTCCTCGGCAACAGTCACTCAAGCGCCGAACCACCGCAGCCGATTCTTGGCCGACAAAAAGAAGGTTACAGCGGCTGGTTTTTCGGCACCATTGTACTGATGCTCGCCATAGTCAGCATCTTCATCAACAGCAGACGCTTCAAACTTAAAGAGGCATTCCAGTCGCTCTTCGACAGAAGGGTCCTTGAAAGGGTGCTACGCGAAAACAATGTCAAAATGTGGTCTTTACTGCCCATGACAGGCATATATATCGCCTGTCTGGCACTGACAGTTGTGCGGGCCACAGACTTTTCAGGCATACACACACACTACAGCGAACTTCAACTGTTTCTCGCCTCTTTCGCTGGAATTGCGGCATTCATACTTGTCAAAAACAGTCTCATACGTCTTATTGGAAATGTTTTTAACGACAGCGGCTCAACATCTCTTTATGTGGCCAACAGCCATTTTTTCTTCCTCGCAGGCGGTCTGGTTCTGACACCGCTGCAGTTACTGTCGTTTTATGGCAGTGGACTCTCCTCGACATCACTAAAAATTTCCACATTCTTTATAGCCATACTATTCATAGTCAGACTACTGCGAGGAATACCACTTATTTTGTCAAATTCAAAAACATCTAAATTGTATTTATTTTACTATCTTTGCATTTTTGAAATAGTACCCATTTTAGTAATGGTAAAGTTACTATTAGATTAGTACAAAGACAGTTATACATATTCCGAGATACGACATGAAACTGAAAAAAATTCTGATTTCGCAGCCGGAGCCAGCAGATTTAGACAAATCACCTTACAAACGCCTAATAAGCAATTTCAAATTAGATCTCACCTTTTACAAATTTTTTGAAGTGGTGGGCATTTCGGCGACCGAATTTCGCAAAAGCAGAATTCACCTCACTGATTACACGGCAGTTATTTTCAACAGTAAAAACTCTGTTGATCACTTTTTCAGAATGGCCAAGGAATTGCGTGAAGTAATTCCTGAAAGTATGAAATATTTTTGCTCGACAGAAGCTATCGCTCTATATCTGCAGAACTACATACAGTACCGCAAACGCAAGATATTCTTCGGCAACCAGTACTTTGCCGACCTTGTGGATGTCATGACCAAGCACCGCGAAGAGAAATACCTCTTCCCCTGCTCCGACGAGAAGCAGACAGAATACACAAAGCTGCTCGACAAGGCCAAATTCAAATACACCAAAGCAGCCATGTACCGAAGCGTACCTCGCGACCTCAAGCAATTCAACCTTGAGGACTTCGACATGATTGCCCTCTTCTCCCCTATCGGAGTACGCTCGCTGCTTATCAATTTCCCAGATGTAAAGAACTCCTCGATTCTGGTGGCTGCTTTCGGCACCTCTACCCACTCGGCACTCAACGCCGCCGGCATCAAGATAACCATCGCCGCCCCGACAAAGAACTCCCCCTCCATGGCAATGGCTATCGAAAACTACATGCTGGGCAAACAGCAAGAGGCCGTGCTCGTAGTAAAGCCCTCGTCGCTTAAAAGCTCCAAATCGGCCCATTCAAGCAAGAATGTCGGAACTAAGAAGACCAAATCGGTTTTTGCCAGCAAGACCAAGTACAAACAGCTGATGGAAGAGAAAAAAGCCAAAGCCGCCGCACGCCGCGCCGCACGCGCCGCAGAGAAAGCCCGCAAAGAGGCCGAGGCTGCTGCAAAGACAGAATAAATGTATACTTTCCGCAAAAGCGAACGACTCTGCAACAGAGTCACTATCGGGAAACTGTATTCCTCACCGAAACGTGAGTTAGTCTTTCCCTTGAGCGCTCATTGGATGTATACGGATCCGCAACAGGACAAAAAGGCGGCAAAAGTGCAGGTTATAATA
This sequence comes from Bacteroidales bacterium, assembly GCA_017962665.1. Lineage (GTDB taxonomy): Bacteria > Bacteroidota > Bacteroidia > Bacteroidales > P3 > Colimorpha. The sequence goes on along the minus strand of JAGCUU010000020.1, from coordinate 33,222 downwards.
ACCGCACCAAAGAAAAAACTGCACCATGCCGTAGACCGCAACCACGCCAAAAGGATCATCAGGGAGTGTTACCGCCTGCGCAAACATCGGCTGTACGAAGCCCTGGCCGGCAAAACCTCCGACACCTCACAGACACCGACGATGGCAATCTCCATCAACTATATCTACGACAAAATCGCCGACTTCCATAGGATTGAGGCAGCAATGGACAAACTTATTGATAAACTGACGGAGGATATCGCACATGATTAAAAAAATCTTCACAAAGCTCATGCTTCTTCCGATAAAGTTCTATCAGCAGTGCATCTCACCCTTCACTCCTGCCATGTGCCGCTATACCCCCACATGCTCCCAATATGCAAAAGAAGCAATAATGAAATATGGCCCCATAAAAGGGGGATGGCTGGCACTGAAACGTATTCTTCGCTGCAACCCATTTGGCGGCTCAGGATACGACCCAGTACCATAGTATTGTAATTCAAACAATTGTTTTATCTTATTATTTTTTTTGACGCAAAACAAGGCGTCATTTTATTTTTTTTTGTAATTTTGCAATTCAATAAAGATGTATGATGTGAGATATTTGATGTATGATGTTTTGACAAAGGTTAAAGTTTAACGTTTAAAGGTTAATGAGAGAGAAGTTAAGGGGATTTTATTTGGAGTTAAGGGGAGTTAAAGGACAAATGTATTTGCTCGGATTGTATTCACTAATCACTATTCATTCAAATAACATAAACACCATGAAGAAAACCAGATTTTTTGCCATTATGATGGCTGCACTGATGACTATCGGTCTTGTCAGCTGCAAAAACGACGACGAAATCCCATACGACGGAAAGACACTCGCCAATGGTGAATTCATCGAGATTGAAAGCTATGGCAACGATAACAATGCCTCTTACAAACTACATTTCACAATGGGTTTGGAGAACAACTTTCTCGTAATGACCGGCCTCGACAGTCCCATTGTTGATCCTCCTCTCGGAATGCCTGACATAGAGTGCCATACCGGCATAGCCATCATGGATTTCGGCAAGGTCAGCGGCCTTGTTAAAATCGATGAGATTCCTGCAGACAATGAATTCAAAGATCAAGACAACAAGTACGTCAACTCTCTTCCCGCTGTTGAAAAACATGGATATGTAATTAAAGTTTGGGGCGCTGAAAACCTCGACAGTTACCAGCACCCTCAACTGCACGACGCGACAACGCAATATATCCGCCTCTGGCTGGAAGAGCAAACAGACAACGGCTTCAAACTCCGCTACGAGTTCCCGTATGTTCCTGAGGACTAAAATCCAATAATTTGGAATAAAAAAAAATCTCCGTCAGCTGGCGGAGATTTTTTTTAGTTATATACAAATTCTCCAAATTCGCTCTTGACAGTCACCTGTCCTTTGTCGCAAGCCTCACAGCGGCCAATAATCCTTGCGTCGATATTGAAGCTTTTGGAGATATCAATGATACCCTTTGCTGTGTCTTCGTCAGTATATATCTCCATCCTGTGTCCCATATTGAAAACGGTATACATCTCTTTCCAGTCTGTGCCACTCTGCTCGTGAATGAGTTTGAAGAGTGGAGGTACCGGAAACATATTATCCTTGACAACATGCAACTTGTCGATAAAATGCAACACCTTGGTTTGTGCTCCGCCGCTACAGTGAATCATGCCGTCGATTTTCGGACGATATTCATCGAGAACACGACGTATCACAGGAGCGTATGTGCGCGTCGGAGACAGAACCATCTTTCCTGCATCAACACCCGACACCTCGGTGGCATCCGTCAGCCGTTTGCCTCCGCAATACACAACCTCTTTGGGCAGACTATTGTCGTAGCTCTCCGGGAAATTGGCAGCATAATGCTGTGAGAAGACATCATGACGTGCCGAGGTGAGACCATTGCTTCCCATGCCGCCATTGTAAGCATTCTCGTATGTCGCCTGCCCGAACGAAGCCAGACCGACAACGACATTGCCCGGCTTGATATTCGCGTTGTCGACCACGTCGGCGCGACGCATACGTACAGTGACAGTACTGTCAACAATAATAGTACGCACCAGATCTCCAACGTCCGCCGTCTCACCGCCGGTAAGGTGTATTCCGATACCGAGATCTCTCATCTGCTGCAGAAATTCCTCTGTACCACTAATAACGGCACTGATAACCTCACCCGGAATAAGTTGCTTGTTGCGGCCTATTGTCGAGCTGAGCAGAATGTTGTCGACGGCACCGACACACAGCAGGTCGTCAAGATTCATCACTACAGCGTCAATAGCGATGCCCTTCCATACAGAAAGGTCTCCTGTCTCTTTCCAATACAGGTATGCCAGCGATGACTTGGTGCCGGCACCGTCAGCATGCATGATGTTGCAGTAATCGTTGTCACCACCTAATATGTCAGGAATAATCTTGCAAAATGCTTTTGGGTAAAGCCCTTTGTCGATATTTTTGATTGCGTTGTGGACATCCTCTTTTGATGCCGAAACGCCTCGTAAATTATATTTCAGCGTATCCATGATGTTGTTTAGTAACGATTAAAAATGACTTCGTTCATCAAGCTCGCGAGTCAAAGCAGTATCGATGCGATATGTTATTTTACTGACTGTAAGCAATAAAACAGAACTTAAAACTTTACCTAAATCTTTTGCAAATTTACATATATTTTTTGGAATGGCAATTTTTTTTGTTAGACGGTGCCAACTTGATCAAGTTCAACAAACTTTTTTGCTTTCTTCTACTTGCAGCATTCCGAGAAACATCAATCATCAGTCATCGAAAAGCAAGCCCGAGTATGGCGGATTGCAAATCCTGATAACGAACAGTTTCGGATTTGCAAATCCAAAATAACTGAAAAGTACCTTGACAAGAAAGTGATACCGCTGGTATGGTTTAACACAAAGGATTAAATGGGGAATAGGGTGCAGCGAAAAGGTGTGTTTTTTGAAGTTTATTTTGCCGACGTCCAGAATCACCTAATGTTTGCGATTTATAGCATGGCGATGGTATAAAAAAATGATTGTTACTTTAAACCAATTATTATAAAAAGACTTGCACACGTCAAGTTTTTTTCCGACTTTTGCAAAAAAGTTGAGAGTTGCCTACTTCTTAAATCGACACGATCTATCACCATTTATTATGTTTAGTAACAAGAGGATATTAACCCTCATCCTTCTGCTTGTCGCATATTCCACCATGCCAGTGCAAGCACAAAAAGCGCCGCCTCCATCGGGCAGCAGAAACGATTTCAAGATTACGCTGCTATCCCTTGGCAGCGGTTCGTCGCGTTTCACATACGAAAGGGCTTTCAGCCAACGCCACAGCGGAGAGGCCACTCTTGGCATTATCGGCTTGGGCTGGGATTGGATGAACAAAAGCCGTCCACAGGGTCTACTTGTAAAGTTGGCCTACAAATGGCGCCTTGTGCCGCAAAAATCCTCCGACAGTTGGCTTGGCGGTCTTTACGCCAAGCCCGAACTGGTCTTGGCCAGTTTCAAATACGGACACAAACCCGCCCCCGGGGAAGAGCCACCAAAATGTCCTAAAAGCACAGACCAAATCGCTCTGCTTGCCGAAATAGGCTATCAACTGGTGATAGATTGGTTTGTCTTCGACATCTATTCAGGCCTGGGCCCTTCGATAGGCAGCGGCAACGACAACAACTATTACCACAGCTTCATGCTTTTTCCCAAGGAGGGTTGGTTGGCATTCACTGCCGGATTCAGAATCGGAGTGGCATTTTAAAGATTGTCTGTCATGAGAATAAATCCCAAATACAAGGTCAGAAAAGTTGCCGAAAACAACATCGTCCTTATTCAGGGCCGTAACCCTGGAGACATGACCTCCGTTGTCGCACTCAACGACACCTCCCTATTTCTATGGAACAACCTGAAAGGACTCGATTTCGAGGTGGAGGACATCACCAACCTGCTTGTAGAACAATTCGATGTCGATGCCGATGTGGCAGCAAAGGACGCCGCCGCATGGGTGGAGACATTGAAGCAACACTATATCTTTGACTGATGGCTTCTGTCGTTTTGCGTATGGGTGGCCATATTCTGGCTGTTGAAGGCACTGACGAAGTCGTTTTTTTCTCCTCCAACGCTGCATTTCACCCATTTGTGGTCTATGACGCCCGGCCGGAATTCATGGTACGCTATTCTGTGGCCGTAAACATCCCACCAAGGCTCGCCACACCGCTTTACAGCTTCACTTTCGAGGAGATATCGGCCGAATGCAGACTATATGAGGATGCCGGCTTTTTCTATTTCTCTATGAATGAAGGCAACGGCACCACGCTGGTTTCTATGCAATATCGCGCCGGCAGCAATATGGTGGAGGCTTCGACATGTAGCAATCCCTCCGCACTACGATTCTCTCTATGGTTCGCCTGCAGCATGCTATATGCCAATGCACATACAACCTTTGTACACAGCTCTACGATAGTCCACAACGGCCATGCCGTACTCTTCCTCGGCGAATCAGGCACAGGGAAAAGCACACATACACGCCTGTGGCTGGAAAACTTCGACAAGACTCACCTTCTCAACGACGACAGCCCGTTCCTGTCCATTGACGACGGAGGCTGTCCCACCGTGTATGGAGCCCCATGGAGCGGCAAAACGCCTTGCTACCATCCACTACAGTTTCCTCTCAAGGCAGTGGTACGGCTGTCACAAGCACCTCACAACCGCATACGACGACTGTCAATACCTGCGGCAATCGCTGCCCTGCAGCCTTCACTGCCACCTGCCCTTATGCAGTCGGACTTTTTTGCCGACCAGCTGTTCGTCATCATCTCTGCAGTCATCAGCAAAACAGCCGTCTACCATCTGGAATGCCTCCCTGACGCTAACGCGGCAAAACTTTCATGTTCAACCATTTACAAAGATTTGCCATGATTGGACAACGGATAGTTCTTCCTAACGACACCGACAGCTTTATAGTCGAAGAAATAAAAGAGCGTCTTGAGAAGAGACTCACGGTGCGTATCGCTTTCGGCGGCAACAGCATGTACCCCACCATTGACGGCAACAGCGACTATGTGCATCTTGCCCCACTCGGAGACAAATTGCATGAAGGCGAGATATATCTTTTCATCAACGACGGACATTGTGTTATACACCGTCTTGTCCGCATCCAACCCGACGGTATGCTGGACTTCAGGGGCGACAACAACACCTCGTATGAATATGTTGGAAGAGACGCGGTACTGGCACACCTTGTCTCGGTAGAACACTCCGACGGCAGCATTGAAAGTTGCGATTCGGCACGTTTCCGTCACCGTTCACATAGAGCCCTGATACGCCATGCGCTACACAAAGGTGTTCACACTCTTTTCTGTCGCCGCCAGCGTCTGTGGCAGCGATGGATTTACTTTCCTTTACTCATAGTCCTCATGTGGGCACCAATGGGTGTCCTTGGTGTGCCTCTCGACAACTTTGTTTTCGGCATTCGTTTAGACCACCTTATCCATGCCTCGATATTCATACCCTGCACTCTTTACCTCATGGATTTTGGGCCACAGCCCACAACAGGACGCCGAAGAATAGGAGTGTCTGTTTGGATTGTAGCCATACTTATCGGTATCACCACCGAGACAGTACAATACCTTCTCCCCTACCGCGGATTCGATATCAACGACTTGGCTGCCAACTTCCTCGGTGTAACCATCGGCTGGCTGGCACTAAGATTGGCCTCACGACGGAAATAAAAAAATAATTCAATGTCATTCAGGCTTTTCCTTTTATAACACAGTTTTTGATTGCTCACAATCAAATATTTTTTGTATTTTTGCATTTTATTTGAAATACATAATGACTTATGTCCGATACATTAGTAATCACACCGACATACAACGAGAAAGAGAATATTGAAAAGATTATCCGCAAGGTCTTCTCGCTCGACAAGGAGTTCGACATGCTCATCGTCGAAGACAACTCTCCCGACGGCACGGCAGACATTGTAAAACGCCTTATGCAGGAATTCCCCGACCGACTCTATATCAAGGAGCGCAAAGGCAAACTCGGTCTTGGAACAGCCTACCTCGCAGGTTTTGAATGGGGCCTTGAGAAAGGCTATGACTATATGATTGAGATGGATGCCGACTTCTCACATAATCCTGACGACCTGCCACGACTCTACGAAGCCTGCTCCACAGGCAAAGGCGACGTCGTTGTGGGCTCCCGCTATGTAGATGGGAAAATCAGCGTAGTCAATTGGCCTATGGGACGACTGATGATGTCGTACTATGCCTCGAAATATGTACATCTCATCACACGTATGAAAGTATGCGACTCCACCGCAGGCTTTGTCTGCTGGAGCCGTAAAGTGCTCGAGAAGATGAAATTCGACAAGGTGAAGTTTGTGGGCTATGCCTTCCAGATAGAGATGAAATACACCGCCGCACGACTCGGATTCCACATCTACGAGGTGCCTATCATCTTCACCGACCGTGTGCTCGGAACCTCAAAAATGAGCATGAAGATTTTCAAGGAAGCTTTCTTCGGCGTTTTCTCACTGCGTTTCCGCAGATGGAAAAAATATTAAGAAACAATTGTTTATCTTTTGAAAAAGACGTTTTTTTATGAAAAAAATATCATTTTCCGTCATTCTGACATTCGTCACAATTCTCAGCCTTCAGCTCTCCTCCTCGCTGCAGGCCCAGAACCGCATGCTCGACATCAAGCAGACCATGGACTATTCCCTCTACCCGAGACCCAAGATGTCGTACGTGCAGTTCGTCGGCAACACCAACCTCATTGCCTACGCCAGCGGAGACACCATCTATTCCGGCAAACCCAGCGCCACGAAGAAGCTGGTAACACTCAATGAACTGAACAACGCCCTGAATGCCGCCGGCGAGACATCGATGCGTAGAATTTCATCATTCTCTATGCCTGCTGAAAATGAATTACGTTTTTTCTCAGGCAACAGCTGCTTCCTCTATAATGTACAGAAACGCACACTCTCAAAACTGTACAGCAATCCCGACAAAGGAGAGCATTTGGACATAGAACCCAATTCCTTTCAGCAGGCGTACACCATAGGCAGCAGCCTGTATGTCAACTCCAACGGGAAAGTTTTCTGCAAAGAGGGGAAAGACCTGGATATCGTCTACGGCCAATCCGTTCACCGCAACGAATTCGGCATCAATAAAGGCACCTTCTGGTCGCCCAAAGGCACCTATCTGGCCTACTACCGCATGGATCAAAGCATGGTAACCGACTACCCTCTGGTCAATACATCCACACGCATTGCCTCTGCAGAGCCCTTCAAATACCCTATGGCAGGTATGAAAAGCCATGAGGTCACTGTGGAGATATACAATACCGTCACAGAGCAGGTCACTTACCTGAAAACCCGTCGCAACGAGTCCGTCGCCGAACGTGAAAACTACCTCACAAACCTCTCATGGAGCCCCGACGAGAGCCATCTCTATATCGCCAAGATTTGCCGTGCACAGGACCACCTGTGGCTTGAAAGCTACAACGTGGACAACGGCGAACTGGAAAAAATACTTTTCGAGGAGACCAACGCACGCTACATAGACCCTCAGGAAGGACTATTCTTCTTACCAGGTCACAACGATCAGTTTTTATGGTTCAGCGAACGCGACGGATACAAACATCTATACCTCTACAACACGGACGGAAAACTGCTCAAACAACTCACAAGCGGCAACTATGACGTGCAAAGCATCATCTCTTTCGACGCAAAAGGCGAGAATGTCTTTGTCTATTCCAACAAAGACGGCGCCACGGGCCTCTATGCCTATAAGGTCAATATCAAAAGCGGAGAGATGACCTTACTCACTCCCGACCACGGCACCCACACCGTAAGTGTCAGCAACAACGGGAACACCATCATAGACATCAACAACAGTGTCGACATTCCTTACCGCTGCAAAGTATACAACGCCAAAGGCAAAGCACTTGCCACTGTCTATGAAACCGAAAATCCTCTGTCGGAATACGCCATGCCTGGAATCCAGATGGGTACCATCAAGGCTGCCGATGGAGTCACAGACCTCTATTACCGCCTCATCACTCCTCCCAATATGAAAGCTGGCGAGAAATACCCGACGCTTGTATACGTCTATGGAGGTCCTCACAGCCAACTGGTCACCGACTCATGGCTTGGCGGCGGCAACTTGTATTTCCTGTTCCTCGCCCAGCAGGGCTATGTGGTCTTCACCGTCGACAACCGTGGCACCGACAACCGTGGCTTTGAATTTGAGAGCTGCACCCACCGCCACCTCGGAGAGATAGAGATGGCCGACCAGATGGAAGGTGTAAAATTCCTTCAGTCGCTGCCCTACGTCGACAAAGAGCGCATGGGCGTTGAAGGATGGAGCTTCGGCGGTTTTATGACTATCACGATGAAACTCGCCCATCCGGAAGTGTTCAAGGTGGGTTGCGCCGGTGGCCCGGTCATCGACTGGAAATGGTACGAAGTCATGTATGGAGAGCGCTATATGGACACCCCCGACGAGAACCCCGAAGGATATAAAAACAACTCACTCATTGGCAAAGCAGGTGACCTCGAGGGCCGTCTGCTGGTCATCCATGGCGCAGAAGACAACACTGTGGTATGGCAGAACAGCATTGAATTCATTGAAGCATGTATCAAAAAAGGTAAACTTGTGGACTACTTCATCTATCCTCACCATGAACACAACGTCCGCGGCTATGACCGTATTCACCTTTACCACAAAATGTTCCAGTACTACGAGGATTTCTTGAAAAAATAAACTTCAACAACACAGCATTATTGTCAATTAAACCAACAACATGTTTACAGGAATAGTGGAAAAGACCGCAAAGGTCGTTAAGATAGAGAAAGAAAACACCAATTACCATTTCACTCTGACCGTCGATTTCGCCGACGAGCTGGGTATCGACCAGAGCATGGCACACGACGGATGCTGCCTTACCGTAGTGAAGGTAGACAAAGCCGCCAAGACTTATGTGGTCACAGCCATGGATGAGACCATGATCAAGACCAACCTCGGCACATGGCAGGTCGGCACGGAGGTCAATGTGGAGCGTTCCTTGCGCATGGATGGACGTTTCGACGGCCACATCGTCCAAGGTCATGTCGACCAGACCGCTACCTGCACCAAAGTCATTGACGACAACGGATCATGGCGTTTCTACTTTGAATACGATGCCAAGAACGCCCCTTCAATCACCGTTCCCAAAGGTAGCATCAGTATCAATGGCGTTAGTCTTACAATTGTAGACTCTGAACCAGGAATGTTCAGCGTAGCCATAATTCCCTATACCTATCAGGTCACCAACTTCCACAATTTCAAACCCGGAACTGTTGTGAATATAGAGTTCGACGTCTTCGGCAAATATGTACAAAGACTCCTCGAGCAATACCTCTCTACACAGAAGTGATGGGTGATAGTTGACAATTGACAGTTGATAGTTGACAGTTGATAGTTTAAGACATCAAACATCTCATATCATACATCTTTAACCTTTATTTAATGGGAAGTCAAAGAAGTTAAGGGAAGTTATCGCGCTTCGCGCTGGAAGTTAAAGTGACAATACAATCCGAGCAAAACCATTTGTCCTTTAACTCCCCTTAACTCCACACCATCTCCATTTAACTTCTCTCTTTAATCTTTAACCGTTAACCGTTAACCTTTAACCGTTACAATGGGAAGTCAAAGAAGTTAAGGGAAGTTATCGCGCTTCGCGCTGGAAGTTATGGGGACAATACAATCCGAGCAAATACATTTGTCCTTTAACTCCCCTTAACTCCCCTTAACTCCACACCATCTCCATTAACTTCTCTCTTTAATCTTTAACCGTTAACCTTTAACCGTTACATAACCTTTACATAAAAAAAAGTATTACCACTGGGGTAATACTTTTTTTCTTTTATTGTAGGGAGATTCTATTCTATTGCTGCAGCAATTTGGGCAGCGAGCTCTTGCATCTCGGATGGTTCCATCTTTACATGGTGACTGAAATTCAGGTCACCGGGGTTATTCAGAGGCATAAGATGTATATGTGTATGCGGCACATCGATGCCAACCACAGCAACACCGACCTTTATACAGGGGCAGACCTTCTTCAAACCTTTTGCAACGCGACGGCTGAAACGATGCAGGCTAACAAAAAGCTCGTCATCGAGATCAAAGATATAGTCCACCTCTTTCTTCGGAATACAAAGTACATGTCCCCTGACGACAGGGTTTACATCGAGAAAAGCCAGACAATCGTCTGTCTCGGCAACTTTGTAGCATGGTATTTCGCCAGCCACAATACGTGAAAAAATACTTGCCATACTTCAATTGTTTTTAATGATTATTCCGCGTTCATGTTTTTCAGTCGCCTACGGCGAGAAAACTCTCAAACAGCTGTGTTCTTCTGAAAGAACGCGAATAACATTTACTTTTTTTAGCATTCTTTTTATCTCTCGACAGAGAGAATCTCAAAATTCATGGTACCTGCAGGGACAACCACATCGACCTTGTCGCCAGCCTTCTTTCCAAGGAAAGCCTGTGCAAAAGGAGAAGAGACAGAGATGAGACCCTGTTTCAGGTTGGCCTCGCTCTCCGGCACGATGGTGTATGTCTGCTTCATCTTGTTTTTCGTATTCTTGATGGTGATTTTTGAGAGTAGCAGTACCTTTGACGTATCTATCTTTGATTCGTCGAGCAGACGGGCATTTGCGATAAGATCCTGCAGTTTGGATATACGTGCCTCCAGATGCCCCTGGGCCTCTTTGGCAGCGTCATATTCCGCGTTCTCAGAGAGATCACCTTTGTCGCGTGCCTCAGCAATGGCAGCAGCAGCCGCTGGGCGTTCTACCGCTATTAGCTGGTGCAACTCGTCACGGAGCTTTTGAAGCCCTTCTTCGCTATAGTATTTTATTTCGGACATATTATGTTTTTTTGGTGTTAAAAAGTAGGAAAGGTCTCTTGCAAAGACCTTTCCCAACTTTAGTCAATGTTTTTATTCTTGCTATTAGAACTTGAATGTAGCGCCGAAAGTATGTGTGCCTTTCAGATTCACTGCACTTCTGTATGAATAGTCCAGAGAGAGACTTCTGCTGCCATCAGAACTCATAGGCACGATGAACGAGGCACCGGCGGAGAGGCCTGTGTTGGCAGTGACGCGATTGTCGCTGTCGAAGATGTCTGTCTGATAGACATAAGCCGCACGGGCTTGGAATCTGTCGAGCAGAGAATACTCGAAACCGAGGCCAAAGTTGTCACGCAAGAAAGCGTTGGAGGTAAAGTTACCTGCCACGGTAAGACGCTGATTCCATTTTTCAAACAAGAAGTCATACGAAGCACCGATATTCAACAGGGTGGGAAGTTCCATCTCTCCAGAGCGGAACTCAAGAGTCATGGTATTTCCCGCGCTGTTCAATGTAGTGAAAGCCATACCTGTACCACCGAAGCTCAAAGCGGGTCCAATATTTTTGAGGGAGATACCGAACTTGATTTCGTCGTTCTCACCAGTCTGATACTGGATACCTGCGTCAATGGCAACACCCGTAGCGTTTACGTTGTCGGTCGACTCGGTGATAATCTTAATAACGGCACCACCATGGATCGAGTTGGTAAACGAGTAGGAATAAGCCAAATTGAGGTTCATCAATGTGGGTGACATTGTACCATTGCTTCCCGGTTCAGGACTTGCTTCCGTAGTAACGTATAGGTCGCCGAAACCCATAGTCATAACATAGGCACCGAGCACACCGGCGTCGCCAAGACGCAGAGCCAAACCGAAAGCGTTGACTGAAGCGCCACTGACAAGACCGGAACGGCCACCATTGAGCATGGCGTGGCTATATACGAACTCCGTTTTCTCAACGAAGGAAAGACCTGAAATGTTGGTGAAGAAAGCGTCAATGCCTCGAGCACACGAGGTATTGATACCTCCCCAGCTGGAGCTGCGTGCCCACGGATTGATAAGCAGTTCCGTAGCACCAGCAGTACCCCTACGATTGTCGTTGCCAGCCATAAGACTCGGTGCCGCCAACGACATGGAGAGGAGCATTACAGTCATTATACTTAATATTCTTTTCATTTCTGTCAAAGTTTTTAAATTGATGAATAATTAGAACTGGAAACCACTCATGTCAACAGGACGCATGGTGCCGAACCACTTCACAACACGTTCTCCAATATCTTTTGTGCTGAAATGGATGAGGTACATACCACCTGCAATGGGGATACCATTATGGTTGTGGAGGTCCCAATCAAGAATGCTGTTTTTGGCATTCTTATCGACATGGAATGTCCTGACTAAAGTACCATCGACTGTGTAGATAGTGACTGTGGTGTTGGCGGGGACATTTATGAAGCGGACCTTCGTCTCCAACTGGCTTTGAGTTTCGTAAGTAGAGTAACTGTAATAGGGGTTGGGTACAACATTGATTGCATCCATGATAGAGTCCTTATAGCTCTGGCGTGCATTGTCGCCGGAAGCCTGGTTGGTCAGAGTAATGATGTCGTCACCGAGCTCGAAACGGAACATCGGGTTGTTGTTGTTGATAGCAGTCATGCCAGCGTTCTGACGGGTAGTCTTGTTGTCGCCAAGATACATGCCATAACGGTTGTTGACATTGATATCAATCGTGACATCGGTGGGGATATTCTTAGGATTGTCAATATTCTCAGTGGCGATAGGCATGTTCACCCATGCTACCGTCGAGAAGAGGAATGCCGAGGAGTCACGTATTGGCAGCACATAAGGTGAGCGGGCGTGATTGAGCAAACCGTTATTGAAGTTCTTCCAATAGTTGGTGTAGCTGGAACTGTAGGTGTTTCTGTATGGACACTCGAAGAAGTGGTCGAGAGACTTCAGCATCTTGACAGCCCAGACACCTGCGTCATAGGAAGGTGAAGAGTAGGTATACTTGATGTATGAAGAGCTTGACACGTGGTAGCGCGGGAAGTCCTGAGAGATGGCGTTCATCACATAGATGAAATGGCGACCGCCCATGACGTAGTTGGAGGTACCGACAGTAACTGTACTGACCGGGTTCCACATCATGTCACGACCATTGAACTGGACGTAACGGGAGTCTTCGCCGTACATGATATTTAGACGCTCACCGGTAGCCAGGTTGATGGCATATCCCGGGAACCAACCCATACCATAATCAGAGATATAGTTCGGGTCGTTCGGGTCGGTTGATGCGCCAGTAACAGCGGAGGTGTCACCATTCTTGTCGATGGATTTATGCTTACGCATCTGGAAGCGGCGTGCATTGCCTTCAGCCTGAGTGTAGTCGTCGCACATCTCAAGCACCGGGCAACGGGTCCACTTGGACTGGTCGGAGGTCAGCACCACACGGACACTGGGGAGCTTCGAGAAGTCGTTATGCATAAGTGACTTGTTGTTGGTGTGGAGGATGGTCTGACGGAGGTTCTGGTAGTAGTCGTGAACTGACAGAGCTGTGCTAAACACCGAATCAAGGATATTCTGTTCTGCGAGATAATAACGAAGTGAGAATGCGGGATGGTATTCGCGCGAAGACACGAGGCCGTAGGGAGCCCACATACCGCCGAGAACCTTTTCGTAAGCCTGATATTTGTCAACAGCGTATAGACTCTTACGTTTTGTCAATGGGTCTGTAATCTCTTTGTAGTAGTCCTCGTCGAGATATTCCTCATTGCCGGTCACAGCACCAGAGCCATCGCGGAATGAACCGAGGTTGCTCTCCGCATACTGCGAACCACTACGCACCCAGTTGTATACAGGATAGTTGTCGTTATCAGGGATACCGCTCAACCACTGATGATTGTTGTCGTCGAAGGTCATTGTCGCCGACAGGAATGTACCATCGTAAATGATACCGCCGTTGACAGCGCTGCTTGAAACCTCCAGTTCGGTAGCGATAGCCTTGGGATTGGTGATAGCGACAGAGATGCCAAGGTCGAGGAAGAGCTGTTCGTTGTAGCGACCAATAACAAAGTCTGCAGTGTCGGCATAGACATTATCATAGAGAGGAGTGCCATCCTCTTTGTAGATAACCCATTTAGCATTATCGCCCACACCGTTGAACTTGATATTGAAAACACCTTTCTTTACATTCAGAGGATCGATGATACGAACGTTGACAGGACCGTAGTTCTGCTCATAACGAGGTTCGGGAATTATACAAGGATCTTTCATGTTAGGAATGTAAAGGGTATCGTTGCGGATTTCATCCTTGAAGACACCAGGAGCTTTACCATCCTGACCTTTCTCACCCATGAGATAGTTGATAGACTCTTCGGTAAGTTTCAGAACGTTGCCACCATTGCCGTAACCGTCGAGACGGGTGATATTGGGGCTCATACCGTAGGTAGCCTGAACGATTGTACCGCCATTTTCCGAAGAAGGATTGTGAGGTATACCTGTTACAGCTGTGATAGCGCCGCCCCATTCGTTTTTACGACCTGCGAGGTAAGGCTCTTTCTGGCCGTCAAGTTTGGTAGGATCGGTCTGAGAGTACTCTTTGTATCTGTTGTGAGCGTATGCAACACAAACATAGTAGTATTCCTTGTTGTTCACAAGGCTGGTATTGGTACCGCTTGCGAACTGGTCGTTAGTTACGCGGACGACGTGTTTGATACCACTGTTGGAGCCGTCGACCATAATCTTGCCGGTAAGCAGACCTGTCGATGAGTTGGTGGTGTAGTTGACAAGACGTCCAATAGGAATAGTGGGGTTGTCGTTGAAGGTGGTGTCAATACTGGTGATTGTACGAATTGTATCGTGTGTCACAGAATTGATTGTCACTTTCCAAGTTGTGTCGATACTGGTGAACTCATCATAATAGTTCTCAATGTCGCACTGGAACACGAGGCGAGCCTTCGTTTCGTCTCCGATGTCGGTAACTGAGGCGTTAGCGTCAACAAGCTGATAAATCTGGTATCCTTCGAATTTGTAGCGACGAAGGTCAGGACGATAGGATTTGAGGATAGAGGGATCCTCTTCATCATAGGACTCACCGTAGTTGTTTGAACTTTCATTTTCATAGGTCAAATAGAGCAGCAGTTCGTTGCTAAGCTCCTGGATGGTGAGTGTAGGTGCCTCGGGGCCGTCAAGAACCTTGAAGCAGTTCTCGAAAAGAGCCTGGCAGACATCGTCAATTTCGCGGAGCAGCGTAACTGAAGTCCAGCGGTTGCCCGAAGGAGCCTGGGCAAAAGGAATACCGACGGTAATATAGTTGACTGCACCGGGTTTCAGTGTGAAGGGACCTGCGGACTGCATGAAACGACGGTCTCCGGGAGAGACATTGTCGCCAGAGGTAACCTCTGTCCAGTCATCGGGGTGATATTGTTCATCCGGGCGAATACCATTGGTACCCCAATATAACGGGTCACTGTCATCGGGGAACATGAAGTCGCAAGGAATCTCGGATGCACCTGCAGAAGTGGAGATAGCGTTACCGCCGAATTTCATGTGAGCACCGTTTTTCCAGTAGCCCTGCAGATAGTTGTAATAGTCAGTAGCCTTGGCTGGCTCACCGTTAACAGAAGAGGAGCTGTTCTCATAGTAAACGAAGCGGCGCATACCGAAACGCTCGTCGTCGACAATGTTGTTACCGAAGTTAACACCATTGATAGCGCAGTTGCCGATTGAGTCAAAAGGCTGGAAGTACCAAGCCAAAGGATAGAAGAGGTCGGCGTCGTCGGTAAGTCTGATAGTGTCATAGACATTGAGACTGTCAATCCAATATCCGGCGAGTTTGTCGGAATAGTAAAGTCTCATCTTGGCGATATCGATTTTCGGATTGTCCTTACCATCGGGATCCATGTAGGGACCCTGGAAGAAGTCAATACCGACTGCAGGAGGTATACCGCTATAGGAACCGGTTCCGGGGCCGTCGATATCTTTACCATTGTAGCAGTAGCCAAGACCACGTTTGACATCGCAACCGACGAAGTCGTCATAGCCGTAACCCAAATCCGGGTCAACCCACTGGCTGAAGTAGGTGTTACGCAGCTCGTAGGTAGAACGGTTGATGATTTCGTAGGAGTAGAAAGTCATGTTGTTGATTTCGTCGTTGGTAGAGAAAGCGAAAGCCTGAGCACGGATTTCAATACCAATGGGCTGTCCCTGAGACTCGGTATGAGCGTTACCCATATCGTTGAAAACCCACCAAATAGTCTGGTCGCCTTTCAGCACTTGGTCACTGAGGAGGCCTCCCGAGACAATACCGAGGGAATCCTGTTCCATAGTGTGTATTGGTTCGTAGCCTTCACCCGGTTTAAGAGCCGCCTTCAAAGTACGGGGGCAAAGGGCGTTTTCGAAATCATAATACGGATAGTCACCATTCTGGTAGTTATAAGTACCATCACCATCCACATCGCAGAAAGGAGCCAGATAATAGGACTGGTTGGCGAAGTTGCCGTGAGCAGGCCATTCCTTGATAACCTGTGCAATGGCACCGTCGTCGTATTTCTCGTTAGGTACTGGAGGGTTCTTGGTATAGTCGAACATCTGCATGAAGTTTTGAACCTCAGCCTGACTGATTTTAAAGTGACGGTCGTAATAGTTACAAACCTCAATAGTGACGTCGGCAGTACCGTCAACAGTAAGAGGACCCGGCCAATAGTCGTCACCGTTCTGACCGAAACGGAGTGCGGCAAGACGCAACTGGTCGTTCACATCGGTACCACCAATCCAAAGAGCGGCACAGTACAGAGGAGTAGATGTTCCGTCTTTAGGAATATGGTATTGTGTAATACTACCGTCATACCACATGTTGCCGTATCCATTGATAAGGGCGCGGACATTGTTCACGTTCAGCTCAGCGGTACTCTGTGCTCTTTTGCATGCAGCCGCCTTGGACTTTACCGCCGACTTGGTCGACGTAGTCTTCAGGCAGGTAGTACATTCACGAGCCACAACTGTCCCCACTGTCGAGGAGAACAGCAAAGCCAATAAGACTGTTTTAATAAATATATTTTTCATTTCTTTATAATTTTTCACGTTTGAACTGATTAGAAGTTGTATGTCAACGAAACACGGATAGTTCTGGGTGATGACCAGTTCCAGTAGTTGTTAGAGAGCATGATGGCATACATGTCGCGGTATGACTGAGGATCCAGCCAAGCGTTGATGACGGACTGGGTCTCGGGGTCGGTAAGATAACCGTTGTCAGAGGGGTTACCAGTGACAGAGAAGACTCCGGTCACGTTGCGGATATCAAACAGGTTGTTGACGGTGATAGCTGCATTGAGCATAGTCTGACGGTTGCCCTTCTCGCGTTTGATTTCGATAGGCCAAGTCTTGTCGACAACAACATTGAAGTAGAAGCCCCAAGGCAGACGGGCGCCACGATAGCTACCCACGATGGTCTGCTGGGTATTGCTGAACTGTTTGGTGTACGGACGTCCAGACTGTGCAACAGCGAGGAAGTTGACGCCAAAGTTCTGGAATGGATATACATCTTTCTTTTTCTTGTTACCATCCTTATCCTTGACTTGACGAGTGTAATGGTAACCTTCCTCCTTGCCAAGACGGTAGTCTACGTTGGCCTTGAACTCATGGCGACGGTCGTCGCTAATGGGGTTGAGCATCTTAAGGGTGGTATAACCTTCCTTGATAAGCTCAGACATGGTAGTGGAAGTAAGGCCAGTACCCTCGGCATACTGAAGGGTGTAGTTGGCGTTGATACGCACATTGTTGCTTTGACGCATATCGAACGAAAGAGAGAAACCCTTGATAGTCTTGAAGTCGAGGTTGTCGTAAGAATAGTAGCTATTGTTGGGGTCAGCACCAGCATACTGTACAAGCTGGATAAGGTCGCGGGTTTCTTTGTAGTATGCGGAGATACTCAGAGCGGCAGTCTTATCTTTGTTAAGAGCCTGCTGGAAACCAAGTTCGTAGTTGGTGATACGCTCAGGTTTCAAATTGGGGTTGTTGATGGCGCTGTTAACCATATTCATATAGAGGTAGCTGAGGTAGTCAGCCTGCCATCCCGAGGAAGGACGACGAGCAATAATGTCGTAGTTGGCTTTGAACTGTGACATATCGTTGACCGGGAAAGAGAAAGCGATACGGGGCATGACAACAATCTGGGGATCGTAGTCTTTGAAAGCTGCGGAGGAGATGTTGTTGTGGCTGCCGTTACCGGTAGTAGCGATTTCCTGACCGCCACCGGCACCCTTTGTACGATAGGGAGTAGGCTTTCCTGATTCACCGTTGATTTCACTGGGAGCGGAGACCTGTGTACCGTATTTGTCATACCAAATGCTACCGTGACGGTAACCTTTGATAGTCGGGGTATTCGAGGCAGCGTTGTCAACATAGACAACCCAGTCGTCACCTGCCTGATCCGGGAATGCATTGCCATCGAGACCGGAGATAAAGGCTGCAGAACCATTCTTGAGGTCACCGACAGTATATGATTCATATAACAGATAGGGGTCTTTCAGGACCATCTGGTTACCATCGAAGTAGTCTACACGGACACCGATATTGAAGATAAGATCCTGATGGAAGTAGAATTTATCCTGAATATAACCAGCAGCATAGATGGGCGAGAAATAAGGAAGGTACTGATAGTCCTTATGGCCACGGCTGTCTGGGTCAAAGAAGTCGTCAAGACTCCAGGTGCTGCTACGGTACTTTTCGCCAGTGTGGTCATAACCATAGTAGCTGACATACTGGTTACCGCTGTTGAAGAGTTCCTTGGCCGAGAACATAGAAACGCCGCCGAAATTCTCATAATCATCCGGAGAATAACGGTCGACATCGAGCCAATCGGTACCGTTTACGTCAAGACCAAGAGCTTCACGCATAGACTCGGAGAAATGAGTCTGCGTACCGCTTATGAGTCGATTATAGCGGACATAGAGGTCTGAACCGTCAAAAGTCTCAATCGGGCTGTTGTAGTCGAGCTGGGAGATATGAGCGTTGACATTACGGCGCATCAGTGTCCACAACGAGTAAGCCGAGATGCTATAGGAGGACTGGTTGTACTGGTCATACTGGAAACCCATTTCAAGGTCGTGACCTTTCACAGTGGCAGCAGCCTTGGCTTGTACGTAGTAAAAGTTTCTTTCGAACTTCGAGTATCCTGAATTCTGGGAACCCACATTGTAGAACAGACCATAAACATTTCCAACAGAGGAACCGTTTACGAGACCGTTATACTGGAGAATACCGTCGAATGTCGACAAATATGGTACCAAAGAGGGCTCGTTGAAAATCTGCGAAGTATAGTTGGAGAGAATGGGGTTGTACTCTGAAGGAGCGACAAAGCGCGAATTCTCTATCCAACCATTCTGGACATGAGCCTGCTGGGTGGTACCGTGGAAATCGTAGTTGGTAACGATTTCATAAGAAGGAGTCTGTGTTCTCTCGAAGGTACCAACGTGACCATATTTGAAAAGATCCTCACCGAATTTTTCGTTGTAGCTTAGCTGTTTATCCTTGTTGAACATCGCTGTGATGTTGTACATCACCTTGGAGACAGCTGGTTCAGACTTTGCATCGGGATTGCTCTCATCCTTTACCGGCTCGGGATCCTTGAAACGCTGAGTAAAGTCGGCGGTAATAACAAAGTTTTGATACTTGGTTACACCGTTGGCAGCGTTGTGGAGGTTGAGCGGGAAATAAGCAATCGAGGTGCTCGGGCTGTATGAGTAGTCGAACTCACCGGTAAGAACCAACGAAGTAAGCTCAGTGAAGCGGAAGTCGAGGGCACCCTGAAGAGCTATGGAATAGCTACTGAAATCGGCCTGACGATCCTTGCTGGCATAATAGTTCTTGGCGTTGGGTCGTTTGATTTCAACAAAGTCGCTAGCGCGAAGATACTCGGCTGCATAGTTGACTGTATGATTAACAGGATCATAAACAATAGGATTCTGTTCTATCTGCATTACAGTCTCGTCGTTCACAACTTGGTAACGACCGTCTTTCGGACGATAGTAGCCAAATTTGCTATACGAGCCCTGACCAGTGAAACGGAAACCGATTAATGTGCGAGTACCTGTCTTGTTACCCTGCTCGTCTTTGATAGCTGTCTTTGCGACAGGACCAGTCAGATAGACGACAAGGGAGTTGGCAAGACGGTAGTCCAGATAGGTTTCGTATTTCACAAGACCCTGGAATTTTGTCGAAGGCGGTTTGAGGGTAATAATCTGTGTACCACCAATAGCCTCACCGATGTTGGCGGGAGTACCACCGAGAACGACCTGAATTTCGGCGATAGCCTCCTTCGGGACGTTGACACCGGTACGGGTGCGGACACCGTTGGTCATGGTAACCATACCTTCCTCACCACGAGCCGATCCTGTACCACCGTCGCTATATCCGACACCGGCAACAGCCGCCACGATACCGTCGACAGAGTTGGCCGGCATCTTGCCGATATCATCGGCTGAAAGACGTGTACCTGACTCAGGTGCTCCAATTTCAATGACAGGTACTTTCTGAGCCTTAACCACAACCTCCTTTAGTTGCTGGGCACCAGATTTGGCAAGTTTCTCATTCAAGATTGTGAAACCTGTAGCCTTGACATCGATTTCTGTTTTTACGGTAGTGTAACCCATATACGAAATCTCGATTTCGTATCTACCGACCTGAAGACCTTTGATGGTATAGTTACCTTCATAGTCCGTACGGCCACCACCCATGATTTGGCCACCCTGCTTAGCGACGACATTTGCACCAATAAGAGGCTCACCGGTTTTCTCATCGGTAATAGCGCCCTTCATAGTACCTTGTGCAAAAGCAACCACTTGTGCAGCAATTAGCAGCCCAATTGTTAATAGTACCTTTCTGAACATACTCGTTGTTTTTGTAGAGAGTTAATTATTTATTTATTATCTTTTGTCGTTAGTATTTGAAAGATATGCCTTTTAATATTCAACCCTTTCCATCACGGTCTGGTAGACAAAAGCCTTTTTGAGATCGAAATCCTCGCCCATAACTTGCGGGTACCAGTTCGTCTCCTCTGGTTTTTGTTCAGCCACAACCTCTGTCTCTTGAGGCATATTCTCTTGATATTCGGGATTCTCGTACGTAAAATAGCCATTACCGCTATTCTGTACGTTATCATTTCTATTCTGACTTCCGCTGCTGTTTCTTGTCTGATACTCCTGGGCAGGAGCACTCTCCATTCGGGGAGTGCGTGCCTGACGGCGTGGAGCCTGCTGAGGAGCAGTCTTCTTACCCTTCTTGTTACCTCCGGTAAGAAGGCTACTCGCACCCAGAATGGCTAATGCTATTACAAGATCCAGCAGTTTCATATATTATTATGTATTCTATATCTATTAAATAATAAGACTCTGTCTTATTTTGTCGAGTTCATCGCGTTAAGTTTTTTGGCCTCGCGTTTTTTGCTAACCTCATAGACTATGGGGCAGGCAATGCAGACGGAGGAGAACATACCGCAAAGGACACCAACCAGAAGTGCAAAGATAAATCCGCGGATAACCTCACCTCCAAACACAAACATCATCAACAATGTAAAGAATGTTGTACCAGATGTATTGATGGTACGAGCCAAAGTAGCATTGATTGCATCGTTCATGTGCTGAATAAGTTCGCGTTTGGGGTAGAGTTTACGGTTTTCACGGACACGGTCGAAAATAACCACAGTAGCATTGATAGAATAACCAATGATAGTAAGTACCGCAGCGATAAAGGACTGGTCAACATCAAGACTGAAGGGGAGCAATCCACGCAGCAGTGCAAAGAGACCGATAATAAGAATAGTATCGTGAGTCAAGGCGACGACACTACCGATACCGAAGCGCCAGCTCTTGAAACGAATACCGATGTAAGCGAAGATGACAAGCAGACCACCCAAAACAGCAAGAATTGAAGAACGTCTCATGTCGGTGGCCATAGTAGCCTCAACCTGTTCGGACTGGATGATACCATACGGGTAGCTTTCCGCGTCGGAGAATTGTTTTTCGGTTATCTCCTTACCATCGTCAGTCTTGCCGAAGTACTGTTTTGTACCATTGAAAAGTCTCTCATTGATAACCATCTCGTCTGTGATAGTGTCTTTCTCAGTCAAGCCATGAGCCTCGCGGTATACATCATAGAAATCAGAGGCGACAATATTGGTCGTAATCTTTACCTGATTGCTGGGTCCATAGGACTTAACCTCAGGAGCCTCTTCGAACTCTTTTGCCAAACTTGCACGTACATCAACGACATTGACATCCTGGTCAAAACGAACTACATAGGTACGACCACCTGTGAAGTCAATACCCATACCCAGATGACGGCCAAAGATACCTATGAAACAGATAACAATGGCGCTGATAGCGATAATGTAGAACACCTTGCGTTTACCAAGGAAATCAATCTTGGTGTCACGCATGAAGTTTTCGGTGAAGCTGAACGAGAATGAAAGTTTCTTTTTATGGTTCAACATCCAGTCGATAACCAGACGTGTAATGAAGATACTTGTGAACAGGGAGGTCACGATACCGATACAAAGTGTCACGGCAAAACCCTGAATAGTACCGGAACCGAACATTATAAGAACAAGTCCAAGAAGGAAGGTGGTGACCTGACCGTCGATAATAGCAGACATAGCGTTCTTGAAACCCTCCTCGACCGAGTTGGCCAAACTCTTACCTGCACGGATTTCTTCTTTTATACGCTCGTAAATGATAACGTTACCGTCAACAGCCATAGCCATAGTAAGGACAATACCTGCAATACCTGGCAGAGTAAGCACTGCACCTATGGAGGCAAGCACACCCATCAGCAAAAAGACGTTGGTAATGAGAGCTACAACCGAAACCCAACCGGCACGGTTATAGAAGAAAACCATATAAATAAGAACAATGATAAAAGCAAGGATAAATGACACAAGACCCTTGTGGATCGATTCCTGTCCAAGCGAAGGTCCAACGACAGCTTCCTGAACAATACGTGCAGGAGCAGGAAGTTTACCTGACTTGAGGACATTGGCAAGGTCTTTTGCCTCTTCAAGAGTAAAGTTTCCGGTAATTGACGAACGACCTCCAGCAATTTCACCATTTACACGGGGAGCCGAATAGACCTGATCGTCGAGTACGATGGCGACACACTTGCCTACATTGTCATGGGTGATATTCTTCCATGCGTGGGCACCTTCAGCATTCATAGTCATCGATATCTCGTTACCCTCGGTGTTGCTGAAATCCTGACGGGCATCGGTGATGACACTTCCGTCAAGCTTTGCCTTGGGAAAGTTAGTGTTACGGTCGTAGTCTTCTATTTTGATAGCATAGAGTTCAAAGATATTGGAGTTTTCCTCAATAGGTTTAACCGACCAGAGATACTTGACCTCACGGGCGTTAATTTTTCCAGCGCGGATACCTTCTGCAATCATGCGGCTGACCTTTGCGGTATCGGCCTCAGTGGCACGGAACACGACAGGAGGATACGGTTGGTAGCCTTGATACTGTGCGTAGAGAGACATCAGAGGATGAGCCTTTTTGTACTGCTCACTTTGGATATCCGTCTCCTCTTCAGGAACCACATTCTCATCAAGTTCGTCACCTTCGCTTTCAGTCGTTTCATCCGTTTTCTCTTCGGAGGTTTCATCCTTAGCGCCATCGGCATTGGACATCTTGGCAGCAAGATATTCATCGGTAGCATTAAGATATCCAGCCACACGGCTGTATTCACCAGCAAGACGCGAGTCGGTCATGTCGCCGCTGTAGGTTGCCCAAAACTCAAGTTGTGCAGTACCTTTCAAAAGTTTACGGACACGCTGGGGATCCTTTACACCCGGAAGTTCGACAAGGATGCGCTCGGAAGCCTGCAGACGCTGGATTGTGGGCTGGGCAACGCCGAATTTATCAATACGCTTACGAAGAATTTCATAGGTTCTGTCGTAGGCGCTGCTGGTCTCCTCTCTCAACTTGGCAAGGATAACATCATTGTCGTCGTTAGGATTGGTACCAGTCAACTGACCGCTGAAATACGGAGAGAGACGTACGTCTGGTTTTATGGAAGTGATAGCTTCGTAGAACAGGGTCACAAAATCCTCGTTGACAGATTTTTTCTGCTGTTCGAGAGCTTTTTCGATAGCCTGATTGAAAACTTCATCGTTGGTGTAGTTTGCAAGAGCCTTGACGACATCGACCGTCGAAACCTCAAGCATAACATTCATACCACCCTTAAGGTCAAGACCAAGGTTGATTTCACGAGCCTGGCATTTTTTGTAGGTGAAACCCAGCCAAACCTTTTCATTGGCCATGGAATCAATGATGTATGCTTCTTTAGCCGTACGCAAAGAGTCTGTAACGATGGAAGTAAGGTTTTTCATCTCGGCTGCGCTCATCGCACTGTCGGCACGACTATAAACATTCTCCTCTATGTCACTCAAGCCCTGAGCGCTCTCAACATACCTTGCAGCGCGTTCCTTAGCCTTGTTTTCAACCTTCCTCGTAGCAAAAGAAAAGGATAATTGGAACAAACAAACAAGCACAAAGGCAATCGCTAAAAATCTGATAAGTCCTTTATTCTGCATTTCTTACGTGTTAAAGTGTTTTTTAGTTAATATACTTTTTGAACATGCAAAAATAAGCAAAATAATTGACATTACAACATATTCTACAAAAAAATATTTCAATAATGAATAATATAAAAATAAAATATTAAAAATCAACCATCGCGAACAAACAAAAAAAATTGTACCTTTGCAAAAAAAACACAACATGAAACAAGAGACGACCAAGAAAAAACAGACCATTCCCCAACAAAGAAAGAGAGCCGCCGGCACATTGAGACTCAAGGACTGGGCTTTGGAAGACCGTCCACGAGAGAAACTGATTACCAATGGGAAAAAGAATCTTAGCAACGCCGAACTATTAGCAATTCTAATCAGTAGCGGCACAATAGGACAAAGCGCCGTAGAACTTGCAAAAGAAATACTTAACGCTGTAGACAACGATCTCTCCATGCTATCAAGACAGGGTATACGTGATCTAACCGACAATTTCAAAGGGATGGGAGAAGCGAAAGCGGTCACAATTATAGCCGCAATGGAGCTTGGTTACAGAATGTTAACAGAACAAAGCGCGCAAAAAGCCCATACCGGTAACGACAGCATGGAACTCTTCAAATACATCTGTCCGTCAATTGTAGATTTGCCATACGAGGAATTCTGGGCCATCTACATGAACAACAAAGGAAAAATCATTCACAAACAACGTATTGCATCAGGTGGAATCAACGAAACCCTCGTCGATATCCGTCGATTGTATACAACAGCACTGGAAAAAAACGCAATACGTATAGCCGTAGCTCACAATCACCCATCAGGAGACTGCAAACCAAGCAATAAAGACAACAATCTGACAAAAATAATAGCCGATGCAGGAAATCTCCTATACATCAGGCTCATAGACCACCTCGTCATCGGAACCAACAACGGTATCCCGACTTACTACAGTTATCATGACAACGGTCTGCTGTAGCACACCATAATCATACATGGAATCAAACTTTTAGACATCAATAGCTGTCACAATAACAGCTAATGTCCCCTCTCTTTTTCAATAGCAAGGCTGACACCGTACATTTTTCCGCCAAGAGGCGGATTAAGCTTGGTTACCTTTACCCAGATATGCTCCACTAAGGGAAAATCAGACAAGACCGCAGAGGCAATCCTGTCGGCTACATTTTCGAGAAGATGGGAACGGATGGACATTTGACGCTTCACAGACTGGTATATCTCGAGATAATTAACAGTATCATCTATGTTATCAGAACTTTGAGCAACAGTCGTATCAGTTTGAATTTTTATGTCGACACGAAAGTTGGTACCTATCTGCGACTCCTCATCAAAGCAGCCGTGATAGGCATAGAATTGCATATCTTCAATCTCAATATAAGCCATACTTGCAGGAACTTATCTAACATCTCAAACTAAACGACCGCATCGAACTGACGCAGGAAGCGAAGGTCGTTTTCAAAATAGAGACGCAGATCCCGAATCTGGTATTTCAGCATAGCCATACGCTCGACTCCCATACCAAGTGCGAATCCCGTATATTGCTTGCTATCAATCCCACACGACTCAAGAACATTTGGATCGACCATTCCGCAACCTAGTATTTCCAACCAGCCTGTCCCCTTACAAATATTACATCCCTTTCCTCCGCAAATATTGCAAGAGATATCCATTTCCGCCGAAGGTTCCGTAAACGGGAAATAGGATGGGCGAAGACGTATCTGCGTACTCTCACCAAACATCTCCTTTGCAAAATAAAGGAGAGTCTGCTTCAAATCAGCAAAAGAGACCTTCTTGTCGACATATAGAGCCTCCACTTGATGGAAAATACAATGGGCACGGGCAGAGATGGCCTCATTGCGGAACACGCGCCCCGGAGCAATAATACGAATCGGAGGTTTGTTGTTCTCCATTACTCGCACCTGAACAGAAGAGGTATGCGTACGCAAAGCCACCTCCTGCTTCCCCTCCTCCTTCTCAACAAAAAAAGTATCCTGCATATCTCGTGCCGGATGGTCATGCGGGAAATTGAGTGCCGAAAAAAGATGCCAGTCATCCTCTATCTCAACCGATTCAGCCACAGTGAAACCGATACGGGAGAAAATTTCAATAATCTCGTTCATGACCACAGAAAGGACATGCCTGCTTCCAATCTCGGAATAATCAGTCGGAAGAGTCAAATCCATAGACTGAGACTGTTGTTCCGACTGTTCGACACACTGCTTAAACTCCTCTATTTTCGCCTGGGCGGCATTCTTCAAACGATTAAGAGCCTGCCCCATTTCCTTTTTCTGTTCGTTAGGCACCGATTTGAACTGCTCAAACAATTCATTTATTACACCCTTCTTGCCTAAATATTTCACCCTAAACTGCTCAACATACGCAGCACGGTCCTCGGACTTCTCTATAGAAGCCATCTGAATGTCACGGATAAAATCCTCAATCTGTTTCAGCATAACTTGGTTTTTAAAAGAAAAGCAATAACGCTTTCTATCAGCGTTCTATTAAAGAAATTTTCATTTTCACATCCTCGACCGGACGATCACCGGGGCCACATTTCACTGCGGCGATCGTATCGATAACATCAAGACCTTCAATCACCTGGCCAAAAACGGTATAATCATAGTCCAGATGAGGGGTGCCTCCAACAGTTGTATAAACATCTATCTGCTGCTGGTCGAGCGTTTTACCCATACGCTGCGCAAGCATCTGAAGGCGTTCAAGCGGCCATACATTGCCTTGAACAATGTAGAATTGGCAGGAGGACGAGGCCTTTGTCGGATTAACATTATCGCCCATTCGCGCAGCAGCCAAGGCACCTTTACGGTGTATCAAACCCTTTACAAATTCAGCCGGAACTGTATACCCAAGGTTGCCGTCACCAAGCATTCTGCCGGGAGCGGCATTACGCGAATTGGGATCACCGCCCTGGATCATAAAATTATTAATTACCCGATGAAACAGCAGATCGTTATAAAAACCCTCTTTTACTAACTTTATGAAATTATCCCTATGTTTTGGAGTCTCGTTGTAGAGCTCCGCGGTCATATTTCCATAGGAAGTCTCAATCAGTACATAATACTTTTTTTCTGCCATAGGTTTATGATTTTCAGTTTTTTGAGTATTACAAGACACTAGTGTTGCGAAAAAAAGCAACAAAAAAGACAATTTTTTTACTCTCATAACGTATAAAATTATTAATTTTGCAGTGCAAAAATAGTGAAAAAAAATGTAAATGAACAAAAATAAAAGATTTTTTATGAAGAAAAAAATTTTAGCATTGGCATGCCTTTTATTAATGGGCGGATTATCAGTTTTTTTCTTTGGAGCCTGCGACAAAGATACAACTTGTTATGTCCAAATCAACGTTATTGACGAAGAAACAAAGCTGCCCGTCAGCGGTGTTTTTGTAAAAATTCTGGATATAGACACAAGCTTTGGTCTGACCGAAGGCTACACCAATCCAGCCGGCGTATTCGAGACACAATTCAAAGCTCCAGCAATCCTTAACGTGACAGCCACATACGAAACAGGGTATGATAGCATCTACACTCCCGATCTATTCTATTGCTACCGAAAAGGCAACAACACCATCAGACTTAAAGAGGGCGAAACCATTACCTCTACAATAAACCTTGAAAAAGAGATAATAAGGGAAATGTACTAATCAGAGTCGTACAATGCCGAATATTTTTTCCGAAAAAGACTTGCAACAGATTGCAAGCATGGGTCTTACTATCGAAGAGGTAGAGAAGCAAATCGACAATTTCCGTAAAGGATTTCCCAAAGCGATACTATTGGAACCGGCCACGACGGACAATGGGGGCATAATCAAGATGTCCGACAATGAAATACTACGGTATTCCAACACCTACAAAAATTCGTCAAAAGGAAAAAAAATACTGAAATTTGTACCCGCATCCGGCGCTGCAACACGCATGTTCAAAGATCTTTATGCATTTTCTTCAACCTACTTCGGAGTCGAGTACAATATCGAAAAACAATTTCCTTCTGTAAAAGAGTTCCTCCAACATATAAGGACATTTGCCTTCTTTGAAGACCTAAAAGCCTGCATGGAAAAATCCTCTCTGGATTTTGGCGACTATATGGACCGTGGAGACTTTACGACGGTAATAAACTATTTATTGAAAGAACAGTATTTAGGTTACGGCGCTCTTCCCAAAGCCCTGCTTAAATTTCATCGCTATGGCGAGGTGAGCCGTACTCCATTAGAAGAACATATAGTTGAAGGTGCATGCTACGCACGTAACGATGACGGGAGAGTATTCCTGCACTTTACAGTATCGCCCGAACATCGCCCCCTATTCCGCAAAAAGATATCAGAAGTAAAAAAATACTACGAGTCCAACTTCGGCATAAAACTCAACATAACTTTTTCGGAACAAAAACATTACACCGACACTATCGCCGTTGACGAATACAACAATCCAATACGTGACGAGCAAGGAAGACTCACTTTCCGCCCAGGCGGACACGGCGCCCTTATCGAGAACCTTAACGAATGTCGTGCAGACATTATTTTCATAAAAAATATCGACAACGTCGTACCCGACTGGATGAAGCATACGACAATCATCTACAAACAAGTTCTCGCCGGACTACTGCTCGAACTACAGTCACAAACATTTGAATATCTGAAGATTCTTGACAGCAATCCCGACAAAAAGACGATTCAAAAAATCGCCAAATTTGCCAAGGAAAAGCTCCACATAGACATTCCAAAAGATTTCTCAAAGATGGACGCTCGTACCCAGTCCAAAAAACTCCATGAAAAGCTTAACCGTCCCATGAGAATATGCGGCATGGTCAAAAACCAAGGAGAGCCTGGCGGTGGTCCATTTTTCATAGAAAACAGTCATGGAATAAGAAGTTTACAAATAATCGAAACAGCGCAAATCAATCACAAAGATCCCCAACAAGAGAGTATTCTCAACAGCGCAACACATTTCAATCCCGTAGACCTTGTTTGCGGAACGAAAGACTACCGTGGAAGATATTTCAACCTTCGCAAGTATGTAGACCCTCAAACAGGCTTTATCAGCAAAAAAACAAAAGGTGCTGTAACCCTTAAGTCACAGGAACTCCCAGGCTTGTGGAACGGTGCCATGGCGGAGTGGATCACATTGTTTGTCGAGGTTCCTCTGGCAACATTCAATCCTGTAAAAACTGTCAACGACCTGCTTCGCAAAGAACATCTGGAAGGATAGGCCTGCAGCACCCTATTAAGTAAAGGTTAACGGTTAACGGTTAACGGTTAAAGATTGTTCATCATCATCAAGTTCGCGAGGCACACCAGATGAGCAAACTTATTTTTTACCATTACTAAGCATGCCATCTAGTGGAGCAAAACAATACTAAATAATCAAAAAAATCAACAAATATTTGTTCATATCAAATAAATAGTATATTTTTGCATCACTTTTCAAAGAGCATCATTTTTGGCTTTTTGATTCACATTCAAACGATTAAACAATAAAAAAGTATAGTATCATGGGTATTAATGCTAACAAAAAAGTAAAAAGAAGAAAAGTTAGAGTTCAGGGCAACAAGAACTCCACAAATAACTGGGGTCTGAATGCAGCTGGCTGGAACGCCGTTCACAAAGCTATCATTGACGCTGAATAATTTGTCCACTCAAAAAAATTTAAGGCATCGGAAAAATCCGATGCCTTTTTTTTCTATATCCCCTATTATTTTTAATCATTGCCTATATCGGCTTTCCGTCAAGTTTGGCAGACACGAGTTCATCTCCGCGATAGACAAGTTTCAGGGAAAAGAAAGGCTGGGCAGAATCCATTATCAAACGTAGGAAAATCCTGTCGCCCGGCCATAATGTCAAATCGAAAAGCTTTTGTTTGTCAATCCATTGCAAATCACCCTCATCACAATCAATCTCTTTGCCGGTCCATTTGTCGGCAGTAAAGAGGTGCATGTACTCACACGGCCAGATATCAGAAATAAAAGTCACTATACCTCGGTAACGCCATGATGTAACAATGAGGCCTGTTTCTTCCTCCACCTCGCGTACCATGCACTCATCAGGACTTTCGTCGGATTCGCACTTCCCTCCTACTCCAATCCATTTGTCGTGGCTGGCATCGTTCTGTTTTTTCACACGGTGCAGCATCAAGTACTGATTGCCACGTTCAAGATAACATAAAGTAGTCTGCTTCATCTTTTTTTGTAAGAAAGGCTGCCCGCATGGCGGGCAGCCTAAACTATTCAGTAGCCACAAACGGCTTCTGTCTTTGACTAAAGAGTGAAAACAGGTTCGATAAGGGTCTTACCAAGCTCGATAGCCTCCTCATTCTGAGGAATAAGGGCGTGGTGACGAGCGGGAAGAGATTTCTCGAGACCTTTGTGGATGAATTCACTTCCAACGATGGGTTTCAGTTTCAAGAAACCGCCGAGGACGATCATATTGAAAACCTTGGCGATACCTCTTTCCGTAGCCTTCTCTGTGGCGGGAATCTTATAGATATTGATGTCGCGACGAGTAGGCTCGTGAGTGATGCCGTTGGGATCGTAAATGAGCAAGCCGCCGGGTTTTACACTCTTCTCGAATTTGTCAAGAGACTGCTGGTTGAGGACGATAGCGGTATCGAACTTGCTGATGATGGGCGAGCTGATACGCTCGTCGCTGACGATGACGGTGACGTTGGCCGTACCACCGCGCTGCTCAGGACCGTAGGATGGCATCCAGAGCACTTCTTTATCTTCCATAACGCCAGAGTAGGCAAGGATTTTACCCATCGAGAGAACACCCTGTCCACCAAAACCGGCGATAATTATTTCTTCTGTCATTGTTTTAAGGGTTTAAAAGTTTAAAGGATTAAGAGTTTAAAGGTATCGGGGCCTTTTCACACTTTTCCCTCAAAAATAATTTATTTCTTAACTAATTCGCCTTCGACCTTGATGTCACCGAGCGGATACTGTGGGAACATATTCTCTTCCATCCACTTGTTTGCCTGGACAGGAGTCATTTTCCAACCCGAGTTGCAGCTCGAAACGATTTCGACGAAGCTGACACCCTTTTCGAGTTTCTGATTCTCAAAAGCCTTCTTGAGGGCAGCCTTGGCTTTGCGGACATTGGCGGGAGTGTGAACACTTTGACGGGTAACATAATAGGTACCCGGCAGCTGAGCCAGCAGTTCGGTAACCTGGAACGGCCATCCGTTCAGTTTCTGATCGCGGCCATAAGGAGTGGTGGCGGTCTTCATACCCAGCAGTGTGGTCGGAGCCATCTGGCCACCAGTCATACCGTAAATAGCGTTGTTGATGAAAATCATAGTGATATTCTCGCCACGGTTGCAAGCATGTATAGTCTCGGCGGTACCGATTGCAGCGAGGTCACCGTCGCCCTGATATGTGAACACATAGCAGTCGGGGTTGAGGCGCTTGATGGCGGTAGCAACTGCCGGAGCACGACCGTGAGCAGCCTCCTGAAAGTCAACGTCGAGGTAGTTATAAGCCAAAACGGAGCATCCGACGGGGGAAACACCGACGGTCTTGTCCTGGATGCCAAGTTCCTCGATAACCTCGGCAACGAGACGGTGTGCAGTGCCGTGACCGCAGCCAGGGCAATAGTGCATTACATTTTCCGTCAGAACTTTCGACTTCTGATAAACCAAGTTCTCAGGTTTTACTATATCTAAATTTGCCATTGTTGTCTTATTTTATGATTTTGTTTTCCATTGCTTCAAGAACTTCCTCCGGTGTGGGGATGATACCGCCGAAACGGCCGTAATGTTCGATAGGAATCTTGCAGTCGGCAGCCAGTTTCACATCCTCAATCATCTGACCGGCGCTCATTTCAACGCAAAGCATACCCTTCACGCGGTTTGCCAGTTCAGCCACCTGTTTGGTCGGGAACGGGAATAGGGTGATAGGACGGAGCAGACCGACCTTCAGACCCTTGGCACGAGCCAATTCCATCGACTTCATACAGATACGTGCGGAGGTACCATAAGCCACAAAGACATAGTCAGCGTCGTCGCAGTTCAGAGCTTCGTAGCGGACCTCTTTCTCCTTCATCTCGGCGTATTTGGCCTGCAGTTTCTGGTTGAAGACCTCCTGGCGGGAAGACTCTAGCTCGAGAGAGGTGATGATGTTGTGACCGCGGGTAGCGGGCTTGCCCCAGGTGCCCCAAGGAGCATTGGCACGGCGTTCT
This sequence comes from Bacteroidales bacterium, assembly GCA_017962665.1. Taxonomy (GTDB): domain Bacteria; phylum Bacteroidota; class Bacteroidia; order Bacteroidales; family P3; genus Colimorpha. The sequence continues at coordinate 585 of JAGCUU010000020.1, read as the reverse complement.
TCCTCAGTCCAACGCGGAACGTTGTCGCGGGTGTAGCATTTCTCCATACACTGTCCAATGGCACCGTCGGTGAGAATCAGGACAGGGTTACGATACTTGAAGGCGATATCCCATGCATCAAAAACAAAGTCGTACATCTCCTGTACAGAAGACGGAGCCATCACATAGAGCTGATAGTCACCGTGTCCACCGCCCTTGGTGCTCTGGAAATAGTCGCTCTGTGCGGGCTGGATAGTACCCAAACCGGGGCCGCCGCGCATAGCGTTCATAATCACACAAGGAATTTCAGCACCTGCAAGGTAAGTCAGACCCTCGGCCATCAGCGAGATTCCGGGTGAAGAAGAAGAGGTGGCAACCTTTTTACCTGTAGCGGCACCGCCGTAAACCATATTGATCGAAGCAAGCTCCGACTCAGCCTGGAGGACAACCATACCAGTGTAGTTCTCACCTTTGGGGTCCCAAGGACGTTCGGCCATAAGCGTTTCCATAACTTCCGACTGCGGAGTGATAGGATAGCCGAAATAGCCGTCCGTACCGCTGGCAATCATAGCGCGGGCAATAGCCTCATTGCCCTTCATTAATTTC
>JAGCUU010000019.1 GCA_017962665.1 Bacteroidales bacterium | reverse complement strand
TGTATATAACCATGTAAAAGTTTACCAAAAAACCATTAAAAGTTTACCACTTGATCAACGTTAAAAAAGGCGAAAAATTGTAGGAAGAAGTAAAAATGATCAAGATGTTAGAACGACAAAAAATCATTCACAAGTACATTGCGGGTTGTAAAAGCCTGAGAGAGATTTCCAGGGAACTGGGCGTGAGCCGGCAGACGGTCACGAAAATAATCAGAGAATACGAAGAGGCCTTGATGTCCGACAGACCAGCAGAGGCCGTTGACGAGGTGCTAACCACTCGTCCTCAATACCACAGTGGACCAAGACGCAGCCCTGTGGTGACGCAGGAGGTACGGAAAATCGTGTCAGAGTGTCTGAAGGAGAACGACCGTCGTCGTTACGGCAGTATGCGTAAGCAGCGTATGAGCATTCATGACATACGGCGTATGCTGGAGAGAAAAGGATTCAAGGTGAGCTACTCGTCTGTGAGCCGGTGCGTGAGGAGTCTTCGGCAAGAGGCCAAGCCACGCCACACGGAGGCCTATATCAAGCAGTGGTATGAGCCAGGGAGTGAGTGTGAGTTTGACTGGGGAGAGGTGTGCCTCAGGATAGGAGGGAGTCAGAGGAAACTGTATATGGCGGTCTTCACATTGTGCCATAGCAACGGGCGCTGGGCATACCTGTTCCGCCGCCAGGACACACTGGCGTTCATGGAGTCACACAGGGACTTCATCAAAGAGGTTGGGGGTGTGCCCCGTACGATGGTGTACGACAACATGCGCGTGGCGGTCAAGGGTTTCGTTGGTGGCAAGGAACCGACCCCCGCACTGCTGCGCATGGCCGACTATTACGGATTCTCATACCGTTTCTGCAACGCAAGGGCGGGATGGGAGAAAGGTCATGTGGAGAGGAGTGTCGGATATGTGCGATCCCGTGCGTTTGATCTGGACACCGAATTCAGCGATTTTCAGGCAGCACAGCTACACCTTGCTGGAGTGTGTGCGGAGTTGAATACGGAGGAGTCCAGTCCGTCGACATCGGGAAAAAACGAGTCTCTTGCTGACGACTTGGGGGCTTTGTTGCCGTCGCCGGGACAGATTGGATGTTTCGAGATGCGAGAGTGCTCGGTGGACAAGCTCTCCACCGTGTGTATCAACGGATCCCACTACTCGGTGCCGGACCGGCTGGTTGGGCTCAAGGTATCGGTAAGGTTATACAGCATGCGCATAGCCGTCTACCATGACGGCGCATGTGTTGCCGAACATGAGCGCAGTTGGGAGAAGGGACGGTGGACTCTTGACATTGACCACTATCTGGACACCCTGGAACGCAAGTCGGGGGCCATCGGAGGCTCTTGCGCCTTAAGACAGATGCCACAGGAGATGAGGGTCTTGTATGATAAGCACTTCCGAGACTCCGGAAAAGATTTTGTGGCACTGCTTCGGTTCGCCTCACAAAACGGGTTCAGGCATGACGACATACTGTCGGCGTGCAGGGAGCTCAGGAGAAGGGGTGTGCGTCGTCTTTCCGCCGACCAAGTGCGGGTAATGATGCAGACAGGGGCGGCACCCGAGGAATCCAGGCCCGAAACGCCTGACCCACAGAGGGACATCATTGAAAGCGGTTCGGATGCCATACTGTCATACCTTACCGGTGCCATGGTGTCGAACCGGACCGCAGAAAGGAGGGCCGAGATATGAGGACAGGCGGCGAAACAGATGCGCTCAAATTCTACGCACGAGAACTACGCATTCCCTCCATATGCGACGACATCCCCGAGGTGGCCTCGGCGGCCGCAGAAGGAAACTGGACACACACGGCTTTCCTGCTCAAACTGCTCGAACTGGAAGTTGACAGACGGATTGAAAACCGCAAGATGCAGAGAGTGAAGCGGGCGGGATTCCCTCAACTGAAATACCTGCAGGAGCTGCAGAGGAGCGAGCTCCCCGAGGAAGCCAGAGCCCTTTTGCCTGAACTGGAAACGCTCGACTTCGTCAAGGAAGGCCGCAACGCTGTCCTTTACGGCAACCCTGGAACTGGCAAGACCCACCTTGCTACAGCCCTTGGTATAAAGGCGTGCATGGAGGGTTACTCGGTGATGTTTACATCGGTACCGCATCTGCTTACACAGATAAGGGAGTGCCGCTCACAAATGACACTCCGACAACTGGAGCTTCGCTTCGAGCGCTTCGACTTGGTCGTCTGCGACGAATTTGGCTATGTCAGCTTCGACAAGGAGGGTGGAGAGCTCCTGTTCAACCATCTCTCACTCAGAGCCGGCAAACGTTCCACCATCATTACCACCAATCTCGCATTCAGCCGGTGGAATGAGATAATCAAGGACAAAGTCCTTTGTGCCGCTCTGGTTGACAGGCTCACACACAAGGCTTTCCTTGTAAACATGACAGGAGAGTCCTACCGTGTCAAGGAGACTTTAAACTTCTCGTCTAAAAATTAATTTATAAAAACAGAATTTATTAACCATCTTTTTCCTATCTTTGCAAATGATTTTTGTGGTAAACTTTTTAGTGAACAAAGTGGTAAACTTTTTAATGGTTATTTACATGAAAGGCAGTCCAGTTTTATTAAGACTTCAAAAGGATATAACATAAAGCAAGGTGCTATCTTTAACGCATTTAGTTTCTAACTTAGATATCAATACATAAAAAAACTTATATATTATGAATATAAAGGCGATAACAATTCTTTTTTCTTTGAGTGTATTTGCAATAACAGCATCAGCTCAATATCACGAGGCTCCAATAAGAACCGAACCGGTTGAAACGACATTTACGCAAGACAGTGTTTTGTTTTCGGAGCTTCTTTCCGAGTTCGCAACAAGGTGCCAACAATATGATACATTGTATGATGTCGTATGGCTTAATAATCCCAATAAAGTTCCAATAAACGTTCGATATGAAAAAATATTGCCGACAATGCCTCTCTTTGAAATCTATCCAGCATTTAGAATAGATTGCCCCGATGGTTATGTTTTGGGTATATTTTATGTTTTAAGAATTTATAATGACAAAACAAAAAGAATAACATATGCTACATATTTAGACATATTGTCATACACTCACATAGGTAGAATGATATCAAAATTGTCTTTTGCTCTAGATTATTTAAATACCTATCTAATGGAAGATTCCGAAAAATATTATGAGTATCAACTAATGGGTGTTGCCGATATTATGAATGGCGAGATTCACTATGGTTATGATCAACGCAGGGCCGTCAACAGAGAATTAACAACTCATTCCGAAAGCACATATATATACAAGATTCAAGATGATGCGACACTTAAATTATTATCAGAAAAACATCAGCAAGAATAATAGTTTCAAACAGAATGACTCTTTTGAGTTGATAATTGAATCTCCCTAATTCAGAGTCGGAATGTCTCCCACTCTTGCACTTGGCAGGTAAACTTTAAACACATCTTCCCGTTCCAGAGAATCTTCGCTCCGCCGCAAAATACTATAAGGATTTGAAATCTGTAATAAGAGAAAATGACAAACAAAAGAGCATGCCAGAGTATGGCGGATCGCAAATCCGAAATAACAAAAAGGAAACAGACATTATAAACCAATAATTATTTGAACCGTCCAGCACATAAAACCGACCTGAGAAATTGCACGTTTTTCGTGCAATATCGCTCCATTACTTTCACGGGGAAAGAGAAGGACGAGGAAACGGGGTATTCATACTTCGGAGCGCGCTACTACGACAGCGACTTGTCTGGGCTTTTCCTAAGCGTCGACCCGATGGCGGATAAGTACCCGAGTATTTCTCCCTATGCCTACTGCGCATGGAATCCGGTGAAGTTGGTTGACCCGGATGGGAGAGAATTGACCGATTTTAAGGATGCAAAGGGTACTCTTATAAAACATATTGAGGATGGAAGTAATGCTGTTTTTGTTCTTCAAAATGCTTTTTGGGATGCCGAAAAAAACAATATGGTTGATAAAAAAGGGGAGAGATGCAAGCCTAACAATGCTTTCTTCAAATTTTCAGAAGGTACACAGAATGAAATAAATATTGAAACGGTAATCAATTTTTCACAAGATTTCTGTAAAGATAATTATACCAATGATGATAAAACTTATTGTAATTTTGCTGCCGGTTTTATTATAAAATCATTTGTATCGGCTTGCGAATCAAAAGGAATGACTGTAGATGGTGATATGTCTATGTTCTTTAACGATAATGGCTCTGTTAAAACAGCTGGCAGTATATACAACAACATCCGGCCAAACGCCCTTTATGATGATGCTGTAAGATTGGCCAATGAACGAGACGACAGACATGCATATTTATCTATAGGATGTTTTAATGGTCATGTGGTAACTTTTATTCCAAATGCAGACAATAGTATGTCAATTTTAAATGTTGGCGGGAGTAAAGGAAATACATATCAGAATGGGGGTTGGTTGACTAATACTAAATACACAAGGGGAAGTCAAACAAAATTTTATACGATTGGTGCATATAAATGAAAAAATGAACATGATAAGAAAACGTACTATTACTATAATCACAACGATATTCTTTGGGGTAGGATATTCAATGATGTCTTTCGGGCAAACAACCAATTTATTATATAAATTAGAGGAGACTGACGGATTCTGCTATGGCACTTATTCAAATAATGACAAAGAATACAAATTGTATTATGATAGGCCAAATATGTCTAAAACCTTGTTTCATTTCAATGATAGCGAGCGAAAATATTTGATTTTGTTTTCAAAAAGATATTCTCCTACAGGAATGAATAATAGGATTTTGGTTTTTGATACGCGAAACAATATTGTACGAGAGATTGACAGCTGTTATGACAACAATAAAAAACATAATTGCAAAGTATACCTTGCTACATCTGGTGACACAATATATGCGGCATATCCTGATAGAAGTACTATCGAAGCATTCCTTTTTTCAGAAAACAAAATGTCAAAAAATCCAGTCGGTCAAAAGAATGAGTTTTTAAAGAGAATTGCATCGCTGTCGGATGTTAACTCTTGGTGTGTTTCAAAAAATAATTCGAAGTTAGCGTACAAGAGAGATAAAGAAGACAGTATAAATATTATATTCAAGACGGATAGTGTTAGGATTCCATCAGGATTTGCGGAAGTAATAGCTTGGAGAGATGAAAGTCATTTGCTTTATGTAAAAATAAATGTAGAAGGAATGGGCGATTTCTATTATGATTTGTACGAATATGACATTGAATACAAAAAAAATCATTTGATTTTTGAAGGATTGTATGATGTATATGATTATTATGATAATTGTTTACTCTATTTAACATCGGATAACAAACTAACTATGATTAGGTTTAATGGTGATGAATCAGAGATAATAAACCAAATTGATCTTTCGATGCAAATGGAATGGATTTATTGTGCATATATTATTAATGACATGGAAATTATTATTGGAGGAGACAAAAGACAATCTGACTGCCACTATTTTAAATGCAAGTCTTCAATTTCAGAAAAATGAGAAACTGAATATCACAGGGAAAATCATATAATATCATCGAAAGACAAAAACCACTTGATGATAATGATATTGATATTGATTGTTTACGTATTGATATTCTTCTTTGGAAAAAAACAATGCGCACTTTGGGATATGGTTACAGTACGGACATTGGTTGACATACAGGAAACCCAAAAAGACAGTTTTGATGCACATCAGAGCAAAGACGCCAAATACGTTCAGCTAAAATCAAACGTTTCATGAGATCCTCAGAAGATGAAATGTCGGTAAAGGTTCGAAGCAAGTGGGAATAATCTAATTAGCGCCATTTATTAAACGCGTATTGCAATTGAGGCAATTGATAATTTCTTTCATCCTCAAGATTGTATTTATAAACCCACCCACGGCACGAAACTGATTTCTTGTCGTGGGTGCATTTTTATGAAAGCAATAATCTTGGTGTAAAATCGTTATGAGATTATGGAGCAAGTCCATATGACATATGGGAAAGAGCAGCGATATTGCACGAAAAACGTGCAATTTTGCCACATTACCTTCACGGGGAAAGAGAAGGATGAAGAAACAGGGTATTCCTACTTCGGCGCGCGCTACTACGACAGCGACCTCAGCGGTCTGTTCCTAAGCGTCGACCCGATGGCTGACAAGTACCCGAGTATTAGCCCGTATGCCTATTGCGCGTGGAATCCGGTGAAGCTGGTTGACCCGGATGGAAGAGAATTGATTTTGATAGGTACTGCAGAATGTATGCAAAAAGCCATTTCCATGATGTCTTCCTTATTAGGGAAAAAATCAAAGTTGTCATTTTCTTTTGATGAAAAAGGTCGAGTTACTTGTTCAGGAGAGGCAAAAACGAAGATAGAGAAGTATATGAAAGAAATCATTGATAATAAAGATATAACAGTTAACTTGACTGTTCAAGAATCAAATGAAGATGAAAATGGTTATGAAATAATTGGAGGCAGTTTTGATGGAAATAAATTTAAAGATGAAGCACATACACAAATTAATGCTTATCAAACAGTTGATTTGATATCGGCTAATGAAAATGATTTAAAGGCTGGTAAATCTTGGCAAGGCCAAACAATATGGCATGAAATATCTGAAGCATTTGAAGGAGGGCTAATATCAATTAATTCTTCTAAAGAGGCCTCAAAAGCTTTTAGAGGTGAAACTAATCTGATTTATGACCAAGCCCACAAAAACGCCAGCAATATTTTTCCAGCATCACCTAAACCAATATATAGAGAATATCAGATTGGTTGGAACATATATAAGGAGATAGAAAGATATGAATTTGAATAACAAGAGATTGATTATCATTGCTATCTGTTTGTGCTCATTGTTAAGTGCTTGTAGTTCCGATTATATGTATCAAAAAAGAGTGGGTAGGGGTAATTATGAGAAGAACAAACAGATAATGGAAAAGCAATATTATAAGAGTTTGCGGAAAAAAATCAAAAAAGGAGCCTGTGCAGAAAAACTTGAGTATTACCAGTTACAGTATGAGCTACAAAGGGTCGACTATGAAATGGATTTACTTGAAAAATTACAGTATTCGATAACAGACACATTTACAGTGATGAAAATATTTTGTGGAAAAGGCGTATACGAAATAATCCTATATTCTAACAAAAATAAAAGAGACTATGAAATTTATTCTCCTCAAGAAAAAAGTAGGGAAAAACAGAAAATAAAAGTCGGACAAGCATACAAAATGACCATAGTTCCTTATTTTAATGACTTTAATGGTAAGAAATCAAGACCTATTGAAATAGTTAGACCTGTCTATTTTAAGGGATATCGTATAATTCCATGTCCTATTTCTTTTGGACAAATATACTCTGTCGAAAATCTTGAAGGCTTGTACTTCCCCTCTGAAACCCCGTAATAAATCGCTATATCGTTACTGCTTTGGCATGCGAGCTTCGCTCATCAAGTTCGCGGGACACACCAGATGAGCAAACTTATTTTTTTTAATCATTACAAAAAAAAAGAAAGCCCCCGCAACTGCGGAGGCTTTTGGTTGTCCTAAAGGGATTCCTTTAGGATAATTATTTCTTAACAATTTTCTGAGTGAAGGCACCTTTCTCGGTATTGATGCGGAGCATGTAGAGACCGTTGCTAAGGTTGGTCATATCAACAACACTGTTGCTGGTAGTCATAACAGTGCGACCGGTCATATCCATTACTTCGACATTCTTAATACCCTCTCCCTCAACTGCAACGATACCGGTAGTCGGGTTGGGGTATACGCTCAGGTTGATTTCTTCAGCATTGTCGAGACCGACGAAAGGTGAGTTTAGGTTGGATGTCTGGGCAGCCTGCATAACGGCGCAAGCATTGGCGTTGTTGGCGTTGCGGTCAGAAACAATGGCAATGACACGGCAGCGCCAAGCCTTCAGATTCGATGGCAGGGTGTAGCTGACATTGTAGGTGAAGTCGCCATTGGCGTCAACGGAGATGGGGGCACCCCATGTGTCGGTGGCGGTAGTGCGGACTGCGTTCATGTGCATATAGTTCTGAAGGGTTACAGAGCTACCGGTTGAATAGTCGGTCTGAGCCATAATGTTGCTGTCCTCAACAATCATAAGGGTAAGACGGGTGTTTTCATTATAAATGTTAGAGGTGAAATGTCCGGTAACGGTGCCACCCAAAGCGCGGCTTTGGGCATCATAAGTGATACCATTGACGTTGAGTGTCAGGAAGCAGGGGATTTGATTAACTGTATTGACATAGTCTATAATGCCATTGACAGAATAAACGTTAGTGACGGGACCGGGCTCTTCGGCATCACCGTGGTAGCGGTCTACCATCATAGCGGGAGCATAGGTGCTGCCACCATCGTTATAGAAGAAGGTGTAAGCTGTGTTGGCGCTGCAGGTAAGACCGTCGTTGCCAAAACCGGCATGGTGCACAGCCCAGATGGTGTTGGTGCCGGCAAGGGCTTGCTCAATACGATCGTGACCATTAGGACACCAACCGCAGGCTGCACCGGTGAACTGCTCAAGGATGCTTGTACGGGACACGGCTGCTGAAGCATTGTAAACGATGGTGCTGGCGCTAGCCACATTGTCCGCTGGAGTGGGATCATCTTCGTCGTTGGGGTTCGATACGGTCATTTGGATAGTGTATTGACCAGATGTACTCTCGTTGAAAGGTACATTGTGGCTGAAACTGTAGGTGCTACCGTAAGGAACATTAATACCCGAAACATTATACACAGCCACATCGGCACCACCATTGACATTATAGGTGACATCAAAGCTGGTGAGAGGTTGGGCTCCGATATTCTTGACAATGCCATTTACCTCTGTGTTAGTGCCTTCTGGTACATAAGCGGGGATGTTCACGCTAAGGAGCTGGATTTCGTTCTGGGTGGGTTGTAATACCTTGAAATTGTCTGCAATAAGGAAATTCATATCGTTCGAATTCTGAATAACGGCGATGTAGATGGTTTGACCTACATAAGCGTCGAGCGAACCACGGTATTCGGTGAAATCGGTAGTTGCTGCAGGAACGTTGATAATGGTCGCTGTAAAGGCGTCGCGGCTGTCGCGATTGGTGGTGGATACCTTTACCATAAAACCGTCAGGATAAGCGGCTTCGTAGCAGGCGGCCTCTATAGAGAACACGTAACCACTATCGGGTACTAAAAAGCTATCGGTAATCAACCAACGGTCGGCAACACCGGCAGGGTCAAACCATGAAGCGCTGACAACGCCAGGAGCAGGATTGCCATAAGAGCTTGATGCGCTCCAAGCAGCGGCCTGCGATGAGTTGTGTGCCGTGTTGTTGTCAGTGAACATTGTCCACGTGGAGGGGATACCATTTGAGAAGTCCTCACTCCATAAAGTCTGTGCCGACAGTGACGAAAGGGTCAGCACAGCGAGTAAAGTTAATAATACTTTTTTCATTTATATTGTGCCTTGTTATTGACCATCAGGCTCTTCGGTGTTGATTAGTAATATGAATTGTTTTTTTCCAAAATGCAAAAATACATATTTTTTTCGTTCCATTCGAAACTTTTTTGATATTATAAAAATAAAAATCAATCATTCCCATAGGGCTTTTTGGATTATTGTTTCGTACATATTTTTTTATTATTGACGAATGTTTTTTATCAGTTTGGTTTTGTTTTGTTTGTTTTGCTATTTGCGATTAGATGTAATAATTAATATGTTTAATCTTGAAAATCAATGCGGTGGTTTCTGTTGTTGATATATTTTATGATTAATTATTGTACATATTGATTATTATTTGTAAATTTGCATTTCATAATGATGTAAATTTTTTTCAAATCATATTTCATTCATTAAATCATTTTAAATCATGAAAAAAGTATTTAGATTTTTTGCTTTGGCAGCGATGGCCATGAGCGTTACCATGTTTATGGCTTGCGGCAGTGATGAACCTGAAGACAATGGTACTAACGGCGGCGGCAACAACAATGAAACCGGCGACCCCATCCTTCTGAATGAGAATTTCGATAACGGTATGCCTTCCACTTGGACTCGGATTGACGCTGACGGAGACGGTTATAACTGGACTGTTTCTACGACTTACTTCTCCGGACCAGAAGGTGTCGATGGCACCGAATGCATGGTGTCGCCTTCTTATACCAATAACTCTGGAGCTCTGAACACAGACAATTACCTGGTTACTCCTACCATTCATATCCCTGGTGCAGGTGGATATAGCTTGACTTATGCTATCGCCAGTTTCCAAGAGGAATTTCCGGACACCTATTCTGCACTTGTCGGTACTCTTTCAAACGGTAATTTCAGCCCAATAGCTACTTTAGTTACTGAGACTCCAGCCAATGGTGTTATTACTGCTCCTGATGGTACTACTGCTTCACCGGGAGAAGGCTATAAGACCCGTTCTTACAGCCTTGATCAGTTCAAAGGTCAGGATGTTTGCATTGCTTTCCGCCACAATTGCTATGATGCCTATTTCCTTTGCATTGACAACGTTAAGATCAGCAACGAGGCTACCAAGGGTGCTTCCTTTATTCCCGTGAATGCTAAGAATGCTACACCCAAAATGAAATAAATTCATTTCATTACTGAATAAAACACCGTCTCATTCGAGGCGGTGTTTTTTTATCTCAGCAGCGTTACAGTACCTGTTGCTTTCTGCTCCATACGGGGATTGGCGCGGCTTATATATCGCAATGTCCACACGTATGTGCCCTGCGGACAGTCTTTGCCTTTATATTTGCCATTCCACGATCCTGTCAACACGTCAAAGCTGGTGATAAAGGTCCCTTCGCGACTGTAGATGTAGACTTCGCCGCTGATAATGTCAAATGAGGAGAGGAAGAACCTGTTGTTGCTCTGCTCGTCTGGGGTAAAGGCGTTAGGAGGCCACACGATGCTACGGTCGTTGCGCACCATGCCGCGAGCGGTGTCTATACATCCTATCGCGCTGGCGGCGACAAGCAGTATCTCTAATGAATCTTCGTCGGCAGGGAATGAGAATACGCAAATTCTGCTGGTGTCGCTCCACTCGCCGAAATACCATTCTCTCCTCAAACTGGGAGAGACATCGTTGAGTCGTACATCTCGCTTGTTGAGGTTTACAATCTCTGGCGTATATTTCATGGCTGCCTTGAATGTGCTGTCTATCTTGAGTATAAGGTGGTGCGTCGAGTCGCATCCGTAGCGGTTGGTGTAGAGCATCGTCGGCTCGTCGGTCGGACTGACGTTGTATGTGTTGCCGTCGATCCATGTGAAAGGACGGCCATCGCATATTTTCTCGCTCTGAAAGGTGTGGTTTGTGGGAAAAACTGTCAGCGTCAGTGTCAGCAGACTATCGCATCCATGTACGGTGCTGTGTGAGAAATAGTGCTCGCCGGCAGTGGCGATGCTTTCTCCATCAAAAGTGGCTGTCTCGTTGTCACAGATGGTATCGCTGAAATAGAGGTCGTATACGGGATTGACTACGACATTGAGATGTATCACGCTGTCGCAGCCATTTACTGTGGTAAAGGCGATGTCATAGTCTCCTGATGTGGTATAGCCATAACGAGCAGTCTCTCCTTGGCAAATGACGGAAGTGTCATGTATGCTATATGTCGGGTTTACGTTGAGGGTAAGCAGAACTATGCTGTCAGCTCCGTGCTTGGATTCATATTGCAGCGTTATTTCGCCGCTCTCGTAGAATGTGGTGTCGCACCAATGCAGGGGCAGCATGTCGTCGCAGACAGTGCTGTCGAAACTGTGGCTGTAGTTGCCCCAGACATAGAGGGAATAGTATATCACGCTGTCGCATCCTGCGGCGTTGGGGATAATCCACATGGTGTCTGTCTGGCTGCCGCCGAAGGTGATTCCTCCTATCGTTACCGGCAGTTCGTTCTCTACAACAGTGTCGCCATGTGTGAGACTGCTGTTGCGAAGCACATGCAGGGTCATGGTCACTGTGCTGTCTTCGCCATGGCTTCCCGCAGATGCGAGGATAGCCTCCTGCGTTCCCTCATCGGCAAAGGTGGCTCCATTCCATGTCAGAGGCAGGGCGTTTTCGCAGATGGTGCTGTCGGCCAAGGCCTCCACGTTGTGCCATACCAGCAGAGAATAGCTGATGATGCTGTCGCATCCGTTGGCATTTGTGATGGTCCAAACGGTGTCGCTATGGCTGTCATGGAAGGTGATTCCGCCTACCGTTACTGGTAGATTGTTCTCTACTATGGTGTCGTTTCGGGTGAGACCGGTGTTGCGTCGCATGGTGACACTCATCACTACCAGGCTGTCCTCGCCGTGAATGCCCGAAAGGGTGGTGGACTGTGTGGAGGTCTGCACTGTGGCTGGATTTGTTGTAGAGAGGTTAAAGGTCTTGTCGTTCCATGTCAGAGGGAGCCTGTTCTCGCAGAGGTTGCTGTCAAGATAGACGGTGTCGTTCCACCATATATTTAGGGTGAGTGTTATTATGCTGTCGCATCCCGTGCTGTTGGAGAGCGTAATGGTATTGCCGCTGACTGCGGCATTGAAGGATTCTCCTCCTGCAGTGTACGGAAGGCTGTTCTGAGTCACCGCCGTGTCTATGGTTTTATATGTGGTTGGATTTACTGTGAGGAAGAGTGTCCTGTGAAGAGTCAACTCTTCGTGCAGATATTCTCCTGCGTCATAAATGGTGGTGTCAAAGAATTGGTAGGCAAAACCTTGACAAACAGTGTCGTAAATGGTGTCGGTGACGAGGCACGGAGCTCCTACTAATATCTGTCCGTCGACGGTGTCGGTGCACATTCCGTTACTGAGCGAGGCAATAAGTCTTACGCTGTGTGCTCCCGGATCAAACAGCACTGAAGGGTGGTTGGCTGTGGAAACCGAAATGCCGTCTATTATCCATTCGGCACCTTCGCAAGGAAGCGTGGTTAATTGCGAATGGTCGGCAAAACGGCTTATCACGCTGTTGTTGTGGAATCGTATAGTGGTCTGGCAATTGACGGTGTCTTCGATTTCGTATGAGTACTGTGCTACGGGATAACGCTCTCCTGCAATGGCGCTGAGGGTGAATGAGCAGTTGGCGCCAGTGGGGGCACCGATGAACTGTAGGTCGCAACGGTAATCTCCTGCCTGGGAGACATGTAATGACTGTGTCGTGGCTATTGTGGTATTGGGAGAGTTTGCGTTATACCAGCGGTAGGCGAAGCCGGAAGGAGCCGTGAATGTATTCTCCACTACATTGCCACAGTTGGTGGAGGCAAGCGCCTTGAAGCCGCAGTCGAAGACGAAATAGGCGTAACCGTAGTGCCCGGAATGAGAGCAGTCGAATGTGGTCAGCTTGATAAAAATAGTCTGCCCGTGCAGCGATGTGAGGTCCACTCCCACTGTTGTCCAGTCTTTCCACAGTGCTCCGCTATAGCTGTTCCAGCCTAATGCACTGCTTGCCACAAAATCGGCGGAATAGCAGTTGGAGTTAATCTCGTTGCCGTTGATATCCAGAATCTGGAACTTGAAACGGGGCTGGTCCGTGTAGTTGTGATTCGGGTTTTGGAGCACGGAGGCATACTTCATTATCAGCAGGTCGCTGACAAGCGTATCAACGGTATATCGGTATTTAATACTCTCGGCCTGGCTTCCGGTCTGCCAGTTGCCAAGTCTCACCGAGGCTGAAAAACCAGGTGGTACGGTTTTGAGCTGTCCTCCAGTGCGTGAGTCGTATTCGTTTTGGTTGGTATGGACGGTGTGGCGTGACGAAATGGAACTGCTACCTTGGTCGACGAAGCCAATGTTCATGTCAGGGTCGTTGAAGGTGCCATATCTGGCTTCGACAAGGCAGGAGTTGAAGTTTGTATAGTCTATGCAACCTCCTTGCACTTCGTGGCATTGGGTGGTGAACGTGTATATCTCTGAGCCGCAGAAAGTGTTGTTGCTGGCGTTGTTGAGTACTCTGAAATAGAATTGTGTGTTGCTCGTCAGGCTTGTCAGCGTGATGCTGGGTGTCGTGGTTGTGGCGGTATGGACAAGGTTTGTCGGCGATGTTCCGTATTTGACAGTCCACGACGTCGTGCTGCCGTTGTCGTTCCATGTGATGGTGACGCCGTTGTCGTTCTCGCTGGTCTGTACATTCTGCACCCAAGCCGCATTGCCGTTGCATGTACATATCGATAGCTCGAAACCGTCCCTTGTTATGGTTCCGTCAGAGCTGAACTGTATGGTTACAGAGGTGGACATGCAAATCATATCGATGTTGCCACTGCCGCTGTATTCGCCAATCAGGTCTGCGCTATTTGTGCTGTTCCCACGGTATATACGTATCTTGTCGTAGTTGGTCTCGGTATTGTATGTGCCGCTAATTCTTATCGGGTGGTTGCTGGAGGAGCTGACTCTCAGTCTGCCGTTGCAGTTGTTGGAGTAGCTGTTGTTTCCTCCCGGGTCAAGCACGGTGATGCAGTTGCTCGGCGTCACGCTGACATTTGTTTGTCCCGAGGAGGGAACTGTGTAGCTGTTTTGTGCCACAACGGTGCCAAATGCCGACAAGAGTATTGCCAGCAGTATCGTTTTTGCAAACGTCAACTTCGCTGTGGCGAGGCAATTCATGAATTGTCTTTTTGTAAATGAACGTCGACCTGTGGGAAAGGTATGCTGATATTGTTGGCGTAAAAAGCCTTGTAGATGTTTTCGCGAATGCGCATCCATACAGTCCAATAGTCTTCTACGGTGGTCCACATCCACAGACTGAAATCCACAGAGCTGCTGCCGAGCTCGCTGACAGCGATTTTTGGAGCGGGGTCTTTGAGGATGAGCTCGTCGGCATCGATAACGCCTTTAATCACTTCGCGAGCCTTGTCAAGGTCGGTGCCGTAAGCAACGCTGGCCACCACGTCAAGTCGAATGACTGGGTCTTTGGTGTGATTGATCAGGCTCTTGTTCGACAGCTCGCTGTTGGGTACCACTACAATGCGACCGTTGAAAGGTTTGATGAAGGTATGGAAGATACGTATCTCTTTGACATAGCCCTTGAAGTTACCGCATTCGATATAGTCACCCACCTTGAACGGACGGAGCAGCAGGATTATCACTCCTCCGGCGAAGTTCTGCAAGGTGCCTTGCATTGCCATACCAACAGCAAGTCCGGCGGCACCAAGGATGGCAATGAACGATGTTGCCTTGATGCCGATGATGTCCATGGCCATGATGATAAGCATCACTTTCATCAGCACATCGACCAGAGATGTGAGGAAACCGGTGAGTGAGGATTCTGCGCTACGCTTGTCAAGCATCTTGGTTATGGCTCTCTTCAATAATTTTATCAGCTTGAAGCCAATCCATAAAACCAGGATACATCCTATAAGTTTCGGAATAAATGCAACAGTGAGGTCTATCAAACCAGAAAGTGCATCCTTGAGAATGGTGTTCTCTCCGGTAACAATGTCTTTTACGTCGGAGAGACCAAGATTGCTTATTGAGTCTTTTACGGCTTTAATGGTGTCTGCAAACTGTATGGCATTTCCAGCCAAGCTGCCTTTCTCAACTTCGAAAGAATCTATCCCATTGTTGCCGGAGCTTTGTGCTGCAGCAAACATCAATTTGTCATTATCGTCAATTAGAAACATTTTTTATTTTGTTTAATACAAAATAAATAACGAGTTATGTTTTTTTTTATTATTGTTCTATAAAAGTAAAAAAATATAATGTAACAAAAAATAAAGGTAGTTTGCTGATAATGAGCGAAAGATAATCGTTAAACGTTAAACGTTATCCTTTAACCTTTACTAAATGATATTTTTTACTATTTTTGCATTTGAATAATCATGATTTCAATTCAGTTATTAACACATAAAAACACATCATTATGGAAGAAACATTTTCGAACAACAATGGCATGATGCCTGAAAACAGCGCCATTCGTGCCGCTGCCCGTGCAGAATTAAAAGGAAATTGGACTCAAGCGGTGCTTTGTACGCTTGTTTATACCCTTGTCGTATTGTTTTGCAGTATGTTTTCAGAGTTCAAGAATACCGCTGCAATTTTTAATTTAATTGGTCTTCTTCTCACGGTGTTCGTTGTTACACCGCTTGGCTTCGGTTACACGGTGACTTTCCTGGATTTTATGCGTGACATTGATCGCGACGACATGATTGGCAAACCTTTCCAGTGTTTCTCGGATTATGGCCGCTATCTTGGCACTGCACTTCTTACGGCTATCTACACCTTCCTGTGGAGTCTGCTTCTCATAATACCGGGTATCATAAAGGGCTATTCTTATGCCATGACGCCATACATCATGAAAGACCATCCGGAGTTGCCTTCCGATGATTGCATCAATGAGAGCATGAGAATGATGGATGGCTACAAATGGAAACTCTTCGTTTTGGACCTTAGCTTTATCGGTTGGATATTATTATCATTACTCACTTTATGTATTGGTATGCTCTGGGTTTATCCTTATATGTATTGCAGCCGCGCCAAGTTCTATGAGGAACTTGTTGCAAAGAGCAATAAATAATTGTAGAATATATAGCAGTAAAAAAAATAGCGTGGTGTACCGATCGGTACACCACGCTTCTGTTTTTGTATGAGGGAGTGTGTTACTGCATGGAGACAATCTTGCGTGGGGCGTAGCCGTCGACTTTGACGATGAAGACGCCGTTGTTGGGAAGCTGCATGACAGTTTCTGACTTGCCGGTGACGGTGCTGAGACAGCGGCCAGTAATGTCGAAGAGATGCACTATGCGGCCTTCGGCCCCGAAAACGGTCACTTCGAGGTGATGAGCGACTATCACAATATCGTCATTGTTGGCAATGTCGATGCCATCTATGATGTCGGCGATGAAGTGTGCAGTGATTGCTGTATCCTGAGTGAGCTGCAGGCTGCGGGGATTGTCGCTATTGCCGTCGCTCCATGTGTCGAAGTAGCATACCATGCCTTGCAGGTCGGTGCTTGGCATGGCATAAAGTGTAAGCATGGTGCCGTAGTCGAGGGTGCCGTAGTGCTCCTGTGAGCCGTCGCCAAGGTCAAACCAAGCACTGCCTAACTCTATGTCCTCGCTCTCCACGCTGACGCTGTGGGTCTCGCTGTCGAAATAGGCTGTGAAACTGCTGTCGGCAGTGACCGTGACGATGAAGCTGTTTTCGTAAATGTCTGCGCCGTTGTTGTTGCAGTGCCAGTGCGAGAAGGAATGGTGCGAGAAGGGCTGGGCATAGATGCTGATATTGCTGCCGTATGTATAGGTGCCGCCGCCAGTCACCATGCCACCCACTCCGCCATCGGCAATATTGGTGGTGATAGTGTATGTGCATGGAGCAAAATAAGCGGTAAGCTCGATGTCGGCGTTGGCTGTGAAAATGTATGGGTTTTGGCGTATTGTGTCCCCGTTGCTTATCCAATACATGAAATAGTGGCCAGTGCCTGCAGTGGCGGTAATGGTCACTGTCTCTCCCTCTTCATAGACGCCGTCACCAGAAACGGTACCGTGGGCAGGCATGTTGTTATGGAGTGTCACCTCATAGTAGTTGACTACTGGACAGCCCGAGAAGCGTATGTCGGCGCGGTATTGACGACGATACTTGGAGCCGTTGTATGATGACGCTGTGGGGTCGGGGTTGTAGCTGTCGCTGTAATAGGTCAGGGACCTGTATTGTCCGTTTGTTCTTGTGCAGAAAAACTTGCATGACGAGCTGTTGTATTCTCCGCTGTTGTCGTCGATGGCAACGACGAGGTTCCCTGTGCCGTTGTATATGAATGCGCTGTCGAGGACAAATTCGTTCCATCCTTGTACACATTGCATGGGTCCTTCATATACTTTCTGCAGTTGGCTGAAGGGAACAAAATTGCTCATCGCCGTGCCGGCGAAAGAACTTTGAGTGGTGTTGCCCAAATAGATTATGCAACTGTCTTTGCTGTTTAGTTGGTCGGTTCCTGCATAGTTGAAGGCTATCTTGCTGATGGCGTAAGGGCTGCCTCCGAGTTCTGCCGAAGTGAAAATCATCTGCGAATAGCTGTAGTTGTAGTAGCTGTTGAGCGGCAGGGTGTAGTAGGTGGTGTCACCGCTTCCTATGGTGGTCTCCGTCGGGGTGGGGCACATGGCGGTGCGGAAAGTGTTCCAATCCGACCAGTCGCTGCTGTCGTTGGCACCACAGACGCCCCTCACACGCCACTGATAGGCGGTGTTCAGGCTGAGGCCTGTGAGGCTGTAGCTTGTGGCATTGACGAAGGTTGAGTTGATGGTTGTCGAACCGTTTTCGCGCCACTGCACTTTATAGTTGTTGGCGTTTCCGGACCAGCTTAGATTTGCGGAGTAGCCGTTCGGGTTGTTGACAGCAAGCGACATAGGTTCGCGGCAACCGCGAAGGTCGTGGTATGTGAAGCTTATCGTCACTCCAGGAGATGTGACGTTGGTTATGGAGAATGTTGTGTCGATGATGTTGTTGGTCAGCCAAGGGTGAGGGTTGGTGTATGGCGTAAACGAGGTACGTGACGTGTTGCCGCTGAAGTAGGCTTGTGATAATGTGCCGTTGGTGCTGTCGTTGGGGGCATTGGGACGGAAGAGGTAAACTTCGTCAAAGACCGTCGTTCCGTTATAACTTGCATTTCCGTTGTAGCGGTCGTCGATGCGGAAAACCAGAAGACCGCGTCCGGGAAGGGCAGTCTCGAACATCTCGGTGTTGTCGCGGTATTCGAGCACGTACCACTGGTGTGGCTCCTGTGCTGCGATCTTGTAGCAGCAGTTGTCGTAGGTGTTGTCGCCAAGGGAGTGGAGGGTGTAGGTTCCGGGTACGGTAATCTCCGGTATGGAGTCAAGCCAGTTGCCGTATTTCCATTTCATATAGGCGCTCATGTGTTGCGGTGGCGTGGTGTTGCTGCACATAAGATCCCATGAGCCGACACCGCTGACATCGGTCCCCACGTTGTAGCGGTACAGGTCGGGGGCACCGAGGGTGTGGAACATCTCATGGCAGAAAGTGGAACTGCTGAAGTAGTGTGTTCCGCTTCCTTCGAGCTGCAGGTTGAATGTGTAGACGCGTTTGCCGTTGATATAGACGTAGCGGTCGTAGAGGCTCCATTTATGGGGCCATAGCAGGTCGCTCCATCCCGTATAAGTGCCTTTGACCACGAAACAGATGTTGTCTACCTTGCCGTCGTTGTCCATGTCGAGGTTCAAGGAAGTCGATACGGGCGAATGGGCATTGACATAGTTTACGGCACGCTCCAGAAGGCTGAATTCGCGGTTACGACTTTCGGTGTCGTTTTGGTAACCGTTGGTGTTGGTGGTGGCGTTGTAGGGCATGTAATAGCTTCGTGGCAGACTGTCCTGAAACGAAATGACATTGTTGCCGTTAGGGGTAGGGTAGTAGTGGGTGGGGATGTATATCTTGCCGTATGAGACTTTCTTGAAATAGTTGTACATCGACGTCGCTGTGGCTGACGAGTCGTTAAACATGGCATTGATGTTTGACAACGGTGTGCTGATCTCTGTCTCATCGCTGAAGCGGATGAAAATGACTATGTTGTTCAGTGTGCCATGGTTAGTGCCCGATGTCTTCGGACCGGACGAGGCTGCGTAGCCGGCAGGGATGTCATAGTAGTGTTGTTTTTCCATCCAGGTTTCGCGATCAATGCCGATATTGGGATGCAGTCCGACTTGCGCAGGGTTTACCGTTCCGACAACATGTTTTGTTGCAACAACATCCCATCTGTCTCTGCCTTTATGGACAGTGTCGGCGTAGACCCAGTAGCCGGTTTGCGGGTTCTGGACAATGGTATAGCCATTTGCATCATGCAGACGGTGGTAGTATTCGTCACCGGAAATCAGACAGTGTAGCGTGTCGCCGTTAGGCTGTATGCGTATGGCTGGTGCGTTGAATATCGGCGCAGCGCTGCAAATGGCGCTAATCAGCAGGAATGATAGAATAACAATACTTTTTTTCATATCTATAACTTCATTATTCTTGGTTAGAAAAACAACGAAAAAATAATTTCGCTGTTCCGATAAAAATTTTGCAAAAATACACATAATCACCAAACTGACCAAATAAATAATAATATTGTTTTGTGCGTTTTTGTCGCTGCCCGCGCCGGTGAGTTTTATGAGCGTGCTTATTATCAAATAAAAAGCTCCGCAGCATACATGCTGCGGAGCTTTTCTCCCAATTATTTGGAAACGGGTGTTTAGCGCTTTACAACCTTTGTAGTGTAGCTGCTTTCAGCCGAAATGACGCGGACGAAGTAGACACCGTTGGCAAGGCGGCTGATGTCGATGTTGCCGGCAGTGGCGTTGGCGACAATACGGCCGTTGATATCGATAATCTGGACGCCTTCGATACCCTCACCTTCAACATTGATGCTGTTGTGGGCGGGGTTGGGGTAGACGTTCACGCTGAGATTCTCGGCATTGTTGATACCGGAGAGGCTTGCTATGCGGACGTCGTCGAGGAACATGGCATCACCGCCTGCAGCTGTGATGTTGCGGAAAGCGATGCGTACGGTCTGTCCGGCGTAGTCGGCAAGAGACACGCGGCGCAATTCCCAATCTGTAGTGCTGTTGGTCTCGGTAAAGAGGATGGTGTTGAAGTCAGCGGTGCTGCTGCCACCATTGGAGAGGCGAACTTCGTAGGTGTTGTCGATGCCGTCATAGGTGTTGAGGGTTACGAAGTATGAGAGGCTGAGGTCGGAAATAGTGGAGGGGAGCTGGAGCTCGGGAGAGATAGCCCACTGGTCGACATCCATGTCGTCGTTGTAAGAACCGAACAAGAGACCGTTGCCTGAGTGTGCATATTGAGAATATTGGCCCATATAGGTTATCCAGCCTTTGTCGGTTGAGTTGGTGATGAAGTTCCAGCAACGAACGCTGGTCATCTCTTCGAATCCTTCGGTCCAGGGGAAGTCGGTGATGGCGTCACAGACGAAAGCAGTGACGTAGAGTGATGCGTTGGTGCTTCCAACGGTATTGGTTGCAACGAGAGAAACAGTGTGGTTGCCAACAGTGGTGAAAGTGTAGCTGATGGTGTTGCCGTTACCGCTTACAGCGTTGCCGTCAACGGTCCATGCATAGCTGTCGGAGTTGGTGCTTACTGCCGTGAAGGTCACTTCGTTGCCAACCATCACAGAGGTGGGGCCGGAGATGGTTACTGCAGGAGCGGTAAGGGCGCGGATCTGGATATCGTCAAGGATGATGACGTAGCCTCCTTCGCTGTTGAAGTGGCGGAAAGCAACGCGGAAGTCTCCGTTAATGTTGGTGGGGAGAGCAATGACTCGCTGGGCGAAGTCATCCATGTCGCTGTTGAGGGTCTCTTCGAAAAGAAGGGTTTTGTCGGTGCCGTTGATAAGGTAGACACCATAGTGGTCACCAGCATAATCGGGGTCGAAGGGCATAACCTTCCATGCAATCTCGTATGAGCCGGTAGCTGGCATGGTGATGGCGGGGCTGGTAAGCCAGTTGTCGACGGGGACGTCAATCATGAACATGCCTAAGAAATTTTGGGCGGACATGGAGATGACCTGTCCGATGGGGTTGGATTCGAAAGCGTCAGCACTGACCATCCATCCCATACCTTCGGTAGAGTCGCTCTGGTTGACCCAGCAGCCGAGTGAGGTGCTGAAATCGGGAGCATAAGGCAGAGAGATGTTGCTGCAGTCAAAGACGTTGACGGTCATTGTGTCGCTGGAGGTTCCGATGTTGTTGGTGGCGTTCACGACAACAGTATGGCTTCCAGCGGTTGTGAAGACGGTGGAAATCATATCTCCGGACTCGTTCTGGTCAATGCCGTCGATGAACCAGGCATAGCTGTCGGCGAGGTTGGCGTTGGCGTGGTAGACGGCCTCGTTGCCGGTGCCGATGCTTTCAGGACCGCTGATGCTTACTGTGGGAGCGGATATTTCGCTGACAGTAAGGCTGTCGATATAGAGGTAGTATGCATAGTTGCCATAGTAGTTGATGGCGATATACTTTGTGGCTGCAGGCAGAGAGAAGGCAACCTCTGTCCAGTCGGTCTGGACGGTGGGGTAGTTGCCGAGGACGGTGGTGAATGCAGCGGTGTCGCTGGTGGTGGTGGAGACCTTCACACGGAAAGCGTCGCCGGAGTTATAACCTTTATACCAGAACTTGACCATATAGGTGTTGCCGGCAGGAAGGCTTAACTCTGGGGAGATAAGGAACTGGTTGTAGTCGCTGGCCGTTGAATAGCTGCTGAGGACGTATGAGCTGAGACCTTGGAAAGCCTGATCGGAGGTAATGCCTGTTCTGTCGTCGTTTGCAGGGTCGGCGCTGACGAAACTCCAGCAGGGGTTTTCGGCCTCGAAGTTTTCAATGTATGGGAAGGTGCTGATTGCAGAACCACAGTCGATGACATTTACGTTAAGTGTGTCGTAAACGGTTCCAACGGAGTTGGTTGCACTGGCCACGACCTGGTGTGTTCCTGAGGTTGTGAATGTATAGGTCATGGTGCTGGTGGTGGAAGCCTGAGCAGCTCCGTCGACATACCAGGCCAGGGTCGTTACATTGCTTGCGGCGGTATAGGTGGCAGGCTGGTTGAGGATGGCATTTATTGGGCCGCTGATGGTGAGCTCGGGCATGGAGGGGCCTCCGATGCGTATATCGTCGATAAACATGGCGTCGCCACCCATACCGGTGATGTTGTGGAAAGCGATGCGGATGCTCTGTCCGGCATAGGAAGCAAGGGAGACGGTGCGCAGAACGTAGTCGTCGGTCTCGTCGGTCTCGCTCAGAAGCAGAGTGGTGAACGCGCTGGTGTCACCAGTGGTGGACGACAAGCGAACCTCGTAGGAGGTCTCAATGTCGTCATACTCGGTCATTTGAACATACCACGAAAGAGTGAAGTCTGAAGCGGTGGAAGGAATGTTGATGACAGGAGAGATGGCCCACTGGCTGGTATTCACATCGTCGCTGTAGTTACCGAGAAGGAATGCGTTGCCGGTGTGGGCATAATCGGAATAGTTGGCAGAGTTAATTATCTGGAAACCATCATCGAGGGCAGGGTTTGCAGTGACAAAGGTCCAGTTCCAGGCTGTTGTCTCGAAACCTTCTTCCCATGGGAAGGTGGAGACAGTGTCACCTGCGGATTTGGCTCCTTTCATGAAGATGGCCTTAGCGTTGGCTTTTTTCTGTAAGTCGATTTTCTCGAACTTTACGTTGGCTTTTTTCACGTCTTTCCTTGTAAACTGTGCAAAGCTTACAGAGGTCAACATTGCAAAAGCGGCAATTAATGTTAAAACTTTTTTCATTTTAATGATTTAGTATTGATTAAAAAAAAACTGTTGTTATGCGATAAATTATTATAGTGAAGGTTATGTAACGTTTGAAAAATCAAACATCTAATATCTTACATCTTTAACAATTAACCGTTAACCATTAACCGTTATATTACTCTTCCTCAGGTCTGACTTTTGGCAGGTCGTTGCACCAAAGGCCTTTGTATTCAATACACCAGGCGTCAATGTATTCTTTGTATGAACCTGGCTTAGGACTCGATATCTGGCGTCCAGCGTTGTCGTAGTCGCCCTGCATGTAGTATTCCGACTCGGTCATGGAATTCTTGATTTGTGTCGGGTATAGCAGTTCGCCTTCCCCTTCACGTATTCCGTGGACAAAGTTGCCTTTGTATTTTTTAATTTTGTCGCCGTAGGTATAGGTCATGGTTCCTTCACCGTGAGGCAGACCGTCCTCGTCTACGGGTCCCTCGTATGAGGTGCTGTCTGGTTTTTGGGCTCCGATAATATGAGAATTGATGATACTGTCGTATTCGTCAGGAGAAGCGGGTATTCCAATACCGTCACGTCTGTAGCGTGCGTATGTGCGCACCACCTCTTCGTAAATGGCATCATTGAGTTTTACATCATAGAACAATTCTCTCATAGAGTTGTAAGCCAATTTTTTATCAGCTTTGATGCCAAGATTGTTTTCTCCATTTTCGTAGCACAAGGCAAGCTGATAGCGGCAACGTAACAGGAATTGGCGTGGAGGCTTGGTCTCCTTCATCTCTTTAAGAGTGTATAGTGCATCATTCCATCGTCCTTCGTCGCGAGCCTGACGTGCCAGTGCAAGGCGTTCCTCGTCGTTCAATACGATGTCTACCTCAATGCGAACAAAATGTTTCTTCGTGTCACCGTCAACCATGAAGTTGTATATGTGGGTGCATCCGCCGCTGCTTTTCGCTGTCTTTTTCCACCTGTTCTCGTCAGTGGGTTCGTTAATACTTTTGAAAATGTTATACTTGACAGCTTGAACGTCGGCAAAGGACTCGATTTCGACACTTGTGGGTGATAGGTTTGTTATGGTGAAGAAGAAGTCCACAAAGCAGTGAATCTTGAATTCCTGTCCTACATGGCTCAATTCTATGGTCTGGCTTGCAGACTGTTTCTTGCCATTGGTTACGAATGGAGGCTCGTCGATGCCTATCTTGACATTAATCTTGGCTATGGACATATATGTAAAGATTTATTATTGTCTAAATTATTTTTCTTTCTTGTAAATGTAATTTTTCTGACGGGCAAAGAACAGTAACATGACTGCCAAAACTGCCATAATCAGTAGATAAGGAATACTCATTTGGTTATTTGTTTTAGTAAAAACAATAATGCAAATGTAAGTACATTTTTGCCTGTGACAAAATATTTTTTCCAATTTTAATTTTTATGTGTATTTTTGCACTTGCTTTCGAGAGTAATAAAGCGTAAGCAAGAAAAGCATTGCGATAATTGTCCCTTTACCGAAATTCGCCAAAATTCTAAATGGGTGGACAGAGCATTTATGCTTTCGCTTGATTGTGTATGCTATACCCTTAGCATATCTTCAGGCGTGAGATATGTTCCATAAACCCGTACCCATAAAGGTGTTTGGCGATACCTGGTAAAGACGGACATGAGCACATACCCTCATGCCTTTTCTTATTGGAATTATTAACATCTCCGTTGGAGGGTCGGAAAAAAAACAGGTGTAGTGGGGAAAAATAAAATACGGCCTCTTCATTTAGTCAATGATGTTACAGAAGAAACTCCTATAAGACAATATCTGGATTTGGATTATCTTTTCCAAATGCTTGAAACTAAACAATATTATGTTAGTAGGAAAGATACTTTTAGTGATTCTTATGAGGGAGTTTTTCCTCTCAATAGAGTATTTCCATTGAGTGCAGTGGGAGAAAATGTCCCTTGTCAACCCAAGCAAGATACAAATAAATGTCTAAGAGTTTGGGAAAACATACAGAAAAACAAAATGGTTCCAACCTCATGTTGGACATACAATATAGAGGACAGAATGGTAATGTGGCATAGTTACACTCCTAAGTTTGGTGCCTGCATAAACTCAACAGTCCATAATGTTATTGCATCTATAAAGCAAAACGATTATGACATCTGGTGTGGAAAAATGACCTATCACGGATATTCTGCACAAAATGGTTTTATGATGAATCTATTTTCAAAAATACCAGCATATAAAGAAGAAGAGGAATGCAGATTTTACTTCTTCGAGTATGAACAACCGAAAAATATATTGTCCTATATTAATATAGATATAGACCCATCTGTAATGATTGATGAGATAATCCTTTCGCCATTAATAAACAAGGCTACAGCGAAAAAACTTGCTCACTTCATTCGGTCAAAATATGGAATAAAAACGACGGAATCAAATATTAAATTGAAGTTATGAAAATTAAGAATTATTGTTTTGTCTTACTACTTTGTGTTTCTTTTGCAGCGATGTCTCAAAGAACTGATTATCCAGCATATGACAAAGTAAAAGGAATCTTCTATGAGCGCGATGCAAAGATTTACACAATTGTTTCAGGAATTGATTACACATTAGTGTATCTTTATAAGTACCCCCTGAAATTAAATACAGAAATATACATTGAGTATTTGAATCCTGTAAATAAAGAAACAGAAAAAATAAAAATAATAAATTCTGATGTCACCATTCGAGGAGAAGGGTTTTCTAAGTGTGATGTTTTTAAGTTGACCTTTCCTACCCTTCCAGAAGGTGTTAATGTTATAAATTTGATAGAACCAAATGGTGTAAGATATTACGGAGTCCATATTTTTCCTGTTAATTATAAGACATTAATAGGTGAGACAACGCATCGTGTTGCTACTTCGGATAAAGATTTGAAGAAATTGGTGGATAGTTCTACCGCAACCATCTCTGGCTATTATGAAATGTTAACAGAAGATGGCTGTAAAATCGCCGTAGTTCAATCAAAAGACTCTATTTTTGCAGTTTATGCCGGTCAAGACAAAGGAGATTCAGGTTCGTGGAAAATAGGCGAAGTCAAGGCTCTTTTACGTCCAATGGCAATTTCAAATGCATATAAGGCATTATGGTTCACCAAAGATAAGACTAAAGAGACTGCTATTATTACATTTGATGCCATTTCAATGACTGTGTCATTCAATAATGATAATACAAATGTCTATGTTAAAATGGGAGATCCAAGAACAATATCCAAAGATGTGGAAAATACAATTGAATTTTGGACTGGTTCGGGTTTCGCACTTGGGAACGGTTACATCGTAACAAATAATCACGTGGTTGGAACGGCAAAAAAAATAATAATTAAAGGTGTGGATGGTGATTTGAATACAAGTTATTCCGCTGTAGTTGTTGCTATGGACAAAGTGAATGATATTTCAGTTATTAGAATAAATGACCCGAATTTCAAGGACTATGGTGAAGTGCCATATGCGGTGCTGCAACGAATGGCTAATGTTGGAGAAGATATATTTGTGCTTGGATATTCATTGACGCAGGCTTTGGGTAACGAAATAAAACTAACTAACGGTATTGTTAGTTCTAGAACAGGCTACAAGGGTGATATTTCTGCATATCAAATATCTGCCCCTATTCAGCCTGGAAACAGTGGAGGCCCATTGTTTGACAACGATGGTA
The DNA here is from genome assembly GCA_017962665.1 of Bacteroidales bacterium. Lineage (GTDB taxonomy): Bacteria > Bacteroidota > Bacteroidia > Bacteroidales > P3 > Colimorpha. The sequence continues at coordinate 2,482 of JAGCUU010000019.1, read as the reverse complement.
ACGTGATAGGCATTGTAGTGGCAGGTGTGCCAGGAACTGAAAATGTTGGCTATGCAATCAAGACATCCTACTTGAAAATTCTTATTGAAAGCGCAGGGTTGAATATCAAATTTCCAACCAATAATAGTATATCGACACTATCATTGGCAGAAAAGGTGAAGCGAGTAAAAAACTATGTCTTCTACATTGAATGCAACAAATAGAATTTTTTAGAAGCCGGCTCACGCAATCCCATCATGATCCTACTTTTTTCTTTGTTTAGACATCACCGTAGTGAGCCGTCGGCTAGGCCGACAAGGATCGTAGAAGGATCATGCTTGAATCGTAAGCATTTACTACTTTGTTACAGTAACGGTATCCGTTCCAATAAAATATTGGAACAATAAAGTTTTTGGATTTAATTCCAAAAACTTTATTATATTTGCAATGTCTTTTAAATTACATTGATATGGGTTTAGTAAAGAGAACCAGTGACTTAGAGTATCTCGACAAGTTTCGCGACAAGAAAATAATCAAGGTTATCACCGGTGTGCGTCGCTGCGGAAAGAGTGTGCTGATGAGTTTGTATGCTGAAGAACTTAAAGCGTCGGGTGTTGCAAATAAACGTATAATCTCCATCAATTTCGAGGACTTTGATTTCTATGAGTTGCGGGAGTCCAAAGCTTTGTACGACTATGTCATCAAGCGTCTGCAACCAGGTGTGATGAACTATGTTTTCCTTGACGAAATACAACACGTGGCCAACTATGCAGACGTGGTGGACTCTTTGTATATCAAAGACAACGTAGACTTGTATATCACAGGTTCCAATGCATATATGTTGTCAAGCGAGATAGCGACGCTACTGTCTGGTCGGTATGTGGAACTGAAATTACTGCCATTCTCGTTTAAAGAATATTCCATAGCCCAAAGGGATGGACAATCTACGGATAGGCTGTATGCCGATTATATTACCTACTCTTCGTTTCCTTATGCAGCCAGCCTTGGACGAGACCAACAGGTAGTGAATGAATATTTGCGCGGAATATACAGTACCATCGTGCTGAAAGACGTAGTACAGCGCAACAGGATTGGAGACTCAATGATGTTGGAGAGTGTGATGGCATTTCTGGCCGACAATATCGGCAACACATTGTCGACCAAGAAGATTGCAGATACTTTGACCTCGTCGGGTCGTAAAGTTGATGTGAAGACAGTGGAAAAATACCTCACGGCTCTCTGTGAGAGTTGCATCATCTATCCTGTAAAAAGGTATGATGTGAAGGGGCGGAGCTTGCTGAAAACAATGGAGAAATACTACCTTGTGGATGTGGCTTTGCGCAACATGTTGTTGGGTACACGCGGTATAGACTTCGGTAGAGTGTTGGAGAATGTCGTTTTCCTGGAGTTGATGCGACGTTATCCCAATGTGTATATTGGGAAAGTGGATGCTCTTGAAGTGGACTTTATTGTGACAAATGCGCAGGAGGTTAACTATTTTCAAGTGTGTGCCTCAATAAGAGATGAAAAAACACGGGTGCGCGAGCTGACTCCCTTGAAATCCATCGGTGACAACTTTCCCAAAACAGTTCTGACATTAGACCCCGACCCTGTGACCTATCATAATGGCATCAAGCAACAGAACGCCATCGAATGGCTTTTGCTTTAGTAAAAAACAAAATAAGCGGGTCGCCTCAAAATGGACGACCCTCTTAGTGAGTATCAATGCCGCTTAGCAGAGCTCATGGATCACGAGGCCGGAGCGGAGCTTGGGCTCGAACCAGGTGGTCTTCGGAGGCATGATGTTGCCGGTGTCGGCAATGTCGATGATCTGCTTCATGCTGACTGGATAGAGGGCGAATGCGACCTTCATCTCGCCGTTGTCGACGCGACGTTTCAGTTCGCCGAGACCGCGGATACCGCCGACGAAGTCGATGCGCTTGTCGGTACGGAGGTCCTTGATGCCGAGAACCTTGTCGAGGACGAGGTTGCTGAGGATGGTGACGTCGAGTACACCGATGGGGTCGTTGTCGTCGAAGGTGCCAGCCTTGGCGGTCATCTTGTACCAGTGGCCGTCGAGGTACATGCTGAACTCATGCAGCTTGGCGGGTTTGTAGATGTCGGTACCCATGTCCTGGACGTCGTAGCTTTCGCTGACAGCGGCGATGAACTGCTCCTTGCTGAGGCCGTTGAGGTCTTTCACTACGCGGTTGTAGTCAATGATGTTCAGCTGGTTGTCGGGGAAGATGACGGTCATGAAGTAGTTGTACTCCTCCTTGCCGGTGTGGTGTGGGTTCTGCTCTTTCTTCTCTTGTCCCACGAGGGCGGCGGCGGCGCTGCGGTGGTGGCCGTCGGCGATATACATGGCGGGAACTTTTTTGTCGAAGAGCTCAACGAGTTCGGCGATCATGGCCTTGTCGTCGATTACCCAGAAACGGTGGCCGAAGCCGTCTTCCTTGGCGACGAAGTCATAGATGGGCTTCTTGGCGGTGACGCTGGCGAC